>JAHZHI010000053.1 GCA_019420345.1 Peptococcaceae bacterium
TGGCGTAGTCTCGATTTTTGTTATTTCGAGTATCTACTCTATGGGGAGCTTATCACATCGACAGGCGGCGGCTGTTTTTATGACATTTATTGAGTGATGTCTTCCAGAAAACGCATGATCATGGCCGAATACTGAACGCGGGTGGTGCTGCCGGTTGGGTCCAGCCGCCCGTCCTCAAAGCCTCGCAGCAGGCCGGTGTCGCAGGCCCACTGGACAACGTCCAGCGCCCAGCTGCTGATGGTGTCGGCATCGCTGAAGCGGTTCAGGTCGACGGCTGCGCCATCGCTCACGGCTTCGCCCTTCTGGAGGGCGAAGCGGTGGAACATCGATGCCATCTGCTCTCGGGTCATTGGGTCGTCGGCCCCGAAGCGGCCGTTGCCATAGCCGCTCATGACGTCGGCGGTGACGGCCCAGCGCACGGCGTCGGCGTACCAGGCATCGTCGGCCACGTCGTCAAAATCCAGCGGCTGCTCGACAAGCGGGCTGCCTTCGTTGCGCCAGAGAATGACCACGGCCTGCGCCCTGGTCAGCGCTGCATCCGGCGAGAACACACCCTGTGCCGTGCCCACCATGAGCCCATTTTCCAGGCAATAGTGGACGCAGTCGTGGTACCAGGTGTGCATCTGCAAATCGCTGTAGCCAGCCAGCGGGCAGCTGTCATCCTGCGGACAGTCGCTGGCGTCGCTCGCCAGGCGGAAGATGACGGCAATGGTCACCTGGCCGCGCGGCTGTTCATAGGACCAGGTGCCGTCGTGGTTCTTCGTCACGGTCAGCGCCTGGCCGCTGGCGTCGGTCACCGTGACGGCAGCCACGGTGCAGCCCTCATCCGGCTGCGGCGTGATGGTCACAGTCTGGCCGACCGACGGACGAGATGGGCTGAGACTCACGCTGCCATGCTCCGTCTCGGTGACAATCGGCGTCAGGCCGACGCTGCCGCCCGTGGACGGCTGGTTGGTGTAGCCAATGGCGTAGGTGGAGAATTTCTTGGCGCAGATGGTGATGGCGCCATCGCCTACGCTGAAATATTCGCCGTTGACAGCATTTTCACTGCCTTCCGGCAGGGCTTCCGCTGCCGCGCCATGATAGCGGTAGACGGTGATGTGGCGGCGATTGTCGGTGGCAAACGGCACCACAATGGTCAGCAGGCTGCTGTTGCTGCCGCCAATATCTACAGTGCTCGCATCGCCGCTGTTTGGCGTTGTTGTTTTCAGCAGGCTCAGGTCGAGGAAGGCCAGGGTCTGACCGGCGGCTTCCTGCTTGATGGCAGACTGCTCCTGTTTCAGCGTCTCGTCCTCCGCTTCGCCGCTGTTGGTCACATCCTCTTTCTCTGTGACCGCCAAAGTGATGGTGACGGTTTCCCCATCGTCTACTTGTGCACTGTTGGCAATCTCATTCAGCCCGCCAACGGTGGCTGCAAATGCGCCAGCCGCGGTGTTGTCCACGGTGGCATTTTTGCTGCCTTTCGGCAGGGTGATGTCAGGCATCGTTTCATGGTCGGCGTCCACGGTGACCATGGTGGTCGTGGTCACATCATCTTTTTTCGTCACAATGTTGTAGACGCCAGCCGGAATGTTGGTGAACACATAGCAGCCGCTGCTGTCGGTGGTGGTTTGGGCAATTTCTTTCACCCCCTGCATGAGGGTGACGGTCGCACCGGCAGCGCCCGTCGTAACGCCAGATTCGTTATATTCGTTCACCTGGCCGGACAGGCTGTACTTGGCGTCCTCCGTCCACTGGGCGTAGAGGGCGACGCTGGCGCCGTCCTCTGCGCTCAGGTTGACCACGCTTGTCCCATCTGCGAAGCTGGTGCCGCTGCCGTCGGCAGCCGTGTTCCAGCCTGCGAAGGTGTGCCCCGCGCGGGTGAAGCTTGCTGCAGCGAGCGCCTGCGCCTCGTCGTAGGTGAAGGCCTGCGGCGCCATGGTGCCGCTGCCGCCGTTGGCATCGAAAGCCACGGTGTAGCTGTTCGCCGTCCAGGTGGCGGTGAGGGTGATGTCTGCGGTGTAAGCCTCTGCACCCAGGGTCAGATTCTTGACGGCTTCGCTGCTGCCGTTGACCAGCCAGCCTGCGAAGGTGTAGCCGGTCTTGGTCGGGGCGGAGACAGTGGTTGCCGTGCCGTAGGTGTGGCTCGTTGGCTGATGCCCGCCCGCCTCAGCACCGTCCATGCCTGCGTAGGTGATGGCGTAGCTGTTCGCCGTCCAGGTGGCGGTGTAGGCACGGTTGCCGGTGCTGCCCTGGGCGATGGTCACGGTTTCAGAGGCACCGTCGAGCCCGGTGCCTGTCCAACCGGCAAAGGCATGGCCGGTCTTTGTTGGATTGGCGAGGGTGATGTCCTCGCTCTCTACGGTGTAGGTGCCAGGGTTTGCGTCACCGTCCGGCAGGGTACCGCCTGCCAGGTCATAGGTGATGGTGTATTGGTTCAGCGTCGCCTGCGCCGTCAGGCTGACATTGCTGGCGCCCATGGTGAAGGAACGGCGCTTGTCAGCCTCGCCATCGCTCCACTGCTGCCAGCTGTAGCCATCTTCTACGACAGCGTCGATGGTGACTGTGGCGCCGTATGCATAGGTGCCTGCTCCGCTGACGCTGGCAATGCCGGTGCCTGGGCTCAGGCTGACGGTGTAGCTGTTGCGGGTATAATAGTAGTTGACCACGGTGCTGCCATCGGCAGCGATGGTCACCGTCTGAGTGTTCGGCGCAGTGAAGCCTTCATAAGCCTTGACCGCCGGAGTGACGCTCGCGCCGGTGGTGCCGGTGCCATTCTCGGTGGCGGCGCAGGTGTAATTCTCGGCATTTTCGTCACTGGCAGCATCCAGGTTCTGCTGCCAGTGTTTGACGGTGTAGGCGGTATTCGTATTCGCCGTCCACTTGGCATAAAGAGTGGTGTCCGCGGTCACTTTTTCGCTGCTGAAATCCCACGCGCTGGTGCCCGCTTCATCCTTGTACCAGCCGACAAAGGTGTAGCCGGTTTTTGTTGGTGCGGTCGGCGCTGTGATGCTTGCGTTGTAGGACAGGTCCTCAATGCTTGCCACGTCACTGCCGTCATTGCTGTCAAAGGTCACGGTGAGCGGCACACCAGCTTCCATGGTGTAGGTCTGTGCCTCGCCATGCGGCGCGGCATCTGTGGCTTTGAGGCGCACGGTGACGGTTGTTCCGGCAGCAAGATTGGTCAGCGCGTCGCCGGTGCCATTGGTCCAGTTGCCATCACCACGCTTATATTCCATAGCGCTGGTGATGCCCTTCACTGCACCGTCGCCTTTGCCTTTGATGGTTTCATTGACAACAGTGATGCCCGCCGGTGCTTCCGGACGCGCTGCGGTGGTAAAGGAAACCTCTGCCGAAGCAGGAACGCCGTTTGCTTCCGCCTTGCGCACCTCGTAGCTGGTTCCTGGTGCAAACTTGATGTTCTCGGTTTTCCACTCGCCATCGACACAAACTTCGTAGCCGCTGGTCACGGTGATGGTTTCGTTGCTATAGTCGATGGCATAGCCTTCGCCTGCGCTCGGCACCGCTGCTGCGGTGGTGACGCGGGTGCTGCTCGCCTGGGAAGGCATAGCTTCCTCGGTCTCTGCCGTGCGGGTGTAGACCACATAGGCAGTCCCAGGGTTCAGGTTATCGAACGTCAAGGCGCTGCCGTTGCCGCTCTGAGCCTGGTTCCAGTCAATATCCGTCGTACTCGCTGGTACGACCACATACTGCTGGTCGCTCATGCTGGTTTCAACGGTCACGCTGCTGGCTGTGACGGTGACAGCGCTCGGCGCAGCTGGCGCAGCCGCTGCGGCGGTCTTGGTGGTGACGCTGGTGCTCGCGCTCTCTGAAGCAAAATCGCTGGCTGTCGCCGGCACACGCACAGTGATGGTGTAGGCCTTGCCAGCCGTCAGGCCAGAGAAGGTGTGCGGATTGCCGTCGCCAGTGATCCAGTTCCCGTCACTGATGCAATAGGCCTTGCCGCTCTCAGTATCAATGGTGATGCTCGTGTCGGTCTTGCCGCTCACCGTTGGCGCGTCAGGCGTGGCGGGACGGTCAGGAATTGTGAGCGCCATCCAGGCAGAAGGAGTGTGGTTGCTGTCGCCTGGGCGGCGGATATAGAGGATGTCGCCCGGCGTAATCTTGCTGCCACTCGCCACGGTGGTGCCCTCTGTCTCTACCGTCGCCACCTCGTAGTCCTCCTTCACGGTGATGGTTTCGTTGCCATAGTCGATGGCATAGCCTTCGCCTGCGCTCGGCGGCTCTTGGCTGGCTTTTTCGATGGTGAAGGTCACGCTGGCGGTGGCCTCATCAATCATTACCGAGGCAGTGTAGGTGCCAGCCTCTTTGACCTCGCTGACCGACTGCCCACCCTTTTTATAGCTGATGTTCCCGTTCTGATAGCCCTGCCAGTTGCTGCTATACTGCATGGACGCGGTTTTCGCCTGACCGTCGTAGACAAGGTCTGTTGGCGCCGACAGGGTCGCGGTGGCATTATGACCGCAGGTACACGCTTGGGTGATGACGGCGCCCTCCGCGGAATAAGTATAGCTGTGCGCGTGCAGCGCCGCTTCCCCGTCGTCCGACGAAAGGAGGCTGTACTTGCCGTCGTCCGAGGTGAAGTTGTCGAGGCTGCCGTTCCCCGACAAGCCACTGGTGAATACCCCAGGCTTCGCTATTCTTACGCCAATATTTTGACTACCAGTTAATGGTCCACCGATGGTGATGACTCTACCCTCCGGCAGGTATACATTGCTGGGCGCATTGGCCGCTGTTGTATTGCCGGTGATGTCCACGTCACCCGAAAGGGTCATGGAGGTGCCGTTCGTGTTATTGAGCGTCACCCCACCGCCAACGCCGCCGCTGGCCTGGTTCCCAGTGATGTTGCCGCCGCTCATCGTGAAGCCGCTGCCGTTCACAGAAACCCCGCCGCCGCTGGACGCCGTATTGCCGCTGATGCTGCCGCCAGTCATCGTGAAGCTGCTGCCATTCACAGAAACCCCGCCGCCCCATTGCATGGCGCTGTTGCCGCTGATGCTACCGCCATTCATGGTGAAAGAGCTGTCACTACCAGTCACATACACGCCGCCGCCATAGCCACCGCCATCACCGGAAGCGGTGTTGTTGGCAATGCTGCCGCCAGTCATCGTGAAGCTGCCAAATGCAATCGATACCCCGCCGCCATGCTTTTCATATGCACGGTTGCCGATGATGCTGCCGCCAGTCATCGTGAAAGAGCTGTCGCTGCCGTACACAGAGACGCCACCGCCGCCGTTGCTGCCGGCAGTGTTTCCGGCAATGTTGCCGGACGCCAGCGTCAGGCTGCCGCCACCTTCGACACTGACAACACTCTTGGTTCTGGCCTGGCTGCTGGTGCTGGTGATGACGCCGCCAGTGAGGTTGCAGCTGCCGGATGAATTGGACGCTCGCCACAGGCCATTGTCACCAATGTTGCCGTTGTGGATGGCAGAGCTGCAATCGCAGATGGTCAAATGATCGCCGCTGCCAACATTGATGGCGTATCCGCGCAAATCCAGCACCTTGCCATTGAGGCAGAGCGTGACGTCGCCATCAATGTTGACGTTGCCTGTGGCAGAAAGAGTGTTCGTCACGCTACTCAAATAATAGTTGCCTGCGCTCAGCGTGCCACCCACCGACGACACCGTCGACAACGCCTTCCAGCCGCTGTGGCTATGCGTCGTCGCCGTTGTCTCGGCCTGTGCAGCGCCGCCGGTCGGCAAAAAAGTGAGCAGCAGGCTGGCAATCAGCAGAATACTGATCCATCGTTTCATATCTATCCCTCCATTGTGTCGGTTGCGCCCGGCACGGATGGCTGCGGCGATCCGTCCTGGCGAATGATGTATTACTTTTATTATATAGGCCGAGCAGGGGCAGCGTCAATTTTAACCTGATCTGTGTCAGATTGAACAGCAAGAGCAGCCATCACGCTCAGCATTTCCCCAGAACGCCAACAGCCGCCGTCTGCCATTGTCGACAGACGGCGGCTGTTGGCGTAATTTTGTTTTCAGTTTTGCTGCAGCATTGCCAGCCAATAAGGCGCCATTGCTGCGCCCCAACGATAGGAATACAGTGGATGTTCTGCATGCATGATGGGATTGTATGGGCTGCTGTCATGGCTTTCGGCGAGCACTGCGCCTTGGTCGTCAACGATCATGATGCCATCTTCCGTGGTGGTGCTGCGAAACATCAGATTGCCGTCCATGTCATAGGCTTCCATCGCGGCGTTGCCAAAATTGAGCGTGATATATGGCGCGCCAAGCTGCGGATCATCGACATAGCTTGCAGCAGGCGACGCGTTCAAAAACACCGCCTCAGTCTGTAGCCCTTCACGATCATCATGAAAAATGTGATATTTCTCCGGTCCTGGCGCCTGCTCATCCGGTCCAGCGTTCAGGCCAACAGCCAGCACCGCGGCCAAAAGCAGCAGCGTCAGTGCGCCCATGCCAAGGCCTTGCCAAAAACGTTTTCTGCGTAGTACCATGACGGTTCCCTTCTTTCATACCATTCTTGCTGCAAAAATGTCCATCGAAACGGCACGGCAACATCGTACCACGGATAGAAGGCGCGCAGCGGCAGCGACGCCGACTGCAGGATGGCGTTGGCTTCTACCAGCAGCTGGCTGTCTTCCTCCGGCAGGCCGTCGCCCATGCGATTCATCATCGCCGTGCGTGACAGGCCGAAGCCATTGCCATCGTACGTTTCTATGTATCTGCTGGCCAAGCTTTTGCCAAGCACAATCTTCATCACGTATCCGCTGTAATTGTCGTCTTGCAGCCACGCCGCCTCACGTGACGCGTTCAAAAACGCGGCTTCGGTCTGCAGGCCCTGACGGCCGTCCTGATAAATATGATAGATCTCCGGCCCTGGCGCCTGCTCATCTGGTCCAGCGTTCAGTCCAACAGCCAGCACCGCAGCCAAAAGCAGCATCGTCAGAGCGCCCATGCCGACGACCTGCCAAAAACGTTTTCTGCGTGGTGTCATGGTTGTTCCCTTCTTTCGTTTAACCTTACATCGATCACCGTTATATTATGGTCTAATTATAAACGATAAAATCAAGCGTCGGCAATCGCTGACATGCATCTTCTCTGTCATATAGCCAAGATGCTTATTCATTAAGTGACAATATGTAACTACAGCATAAAAAACGCCCCACCGCAAGCGGTGAGGCGTTGATCGTTATTCAGCAATCATTTCTTCCGGCGTTTCCAGGAAGTATTTCATGCCGATTTTTTTCAGTTCGCGCAGGCTGCGCAGCCCCGCGTGAGGCACATCACTGCCGGTCACACTGCGCACGAGGGCGCAGAGTTCGTCGAGGATGCACGCGTAGGCATCGTCGCTTTGGGCGTGAACCATGGTATAAAAATTATAAGGAAAATCCGGACGCGGATTGCGTTTGTAACAATGGGTGACGGCAGGATGCGCGCTGACCGCTGCGCCAACGGCAGCAATCTGCGCCTCGGGAATGTCCCAGACGAGCATCACGTTGACCTTGTAGCCCACGTTTTTATGGCGCAACGCGATGGAGATGCGCTTGAGGCAGCCTTTCTCCTGCAAACCACGGATGCCTTCCAAAAGTGCCGCTTCACTGATGCCGAGGTCCGCAGCAATCACGCGATACGGTTCCGGTACCAGTGGCAGCTCCTGCTGCAGGGCGCGCACAATGGCCTTTTCCTGTTCACTGAGCGGTGCTGACATGGCGGCCTCCTTCCTGGGCGGCAACGTCAAAGGTGACGTCGATCTTGAAGCGCTGGCTCATTTCAAAACGCATCATGCGCTGCACGGCATCGCAGGCCTCGATGCGGTCGAGAATCCAATCGCGGGTCGGACGGTTGATGGCAATGAGCGTGAACCAAATGCTGTAATCGTGGCTGCGCTCATAATTGTGGGTGATGCCAGGAAATTGGTTGATGAAGGCCACAGCCTCGTCAAAAGCGCCTGGCTCAGGCTTGACCGCCACAAGCATAGAATCATAGCCCAGGCGGCGCGAATCAAAAAAGCCCGACATGCGGCGGATGATGTTCTCCTCCTTCATACGTGCAATGCGCGCAATCACTTCGTCCTCGCTGACGCCGCCAATTTCTTCGGCCATGGCCTGGTAAGGGCGGCGCTCAATGGCAATGCCGCGCTGCAGAATCATGAGAATTTCGCGGTCGATACGGTCCATCTCAAACATCGCTGGTGGCCCCCTCTCGGTTCAGCACACAAAGCGGATCGGCGCTCATATAGTCACCACGGTGGTAATAGGCCGCGCGGGCGCGGCAACCGCCGCAGGAAGTGCGATAACCGCAGGTGCCACAGCTGCCGCTGTAGTCGCTGGTGCGCAATTGCTGAAACATCGCACTTTCCTGCCAGATGCGGTCAAAAGACACCTCACGCACATTGCCAACAGGCACATCCAGATAAGCGCATGGCTGCACATCGCCGCGCGGCGAAATGATGCAATAGGTGATGCCCGCCAGGCAGCCTTTGGAAAAGCGCTGCTTATGGCCAACCTGATCGGCCACACGGATGAATTGCGGCGCGCAGGTTGGCTTCACTTCAATCGGCACGGTCTTGGCCTTGCTCATGATGCGTGTCAGCACGTTTTCATAGGCGCGGCGCTCCAGGGCTTGATCTTCGATGTCTTCGCCGCGGCCTGTCGGCACGAGAAAGAAAATGTGGTGGCCGCGGGCGCCAATCTCGGCAGCAAAATCGGTGATGTGGGTCACTTCCGCCTCGTTCCAGTCCATGACGGTGGTGTGAATCTGGAACGGCAGCCCCGCCGCACGGCAGTGGATCATGCCATTGAACGCATCCTGCCAGGCGCCGCGCTGCCCGCGCAAACGGTCGTGGGCTTCAGCGCTGAGGCTGTCCAGGCTGATACCCGCCGCCATAAGGCCGCAAGCTTTGAGACGTTCCACCACTTCCAGGGTCAGCAGGGTGCCATTGGTGCCGAGCACTGGCCGCAGCCCCACTTCACGGGCGTGGCTGATGAGATCAAAGATGTCCTCGCGCAGGAGCGGTTCACCGCCGGAAAAAATCATAATCTGAAAGCCAGCACGGGCGATGTCGTCAATGAGCTTCATGCCTTCAGCAGTGCTCAGCTCGCCGGCGGCTTCTTGGCCGGAACCGCGGTAGCAGTGGGCACAGTACAGGTTGCAGGCATTGGTGGTGTTCCAACTGACAATTTTCATAGCTGCACCTCCGGCGCCGGAATGGCGCACTCATCGTCCGTCAGATAGCAGGCTGGATCAAAGCCCCAGAAATCCCCTGTCACCGCTTCACCGCGGGCGCGGAAATTGCCGTTGCAGATAGACAGCCAGCTGCAGGCACGACAGCGTGCATCCAACAGCGGCTTGCGATCCTTGAGCCCGGCCAAAAGCGGCAGGCTGGTATCGCTCCAAATCTCGCCAAAGGCGCGTTCGCGCACGTTCCCCAAGGTGTGATGCTGGGTGAATTGATCGGGATGCACGTTGCCTTCGTTGTCGACGTTGGCAAAGGCCATGCCGGAACGGTTGCCGCCGCTCATTGACAGCAGGCGATAGATGGCCGCGGCGCGTTCCGGGTCTTTGTCACGGTATTTGAGGTAAAGATACGGCCCATCGGCATGATTGTCCACGAGGAGCACCTCTTTTTTCAAGCCGCGGCGGTCAAAATCCAGCACGCGATCGACAATCACATCCACCACGGCGCGGGTTTCTTCGGCGCTCAGGTCTTCAGCACGAATGGCGGCACCGCGGCCGGAGTAGACCAAATGATAGAAGCAAATGCGGTCGATGTCCTCCTGCTCAAGCAAATCGAGCACCGCCGGCACCGACGCCATGTTGCTGCGATTGATCGTGAACCGCAGCCCCACACGCTGGCCCACCGCACGGCAGTTGCGAATGCCTTCGAGAGCACGTGCATAAGCACCTTCCACGCCGCGAAAAGCGTCGTTGACCGCTGGATCACCGTCGATGGAGATGCCTACATAACCGATGCCGTGGTCCTTGATGGTGCGTGCCATTTCCGGTGTGATCAAGGTGCCATTGGTCGACAGCGTGGCACGAATGCCTTTTTCCCGCGCATAGGCTGTTAAGGTGAACAGATCCTCGCGCATCAGCGGTTCGCCGCCAGTAAACAGAATCACAGGCACACGAAAAGCCGCCAGCGCATCAATAAAAGCCAGCGCTTCGGCGGTGGTCAGTTCACCGGCGTAACGCTTGCCTTCCGAATTGGCGTAGCAATGGCGGCATTTCAAATTGCAGGTGCGGGTGCAGTTCCAGCTCACGACGGGCCCGCGCCCCACAGCGACCCCATTTGGGGCATGACAACTTTCCGGCGTATAACGCAAATCATCCCCATAATAGGCGTCGCCGGTCAATAATTTTGTTAGACTAAGCATAATTTCCCTTTCATATCAATCCCTTGACGATAAATACCTTCCAAACTCATGCGCCCTGTGCCTGCTGTTCTCCATGCAGCAGTGCCGATCGCCAAACGCTGAACGCCCTCGGCAGTACGGCAGACAGGGCTGCTCGTGATGAACATTTCTATTCCACGTTCATTTTGCGTTCTCAGTATACTAAAAAAAGCAGGCGCGGTCAACCATTGATTGACTGCGCCTGCAAATAATATTTAATGTTGTGTGCCGACTATCGCGTGCCGCTGGCCGGCCTTTAGGCCAGCAGTGCCTTCATGGCATTCTGCAGATTGACGATATGTTTGTCGATGTCCTTTGGATCGATCTGATCAAACTGGCTGTCGGTATCGCTGACCACCGCATCCAGAAAATCGTTGGCGTTGGCAATGGCGATTTTCAGCGTGCTCCAGCGGTCTTGATCGTAGCGCTCTTCTTTAAGTGCAGAGCAGCCATCGATCATCTGCTGCAGGAAGCCCAGCTTGGCCAAAAACTGCTGATAATCGCGGTGACCGATGAGTACATCCCCCAGGGTGAGGCCCATCATGCTGTCATCAGCCAGCACCTGATAGCCAAAGACGATGCCATTGTCGACAAGCTTGTCGAGGAACTTGGCAGCAGCGTCGTGTTCAATATCGGCAGCATTGAAAATGATGCCAGGATCTTCTGGCAGGTCTTCTGCTGGATGCGCCTTGGCGTCTGCAACACCTGCAAATAGATCGCCCAACGTCTGACCAGCGGCGTCTTTGCCGACATAACGATGTTCCAGCCCTTCTTCAGCGAGGATTTCGCTCAAACGTTTGGCGCGGCTGTCTTCTTCTGGAATTTGATACAAAATTATCATAAATGGTATCCCCTTTACGTTCATTTTTACTTCTTCAGTGTACGAAAAAAAGCAGGCGCGGTCAACCATTGTTTGACTGCGCCTGCAAAAAGACGTTGTTAGCTTTGTTCGCCGAGGGTGACTTTCACCTCGCTGCTCTGTCCGCTGCGGTCCACCGTTAGTGTAACACTGTCACCAGGCTGTTTGCTGCCCAGGTATTTGGAGAGATCTTCAAAGCTGGAGACTGTGGTGCCGTCCACGCCGGTGATGACATCGCCCATGCGGATGCCTGCGGTATAGGCTGGACCGCCTTCGGTGACGCCGGCGACAAGGATGCCGCTGGTCTGATCAATGCCGACCTGATGGGCCAGGTCTTCATCCAAGCTGTAGCCGGTGATGCCGACCCAGGCTTTCTTTGTGGAGGTGTTGGTGTTGCTGCCGTCCTTGACGCTGTTGACGAAATCAAGCACGGTGTTGCTTGGGATGGCAAAGCCCATGCCTTCAACATCGTACATGCTGTTGGAGGACACCTTCAAAGAGTTGATGCCGATGAGCTGAGCCTGGCCGTTGAGCAGGGCACCGCCGCTGTTGCCGTTGTTGATGGCGGCGTTGGTCTGGATGTAGCCAATGTTGCCGCTTTCGCTGGAGATCTGGCGGTCAATGCCGCTGACGATCCCATCGGTGACGGTGTTGGCAAATTCGCTGCCGAGAGGGTTCCCAATAGCGACGGCCAGGTCACCAACTTGTACCTGATCGCTGTCAGAGAAGCTCAGATAAGGCAGGTTCGAGCCATCGATCTTGAGCACAGCCAGATCAAGGCTGGAATCAGCACCGAGCACCTTGGCATCATACTGGGTGCCATCTTCGGTGGTGACAACGACACTGTCGGCCCCTTCGATGACGTGATAGTTTGTAACGATCATGCCATCTTCACTGATGATGACGCCAGAACCATAGCCCTGGGCAGTGTCTTCACCACTGCTTTGCTGCTGATTCTGTGCAAAGCCAAAGATGTTGGTGGACTGGCTGGAAGTCATATTATAAACGCTGACGACGGCTGGCATGGCTTCAGCTGCAATGCTGGAAACCGTCATGTTGCCATCGGAGTCGTAGGTAATTTTATCGGTATTGTGCGGCGTCGATACAGCCTGAATGGTACCGCCGGAGCTTGTCTTTGCACCCACAAAGCCACCGGCTGCCCCGCCAATGATGGCCCCAATGATGAGCGCAGCGATCACTTTCACCATGCCACTGTTCTTCACGCGACGTGTCTTACCGCCAGGTTTCTTATCTCCTTGATGGGGAATCGGCTGTACCAGTCCCACCTGTTCCGCTTCAACGTGTTCAGCTTCGCCGTCTGCGGATGCGGTCGCTGACTGTGCAGCATCCGTTGCTGTTGCTGCTGATGATGCAGCGTCTGACTGTGCAGCGCCGGCCTCTGGGGCTGCCTGTGCGGATGTCTGCTGCGCCGCAGCATCAGCACGCACATAGGTGCTGCCTTCGTAGGCATCACCGACAGGCTGTGCCAAACGGGTGGCATCACCAGCTTGCGCCGCATCTGCGCGTACATAACTGGACGCAGACCGTTCCTGTTCTTTTCCCTGGGAAGCATTATTGGTTGGTTTTTGATCGTTTTCCATATTAAAACAGCTCCTTCGCTAGTATATGAACGTGGTTTATCTTAAAGAGAGAGCGCCAGCGGCAGCTTTTGCTGTGCCACCCAAAGCCTGAAATGGGCTGCCCGCGGAGGGGTGGCATGCAGCTGGTCATAAACGGTGTGGAAGGCACGCTGTGGCAGATTGTTTTTTTCACTCAAATGCGCCAGCACCACATGTTGGGTGCGGCCGCCAATGAGATCACTCAGCGCCTGCGCGCAGGTGTCGTTGGAGAGATGGCCGTGATCCGATGCGATGCGCCGTTTCAGCATCGCTGGATAAGGACCGGTGCGCAGCATCTCACGATCATGGTTGGCCTCCAATAGCAGCACGTCGCTGTCGTTCAGCGCCTCCAGATTATCCTCTGAGAGGCAGCCGGCGTCGGTCAGCATGCCGATCTTTTTTTCGCGCCAGTGAATTTGATAGCTTACAGGGTCTGCCGCATCGTGACTGACACGTGTCCAGCCGATGTCAAAATCGGCCAGCGCCATGCCATCGCCTTCCAGCGGATGAAACAGGCTCCTGTCCACCTTGCCGATGACACGTTCTTCGAGCGCTTCGAGCGTGCCGGCAGTGCCATAAACAGGCAGGTGATAGCGGCGCAAAAGCGGCCCAAGTCCCGCCACATGGTCGCGGTGTTCATGGGTGATAAAGATGCCTCGCAGCGCCTCCATGCCGCCAATCTCTTGCTCGTTGACGCCAGCCACCAGCCGCTTCAGGCTGATGCCGCAGTCAATGAGAAAGGCGCCTTCGTCGCTGGCGAGCACATAACAGTTTCCTTTGCTGCCACTTGCTAAACTCACAAATTGCACCGTTGTTCCTCCTTCAATTCGTTCATATTATACGTCGTTATCGATCAAAAGTGATGTGGGTCCAGTTACGGTTTATCGAGAAAGTATTAAGATTTTACCACACACAACAAAATATTATACCTGTTTATCGACACCTTCACAAGCGCCAGCCACCACCAGTCCCACACAATGAAAAAAAATTTTTTTCAACCGCTGAGTCTGCGTGCGTTTGTGATATAATAAAAGAATGCACAAAAAAGGAGGCCATTCATAGTCATGTCGATTCGCGATCTGATTCACGCATATACACAAGACAAATCGATCATCAGTCAGGGGCTGGCGCTTTACCAGCTGGGCAAAGTCCAACACATTAAGATCGATAACATGGATCATATTCCAGGCGGCCAATGTACGCTGTCCTATTCCAAGAGCATTCTTGCCGACGCCGAAGTGGGGGGGGAGAATCCTTTCGTCGTCATCCGCGGTGAAGACTTGCTCAATTTCCACTGTTCCTGCGGCGGCGACGCCGGCAGCACCACCTTCTGCAAACATTTGGTGGCACTGGTGCGCGCCCTTTCGGACATTCTCATGCCGCCGCGCACCCAGGTGGACCAGCGTGCCGTGACAGCGCTGCTCGATCAATACGAGCCAAAGGTCACCTTCTCACCCACCGGCAGCGGCAAAGCCACCACATCATTGGTGACACTGATCCCACAGCTGGATTTTGACCCTTACAAGCAATATTTCAGCCTGGAATTTCATATCGCGACACCGCGCAAAGCCTACGTGCTCAAAAACATTTCCGATTTCTATATGCATCTGCGCCGCGGCGAAACCGTCACCTACGGCAAGCAGCTCGTGCTTGAACACAAACGCGAGAATTTTGACCAGCCAAGCCAGTTCTATCTGGATCTCATTGATAACGCCTTTGAGTGGATGTGTTACAGCACCAACAAATACATCGGCGATCTGCCAAAAATTGGCCGCTATCTGCGTCTGTCTCATAATCAGTTCGACCAGTTGTTTGACCACATCGTTAAACACGGCGGCGAAATCAATGCCCGCCGCGCCGGCGGCGAGACCATTCGCCTGCACATGAGCTGCCACACGCCAGAAACCGCCGTGCAGGTGGTGGCCCGCTCTGAAGATGCTTATCAGCTGGGCATTGTCATGGACGAATTCAACATCCTTTCCAATGCACAAACCAGCTATCTCTACAACGAACGCTTCGTACTGCGGCCAAGCGACGGCTATCAGCTCCATGTACTGCCGTTGATCCGCGCTGCCAAGCAGATGGGCAACGACTTCGTCCTCAACGGCGAGCAGCTCACCCGTTTCATGGCGCTGGTGGTGCCGCAAATCCATCCTTATGTAAAGCTCGAAATTGACCCAACCGTACAGCATGAACACATGCCCGATGGGCTCACCATTCAGCTCACACTCGACTATCCACAGCGCAACACCATCCGCGGCCGCCTGCGCTTCCGCTATGGCAAGGCCGTGTTCAATCCGCTGACACCGGAAGAAATTCCACCACAGCTGCTGCGCGACATCGATGCCGAAAACAACTTCGCTGCACTGCTCGACAAGTACCGTTTCTCGGTCAATGAAGACGAGTGGCTGCTCGTCGGCGAAGAAGCCATCTACGATTTTCTCCACGAAGGGCTGCCGGAAATGATGCCTTTGGCGGAAATCGACATTGAAGACACCCTTTCTCGCGTACGTCCACGCCAGGCCATGGCGCCAAACATGGAAGCCAACGTCACCCACGGCGTGCTGGAACTGAAATTTGATGAAAAAGTTTACGGCATGGAAGTCTTTCTCCAGGTGTTGGCTGCCTATCGCGCTGGAAAAAAATACATCCGTCTCACCGACGACACCTATATCGATATCATCAACCCACAGGTGCGTGCCGTCAGTGACTTGCTTGCTGACTGCGGCATTACGCCAAAGCAGCTCAGTGAAGACGACACGGTAACCCTGCCGCTTTACCGCGCCCTCACCCTTGATGCCTTCAACGATGCCGACAGCGGTGTTCATTTCGACCGCCGCGAAGCGTTCCGCACCCTTGCCGAAGAAATCACCGGCGGCAGTGCTGCAGTTGATACGCCGGTGCCAGAAGGCCTGCAGGCCACCTTGCGCAGCTACCAATACGCAGGGTATCAATGGCTTGTGCGGCTGGCGCGCCTTGGCTTTGGCGGCATCCTCGCCGATGACATGGGGCTCGGCAAAACCCTGCAGACCATCGCCTACCTGCTGCATCAGCACGAAGAAAATCCAGAGGCACGCTCCATCATCGTTATGCCGACCTCGCTCATCTATAACTGGGAAGCCGAGCTTAAACGCTTTGCGCCAAGCCTGTCTTACCGCATCATCGTCGGCAGCAAAAAGGAACGCACCGCGCTGCTCACCGATGTACCGCCAGGCACCTTGCTGCTCACCAGCTACGCCACCCTGCGCCGTGATGCGTCGCTCTATGACGACATGACCTTCGACTCGATCATCTCCGACGAAGGCCAGTACATCAAAAACAGCTACACCCAAAACACGCGCAGCCTCAAAAGCCTCAACGGCCTGCACCATTTCTCACTGACCGGCACCCCAATTGAAAACTCCCTCGCCGATCTCTGGAGCATCATGGATTTCTGCCTGCCAGGCTATCTCCACAGCTGGCGTGAATTCCGCCACCTCTACGAGATTCCAATCACCCGCTACGAGGACACCGCCCGCCTGAACCAGCTCAAGCGCCAGATTGCGCCGTTCATCCTGCGCCGCATGAAAAACGACGTTCTCACCGAGCTGCCAGATAAAATTGATACCGTTCTCTATGCCGAACTCAGCGAAGAAGAACGCCGCATCTACCACACCCAGCTGGCCCTCAGCCACAAAGCCTTCATCGAAGAAATCGCCGGTCACTCCCTGGCCCAGTCCCGCGTGCGTGTGCTCACGCTGCTCATGCGCCTGCGCCAGGTGTGCTGCTCACCAGCCCTCTTCCTGGACGGCTTCGACAAGCCATCGGCCAAGCTCTCCCTCTGCCTCTCGGTCATCGAGGACCGCGCCACAGCGGGCCACCAGATGCTCGTTTTCAGCCAGTTCACCAGCGTTCTCGACATGATCGCGCCAGAGCTTGACAAGCGCGGCATCGCCTATGTCACCCTCACCGGCAAAACCAAGAGCCAGGACCGCATGGAGCTCGTCAACCGCTTCAACAAAGAAAAAATCCCTGTCTTCCTCATCTCGCTGAAAGCCGGCGGCATCGGCCTCAACCTCACCAGTGCCGACACCGTCATCCACTTCGACCCATGGTGGAACCAAAGCGTGGAAAACCAGGCCACCGACCGCACCCACCGCATCGGTCAGAAAAAGAGCGTTCATGTTATTCGCCTCATCACCAAAGACACCATCGAGGAAAAAATTCTCGAACTCAAAGAGAAAAAGCAGGCGCTCTCCGACGCCATCATCACCTCCGAAGAAGGCGTCATCTCTCGTCTCACCATGGACGACCTGCACAACCTCTTTGCCCTCGATTACACCGACATGCCAAACCTTGCACCGGCACCACGCCCACGCCGCGAAACCTACACCGTGGAAGACACAAACGCATAAAAAAATGCTCGACAGCCATTGCTGTCGAGCATTTTTCATGCAAAAAGACCGAAGCAGCGTTCAGCGCTTCGGTCTTTTGTTTCCATTGTTCAACCAAAAAAACGTTCTTTTACACGTGGCACCACGTAACGCGCAGCCGTCAACACCACTGCCACTTTCAATACCGCACGCAGGGCGCGTTTCAGTAACTTTTTCATGAGAATCCCTCACTTTCTAACCATACGAACCAACAGCGTTACAGCACCTACTGCCAACAACAGGCCCAGGCCGAGATCAATGGCAGAGTCTTTTAAAGATGTTAAACCTTTCAACATATGCAGCAGACGAGCGTCAGCAACCTCCATTGACGCCCATCCTTCGCCTCCTTTCGTTGTTACTACCATGATACCCTAAAATGCGCTCGTTGTCAGCCAATATTTTCGCAAATTTCTAAATTATGACGAACGTCCTTATTTCATTGCGGACTTGTAGGAATAAAGCTAATTGCCGCGGGTGGCACTCAAAAACGTTCCCACAAGCCCCAACAGCCCTGTGCCCGACAGAAAGAGTGCCTCACTCGTCGCCCCCTGCATGAGGGTCCACTGGCCGAACCCAATGGCAAACACCGCCAGCACCATGGTCACCAAAAGCCCCAGCAGGCGAAACAGCCTGCGCTGTTTGTCACGCGCCAGTTCTGCTTCCAGCCAAGCCTTGGCATAACCGGGCGCCACCGTCTCCAGCTTCGCCAGAGCATCCAAATCTGGCAAATTCAAGCTGCCAGCTTTCACCGGCTCGGCCGCTGCAGCCTGAGTCGGTGCCGCCTGTGCACTCACCTGAGCCACTGCCGTTGCCACAGCTTCACTGGTACCGCCATTGTTGTCACTGCTGGCAGTATGCACCTGTCCCATTTCCATGGTCATGGCCTCACGCTCCTTTCGACCAGATGCGGTGCAAAAAGACCAGCACTTCTTCGCGTGTCGCTGCGGCGTGGAGACGCAGGTCGCCTGTCTCATCGCCCACAAGAAAGCGGTTGGCCAGCGCCCAATCCACAGCCTCCTGGGCCCAGATCGATGCCACATTGTCCAGTACCGGTGCCGCCATGGCTGGCGCAGTGAGGGCAGCACGCACCCGCGCCACACCATCGACAAAGTCTGCCCAACCATCCGCGCGCTCCAAAATCAGATGCGGACAATATTTGCCGCTCCACATTTGATGCGTATAGAGATCGTTCAAGCCATACGTTTCCATCAACGCTGCGCACAGCGTCATCGCATTGGCTTCACACTGTGCATACGGCGCCGTCTCGCAAATCTCTACACTAATGGTGGCACGATTGCCCTGACCATATCCATCACCCGCGTGCCAGCTCATCTCATTGAGCGGCAGCGTCTGTACAATGCGCTCCGCATCCACAAAAAGATGCGCTCCTACGTAATAGCTGCCATCGTTCTCCACATTTTGCAGATAGCTGGCATGAGCACGGGCATCGGCTGTCGGCGTCGCATTACCAGTGTTGTGCACCGTCACGCCAATCGGCCCAGCCAATGCCAGCAACGTGCGCACGCAATGATTTTCAGTTGCCGTCTGCACAATGCGCCGCTCAATGGGAATTCCGTCAATCGCCTCATCCATAATTAATCCATTGTCTATTGTCAATAACTGCATCTGCAGCCCTCCTTTACGAGATCCTTTCTAAATATAAAAGAGGGGCCAAGCCCCTCACTTTTACGCCATTTCATCATTGTCAAACAACACGCTTTCCACTTCTTCCACATAGGAAGCCGCCAGAGGCGCTGTATACGCTGCGCCTTTCGACGTTGCAAAAGCAGTGCTGTCGCACATGGCCTGCATCGCTGCCTTCACCGTCGGTTCATCCAGATCCTGCTTCACATCGGAAAGCGTCATGCTGGTCTGGCCGCCACCAGTAGTGGCAAACTGCATCACAAGCTTCTTTTCTGCCATGGTTTCACCTCCCTTCCGTACGCCGCCACGGCGTCTTATTCACTAACCAGCTCACGTTCATCCACGCGCACCACGCTGGCGCCACTGATGTCCAGCAGCCCTGCTACAGCAGAAAGACCTGCGTGCAAAGCATCGTTGTCTGCTGAAGCCGACAAATTTGAAAACGTACGACTGCTTTGGCGCATCTCGCCTTCGGCATTTTCCACCTGAAAAACCAGCTTCGCCTTTGTCACCTGATTGCTTTCAACAATCGCCATGTTCAACACCTCCCTTCGGCGATGATGGAGGCTCATGACCTCCTCATATCTATAAGGAAAAAATCGTCCCTTTGATACCCACTTCGCCGAAAAAAGTGCAAAAAAAAACAAGCAGCGTGTATCGCTGCCTGCTGTTATTTGTGACGTTCGACAAATTCCTGCACCGCTTGCTCAACAGCGGCATTCAATGTCATATCATGAGCCATCGCCCAAACGGCCATCTGTTTATGAAGATCGGACCCAATGCGTACGTTAAAATTACCCTTAAAAGCTCTGGCCGGCCGGCGTCCCACCGCCGAACAGAATGCCAAATAGCGGTCCACCGCATCCTGAAACGCCGCTTCCACGCCGTTTAGATTGTCGCACTCAAAATCCACTGAATCCACAATGCCCTGCACCTTGCCGCGCAGCAGATGTTCTTCGGCATCGTAGGTCACCTTGGCAACATAGCCCTTGTACTCCAGAACATCCTTCGTCATTTTCATCACTCCCTGTTTAGACGCAGCTGTACCACCGCGCACAGACCTCATCCCGAAAGCCTGCAAAGCCAAATGGCTTTATTTTCATTATACGCAAACTATAGGCTTTGTCAGTGGTTGCTAAAAACTGGCATTGATTCGTTACTTTATACTCTGCAACTATCCGAAAATGTAACCAATTTGCCTTCAACAACTATTGAAAGCCGTGTCTCTGCCAGCTACAGCAGCTGCTTCATTTTTCTGCTTTCTCAAATTCCTCTCATTTATGGGTATTCCTTCTTTAAGATATTGTAACAGAAAAAACCGCTTATAAAGGCAAATTGACGTAAACGACACCATAAGCACCGTGAACAACACGCCTCATGAAAAACACCCAGCGCTCCCTATTCAAGAGTCGCTGGGTGTAAATGTTAAAGACAAAGCTCGCGCATTTTCTGCACCGTATACGCACGCAGAAACTGCTCTTTGTAGGTTCGGCCAAGAGGAATTTCAACGTCGCAATGGCGCAGCAAAACGTGGCTGCCGCTCACCATCCTCACATGGCGTAGGTTCACCAGAAACGCCTTATGCGCCCGTGCAAACATGTCTGGGTCAAGAAGCGCCACAATTTCGGCAATGGTTTTGTAGAGCTGATAGCTCGTCTCACGTGTGACAATCTTCAATCGATGATCGTGGCACTCGCAGTATAGAATCTCATCACAATACAGGCGCACCTGCATCTTATTGGCCGTAAAATTGATGGCAATGCGTTTTTCCGACAACCTCTGCATAATGGCATTGAGCGTTTCATTAAACGCCTCCTCCTGCACCGGCTTGTTGAGAAAGCGAAATGGCGAGCACTGAAAGCAGGCCTGCATGTACTGCGTGTAACTCGTCACAAAGACAATCAACACCTTGTCGTCCATTTTACGGATAGCATTGGCGGTGTCGATGCCATTCATTCCCTCCATCTCAATATCAATAAAGAGAGCATCAAAACGACGTCCATTGTATTCGTAATCGGCCACAAGCTCTTCCCCGCTCTCGTAAGGCTCTGTGTCAATGTTCAGCTCCTGGCGCGCATCGAAGAGGGCCTGCAGATGGTTGATGTGTTCGCGATTGTCGTCGCATATGGCAAAACGCATAGAAACCCTCTCCCCCTTTATTAAAATATTATTATTGATACAAATAACAATATATATATATATATATATATATATATACGTTAATTTTAACCAATCTTTAATCCTGAGTCAATACAAGACACCACTTCAAGCCCTGTATTTACGGTATTTTAACCATTTTTTTGCTCTTCGGTGACAGCTTTAGTCACGATGCAGCGCTCTTTCCATCTGTTCACGCAGCTGACGCAGTGCCCGTTGTTTTCGACGATGCACAGCTGGCTGAGAAATGCCCCAACGCTTTGCCAGATCACGTTCCGTCGTCTCACCACACACCAGTTGCCAAAGCGCTTCACGCATCTCCGGTGTTAGGGTCTCCAATGCGTCGTACAAACTCCGACGCACCATCTCGTCGAGCGAATCGTCGTTCGCTGCCAGATGAGCATCCACCGGCATGCCACGTTCTTCTTCCAATTGGTTCCAGGAAAGCTCGTGTTGCCGAGCCTTCGCCGCCAGATAGCTGGCATGCTCTTGTTCCTGATAATAGGCGCGATACACCGCTTCTGTTACCGCTACTTCGGCAATGATGCGACGGCTGCGGTCATCGCGCAGCTTCAGCATACGACAGCCGCCGTTGTCGGCCGTCAAAAAATTCATAGATGCAGTCATTGTGACAGTCTCCTTTAGACTGTCCCGGGACAGATTCTTGATTCATCGATGTGCTTCTATTATCACCGCTGCGAACAATATTGTCAGTGGACACAAAGAATGGAAATATTTTTTCGTTTTTCTATCAGAGTTCCGCTTTAAATCGAACATAGTTTCTATTATAATGGAAGTAGCTCACGACACGACCTTTGCCACAACGTGTAATGTTGACAGGAAGATGACAGAAAAAGGAGGAATGATCGTCATGCCGTCAAAATCAAGACTCATGCGTCACTTTGAACAGGAGTGGCACGCCGCTGATCAAGACCCACGTGTTGTGATGAAACAAGTGCGTCAGCTATTGCGCAGCTACCGCGAGCTGGCATGGCGTGCCTCGCTGGACAGTCAGCAAGCAAACGCTGATTCAGCAGAGCTGGCCAGCGGGCGCGCGCTCATTGACAGCTTGCTGGGACACGAGGCCAGCGTCAACGCCCCCCAGCAGAACTATGGCGCCGCGGCCAGTCTGATGCGCCGTACACTGGCTGCCGTTTCGGCCTTTCCACAAAACGGCCCGCTTTACCACGCCATCCTCGAAGGCGTCTATTTCAGCGACACCCCCAGCGGAGACAGCGCGCTCTGGCCAGAGCTTCACATTGAACGCAGCACCTATTACCAACGCAAACAAGAGGCCATCGCTCTGTTTGGCACGCTGATTCAGAAATAGCGCCGAGCCGCTGCCCAAATAGCCAAAGCGCGTATGCAATTTTTATGCCCTAGCGCGGCTTGCAATGCAGCGCCCATTCCCTTAAAATAAAGCGTGATGACCATTGAACGAAGGAGGCCATATGGTGGAACAAACGTTTCTGACGCCGCACGAAACGGCGCCATTCGCAGAATCCTTTGCAGCCGTACAAACCAAGCACCCGCTGGTCGACTGCATCACCAACATTGTAACCGTTAACGACATTGCCAACGGACTCTTGGCAATTGACGCTCGACCAGTCATGGCCAGTGCGCCGGAAGAAATCACCTTTTTCACGGCTCGCGCCGACGCTCTGCTGCTCAATCTGGGCGCCACCAGTGCTGAACAACGCCAGGCTATGCTGCTCGGTGCTGCAGAAGCCAATCGCCTAGGAAAACCCGTCGTCATCGACCCCGTCGGTGTCGGCACCTCACCTTTGCGCCGCACACAGCTGGCGCAGCTCCTGAGCGAGCATCAAATCGCCTGCCTCCGCGGCAACATCAGCGAAATCAAAGCCCTTGCCGGACTTTCCACCGACGCTGGCGGTGTCGATGCTTCAGAAGCAGATCTCGAAGACCCACGCGCCTTCACCCTCGCCGCCGACATGGCAAAAAATCTAGCCGCTGCACACAATACCATCATTGCCATCAGCGGACCTCGCGACATCGTCTCCGATGGGCACTCCACTTACGTTGTCAACGGCGGCAACGCTATGATGACCCGCGTCACCGGCAGTGGCTGCACCCTCACCGGCATCGTCGCCGCTTTCATCGCAGCCGCACCAGACGACCCTCTGCGCGCCGTCACCGCCGCCATCGGACTCATGTGCCAAGCCGGCGATCGCGCCCTTGCTAAAGCAGGCTATCATGCCACGGCCAGCTTCCGCACCGCTATGTTTGACGCCCTCTCAGCCATCACGCCGGAAGAACTCCGCACCAGCTTGCATCTGGAACAACTATAAAAGGAGGATCTCATGATCAAAGGAATACTCTTCGATATGGACGGCACCCTCGCCGATACCATTCAATACTGGATGGAAATCATCCCTAATTTCATTCGCCAACAGGGCTTCGAACCTGATGAAGATGCCCTTACCTCAGACAAGCTCCACGCCATGAGCCTGAGCGACTCTGCTGCCGTCATTTGCGACTTCTACAAGCTTGATATGACCCCAAAAGAAGTCACCGATGCCTGGTACCACGAAGCCAACCGCATTTACACCGACGTCGCCCCACTCAAAGCCGGCGCCTACGACTTTGTGCACCGTCTGCACAACCTGGGCCTGCCGCTGGTGCTTGTCACCAACAACGACAAAGCCCTCGCCGACGCCCTGCTCACGCGCACCGGCATCCGCGACTGCTTCAAAGACCTCTACTGCGGCTTCAACCTGGGCTTGGGCAAAACCGAGCCAACCCTCATCGAGCTTGCCCGCAAAGCCGTCGGCAGCGACGCCTGCGACACCTGGATGTTTGAAGACAGCCTCGGCCCTATTCGCACCGCCAAAAGCATCGGCATTCACACCGCCGCCATGCTCGACCAATACCACGATGCCGCCGAAATCGCCGCCGTGCGCGAAGAAGCCGAAACCGTATTCGAAAACTACGCCCAGGCCGACGCCTGGCTCACCGCCATGCTCAGCCAACAATAAACAAACAAGCTGCCCCGCGGCCCCAATCGGCCGCCAGGCAGCTTTTCTTGTGCAAATAAAAAAACCGACTGTTCCGTGAGGAACGGTCGGTTTTTTGTGTGTTGTTTACTGGGCGTTATGCCATGACATTTTCCAGAAAGCGCTGGAACATGGCTGCCACTTGAGCGCGGGTTGCCGTGCCTTGTGGCGCGAGGGTATCTTCAGTCATGCCGCTGATGATCCCTTCCGATACGGCCCAGCTCATGACGTCGCTTGCCCATGGGCTGACGCTGTCTGCATCGCTATAAGCGTCGAGGCTTGCGCGGGCGCTCACATCGAGGCCTTTGTAGTCGGCGTAGCGATAGAGGATCGACGCCATCTGTTCGCGGGTGATTGGGTCGTTTGGCCCAAAGGTGCCGTCGCCATAGCCGCCGACGATGCCTTCGCTGGCTGCCCAGGCCACTGGGTCGGCGTACCAGTCACCACCGGCCACGTCGCTGAAGTCGGCGCTGCCAACAGCAGGGCTGCCTTCCAGGCGGTGCAACATGGAAACGATCATGCCGCGGGTGGTGGTGGTGTTTGGTTCAAAGGTGGTGGCGCTGGTGCCGGTCATCAGGCCATTGTCGTATGCATACTGCACAGCGTCGGTGTACCATGCCCCTGGAACCACATCGTTGAAGATGTCAGCCACCGTGGTAGATGGTTCTTCTGGCTGTTCTGGGTCAACCCAGTCAGGATCTTCTGCAAAGGCAGCGCTGATGCTGACTTTACTGCTTGGCATGGTGAAGCTGTAGGTGCCATCGCCATTGTCGATGACTTCCAGTTCTTTGCCGCCAGCAGTCACGCTCAGCGTATCCAGCATATAGCCAGCATTCGGTGTTGCAGTGATGGTCACCGTTTCACCTTCGGTGGCATACTTGTCCACAGTGACACTGCCATTGTCCGGCTGAGCCACGCTGATTTCATAACTGTATTTGCCAGTGTAATGATAGGTCGATACCGTCACTATGCAGGAAGCTGTTTCTTCTCCGGCTTTTGCAGTGATGGTCGCCATGCCATCCTTGTGCGCGGTAACAACGCCGTTTTGGGTAACTGTTGCAACATCTTCATTATCTGAAGACCATTCAACAGCATCAGTTGTGTTTTCAGGTGTCACCGTAGCAACCAATGTCGCTGTATTTGGCGTTGTGTTGCTATACAGATTCAGCGTATCGCGATCCAGAGTGATGCCAGTGGCAGAAACAATAATTTTCCCATCCGACCCGACAACTACCCCCCCTTCAGGCGCGGTAACAACAGGACCTCCACTCTCCTGCACTGTTGCACCAGCAGGCACGGTAATTGTGCCATCTTTGTTAACGCTTGGCGTTTGACCTTGAGCACTTCCAGCTGTAATTGTTGTGCCACTTTGTGTGGTAATGCTGCCACCCTCAGGCACCGTGGCAATACCGTTGGTCACTGTAGGCGTCCAAGACTGGCTCTCTGCTGTTCCGATAGTATTGCCGAATTGGTCTACAATCGTGCCGGTAAAGGTATTGCCTTCATTATAATTATCTAATGTAAACGAACTGTTTTTGCCAACAGTTAGTTCCTCATTTGTTTTTTTCATCAGCTGAATCGTTGTAGGAGACCCTGATTCACTATGACCTTTTGCATCCACCGCATCTTGCAGTGTGTCATAAAGATACGCATTGCCACCTTCGACAACCATTGCTGTGGTATCCTCCGAAGTAATAACTGTTTTATTCTCATCTATTCCAGCTGAGATGGATAAATATTCTGATCCGTCTGGTTTTCCTACTCCTTGCGGAAGCGTAGTGTTATTCCCATAAAGATTCTTAAATGTTCCTGAAACAGCCTCAATCGTTGTTGTATTATAACCAAAACCACTCAGAGCTGAGCCGTCCACATCAATGACACTATTTTCAACTCTTAGAGCACCATTATGGTGATCTCTTGCTATTATTCCACCAGTAAAAGCGACCCTGCTATTCATCGCAACCAATTCTACATTACTTATTTCAACAGAATGTTCTGAAATACTGAAAAGACCAGCTGTCATCGTCCCTGAATTAGAAAAATCTAACTGGATAACACCATTCTTAATGATACTTCCTGAAGTCTTACCAGAAATCACCCCTCCACAAACAGTCCCAGAAGTGTCTCCATCATGCTTAATATTTATGACATGTCCATTGAGATCCAAACAAGAGCTCTCTAGCATGAATCCGCAGTAAAACGAACCACCATAATATTCCGTTGTATTTAATTCAATATCTCGTACTAATTTGACAATCTGCATGGTGTCAGCACTTTGACCTGCAGAAGATTGAGCATCATTCAGCGCGGTTTGCAAATCTGTATATTCCTCTAATACCGTTTGGCCATCAGGACTAAGTCGCTGTGCGACAATCTCCTCACTTGCATCAGCTTTAGGCACATAGCACGAAAACGCTATTAGAAGCGAAAGACATATTGCAATGATTTTCTTTACCATATTTATACCTCTTAATCAGTTCTCCACATAAGGGCTTGGCGTTAAATTATCTGGTGTTACAGCATTTACCATCCCAGAATTTGTGCAACCTGTTATTTTAACATATAAATGGTCGATATTATTAGTGCCATCACCATATGCATATGTAATTGGATATCCAAAAATAGCTCCACATTTACCGGCTGTACCGCTAATATTTCCTGAATTTGTGCAACCAGTCATGGAAGTTAAAGTTTTATTTGAATTAGGTTGACTTTGTCCTGGTGTAACACCTAATGTTCCAACAATACCTCCTGAACGAGGACCAGTGATGGTGCCAGAATTTGAACAGTCACTCACAGAACTCCCTTTTGAAGGGCTATATAAACCGCCAAGTCTAGGGTTATAAGCGTCAAAGCCAATGATCCCACCAGTACCATAATTTCCAGTAGCAGTTATATCGCCTTCATTATGGCAGCTCTCAATAGCGGCCTGATCAGAATAGCCAATAATGCCACCCACTTCCGTATTGCCATTCACATTCCCGTAATTATAGCAATCGGTAACTGTAGCAGGGCCACCCGTCACAAAAATAAACGAAGTATCAAAATCATGGGAAGCCCCAATTACACCACCAGTATACATTCCACTACCGGTAACACTAGCGCAGTTTATGCATCCTGAAATTTCGGCTCTATCGCGCGCACTCCCAATCACACCACCAACACGATTAATACCTACAACAGTGCAATGTTCACCAGCTGTTACATCAATAACATGCCCCTGATGGATCGACCCAATCACAGCAGCGGCAGCAGCTTCGTTTTCTGTCTCAGAACTATTAACAGTTATATAATCTACTGTGAGATTTTTTAACTGTTCCATTTTCAACAAAGCCAAATATCCCCATATTATATGCTGAGGCAATAGTTGCATGAGAGATGGTAAAACCTTTTCCGTCAAAAGTCCCTCTATATGCATAGGTAATAGAATTTTCGTTGGCATTTCCGATAGGAGTAAAAACTGCATTATCTAAATTAATATTTGCTGTTAACTCAGCATTCGCTGAAGTCTCTCCACCATTAACCAATGCCGAAAAGGCCTGCAAATCTGCTGCTGAGCCAATCTGATAGACACCATTGACCTTCGTTAAATTTTGTGTCGCCACCTCAGCAGTCGATTCACTAGATAAATCCGCCGCAAAGGCTACAGGCACCATGGTTGTCAGCATGGCGATGGTCATAAAGATTGCAATCAATTTACGCTTCATAAAAATTACCTCCCATTCTTTTCTTCATCATCAACAAAAGCATGTGGCAACTGTGCATCGATTTGCATTTGTCTTTTTAGGTTTTTTCACCCATATAATATCTTTGCACATTACCATAACAATAAAAAATTGCTGATTCTAGCATCCCTCCTTTTAAACGCTGCGTCATTCATCATTATTATAACAACTTTGTTTTTGTTATGTTGTTATCAAATGATGATAATATTACCTCTTATTTTCATTATATATGGTTCACGCGTCATATGCAATAATTTACGGAATATTTCTCATTCTAAATAAGCGAGTGTAGGGCCCTCGCTTATTTGCTCTGTGCAGATGACAATATGATGGCCCATGAAATTAAACTTTGATAGTTTGCTGATCGACGCGTAACAACATAACAAAAATTATGTGATAACCATGTGCATGCGGTCGAGCTGGCGCAGGTATTGGGCGCCGCTTTCGAGGGTGTAGATGCGGGTGGTGTTGATGCTGGTGTGGCCGAGCAGGTCGGCGAGGCGGAGAAGGTCTTTTTCGGCGGCATAGAAAGTGCGGGCAAAAAGATGGCGCAGGTTGTGGGGAAAGACTTTTTCCGGTGCGACGCGGGCTTGTCTGCAGAGGGCTTTCATGGCACGCCAGATGTTTGAGCGGTCAATGGGGCGGCCGGTTCTTGTTGTGAAGACAGGACCGGCGCTCTTTTTTTGTTGGCGGGGGTAGCGTTTGAGCAGGGCGCAGAGTTTTGAGGGCAGGAGCACGAGGCGGTGTTTGCCTTTGTTGTGAACGTGGGCGCGGCCGCTGCGCACGGCGTCGGCGGTGATGAAGCGGAGTTCGCTGACGCGGATGCCTGTGGCGGCGATGGTCTGCAGGATCAGGGCAAGGCGGTGCTGGCTGGTGTGTTCTGCGGTTTGGACGAGGCGCTGGTATTCTGTGCGGGTGAGTTCTTTGTGTTCGTCGCTGAAGTGGGGGCGTTGGATTTTCAGGGGTTGGATGAGGAGGTCTCTGCGCTGGTGGTGTTTGAGGTAGCCGTTGACGGCGGCGAGGAGGGCGTTGACGGTGGTGGGGGCGTAGTGCTGCATGAGCTGGTTTTTCCAGGCGATGAGCAGGGGTTTGTCGAGGGGGCGGTCGGCGGTGGTTTTCGAGAGGATTTGCAGGGCGTGGCGATATTGGGCGATGGTGCTGGCGCTGCGTTCTTTGTTTTCGAGGGTGTCGATGTATTGCTGGATGCTGGCTGTGGTGAGGATGTGTGGATGGGCGGGCATGGTGGGTTCCTCCTTTTGGTGTGGTGTTGTGGTTGGAAATAGAACAGCCCTCCTGCTGAGGGTGCCTGGGGCACGGTGGCAGGAGGGCTGTTTGTTATAGTTCCTGGATGTCACGCCGATAGGAGATGTAACCGCCTGCGGTGATGATGGTTGTGGCGAAGAGCCAGAGTGTGAGGGGCAGGTTGGCCTGGAGGTTGTAGACGAAACTGAAGAAGACGGTGACGAGGCCGAGGATACCCCAGTAGATCCAGAATTTGTTCCATCGGGGTTCTTCTTTTTCTTCATCGGGGTTGCCGAGGGCGGTGGCGAGATTGCGGGCGCAGACGATGGCTGCCATGATGATGGGCAGTTTTTCAACGCGAATGGGCAGTATCTGCGGTGCCCAGAGGCTGAGCGCGGCAACGATGAAGGCCACGAGCCACCAAATAACCCAGTACCATTCGTTTCTTTTCATTGTTTGATCACCTTTCGTTATTGACCGGCTGCGGTGCCGGATGGGATATGCTTCTATGATACAAAATAGGTGCGGTTTTCGCAATATTGAGGGTGGCACTGGCGCATAAAAAATCCCCGGCGCGAGTGCGTCGGGGAGGGTTGTGTGGTGTGAACTTACTTCACGAGGCCAGCTTCCTGAACTGCTTCCAGAGTTTCGGTTGCGATGGCGTATTCTTCGTTGGTAGGGATAACGAAGGCACGTACTTTTGCACCGTCAGCGCTGATGTCGCGCATTTCGCGGCAGCCGTCGTTCTTGGCTGGGTCAACAGCGATGCCCAGAGCATCAAAGTTTTCGCAGATGGATGCACGAACACGGTCGTCGTTTTCACCGATGCCGGCAGTGAAGACGATGGCGTCGCAGCCGTCGAGTTCTGCATAGTAAGCACCGATGTATTTTTTAGCACGGAGGACGAACATATCATAAGCGAGCTGTGCGCGTTCGTTGCCATTGTCCATAGCTTCTTCGATGTCACGGAAGTCGTTGGAAAGACCGCTGACGCCGAGGAGACCGGATTTCTTGTTCACATAGGTATCCATTTCGTCTGGAGTGAGACCTTTGTGCTTCATGATATAGAGAACAGCAGCTGGGTCGATGTCACCAGTACGGGTACCCATTACGAGACCTTCGAGTGGAGTGAAGCCCATGGAGGTGTCGATGATCTTGCCGCCCTTGATGGCAGAGATGCTGGCACCGTTGCCGAGGTGGCAGGTGATGAGCTTAAGTTCTTCGATTGGACGGCCCAGAGCCTTAGCTGCTTCACGAGCAACGTATTTGTGGCTGGTACCATGTGCGCCATAACGACGAACTTTGAGGGTCTTGTAATCTTCGTATGGAATAGCATACATGTAGTGTGCTGGATCCATGGTCATGTGGTAAGAGGTATCGAATACGCAAACGGATGGAATGCCAGGCATGTTTTCTTCGCAAGCTTCGATACCAGCGAGAGCAGCGTAGTTATGAAGCGGAGCCATAGCGCCGTAGGAGTGTACGAGATCTTTGACACGCTGATCAACGACTGCTGCTTTAGGGAAGGAGTCACCCCCCTGCACAATGCGATGACCGATGGCATCGATGCTGCTGAGATCTTCTACAACAGCGAGATCGCCTTTGGTGAGGGCGTCAACAACGAGAGCAACTGCTTCTTTGTGGTTGTCTGCTTTGACATCTTTCTTGATCTTTTCGCCTTTCGCTTTGACTTCGAAGCCAGCGTCGCCACCCATGCCGATACGTTCGACAAGGCCCTTGGACATGACTTCACCGTTGTCCATGTTGATAAGCTGGAACTTCAGGGAAGAGCTCCCACTGTTCATAACTAATACGATCATTTCTTTTGTTCACCTCATAGAAAATTTGAAAATTTTATTAAGAAAGGAGCAGGGCGTCACTCATGATGGCGTCGCCGCTTGCCTTCTCAAACATTTGTAAAAGATCCTGCACCGAAAGATTTGGATAATCCGCTTTACGGATATCGACGGCCACTTTGCCGCTGTCAAGCATGACAAGGCGGTTGCCGTGAGCAATCGCATCGCGCATGTTATGGGTAATCATGATGGTGGTCAACCCATATTCAGCAACGATATGATCGGTGATTTCAAGGACCTTGGCAGCCGTCTTTGGGTCAAGGGCTGCAGTGTGTTCATCAAGCAGAAGAATATCTGGCCGCTTGAGGGTGGCCATGAGCAACGTCAGGGCCTGGCGCTGACCGCCGGACAAAAGACCGACGCGCGCAGTGAGCCGTTCTTCAAGGCCCAGGCCAAGCATGGCCAGGCGTTCCTGGAAGAAGGCACGATCTTTTGCACGAGAGCTCCAACGCAGCCCTGGTCGCTGACCACGGCGAGACGCCATCGCAAGGTTTTCCTCGATTTGCATGTGGGCGCAGGTGCCCAGCATTGGATCCTGGAAAACACGACCGATGTAAGCGGCGCGTTTATGCTCCGGCAATTTGGTAACATTGACATTATTGATAAAAATTTCACCTTTATCGACAGGGAAAACCCCGGCGACGGCATTAAGCATGGTGGATTTACCGGCACCATTGCCACCAATGACAGTGACAAAGTCGCCTTCTTCAAGATGCAGGTCAAGGCCGCGCAGGGCTTTTTTCTGATTGACACTGCCAGGATTGAAGGTTTTTTCGATGCCATTCAAATCTAACATAGACATGGTCTCAACCTCCTCACACACGAGAGCGCAGTTTCTGCATCTTGCTCTTGATGAGCGGCAGCGCCAGCGCAACAGCAACAATAACAGCGGTGAGCAGCTTGAGGTCGTTCGGATTCATACCGAGCCAGAGGACGAAGGCCACCACCGCACGATAAACGATGGAGCCCAACACGACACTGATGAGCCAGTTTTTAAAACTGCGTGTGCCAAAAAGCACTTCCCCGATAATGATGGACGCCAGCCCGGTAACGAGCACCCCAGTCCCCATGTTAACATCGGCATAACCATTGGATTGGCTCAGCAAAGCACCTGTGATGCCAACAAAGCCGTTGGAGATAATCAACCCAAGAATAACGGTAATGTCCGTATTGATACCCTGAGCGCGAATCATTTGTGGGTTGTCGCCAGTCGCACGAATGGCTGCCCCAAGCTCAGTACCAAAGAAGATGTAGCAGAAAAACCAAACAACGAGAGTAGCCAGAAGACCGACCACCAACGTGGCACTGACTTTACTCATGCTGTTTTCAAAAAAGGTATAGACCGTTTCTTTGCCCAAAATAGACGTTGTAGCACGGCCCATAATGCGCAAGTTGATTGAATACAAACCAATCATCGTCAAAATCCCGGCAAGCAGCGCAGGAATTTTCAGCTTGGTATGCAGAAAACCGGTGACAGCACCCGCTGCACAACCGCCAAGGAACGCAAACAAAATGGCCAGAAGTGGCGAACCACCGCCACTGATAGTCATAACAGCAATGGCCCCGCCGAGAGGATACGTCCCCTCAATGGACAAATCGGCCACATCCAAAATACGGAAAGTAATAAACAAACCGATCGCAAGCACTGCCCACAAGAGCCCTTGTGCGACCGTTGAAAGTATGAGTTCCATAATGATCCTCCATAATGTCTCCATACCGGGAATGGATCATCCCCACCTAAGCATTATAGCATAGAGCAGGCCATTCTCCCAATAACTTTCCCGGCAAAAAGTAATAGTCGGAATAAACAAACAAAACGAAGGGTCGCCACTGGGGTGACCCTTCGTCATGCCGGCCAACAGCCGACAATGGGTTCATTATTCTTCTGCAGCGTATTCACCAACGAATTCAGCGAGGTCATCCGGTACGGTGATGCCAAGCAGATCCACTTCTGCCTGGTTGATTTCGGTAGTGGTGTTTGCAGCCATTTCAATTGGCATATCGGCTGGCTGAGCTTCGCCCTTGAGGATCTTCGCAGCCATTAAACCAGTCTGTTTGCCAAGTTCGTAGTAATCAACACTGACTGTTGCCAAGCCGCCGCCAGAAAGCATACCAACTTCACCAGTGAAGACTGGAATCTTCGATTCGTTGGTAACACCTGTCAAAGTCGTCATAGCAGACGCCAACGTATTGTCGGTTGGAACATAGATGGCTTCAATATCTTCACCAATCAGACTGGTTGCAGCCTGCTGGATTTCGTTAACATTGGATACGGTCATTTCGGTAACAGAAATGCCAACCGATTCGCACTGTTCTTTGAACAGTTCAACCTGAATGCGGGAGTTTTCTTCCGCGGAGCAGTACATAACACCAACAGATTTAAGATCTGGCATCATTTTCTGCATCAAAGCCACCTGATCTTCAATTGGGTTCATATCACTGGTCCCTGTCACATTACCGCCAGGAGCGTCGTTGCTGTCAACAAGACCGACGCTTTCATAGTCGGTGATGGCCGTGCCGACAATTGGAATATCGGAGCTGGCGCTCTTCATCTGTACAGCAGCCTGCGTTGCAATGGCGCAGACAAGATCTTTCTTGTCGCTGGCAAACTGACTGGTGATGGTGTTCAAGTTGGACTGATCGCCCTGAGCGTTCTGGTAATCAATGACAACATCCTTACCGATGGTGTAGCCGGCTTCTTCCAAGCCATCTTCAAAGCCATCGCGTGCGCGATCCAGCGCAGTGTGTGCTGTCGTTTGAATAATACCAATCTGTAATGCATCTGCATCGGCTTCTGCTGTTGCACTGCCCTCTCCTGCCGCACTACCACTGCTGCCAGAGCCACCGCCGCAGCCAGCCAATAACATCATACTGCCGAGCGCAATCCCGGCGATCCATTTTTTCATCTTCATCCTACATTCCTCCGTTCTACAAATTCTACATTTCTCGGATGAGAGATACCACGTTTCGTGGATGTACGTCTATGATATACCCCACACACATATAATGCAACCCTTATTGCACAAAAATCGCCCAAACTGTCGGAAAATTTGATTATTATTTCTTATTGTGCGTAACATTAACTTTTCCAAAGCTATTCCCCAGGTTCATTTTCCACATTTTCCACCGCTTAACCAAGCGGTTTTTTCCACTTTATCCTTGAGTTTTCCACTGTGAAAAACCACTTTTCCACTGTTATCTGTGGAAAACCGAACACTTTTCCGAAGACTTATCCACAGTTCCCGTGGAAAACCACCATTTTTCCCAGAAATTCGCCTGTTTCAAGTTTTCCACAAATTTTACAAAAAGAAAACATCCCCTTCTTGACAACAATCCGAAATCGGATTATACTCCAATTGTCCGATTTCGGACTAAATGGAGGTGCATCCGATATGCAAACAAAACAAGAGCAACCATCCATCGTTGCTGTTTACCAGCTTTATCATGAAAGCGATGAAATCTACCACATTTACGCCCGTCAGCACGACCTGTCTGATACGGCCCTCGCCATTCTCTACTCTCTTCATGGTCAAAAAACGCCTTATACGCAGCGTGCTCTTTGCGCCGAATGGCATATCCCACCACAAACGCTTAATTCGATTCTCAAAGGTCTGGAGAAAAAAGAACTTGTCACCCTGACACCAGATCCATCAAATCGCCGCACCAAACAAGTGTCTCTAACCGAACAAGGAACAGCTTTGGCGGAACAGGTCATCGCCCCGCTCAAAGAAGCTGAAGAACGCGTGTTTAACCAGCTTTCTCCCAAAGAACAAGAGACACTATTAATGCTCACACGCAAATACCTTGGCTTACTGCGAGAAGAAATTAATTAAATACCACGCTCGGAGGACTCGGTGTCGCAACACAGAGATCAGATAAGAGGTCGGGTGCGCCCGGTTATTGTTCCAATAGCCGAGCGCTATTTTTTTATTACCGTTATCTTGAAGGAGGCGCTCTCGACGATGAACGCATCATCCATTTTTGCCCATACACCACCAGTCAAACTCTTCTTTTTTGCAGCCATTCCCGGCTCCATCAGTATGTTGGCATCATCGCTTTATTACACCTTTGACGGCATCTTTGTCGGTCAGTACCTCGGTGCAACAGCTTTTGCTGCCATCAATTTAGCATTGCCTTTTGTCATCATCAATTTTTCTCTTGCCGATCTTGTCGGCGTGGGCTCCGCCGTTCCTATTTCCATTTATTTGGGACGTGGAGAAAAGCAGGCGGCAAACAATCTGTTCACCTGTGCCTGTCTGCTCATTCTCATTCTTGGCGCAGTCATCGGCGGCATACTTTACGCCAGTGCCCCCGGCCTCATTCATTTAATGGGCGCGAAAGGCGACTTTGCTCAACTCGCCATAGATTATATGCGCGTCTATGCCCTATGCTCGCCCCTGACCACCATTATCTTTGCATTGGACAACTATTGGCGCATCTGCGGCTTCATTCGTGGCAGCATGTGGCTCAACATCCTTATGTCGGCTCTTTGTGGCGGCCTGGAATTTCTCTTCCTTGGCATTTTTGGCTGGGGCGTGTGGGCCGCAGCGCTGGCTGGCAGTGCCGGTATGGCCATTTGCGCCTTAATCGCCTTCGTCCCCTTTTTCCGTGGACAGGCAACGCTTCGATTTTGCCGCCCGCATTTTCATGTAAAAATGATCAAGCAAATCGTCGCCTGTGGCAGCCCCAATTTTCTAAATACCATCGCTGGTCGACTGACTTCCATTCTGATGAACGCCATCCTGGTACGTCTTGGCGGCGCAACCGCCGTCTCTGTCTATGGCGTCCTCATGTTTGCGGATGGTTTTGTTCAGCCACTGCTCTACGGGCTCTGCGATGCCCTGCAGCCAGCGGTGGGCTACAATTGGGGGGCAGAAAAGTATTCCCGTGTCCGAGCAATCGAACGCTGCTGCTTCATTGGCGCTGCGGTTGTGACACTGTTGCTGATGGTGGTGCTGTTCTCTTTTCCAGCAGCCATCACGCAGCTGTTCGTACCAAACGCAGACGAAACACTGCTAACCATGAGCGTCACGGCTCTGCAGCTCTTCGCTTTTACCTACCTGACACGCTGGTTTTCATTTGCCACGCAAAGCTACATGCTTGCCATTGAACGACCATTGGAAGCTTCTCTTCTATCCATATCCACAGCTTTTCTCTTTCCAGTGCTTCTTGTCGTTCTTCTCTGGCCCCTGGGCCTTACTGGCATTTGGCTGAACATGCCTCTCACCGCCATGCTCGCCGCTGTTCTTGCCGCCATGATCCTACGCCGTCTTCATCCATTGCTGCATCAAGCGGACGCATAAATAAAAAACGCCTTCACCGGTCGATGGACCAGTGAAGGCGTTTAACACATTCAAAAGAAATTATTCCACACAGTCGAGGCGATTTTTTGCCAATTCCACATAACGTTCGGCATTTTCGCGATTGGCAGCAGCCTGCTCTGGGCGAACAGTACCGCGCACTTTCGCAGGCACGCCCATGACAACAGAATTCGCCGGAATATCCGCACCGCTTGTCACCACAGCACCAGCGGCGATGGTGCTGCCTGCGCCAATGCAGGCGCCATTCATAACGATAGCACCCATGCCGATCAGCACATCGTCGCCAATGGTGCATCCATGAACAACAGCACGGTGACCAACGGTCACCCCTTTACCGATCACAAGCGGCCAACCTTCGTCAACATGAAGCACGCAGCCATCCTGCACGTTGCTGCCCGCGCCAATACTGATGCTGTCTTCATCGGCACGCACGACGGCATAATGCCAAATGCTGGCATTCTCCCCAATGTGAACGTCTCCTTCGATCACACAATGGGCGCTTCGATAGTATCCCATTTTTATATCCCCTTTTCAAATAATAAAAAGACCTGAGCCTTATCGACTCAGGTCTTATTCCGCGCTGTAAGGGATTCGAACCCCTGACCTTTTGGTCCGTAGCCAAACGCTCTATCCAGCTGAGCTAACAGCGCACACGGAGAGAGAGGGATTCGAACCCTCGATACGGTCACCCGTATACTCCCTTAGCAGGGGAGCACCTTCGGCCTCTCGGTCATCTCTCCTCGCCATAACAGAACCTATTATAGATCGTACTATTCATTCTGTCAAGCACTTTTTTCATTTTTTTCAACGGAGGAGGTGGGATTCGAACCCACGGAACCCGCAAAGATTCAACGGTTTTCAAGACCGCCTCCTTAAACCGCTCGGACACCCCTCCAGAAAACAATCCTAATTATAAAGGTGTTTTCATAACCTGTCAACAAAAATCTTCAGGCTGTTGTATATTTTGATTATTTTCTGATTGGTGCAATCGGACCATCCACACAGGAAAATTCAATAAAGGTCTCCAATGTACCATTCATGTTATTGCTGATATTTTCCAGCTGTGTGATGATTGTCTGGATGTGTTTGCTCATATCTACTGCATGCAAACGTTCTCCAATGATCGCAATGGAACGTTCATAGAATGCTGGATTTGCAAAGCATTCATGCCATTCCTTGTCGTTTTCAAGCCCTCTCTGAAATTCATCAAAATCACTGATCGCCTGCTCCAGCAGAGCACGCACTTCGACATCGGCTTCGCGGTTGATTTCATTTTGACCGGAAGAGTAGGAAAAAATGTTCAAGCAACCACTGACCTTGATTTCACGAAGTTTTTTAATGAGTTCATCTAGATTGTTGGAGCAGTTTCTCGCTGGTTCCAACAATGAAGCTCGAATAGGCATCGCACAGACCTCCTTTCTACTGCAAATTTTCTTGTATAGTAGGAAAGTATTGTATGAGTAATTTTATTATAAACCATAAACGTCCATCATGCAGTCTTTTTTTTACCATTTATCGATCTTATCGTGGATCTTTCACTGTTTCTCCACATTTTCGACGCTTGTAAGCAACGGTCTCAGGAATCGTCCGGTATGAGAGTCTGAGCAAGCCGCCACCTGTTCCGGTGTACCGCTGACAACAACACGTCCACCACCAGAACCGCCTTCAGGGCCAAGGTCAATGATGTAGTCGGCACATTTAATCACGTCGAGGTTGTGTTCAATGATAATCATGCTTTCGCCGTTGTCAACGAGACGTCCCAGCACTTTCAGCAAGCTGTCGATGTCGGCCGTATGCAGACCGGTGGTTGGTTCGTCGAGAATGTAGAGGGTTTTACCGGTCGGACGTTTGGCAAGCTCCGTCGCCAGTTTCACGCGCTGCGCTTCCCCGCCGGAAAGAGTGGTCGCTGGCTGCCCCAGCTTGATGTAACCAAGGCCCACATCCTGAATGGTTTTGATTTTATTGTACACGCTCGGAATGTTTTCGAAGAATTCCACGGCTTCGTCCACGGTCATGTCGAGAACTTCGGAAATGTTTTTGCCACGATAAGTGACTTCCAGGGTTTCACGGTTGTAGCGTTTGCCTTTGCAGACCTCGCATGGCGCATACACATCCGGCAGGAAGTGCATTTCAATTTTAATGATGCCATCGCCTTTGCAGGCTTCACAGCGCCCACCTTTGACGTTGAAGGAGAAGCGGCCAGATTTATAGCCGCGAATCTGCGCTTCTTTGGTTTTCGCAAAAAGCGCGCGAATCTGATCGAACGCACCAGTGTAGGTGGCTGGGTTGGATCGCGGTGTGCGACCGATCGGGCTTTGGTCGATGTTGATGATTTTATCGATTTGCTCGTAACCTTCGATGGCACGATGCTTCCCTGGCACACCTTTATACTGTGGATACACTTTCTGAGCCAGGCTCTTGTAGAGAATCTCGTTGACGAGAGTACTCTTACCAGAACCGGAAACACCCGTTACGCACGTCAATACCCCAAGAGGGAAGCTGACTGTGAGATTTTTAAGATTGTTTTCACGGGCGCCAACAACTTTAAGCATACGTTTTTTATCGATTGGGCGGCGCTGCTCAGGCACGGCGATGCGTTTGCGGCCAGAGAGATAAGCACCCGTGATGGAGGCTTCGTTGGCTGCCACTTCTTCCGGCGTGCCTGCGGCCACCACTTCCCCACCGCCAGAACCGGCGTGCGGCCCAATATCCACAATGAAGTCGGCAGCACGCATGGTGTCTTCGTCGTGCTCGACGACGATAACGGTGTTACCCAGATCGCGCATGTGTTTCAGGGTGCCAATGAGTTTTTCATTGTCGCGCTGATGCAGCCCAATGGACGGCTCATCGAGAATGTAGAGCACGCCAACAAGGCCACTGCCAATCTGCGTGGCCAGACGAATGCGCTGGGCTTCCCCACCGGAGAGCGTGCCAGCAGCACGGCTCAGCGTCAAATAGGTGAGACCGACATTGACCAGGAAGCGCAAACGTTCAGAGATTTCTTTGAGAATCAGGCGGCCAATGAAGAGTTGGCGTTCGGTGAGCTCGATGTGCTCAAAAAAGTCCAGAGCCTCCACAATGGTCATATCGCAGACTTCCCAAATCGTCTTGCCGCCCACTTCCACAGCCAGCGCTTCCGGACGCAAACGACGCCCTTTGCAGGCCGGGCAGCGGTCGGTGCGCATGAAGCCTTCGAGCATTTCCATGCTGGCTTCGCTGTGCGTTTCGACACGGCGACGCTCAAGGTTTGGAATCAACCCTTCATAGGCTTTACGATAAGTCTTTTCTTCGCCAAACATGTTCACATAGCTGAAGGACACCTGCGGATGATCGCCGCCATAAAGGATCAAATCCTGCTGTTCTTTCGGCAGGTCTTTCCACGGCGTGTCGCGATCGATGCCCATTTTATCGCTGAGGTTGAACAAAAGCTGTTCGTAATAGTTGGAGATGGTGCCGCGGCGCCATGGGGCCAGCGCACCTTCGTTGAGACTCTTGGTTTTATCCGGCACAATAAGATCGAGGTCAAAACTCATGACCGAGCCCAAGCCGCTGCACGTTTCGCAGGCGCCAAGCGGATTGTTGAAGGAAAAGAGCTGTGGCGTCAGTTCGGGCATGGAGATGCCACAATCAAGGCAGGCAAAATGCTCACTGAAACGCATCAGCTCTCCATCGGCATCGACCCACACCTGGCCTTCAGCCAGCTCGAGAGCGGTCTGCATGGAGCTCGTGAGACGGCTTTCAATGCCTTCCTTGAGCTTGATGCGGTCAACAACGACTTCAATGTAGTGTTTGTTGTTCTTTTTCAGCACGATGTCCTCGGAAAGATCGCGCACCTCGCCGTCCACACGCACGCGCACATAACCGCTTTTGCGAAGCTGTTCAAAATACTGTTTAAATTCGCCCTTGCGGTTTTGCACCACTGGCGCCAAAATATGCAGGCGTGTTCCTGTTTCAAGCGCCATCACCTGATCCACCATCTGGTCGATGCTCTGCTGATGGATTTCCTTGCCGCATTTTGGGCAGTGCGGCACGCCAATGCGCGCGTAAAGCAAACGCAGGTAATCGTAGATTTCGGTGACGGTCCCCACAGTGGAGCGTGGGTTGCGGCTCGTGGTTTTCTGGTCAATGGAAATGGCCGGTGAGAGGCCGGAAATTTCGTCCACGTCCGGCTTATCCATCTGCCCTAAAAACTGGCGCGCATACGAGGACAGAGATTCCACATAGCGTCGCTGACCTTCGGCGTAGATCGTATCAAAAGCCAGCGACGATTTCCCCGAGCCAGACAGCCCAGTCATGACGATGAGCTTGTCGCGGGGAATTTCCAGATCAATGTTTTTCAGATTATGAACCCGCGCGCCGCGGATCCGAATGCTGTTTTCTGCCATAATACTCCTTTACTTTTTATCCATAGCCTCAATGCGGCGAATTTCATCGCGCAATTCGGCAGCAATTTCAAATTCAAGATTTTTAGCAGCATCTTTCATCGCCTTTTCAAGCAGCATCAGATGCTGCTTGCGGCCCTTGGCATCGGCCGGCACTTCGCGGCTGAGATACTGTGGCGCTTCCTCAGCCACAGCTTTGAGCGGCGAAATATCGGCGCGCACGTCTTTGCGTACCGTCTGCGGCACAATGCCATGCTCGTCGTTGTAGGCCATCTGCAAAGCGCGTCGGCGTGCCGTTTCGTCGATGGTACGCTGCATGGAACCGGTGATGACATCGGCGTACATGATGACCTCACCGCGCGCGTTGCGGGCGGCACGGCCAACAGTCTGAATCATCGAACGCTCGCTGCGCAGGAACCCTTCTTTGTCGGCATCGATGATGGCCACCAGCGACACCTCCGGCAAATCCAGCCCTTCACGCAGCAGATTGATGCCAACCAGCACATCAAACTCGCCCAGACGCAAATCGCGCAGAATTTCCATACGCTCCAAAGCCTTGATTTCCGAGTGCAGATAGCGGGCAGCAATGCCAGCGTTCACCAGATAATCGGTAAGGTCCTCGGCCATGCGCTTGGTCAGCGTCGTCACCAACACACGCTCGTCGTGAACAATACGCTCGCGCACACGATCGATGAGATCGTCGATCTGCCCGGCAATTGGGCGCACCTCGATGGTTGGGTCCAGAAGCCCGGTTGGACGAATGATCTGTTCCACCACCTGTTCGCTGTGCTCCAACTCATAGTCGCCCGGCGTTGCTGACACATAAATGGTCTGGCGCACTTTTTCCTCGAACTCTTCAAAATGCAGCGGACGGTTATCCAGCGCCGATGGCAGACGGAAGCCGTGCTCCACCAGGTTTTCCTTGCGCGAACGGTCACCGGCGAACATGCCGCCAATCTGCGGCACCGCCACATGGCTTTCGTCGATGAAGGTGATAAAATCCGGTGGAAAGAAGTCCAACAGCGTGTCCGGCGTGCTGCCCGGTTCACGACCAGCCAGCGGACGAGCGTAGTTTTCAACGCCGGAACAATAGCCCACCTCGCGCAGCATTTCCAAGTCGTAGCGGGTACGCTGTTCCAGCCGCTGCGCCTCCAGCAGCTTACCTTCGGCCTTAAACTCGGCCAACCGCTCCTCCAGCTCACTCTCAATATTAGCAATGGCTGTGTCGAGGTACTCCGGATCGGTGACGTAGTGAGTGTTCGGATAAATGCTCACATGCTCGCGCTCGCCAGCAATCTTACCCGTGAGATAATCAAACTCCGTAATACGATCGATCTCGTCGCCGAAAAATTCAATGCGAATGCCTCGCTCACTGCTCGACGCCGGCATGACTTCCACACAGTCGCCGCGCACACGGAACGTGCCGCGTTTGAAGTCCACATCGTTGCGCTCGTATTGGATTTCAATGAGCTTGCGCAGCACATCGTCGCGTTCTACTTCCTGACCAGGGCGCAGGTTCAGCACCTCATTGCGGTAAAACTCCGGCGACCCCAAGCCATAAATGCAGCTGACAGAGGCGATAATGATGACATCGCGGCGTTCCAAAAGCGACGCCGTGGCCGAGTGGCGCAGCTTTTCGATGGTCTCATTGATCTGCGCATCTTTTTCAATATACGTATCCGTCGATGCCACATAAGCCTCTGGCTGATAATAATCGTAATAAGACACAAAATATTCCACCGCATTGTTCGGGAAAAACGCCTTGAATTCACTGTAAAGCTGGGCCGCCAGCGTCTTGTTCGGCTCAAAAATGAGCGCCGGACGGTTGGCCTTAGCGATGATGTTCGCCATCGTGTACGTTTTGCCGCTCCCGGTTACGCCCAACAGCGTCTGCCGATGATGCCCCAGGTTCAGCCCTTCAACCAGCGCCTCAATCGCCTGCGGCTGATCGCCCGTCGGCGAAAACGGCGCCACCAACTCAAAATCTGCCATAACTGTTCACCTCATTTTCGCTGATTATCGTTCTTTTTCCATCTCTATAGTATACGTCATTTTTAAATTTGTGACAATGGCTCTCATATATTCTATACAGAAAATCGACAAGCGCCGCCAAATAAAAAATCGCGTCTGCCCAGCGCTGGACAGACGCGTCGTTCATTAATTTCTCAGAGCCGTTAGCGGAACCACGAAGACACCATCCGGCCGTTTGTAGGCAGCGTTCGCCATGCCGCACACCACCGCGCAAACAACAGGCGGCTTCCCCTGCGGTTCGTCGGCAATCTGTGCACGTAGTTTCAGCAGATTCGCAGCCGCCGCATCAATCTGCCCGGCACCCAACTTGATTTCAATGGCGCACCACTGTCCGTCTGGCCGTTCGATGACAGCATCCACCTCCTGGCCCTTGTAATCCTGATAATGGTACAGCTGGCCGCCAAAGGTTTCAGCATAAATGCGCAGGTCGCGTTCACAGAGTGCTTCAAACAGAAAGCCCAGCGTCTCCAGGTTGCCAATGAGGCTTTCAGGCGTTGCCCCCAGCAGAGCACAGGCCAGCGAAGGATCGCAGAGATGGCGCTTCTCCGCTTGCTTGAGCCGCACCGAAGAACGGATATTGGCAGCAAACGGCGGCTGATCGTCGATGAGAAAGAGTCGACGAAAAATATCCAGATAGCTGGCCACAGTGTTGGCATCAATATCGGCATCATCCACCGCCTTGATGTCGCGAACCAGCGTTCGGTTCGTTGCCGTGGTGCTCTCGTTGCGTGCCAGCGAACGCAGCAGCAAACGCATTTTTGCAGTGTCGCGCTTGATGCCGTCGATACGATACACATCGTCGTTGATGATCGCATGCAAATATTCCAGCGGCAAAAGCGCCGCCTGCGCCAGTGTTAATCCCAGACTTCCCGGCCAGCCGCCGCGCACAATAGCGTCCACAAGCGTTTCCAGTGAAACCTTGCCTGTCACCATTGGTGTAAGCATGCCCTGACAGAGAGCCTCTAACGACACTTGACCACTCGACACCCCATTTTCATACAGAGTCATCGGCCGCATCCGCAGACGACCAATGCGCCCGGCACCACTGTGCAAAATGCCCTTATGATTTGGCGTTGCAGAGCCAGTGAGAATAAACTGTCCCCGCGCCGATGTCTGATCCACCTTATAGCGCACCGCGTCCCACAGCGGCGGCACTTCTTGCCATTCGTCAATAAGGCGTGGCGTGTCACCTTCCAGCACAAGCTCTGGCGATAATTCTGCCAGCTGGCGGTTCTGAAAATTGCCTGCTGGATCGCCAATGTAAATCGCACTTTTGCTGTGATGCGCCGATGTCCATGTCTTGCCGCACCATTTTGGGCCTTCGATGCAAACCGCGCCAAACGTTTGAAGATAAGTCTCCACCTGTTTGTCGATAAGCCGCGGAAGATAGTCTGTTTGTGTCATGAGGGCCACCTCCTTTCTCTTTATTGTATCCCATTCCATCAAATTCCGCAATTTCATTCAGACAGATTTTTAATTAATATTCAGCAAGATTTTCTCTTCTCATTCAGATGAATTCCCACTTTTCATTCAGTGGAATTTTTCACCCAACGCAAAAACAGCCTCACACCGCGAAGGTGCGAGGCTGTTGTCAGCAGTTATTTTTTTGCTTTGATGGCAGCACGTTTCTTGCCGTACCAGACGAGAATGAAGAGGTAAGCGGCAGCAGCGACAATGCCCACCACATAAGCAGCGGTCCATGGCACGTTGAAGCCAATCTTCGCGTTAACAATGTAGGTAATCGTTACGAAGGTGTACCAAGTGCCAGGAATGAGCGGCATCCAAGCGTACTTTCCGCGGCCAGTCTCAAACATCCAGATGGTAATGGCCAGGAACGCAAAGAGGGACAAGGTCTGGTTGGACCATGCGAAATAACGCCAGAGAATGTTGAACCCATCGGCATTGCTCTTAGCGAAAACAAGGATGACCGCAACCAGCGCAAAGATCACAGCAGCCAGGCCAAGACGCTTCACTACCGATTTCTGATCCAGATGCAGTGCGTCAGCGATGGTCATGCGCAATGCGCGCAGCGCTGTGTCACCAGAGGTGATTGGCAGCACGATGACACCAACGAGAGCGATGATCCCGCCAACGTTGCCAAGCACATATTTGCAGACAACGCCGATGGTGCCAGTGGCGAGAGAAGCGTTGGCTTCCTGCAGGCCAAGGTTGTACACGCCCATAGCGCCAGCCGCCCAGACCATGGCGATGAAGCCTTCGAGAATCATCATATTATAGAAGGTCGTACGTCCCTGACGTTCGCTCTTCATCGTACGAGAAATGATGGCCGTCTGGGTGGAGTGGAAGCCGGAGAGAATCCCGCAGGCTACCGTGATAAAGAAAATTGGAATGAAATGGTTGGCATCAAAATAATCGCCGTAAGCAAACACGGCCCCATTCCAATCGTCCCAGAGATTGAGCAGTGGAAAATCTTTCACAAAAAGCCCAATAAAAATCCCGATGGCCGAGAACAGCAGAATAGCCCCAAAGATTGGATAAATGCGGCCAATGATCTTATCGATTGGAAACAGGGTGGCGATCAAATAATAAACAAAAATAACGCCATAAATCACCCAGGTAGACACCGACGTCGCAGCGCCGTCAAAACCAAAGACCTGCGTGGCTGCAATATCGCCAGGGGTGTAAATGAATACCGCCCCAACCAACAGCAGCAGCAAGCTGCAGAAAATCTGGTAAACGGTGTACACGCCCTTGTTGCTGTACTTGCGAATCATGTCTGGCATCTGTGTGCCGCCATCACGCAGACAGATCATGCCGGAGAAATAGTCGTGCATGGCCCCGCCGATGATGTTCCCAATTGGAATGGTGATGAAGGCGATCGGCCCAAAGAGAATCCCTTGAATTGGCCCTAAAATTGGACCCGTGCCAGCAATGTTCAGCAAATTGATGAGGCTGTTTTTCCAGCCCTGCATCGGTACGTAGTCGACACCGTCCTGCTTGGTGTAAGCAGGCGTCTGGCGATCATCCGGACCGAAAACGTGCTCGCAAAACTTCCCGTAGATGGCTGCACCCACAAAAAGAATCACGAGACCAATGATGAATGTAGTCATGAATGATTCCTCTCTTTCTTCTGAACACGTTCGTGTTTTGTTCGCCTGTTATAATACACCTTTTCATATGCTTTGACAATATAGAATTGCATGATTTTCCGTATTTTTACATAAAAATTCAGTGCCGGATAATTGTGATTTTTCGCAAAATATCCTGTTGTCTGACAACTATACTATAACAGCTTGATGACGGCTGCCCCCAGCACCATCACCACAATGCCAATGAGCTTGCGTGCATTGATCGGCGAACGCTGCGCCCCAAGAATGCCAAAATGGTCCACCACCAAACCACCTGCCGTAGCGCCGACAAGCAGAATGATGACGCTCATGCCTGTGCCAATGGCGCCGGAAATGACCACATTGGCCAGCACATACAAGCTCCCCAGCGCGCCGCCAATCCACATCCACCATGGACGATTGCCCGGTGTGACCGTTTCCTTTACGCCGCGCGTGAACAAGCTCACCACCAAAAGCAGCAGCGTGCCCACAATAAAACTCAAGAGCGAAGCATGCAGCGGCGAATCAATCGCCTTGCCAAGATAACCATTGACCGCCGTCTGCGTGGCGCTTAGCATCCCTGCTGCCACACCGGCAATCTGCCAGAAAATCAGCCCACGGCTGCGCGTCGACTGTGCGCCCTCCTCACGCCCCGCCTTGGCCAACGTCCCTACGACTACCCCGGCAATAACCAACAGCGCACCTGCCACACGCAGCGCCGACAATGGCACCTGCACCCCACGGAACAAGCCGAAATGGTCCACAATCAATCCCATCAAGATCTGTCCCAAGGTTGGCAAAATCACCGTTTGCACACTGCCAATGCGCGGAAAGAGCAAAATATTCAGCGTCAAAAAGATCACGCCGCAGACCCCGCCCAGCCAAATCCAGGCTGGCAGATCAAAGAGCATCCCCCATGGCAGCACCACGCCTTCGCCAGTAACCACCAGCAGCAGTGCCAAAAAAACAAGACCAACAATAAACGAAATCAGCGCGGCACTGTATGGCGATCCCGTGCGCCCGCGCAAACGTGCGTTCACACTCGTCTGCAGCGGCAGACAGCAGCCCGCTAAAATGCCAAGCAAATAAAACATACTATTTCCCCTTTCTATCATCAATCATGACAACGTTCCTATTATATGAAAAGACCTCTACAAGCGCAATAAAAAACACGCGCCGGAGACCTCCAGCGCGTGTTCCATTCCTATAAAAACTAATCCAGCGTATAAATTGCCATCAGCACAGCCAGGATAAAGCAGCCAAGCACATAGAGCAGCGCCCAGCCTATCAGCCAATGTCCCAACAGCATGGCAATCATCAAGATCAAGCCCAAAATCACCCAGGCAGACAGCATCACCTTGATCCCGCGGCCATAGCGATCGCTGCGTAAAAAGAACACCAGCGTTACACCGCAGATCACAAGATTGTAAAACTGTATCAGCTTGGTCAACCCATCCTGCCAGCTCTCAACCATCTGTCCCAAAAGAAGCACCGCTGCAAAAAGCACCACATTCGATACCATCCAGAATCGTCGCCATTTACGCATGTCATTCATCCGTGAACCCTCCTCTGGTTCCCTCCACACAAACAACAAACGGCTTTTCTGTATTATACCATAGCAGCGATAGTAGTAGCAGTTGTTTCTGTTATCGGCGGCGCACTGTATTTACCAGAGACACGGCCGCCATAAATAGATTCACATACACCATATTTTGTGACAACATCCATTCTCCGCCATGCACAGGACTGCCGCTTCGATACATTGGCAGGGTCAATGTCGTTGCCAACACGAAGCACACTGCCGCCGCAAGCAAAAAGAAAATTGCCACGCCCAGTGATGGCTGCACCTTGCGCATACACGCCGCGATCACCACCCCAGCAATCAGCCACGGCGCCATGCGCAAGAGATCGTTCACAATCAAAGTGCTGTACGGATTCGACGTGAAATGAACACTGTTTTTCAAAATGCGCCACTGCAGCAAGTATTCAATACCAGCAAAAACCAGCCAGTTCACCACAGTTGCAATAAACAACAAAACATACTTCTTCATTTGAACGCCCTCCTCCCATTTTTGACCAACATACCATAAAAAAATAACTTGTGCCGAAAAGTGGCATAAGCCGCAATGAAGTGACCATAAACGGCAATTTACTGACCAGCATCGCTCATAAACAGCATGAAGCTCAATATAAACCAACCATTTTCCCAGACAACCAGCGGTGCTCCGCCGTATTTTTCCAGCGACGCGGCGAGGTTGGCGAAGCCAAAGCCGTGGTTGTCCTTATCCGGCTTGGAGGTTGCAAGGGAACTGGTATCGCTTGGCAGTGCTGTATTGGCCAGCTGGCAAAACAGCGTGTTGTCTTCCTGACGCAGGTCCAAAACGATGCGTTTGTCCGCTGTCTCAAGCCGGTCGCAGGCTTCGATGGCGTTGTCCAGCGCGTTGCCAAAAATCACACAGAGATCGACGGGATCAACCGCCAAATTTTCTGCAATGCGAATATGATGCTCAACAGTGATGCCTTTATGCTGTGCCAGGCTCAATTTGCTGCTTAACACAGCATCCAGCGCTGTATTGCCTGTATCAATCATTTCTGACGCAGCGTCCAGCCCTTGCATCAAAGCATCAATGTATTTTTCCCCATCAAGCACTTCTGACCGCGCAAAATATCCTTTTATGGCAATAAATTGATTGCGAAGATCGTGACGGAAACGCTGCATGTCCTGCTGTTTAAGCAAAATTTCATCCAAATGCTTCTCTTGAAATTTCAGGTGCTGCTCAAACTGTTCTTGACGGTGCAAGGCTTCTCCCTGCCGTTCCAGCCGTCCATAGAGATATAACGCAAAAAAAGTGCTTACAAAAAGCCCACAGGCTGAAAATAACGCAATCCCATTATACGCTGTGCTGCCAATTTCATAAGTCATTTTAAAAATTAGAAAAACTGCTACAATCGCACTGAAACACAGTAGTACAAAAAGCAACCAATAAGATTTATTGCCACGATGCCGCCGTGCATGATATCTATTGTACAACCCACTGCAAACTGCCAACCCCAGAAACTTTGCCAACAACATACCTAAGAAACAATACTCCTGAAAACGAAACGCCGATACAGCAACACCACTATCTGTTCCCGTTGAAAACAAAATAGCAATAACCGCTAACATGCCCCATTCCACACCATCAACAAACGCCACACTCAACATGGTGCACATAAATCGATGCCCCCATGCTCCCTGATAAAACATCGAAAGTCCCAATGTCACAATCCACACCAACAACGTATGCTGAAGGCCTCTTTGAAAAAAGTGGTCAACACATGCCATCATCACTGCCAAAAGAACAGCCATACTTCCATAACTCCAGCCCGGCCATTCTTCCCGGCGTTTTAGGAACGCCTCATAAAGCATTACAACCATTACAGCTTCAACCACTGGCATCATAATCCCGATCGCATCAAACACCGTCATAGGCACAGCCTCCTTGCGTGGCGCACCAAGAGTGCCTGCTTGAACGATTTGGTATAAGCACGGCCAAGGAACAGCACCGTACTGCTGTCCCGAAGACGGAGGGCGTAGCCCTCAATGGTGCGCACCTGGTCGAGGTTGACAAGATGGCTCTTGCTTGCTCGGGCGAACAGACCCGGTGTCAGCTTGCCTTCAAGGGCGGTCAACGCCATGCGCGTGCGGAACACTTCTGTGGCGGTGTGAAGCTCGATCCAGTGGCCGTTGCTTTCGCAATAGACGATCTCGTCGCAATACAAGCGCACCATCTTTTTATTGTCGGTGAAAGTGATGCTCAGCCGTTCCTCTTCCACTTTACGGACGATGGCAGCAAGCACCTGATCCAATGCGCCTGGCTCCACCGGCTTGACCAGAAAATCCAGCGGCTGACACTGAAAGCTTTCCCGCATGTATTTTGTGTGGCTGGTGACAAAAACGATGATCACCCGCCGGTCCAGCGCATGAATGGCGTTGGCCGTGGCAATGCCATTCATGCCGCCCATTTCCATATCCAGAAACAGCGCGTCATAGCGGCGGCCGTTCTGCGCGTAGTCACGCAGCAGCTCTTCGCCGCTGGCGTACACTTCCGTATCAATCGCCAGCGCGCACGCCACAAAATGCGCCTCCAACGTATGCGCAAAAGCAGCATCATCGTCACAAATCGCAAAACGCATCGTGCCTCTCCCCTTTCTTCCCAGCCTTGCTTTCATTGTACTGGATGGCAAAAAAGGCGTCAATCACGCAAAAGCGCCCCATGCCTATGCATGGGGCGTTTGGATTATTGTGCACTTGTGGCACTGCTGTTTTCGGTCCAGGTGCCAACGCGATAGTGGCCGGTGATGGTGGTGCCGTAGCTGTCGAGGGCATCTTCTTCGTAGCGCTGCTGGCCTGGGTAGGCGTGGTGGATGAGATAGGGCACACCGCTGCGATTGCGGCGATCGCTGACGATGCCAATGTGGTTGTCGTCGAAGATGACGATGTCGCCGCCCTGCCATTGGTCGATGGCGCTGGTGTCAGTGGTCAGCGCGGTGGCATGGCGCGAGAAGTAGACGGCAAGGTTGGGCACGCGGCGGTAGTCGATGTTGCTGTCAGGCGGCACACCGAAGTATTGATCGGGCACTTCACGCTTGTCGGCATCGACAAGGCTCGGCAAGTCGTAGCCAGCGGCGCGCAGGCCATAGGCGACGACGTCGGTGCAGACGCCAGTGCCATCGGTGGGCCAGCCGCCGTCGAAGTACGTGCTCTTATACTGGGGCCGCGTGGCGACGTAATCGAGGGCGCCCTGAAGGATGTCCTGCTGATCAGGAATGCCGTCACCGTCGGCATCGGAGGTGCCGGTGATGGTGGTCACCTCGCCGTGATAGCGGTTGGGCAGGCGGCCGTCGGGCGTGGGGCCGTAGGTGGTCCAGGCCCAAGCCGCCACAGCGCCAAGGACACAGAGCACGAGCAGGAATGTAAGAAAGCCTCTGCCATGTTTTCCAGCCATTGTCGTTCCCTCCTTTTCTTTTCATCATACCATGCAGCCAAAACCCCAGCAATAAAAAACACAGGCTGCGAACAATTCGCAAAACCTGTGTGGGGGGACGCCATCACTTGCGAGTGGTACCAACAAGTGGTAGGGCGCAAGTCAAGCAGACACGCTCTTCTTGGAAAAGCCGATGTGCCAACCAATGTGTAAAAGGCGCTGCAGCAAACATATTCCAAAAGAACGCCATTGGGAAGTTGCGCAGTACAGTGCCAATCCAAAGGAAAGGCAGCTGCACCAGCGCTGCATCACCAAGGATGTAATGAAATAGCAGTGTCGCTACAAGGCTCATTGCCGGGCACATGAAAGCAATGGTGCCAACTTGACGCATGAGTTGACAAAAATAAGGGTTGTCGCTCGTAGGATCGCAATGTTTGGCAGCAAAACGCGCACCGGCTTTGTTGCCCCATAGACTGGAAATAACAATGACCAGCAAACCCATGAAAGTGGTCTCCTTAAGAGCACTCACAAAGACTGCGCCGCTGATCGCTGACACGCCGCTCATATTGAATGCATTGTTATAAACTTCCATGCCATAAGTCATGGCATAAGACATGATGACACCAAAAATGATGCCCTGTGTTTTTGTTCTTGGCATAAAGCCACCTCTCTTTCTCAAATAAAAAAACGAGCAGCGTGTGCGCGCAACTGGAATTACGCGAACACGCTACTCGTTGTGATTTTATTATAGCGGATTCAATGTGAAAATTGCAAAGGGAAATGGACCTCCGCCGACAATAAAGTTTTTTAATCATGATCGATAAACAATCAATCGTGCTTCTTCAACCCTCGATGGCTGAAGAAGACGACAACGGCGTAGGCGCAGAAAAAGAAAACGACATGCGCCGGGCCCGAGGCCACAGGATAGGGCGCCACCCAGCCTTGATGAAAGAGGAGCAGCGAAAGCCAGCCAGTGAGCATGGACACGGGCATAAGGGTGACACCGAGCACATTCAGCCACGTCACATAAAACGGCGCTTTTGCGTCCGAAAGGAGGCGTGCAATGAAGTAAATCGCCGCACCCACCGCCTGTATGACCATGCCACCGGCCAACGGCTCCATACGCTGCAGCTCATACCATCCGGCAAAGGCGCAAAGCAAGCCAATAGCGATCAAAGCCGTTGAAACAATATTGAGCACACGACTGATCAGGGCACGGTCGTTTGAGGCAGGAGCGGCCGCCTCTTGCTCGATGCCTTTGAGCAGGTAATCGGTGGTGACGCCAAAAAAATCGCTCATTGCAATGATTTTATCCACGTCCGGTGTGCTCTGCCCGTTTTCCCATTTTGTCACAGCCTGCCGCGACACGCCGAGATGCTCGGCCAGTTTTTCCTGCGACAAGCCACGAGCTTTGCGGAGCTGTTGAATGCGATCTGCCAGGTTCATAAGATCATCCCCTCTTGGTTTGTTACACCGATCATAGCAGAAGCACCGGCAGCAGCGCCACCATTTTCAGCGTACGATTTGGCAACCAGTGGTTGCCAAGCAGATTATGTCGGCGTTGACGCAGTGGATGCTTTGCGGCCTGTGTCACCGACATACCGCTGTCACCGCATTTGTTTCCTGAATGCAAACATGCCTTGCCCGCCATCGCCAGCAAAATCTTCGGTCATATTGTCCATGGGGTGGTGTTCATGAAAAAATTCAACAATATGAAACCCGCAGACATTGACATAAAAATGAATGTTTCTCTGGTCAAAGTAAGGTGTGCAGGTTTCCCAAGACACTGCATCGGAATGCCGCCGCTCGACTTCAAACCACATTGTCGTGCCAATCCCTTTGCCTTGCGCCTCAGGCTTCACAAAAAGAAGCGCAAGCTCATGGTGTTTGTTGCGTTCATCAATAACCACCACAGCGCCGCCTGCAATGTCGCCGTCAACAACGGCTTTGTAAGCGATGGCGCCGTCCGCCTTTAAGGAAGCATCAATGTCGCTTTCCGGCAGAATCATCTGATCGGTTGGGCCAAACACCTCTTCAAACCCTTGTTGAAACGCTGCCTGCATCGTTTTTTTATAAAGGGGCATATCTTCTGGTTGAACTTCTGTCAGCAAAATATTCATCATCCTATCTCCTTACGTTTTTCAAAAATAAACATACCGCTCTCTTTTTCTTTGTCGTAAGCATCAATCTGCACGATATGATAGCCGCATTTATTGACATAGAAAACGGCATTGCGCAAAACTTGCGTGGGCGTGATCAACCGCCACACTTTTGTTTCCGGGAATTCGGCTTCAAGCGCGTTCAGGGCGCGCTGGCCCACGCCTTTGCCTTGACACGATGGTGCAAGAAAAAACAGCACAATCTCCCGTTCATCGTGCGTCAGCGACTGCACAACAGCGCCACCCACTCTCTCGTTGTCCGCATAAATGGAAAATACTGCGGCATCATCGCGTTCAAACAAGGCTGCAAGCGTGCAGGCCGTTCGTTTTTCTTCTGAAAAAGGCGGAAGAACACCATTTTCAAAGTATCGGCTGTTGACCGCAAAAGCAGCCTCTTCTATGTGCTCCAGGTGTGTCAGCTCATCTTTTTTGCTTCGTTTCAAGGTTATAACAGGCATGATTTCCTCCTAAAAAAACAAACGCTCGGTTATCACATATTGTAATAACCGAGCGCACTCGACATCTTATCTGACAGGCGGCCTGCAAGCATGGTGCTTACGATCCCCTACACTACGGTGTACTGTCCTCCGATGACCCTATTCATTATTGTGTTCATGATAACATGGCGGCACAGCGCCGTCAATGGCTGGCTGATGGTCAAAGCAAAAAAGCATCGTGTCCAACGGGCACGATGCTTTTTTGTATCAGTCAGGGTTGTTTGACACCGCGCATGGTGAGGCTGATGCGGCGGCGTTTAAGATCGACATCCAGCACTTTGACGCGCACAATCTGGCGCACATGCACCACGGTGAGCGGGTCTTTGACATAGCGATCCGAAAGTTTGGAGATGTGCACAAGGCCGTCTTCGTGGAGGCCGATGTCGACAAAGGCGCCAAAAGCAGCGATGTTGGTGACGGTGCCTTCCAGCTCCATGCCTGGCTCAAGGTCCTCGATGCTGAGCAGATCGTGGTGCAGCAGTGGCTGAGGCAGGTCGTCGCGTGGATCGCGGCCTGGCTTGGCGAGGGCATCAAGGATGTCGGCCAGGGTGGCGCGGCCAAGGTCGAGGCGTTCGGCGAGCTCGGCAATCGGCATGGCATCGCGGGCTTTCTCGGCCAGTTCCGGCGATGGCGCGCAGTCAAAAAGGGTGGCCATAGCGCGTACATTGGCGTAGCTTTCTGGATGCACCTGGGTGTTATCGAGCGGCTCGTCGCCGTCGGCAATGCGCAGGAAACCAGCGCATTGTTCGAAGGTCTTCGGCCCCAGCTTTGGCACTTTGAGCAGGGCTTTGCGGGTGCGGAAGCTGCCGTTATCCTGGCGATAGGTGACGATGTTCTTTGCCAGCGCCGGTGTCACCCCAGCAACATGGGAAAGCAGCGACACGCTGGCGGTGTTGAGGTCCACGCCGACATGGTTGACGCAGTCTTCGACGACACCATCAAGGGCGTGGGTGAGCTTTTTCTGGTCGATGTCGTGCTGATACTGACCAACGCCGATGGAGCGCGGATCGATTTTCACCAGCTCGGCCAATGGGTCCTGCACGCGGCGCGCAATAGAAACGGCGCTGCGCAGGGTGGCGTCGAGATCAGGGAATTCTTCAGCGGCCAGCGGTGACGCCGAATAGATCGAAGCGCCTGCTTCGCTGACGATATACCAGCCACAGCCGTCGCTGCCTTCGAGCAGGCAGGCAATGAGGCGTTCGCTCTCGCGGGAGGCGGTGCCGTTGCCGATGGCAATGAGGGTGACGTGATGCTCATCGATGAGGCGGCGCAGAGTGGATTTGGCCTTGGCTTCGTTGCCCTTGCCCTTGAATGGGTAGATGACCGTGGTTTCCAGTACATTGCCGGTGGCATCGACCACCGCCAGCTTGCAGCCGTTGGCAAAGCCCGGGTCAAAGCCGAGCACCACATGCCCGCGAACCGGCGGCTGCAGAAGCAGATCGCGCAGGTTCTTCTGAAAGAGCACCGTGGACTGGTCTTCGGCCCATTCGGTGCGCGCCTTGCGCACTTCTTTTTCTAAGGAAGGTTTGAGCAGTCGGCGCCACGCGTCGCGGCAGGTTTCCTGCAAACGTTCCTGCCAGGCCATGCCCTTGCGGTAGATGTGCTTATACAGTAGGTAAACGGCCTGTTCTTCGTCGGCTTCGAGGCTCACGCTCAGCGCTTCGTCGCGTTCAGCGCGGCCAATGGCGAGCACACGGTGGGCCGCCATTTTGGCCAGCGGCTCGCTGTAATCGAGGTAGTTGTCATAGGTAGGGTCTGGGGATTTGCCAGCTTTGGTGTGGATGACCCCCTTGCCTGCCAACTCATCGCGCAGGCGGGCACGCACGTCGGCATCATCGGCCAGACGTTCTGCGAGAATGTCGCAGGCACCTTGGATGGCGGCCTGGGCATCGGCCAGCTCGTCACTGGCAAGGGCCAGCTTTTCAGCGAGGGCTTCCAGCTCAGCCGCTGAGGCGCCTTCCAGCCAGGCATCGGCCAAAGGCGTCAAGCCGCGCGCTTCGGCCATGCTGGCGCGGGTCTTGCGCTTTGGCCGATATGGACGGTACAAATCGTCCAGCTCGGTCAGCGAGTCTGCCTCAGCAATGCGCGCAGCCAACGCATCGGTGAGCTTGCCTTGCTCCTCGATGAGGCGATGCACGTCGGCGCGGCGTTCTTCCAATTTACGCAGGGCCGTCAAACGGTCGGCAAAGCTGCGCACCGCCTGGTCGTCCATGTTGCCCGTATGGTCTTTGCGGTAACGGGCGATGAATGGCACCGTCGCCCCTTCGTCCAAAAGCGCCACCGTGTTTTCCACGTGTTCGGCGCTCATTTCAAATTCTTGCTGCAGTCGTTCATTGATCGTCAATCTTCGACGCTCCTCTCTGTCGTCTCTGCGACGTTGGTTTGCTCCCCCTATTGTATGTCACCAACACCCATAGACGCAAGCTATAAAAAAGGACAAAGGATCGCCTGACCCTTTGTCCAAAACAAATTGCTATGCATTATTCATGTTCCGACTGTCCATAACGGCGAATGAGCACCAGCGCCAACATGGCGATGCAGCATTCCGACACCGGCATGGCGCAGAATACGCCCGTCAAACCCAACACCAGCGGCAGCACAATCAGCATGGCATTGGAAAGCACCAAGCTGCGCAGCACCGATATGGTCAAAGACTGGCGCTGGTGCATGATCGATTGCAGATAATACGTTGCCAGCACCGTGATGCCCAAAAACAGGAAGAACGGAAAATAACAGCGGAACACCAACGGTGCAATCGCCAGCACCTCCGGCGTGGCAGCAACGAAAAGCCGCGTGATTTGCACCGGGAAAAGTTCGCCGATCAGCGTGAACACCACACCCATGGCAATCACGGTGGCAAACGCCATGCGATACACCTGATGCACCCGCTGCAGCTGACGCGCGCCATAGTTCGTCGACACCAATGGCTGCACCGCCTGACCCACGCCACCAAAGAGCGCCTGAAACAAAAGCGAAATGGTGCCCACCACGCCATACACCGACAGCGCTTCCACGCCGCCATAGCGCATGATTTGATTGTTGATGATGATGGCGATCAGCACATTGCCAAAATCCAGCACACCAGCGCCAAAGCCCAGCGTCACAATGCGCCGCATATCGGCGAGCACTTTTTTCGGCCACACCAGATGCAGATGGCACTTGCCCCGGCGCAGAAAGTGGGTGCCCATGATCGCTGCCTGAATCGTCGTGCCGGAAACAGTGGCGATGGCCGCCCCTTCCATGCCCATGCCGAGTGGGAAACAGAAATACCAGTCACCGAAGATGTTGAACACACCGCCGGTCACCACGCCCAGCGTCGCCAGTCCAGGCGCGCCGTCGTTGCGCAGGAAAGCACCAAGAAACGTTGGCAGCACGAACATCGGATAAAACAACACCAGCCATTTGCCATACGCCAGCACGTAAGGCAGATTCTCCGCATCGGCGCCAAAAAAGACGAAGATTTGCTCATGAAAGATGTAGAACAGCGGCCAGCCAACAATGATGACCACGCCCACCAACACCAGCGCCGCTGTAAAGTAAGCATTGCCGCGCGCTTCCAGCCCTTCGCCTTTGGCATTGCTCATGAGCACCGCGCCGCCAATGCCGCAAAGAATCGCCAGAAAAATCATGATGCTGAAAAATGGGTTGAGCACCGCAATCGCCGCCGTGCCCATCGGCCCAACCGCCTGGCCCACAGCGATTGTATCCACAAAGCTGTAAATGGACATGACCATCGCACTGCCCAGCGAAGCAAACAAATACTTTCGATACAATGCACCAACATCCGCCGTCAAAAAATCCATGGTACCCTCCTCAGTCCTTATTTTCAAGAAAACACCGGCCAACAACCGCCAGTGACAGCCTGAGTGTAACATACCCCAGAGGCATTGTCAAAAACGCCGTTTCTCGCGCATTACGGAAAAATCCACGATGCTGTCCTTTCAGGTGTCTTGACAGTAATATTGACAAGGTCTACAATAGGCAAGGCAAAAACTATTCATGAAGCAGGGGATAAAATGAATCAAACCTATGACGTTATTATTGTCGGCACTGGTGTGGCCGGTCTTTATTGCGCGTTGAATCTGCCAGAGTCGTTCAGGGTCTGCATCCTGACGAAACAAAACGCCGAGGATGCCAATTCTTTTCTGGCGCAGGGCGGCATCTGCGTGCTCCGCGGCGAAGACGATTACGCCGATTATTACGAAGACACCATGCGCGCCGGACATTATGAAAACAATCCTAAGACGGTCGAATTGGTGCTGCGCAGTTCGAACGCCGTCATCCGCGACCTGATCCGCCGCGGTGTGCGTTTTAACCGCACGCCGGACGGGCAGCTGGCCTATACCCGCGAAGGCGCACATTCCAGACCGCGCATTCTCTATCATCAGGACATCACAGGGCACGAGATCAGTAGCACGCTCTTGCAAAGGGTACGCGAGAAACAAAACGTGACGTTGTTTGAACACACCACCATGCTGGATGTGCTGGTTCAGGACGAACGCTGCTGTGGTGTGGTGGCGCAGCAGGACGGACAGCCTGTTCGCTGCGTTTATGCGCGCGCGGTGGTGCTCGCATGCGGCGGCATCGGCGGACTGTATCAAAGCTCGACCAGCTTTCCGCACATCACTGGTGACGCGCTGGCGATCGCTCTTAAACACGGTATCACGATAGAGCACTTGAACTATGTACAAATGCACCCGACAGCGCTCTATTCCACAAAGAAAGGGCGCAAATTTCTGATCTCAGAATCGGTCCGCGGCGAAGGCGCCGTGCTTTTGGATAAGAGCGGTCAGCGCTTCACCGATGAACTGCAGCCGCGCGATGTGGTCAGCCAGGCGATCTGGCAGCAAATGGAAAAAGATGGCACCGACCATGTCTGGGAAGACCTGCGGCCGCTGGGAAAAACGCTCATTATGGAACATTTCCCAAACATCTACGACGCTTGCCGCGCCGAAGGCTACGATGTGCTCTCGCAGCCTATTCCAGTGGCGCCGGCAGAGCATTATCTGATGGGCGGCATTGCTGTGGATATGGCAAGCCGCACTTCGATGCCAGGGCTCTACGCCTGTGGTGAAACAAGCTGCAACGGCATCCATGGCAAAAACCGCCTGGCCAGCAATTCGCTTTTGGAATCGCTGGTTTTTGCTGCCCGCGCGGCCGACGACATTATTTTCGGCTGTCACCCAGCGCCAGCACCGACGACAGTGCCAGTGAATCTGGATGCGTATGAAAACCATACAGCATTGTTCCAGGATTATGGACGTGCGGTATTGACTGAGATTGAAAGGCTGAATCACCATGAATGAGATTACCATGAAAACCACTGTTGATCGTTTGCTTTTGATGGCGCTGCAGGAAGACATCCCTACCGAAGACGTATCGACCAACGCCGTACTGCTCGAAAAAACGCCGGGCACGGTTGACCTGATCTGCAAACAGGATGGCGTCATTGCCGGCTTGGCCGTGTTTGCACGCGTGTTTACGCTGCTTGATGCCGACAGCCGCGCAACCTTCTTCGTCAAGGACGGCGACCGCGTCCACAAAGGCGAGCTGCTTGCCAAGGTCCGCGGCGATTTGCGCGTGCTGCTCTCAGGCGAACGCGTGGCGCTGAACTATCTGCAGCGCATGAGCGGCATTGCCACCTACACCGCCGAAGTGGCAGCCCTTTTGGAAGGCAGCCACACACGCCTGCTGGATACCCGAAAGACAACGCCCAACTGCCGCATCTTCGAAAAGTACGCTGTCAAAGTAGGCGGCGGCCACAACCATCGCACCAACCTTTCCGACGGTGTTATGCTCAAGGACAACCACATCGGCGCCGCTGGCAGCATCACCGTCGCCGTCGAACGCGCCCGTGCCTATGCACCTTTTGTGCGCAAGATTGAGGTGGAAGTGGAAACCCTCGAACAAGTCGCCGAAGCGCTGGCTGCCGGTGCCGACATCATCATGCTGGACAACATGACCATACCGCAGATGCAGCAAGCGCTGGCCATGATCGACGGTAAAGCAGAAACCGAATGTTCCGGGAATGTGACCCGCGAAAACATCGAACAGCTGAAAAATCTCGGCGTCGATTACATCTCCTCGGGCGCGTTGACCCATTCGGCGCCAATCCTCGATCTATCCATGAAAAACATGCGGCCGCTGAACGAAAAGGATGTGTTGCTATGAACGTCCTTGAGCGCCAAAATGAAATTCTCCATATCTTAGACCAACAAACGCAGCCAGTGTCCGCCAATCGCCTGGCCAGCCATTTCCATGTCAGCCGACAGGTGATCGTGCAAGATGTCGCCCTGCTGCGCGCCAAAAATCATCCCATCCTCTCCACCTGCCGAGGCTACCTCCTCCAGGAACATCAATCGAAAAGGAGCATTCCGACCATGAACGTTCATCAGTTACAGCAAGAGATCCTACGCCTGAAACAGGAAAAGGGCATCTGCATCCTGGCCCACGCCTACCAAAGCCAGCCAATTCTGGAGGTGGCCGATTACATTGGCGACTCCTACGGACTCAGTGTGCAGGCAAGCAAAAGCACCCAACAAAACATCCTTATGTGCGGCGTGCGCTTCATGGCTGAAACATGCAAGATTCTCTGCCCAGACAAGCACGTCTACCTGCCAAATCCCATCGCTGGCTGCCCCATGGCCGAACAGCTGGATCTCGATGCCTTGAACGCCCTCAAAAAACAATACCCAGACCACGCCGTCGTCGCCTATATCAACACCACCGCCGCACTGAAAACCGCCTGCGACGTTTGCGTCACCTCCTCCTCAGCAGTCGAAATCTGCCGGAAACTGCCAAATGACAAGATCCTCTTCATCCCAGATCCAAGCCTTGGCGGCTATGTGCAGAAACAAGTGCCTGAAAAAGACATCGTTCTCTTTGACGGCGGCTGCCCATACCACAAACGCACCACAGCTCAGGACGTTCAGCGCATGCGCGCCGCCCACCCAGACGCCAAGCTGCTTGTGCATCCGGAATGCGCCCTGGAAGTGACCGAACAAGGTGACTTTGTCGGCTCCACCACCGCCATCATGGACTACGTCGGACGCTCCGACGCCAACTCCTTCATCATCGCCACCGAAAACAGCATCGTGGAACACCTGCAGTATCAATATCCTGACAAACACTTCTACCCACTTACCGCCTCCCTCACCTGTCCAGACATGCGCATCACCTCGCTGATGGACATCTACCACTGCATCCAGGGCAGCGGCGGCGAAGAAATTCAGCTTTGCGACGACGTCATGCAGCAAGCCGCTAAATGCATCCAGCAAATGATGGTTCTTGGCGATGCTTAACCTCAATACATACAAAAAAAGCAGACCATCGTGGTCTGCCTTTTTGTGTGTTGATTCATTATTCTTCTAAAATTCCTTTATTCGCTCTAGAAAAGCATTCCACTTTTCATCATTCATAGGTTAAATATGATTTAAAGAATACTTCCTTCCAATTAATTCATATTTATTTACACCTAATGTATGATAACGTAAGGGTTCATACCTAATTACCACCAAATCTTCAAATTGACGGATAAATCTAACAATATCACGTATTTCATTTAGATCGTCATTTACACCTGGAATAATTGGGGTTCTTACCAAAAAGGAAATATTCTTAAAAGATTTAACAGCTTTTTTAAAATTATCTAATATAACATTGTTTTTCATACCAGTCCAATAGTAATGTTTCTGCGATGAAATCATTTTAATATCAAAAATTAATGTATCAACATATGGAAGAACAAGATTCATATTCTTCCAAGGAACATTCCCCGCCGTTTCAATTGCTGTTGATATTCCCTGACGCTTACATTCCTTGAGTATCTCCATAGAAAAAGACGGTTGTAACAAAGCTTCTCCGCCACTTAGAGTGATTCCACCACCACTATTAATATAAAACGGATAGTCAAGCATCACTTCATCAACAATTTGATGAACTGATTTTTCCTCGCCAATCACTGAAAGTGCTGATGGATAACACATTCCCAATTGGTACGTTGATGCATCATATCGTTGTTGCTCTTTTTTTAAAGTAATTTTTCCTTCATTAACTTCAACAACATTTTTTAAAGTCGGTTCTTCAAGACATTTCCCACATTTCTCAATGCCAACACACTTTTTTGATTCAAACTGCAATTCTGGGGCTGGATAAATATTCTCCGGATTAGAACACCATCGACATTTCAATGAACAACCTTTTAAAAAAACAGTTGTTCTAATTCCCGGTCCATCATGATAACAATAATGTTGAATATTTGTTATGATTCCTTTGTCAGCCAATTTCACCCCTCCTAATGATTAAATTCAGGGTTTAATAAATATTTAAACATACTATCTGAAGTATACAGTGCCGCGACAGGATTATGACATAGTGCTTTATCTTTTGTAATCATCGTTGTTACAGGTGCCTCTGAGTACTTATTAAATAAACAATCATGTCCAACACACAAACCAATGGCAACATTTAATTCTGTTTTTTGTTCATTTAAAATATTTGCTTGTAGAACTGGATTACAAATGTTTTTAACTATTTTTTCAGACTCTTCTGGAAGGCCAATTTCCGTTTTTCTCACCGTACCACACTTACAACTTACACTATAGACTTCAAATCCATGCGCTCGAAATATTTTTGCAGCCATATATGCTTCTTTTAATAGACCAGTGCACGTAGCAAGACCAATTTTCTTCACCTGAAGCTTTTTTGCAACTTGTATCGTTTCTTCTACACGAGTAATCCTTCCTAATAATTCAACATCTGAAGCTGCTTTCATAAATTTTATATTATCTAATTCACTATATTTTTCTACTACTTCTCGTTTTTTCTTTTCTGTTAAACGTTTTGTTAAACAGAAATCTGGAGCCTTCGTCATATCCGAAGTGTTTTTTAAACACTCTCCTACTAAACAATCTGCGCATGAATATTTTTCATTATTTTTTAACATTCTACCATCTCCAAAAACAAAAACTAAATATACCCTTTTTTTCTAATACCATCATCGAAAAAGTATTTTTACAAGATAACATTCAAAATTGGGTAATAAACAAACGCTATCATGAGCGCCAAAATCCCACATGTTAAACATCCGTAAAGAAGCAATTATTTTTGATTGATAATATCTGTTTGTGCAAACAAATACGCGCAAACGGGATTAGCAGCAGGTGTTGCACAAGCCACAAAACTCGATAAAATCAATGCAATCGTAACAGCAAACAAATTAACTCCAGCTAAACTATCTGCAACAGAAAAAAATAGTGACATAAAAATAATAACTGTAATGGTATTATTTAAAACATTTGTAACAACAATAGCCGCAACAATAGCTGCAAAAACAAACACCATTGTCGGAACATGCCCTAAAATAGTACCACAAAGTTCTTGTAAGGTAGCAGTAATTCCTGCATCACCACTAACCAAAGCACTGGCAAACGACATATAAAATGAAACGCAAAAATATACTCCCCATTGAAATTTACCACTCAGTTTCTGTAAATCAAGAAGCGGTTCACCATTGATTCGCAGCGCCATCATAATAACAATCAAACTTAGAATTACGCCACCTGTTCCCAAATATCCAATCGTCTTAAAGATCCATAGAGAACTATTTTTCGCTAAATCCGGCAGCATCAACCCCACGAGAAGAACAGCCATAAACGCCAAAGAAATTTTCTGTCTTTTAGTTGGTACGACCTTGTCAAAATCCATTGTTTTAAATATAGATAAATCAGCACGCATTAAAAATCGGCCTACAAGAACATAAATTGGCAACATGATTAATAATCCTAGGCCCACATACAATAGGTACTGCACTGCACCAAAATTAGCTCCAGTATATGCAGTATATAAATTCATAAAAATAATGGCTCCAGGTTTAAATGGTAAAGCAACGTCACCACAAACAGAAGAAAGTGCAATTCCAATCATCCAAAAAGACTGTTCTTTCGTATACGGCTTTGCCCCTGCCTTTGCAGACATATCACGATATAAATTCAAAAACAACATAGCTGATACAATCGAAGTCGTAACAGCACCTACCCACCAACATGCAAAAAGGAAAAAGAACGCCATACTATATGGATTCTTTTTAGCTATTTTTAAATTAAGAAGCCAACTTACCATTACATTTGAAATGCCTGATTCTTCAACAAATACGCACATAAATGTACAGCCTAAAATTAAAACCGCTGTTTGTGTACCAAATGAAGCAGAAAAACAAGCTTCCATGGATTCAAAATATCCAGTAAATCCAAAAGCAATTATTCCAATTAATGAAGGCCACAACAAACCCATAACAATCCAACCATAAATAACGCCTACAAACACACCTAATAATCGCATTCCCATTTCTGTCAATTGCCCGACAGGTGGAAGGAGTCCTATACCAAACATGCATACTACCATAATGAGCATTTGCACAGTCTGTTTTGAGATTGTTTTCTGTACTGCGGTCATAATGAAATTCCCCCTTTGCTATATCTTTGATATATATTGGACACATTCTCTGTTATTAACAGAGAATGTGTCTTACAATGCACTTAAGAAACTTGGTGTTCAGTTCTTGCAATGATTTCGTTCTGAATCCCCTCATGTAACTTCGTAAAAAATGCACTAAACCCTGCTACTCGAACAACTAAATCTTGATGATTCTCTGGATGAATCTGTGCATCAATAAGTTCTTCTCGTTTTACACAGTTAAATTGAATATGACTTCCACCAACATCCATAAAGCCCTTGATTAATGCTGCTACAGCAGATGTACCTGCGTCTGTATCAAACTGATTAGGACTTAACTTTACGTTTAAATGCGCAGAATTATAATTTAGAACATCTTGAGCATTAGCTGCATTCAATGTTAAAACTGTTGGACCATGCTTATCTGTACCAATCATTGCAGATACACTACCATCCGTTAATGCAATCCCAGCTTTTCGCCCTTCCGGTAATGCCCCGGTGTCTAAACCAAACCGATTATGCGATGATTTGGAAAATGCATCTGGTCTCACATCTGTGTGAAGATAACTTTCTCCCATTTTTTTATGGATTTTTTCAACATCTTTTAATACTTTTTTAAGCATTAATGTAGCTTCTTTATCACCATTTCCATGCTTAGGAGCATTCAAACAAATTTGTAGCACATCTTCATACCCTTCAAAATTAGCATGGATAGCTGTTACCAATGAATCCATACTTAGAGCTTTATCTTCATACACTAATTTTTTTACTGCAATAAGGCTATTCGCTGCATCTATACCACAACAATATACATAACATGGTAATTGATATTTTGCACCACCATGCCAAAGATCCGTTCCATTTTCAATACAGCCGTCCACTAATACAGAACGAAGAGCAACTGGCAAAAATTCTGCAGTCAACATATTTGATACTTTTCCATACTCTCTGGTAACAGAAATCATATCTAAAAGTTGAGTCAAATAAGCTTGATAAAATTCATCAAAAGTATCAAATGTCTTTGGATCACCAGTATGTGGGCCAAGCTGAAAACCGCTTTTCCAATCTTTCCCATCGTTTAATGCTAATTCAACAGCTTTAGCAATATTTAAATCGCCTTCCATAATAAACATGGTTTTATGGGCAATAGCGGTTGAAACACATCCAAACACAGCACTTCTTCTTGCTTCTTCTACAGTTGCACCATATTTTGAATATGCTGCTAAGGATCTTGTAACTGCAACATCGGCATTCATAAATTGAGGCATCCCAACACCTTGAGCAACTAATTGAAGCGCTTTACGAATAAATGCTGGTTTTAATTTGTTATGATAAAATAATGCAATTGATGGCTGAGGCATCTTTAATTCGATTTGTGCCTCAAGAATAAGATAATCCATCTGTGCCGTTGCATCATCACCATCTTCTGTATAGCCTCCTAAACTTATCGTTTCGCCAAGATCACCAGAATTGGCCTTATCATCTGATTGCCCATAATAATAATTGATATCATTTTGTTTAAGAAATAAATGCTCCAACATGTATACCACATCAGCATCATCAATTATCCCAGCTTTTTTATCCTTAATATAATAAGGTTCTAGCACTTGTCCCAGATAGCCTTGAGAATATGCGCACCCAACCTGTTCTATTTCGCAACAAATATGAATAAACCATTCAGCTTGAATAGCTTCTCTTAAATTGCGAGCTGGATATTCTGGAACATGCCGTAAAATCTTGCTCTTAATTTCCAATTCTCTTTTTTTATCCGGATCAGCTTCTTGTAACGCCATGCTTTCAGCTAAATCTGCATATCGGTTTGCTAATGTAACAATTGCTTCAAGTTGAATTATTGCAGCCTCATAAAACCGAAATTTGTTTTCATTTTCAATATTATTCTCTAAATTACCATATCTTTCATTTAGTTCATCGATAATAGCTCGAACGCCATATTTAATAACTTTTTCATAATTCAATACACCGCCGCCAGATGGATTATAATTTGTTTCATGGGAACTACCATATAAAAAATATGGATTAACATCCTTTTTTAAAAGTTTATTGAAACGATTATCTACACGTCTCTTTAAAGTTTGTTTTTCCCACAACTTAAGAGTATCATCAATAATAGACTCACTTCCTTCTGGCATAAGAAGTTTTCCAGCATCAGATTCAGGATCTAGATCTTTAAGCCATTCAACATTCCATTCAGGATAAAGATAAAAGGCACCCGGTTTACTTGCCAAAGAACCCACGAAAAGATTATCATCAATATATAATGTCTTATTATTTAACAACTTTTCATAAGTCTTTGCTCTCAAAATAATTTCAGGGGCACCCACATACTTATGATACGTTTCGTTAAGATATTTAATTCTCTCAACATCATGAGATTGCTTTAAAGAAATTGTTCGAGCCTTCAAATCTTTTATTATCTTGGGATTTCTAACAACATATTTTTCCATTCTTGATTCCTCCTAAGAATTCTTTAATATTGTCACCAAACAGAATATGCATATTCTTATTAAAACCATGATATAATTTCATTTATCGATTGCATAGATATTTCTTTTTGTTAATTTCTAACTTGTGGTAAAATACATTTGACCACCTATAATTATTTTGCAATTCTAACAAAGGAGAATACCATGGAAACACGACAAGTCGAAATTTTTTTAGATCTAGTAAAAACGGAATCTATTCATAAAACTGCTAAAAATTTTTTCCTGAGTAGGCCAACTGTTTCTACAGCAATTAAACGACTTGAAGAAGAACTTGGGCTCACATTGTTTCATAGACATACCGGAGGTATGACTTTAACTGAAGATGGGCAGGAAGCCTTATATTGGCTCGAAAACATTCATTCAAATTACAGAAATATTAAAATGATTTCAGAAAGAAAACTATCTGGCACTGCTCATATTCAATTTCCTGAACTTTTTTCTCTTTGCCATCAAAACCAAAGCCAAAAATATGCAATATATGATCTTTATCCAAACTTAAAACTAATTGCCACAACAACCACCACGCAGCAAATCATCAAATCTGTTCTGGATCCTAACGATATGCAACTACATATTTTTTATACAACCCCGCTAGATGAATTTGAACCACCGAAACACCCAGACATTATGTATGAATCTTTCTACGAAGATCAGTTATGCGTCATAGCAAATAAGCACCATATTTATGCAAATCGATCCAAAATTTCTTTTTCAAATTTATTCGATGAATTATTAATTTTACAGACAAACCATCTTAAAAGTAAGGAAATACAATGGCTCTTCTCACAATATAACTTATCTGAAAATCAAGTTTTTTGTACACCTCCCTCATTCAACGGAATGTGCCATGCTGTCAGACGTCGTAACGGATTAGCTTTAATGACCCTTTATGCTATCGAAACCTCTTTTACACCAAAAAATAAAGAAGAATTTTGTATTCTTCGATTTAAAGAAGATTTTAAAATCACTTGGCATTACGCGTATTCAAAAAGAAATACTCAAAACACAATAAAATGCTTTGAAACATACTTAAATAATAATGTTCTTCTATCATAATTTTAAAAAACTTAAACATATAAAAAAGCAGACCATCACGGTCTGCCCAGACTGTAGATAAACCCTATTTTGGCATTTTTGCCAAAATAGGGTTTTCTCAT
>JAHZHI010000054.1 GCA_019420345.1 Peptococcaceae bacterium
AAGGCTTAAGACGAGAAAAAGGCCACCTTGCGGTGACCTTTTTCGACAAGCTGAGCGCTTCTGTCAGTAAGAAGCGCTTTTTGTATGCCAAAAATATGGTGTTTTGCGGCAATGGCAAATTATTATAGATCGATGGTTTCGGTGTAATCATCGCCCAGATTGCGGCCGCCTTGGTTATTGCGGTTGTTGTTGCCAAAGCCGTAGAAAATATGGGTTGGAATCTGTGGCGCTGGCATAAAAATCCAGCAGAGAATGTAAAGCAGTGGTCCTGGCACGCCGCCAGGAAGGCAAAGCAGCAGGAAGATAAAACGGAAGATCGATGGTGTGATGCCGAGATATTCTCCCAGACCGCCGCATACACCTGCGATTTTTCGCTGTGTTAGGGAACGTGTTAATTTCTTTTTTTTCATCGTGATCTCACCTCAAAATGTGTGTTTATAAGCATTGGAATGGCAGATCGCACATGTCCTCAAAGTAATCCATATCAAGAATTTCTAATTTATCGTTGGTTTTGTTAATGAGACCTTCCACTTCTAAATTACGCATAACCGTGGATACGGACACGCGGTTGATGCCGATGTACTTTGAAATGTCATAGTGAGACAATTTGCCGAAGAATACATAATGATTGTTTTCAAGACGGTGGCCGTATTCCAGCACATATTTGTAGATGAACTTGCACACGCGATAGCGAGGATCCTTGACGAGGTCATCTGCCACTTGATGGTTGGCGTTAAGAGAGAGCGTGCTGAGCCAGTTGATGATGACTCGGTTGAGCTCTGGCAATTCAGCAAGCAGCTCGTCGGTCAAAGCGCGGCTAAAGCGGTAAACGGTGCAGTCCGTTTTGGCAATGATCTGTTCGCTGGAATCGCTGCTTTCGTTAAGAAAGAATAGCGATTCAGCGCAAAGACTTGGCGCAATGAGCACATGGATAATGCGCTCTTTGCCTTGTGGGGTAAGAATGCTGTGATGGGCAATTCCTTTTGTGAGGTAATAAAGATGTTCCACAGGCTGGCAGCTGGCGATGATGCAGCTGCCTTTTTTAAATTGGACTTTTTCTGCTTTCTCAAGATGGTCGGAAAGAAGAAGGAGGCGGTCGTCCTGCCTAAAAAAATACTTCATTTCCTTGTTTGAAGATCTGTCTGACATAGGCGTCTCCTTTTTACGAAATATTGAATAAACTTACATTTAGTATAACATAAAGCTTTGAAAAGCGGGCTATAAAAATGGTAACATTTTTTGCGAATGAACCATAAATACGTTATACTACATTCAGTCATCAATGAAAAGGGAAAGGAGCAGTCGGTATGTTGCATTTAGGCGCACACATGTCAACAGGCAAAGGTTTTGATAAAGCAGCTGCAGATGCGCAAAGTATCGGTGCCGATGCGATGCAGGTGTTTACGAGAAATCCGCGCGGTGGCAAGGCACGCGTTTTGAAGGATAAGGAACTGGAAAAATTGGCAGAGTATCGCGCTCAAGGATTGGTGGTGGTTTGTCATGCGCCTTATACGATCAATCTGGCATCAAGCAGCGATGATGTGCGTGATTTTGGCAAACGTACCATTGCGGAAGATTTGCAGCGCATGCAGCAGCTGGGCGCGTCGGGATTGGTTGTTCATAGCGGTGCCCATACAGGTGCAGGTAAAGAGGCTGGTTTGGCGCGGCTGATTGCGAGCCTGGAAGTGCTGCTGCCACAGGCAGCGCCAGGAACACGCATTTTATTGGAAACGATGAGCGGCTCAGGATCAGAGCTTGGCCGCACCTTGGAAGAAATGCAGCAAGTGTTCGCTTATTTTGATCATTCGCCAGCATTGGGCGTATGTTTGGATACTTGTCATTTGTTTGCTGCAGGTTATGATATACGCGATTGGCCAGGATTTAAGGCGCAATTTGAATCCTTTCTGCCGTGGTCGGTAGTTGGCTGCCTTCATATGAATGACAGCAAGACGGCATTTGCCAGTCACAAGGACCGCCACGAAAAATTGGGTCAAGGCAGTATTGGATGGGATGCTTTCAAGGCCATTGTTCAGGCGGAAGCGGCGACTCAATTGCCAATCATCATGGAAACGCCGAATGTGTTGACTGGCTGGGCGGAGGAAATTGCTGTGCTGCGCAGTGCGCTGAACGCATAAACGCATAGAAGATGTTTTGTGGATGCAATAATAAAGGAGGAAATATGGCTTTTCGGTTGAGTGATTTTGGAATTCCCAATTATGATACAAATGTAAACGTGCTGTATAAAAACGCTGTGGAACATGGCGAAAGCATTATTTGCGGTGAAGAAGAATATGTCGTTTACCGCATGGGCAATACACCTGTCATTGTTGTGCTGCGTTTTTCATTTAAAGATGATGGTGAAACACCAGAAAATGTGGTGGCACATACATTTTTAGACAATCCTATTCGCTGGCAGAATGGCATTCAATGTGATGATGCAGGCCAGGCGCTGGTCATGCGTGATGGTGCTTGGCTGAAAGCCGAGGTGATCAATCCGAGTGCTGCGGGGAAGTCGTATGTCCCAATGCTCTTTGCCGATGTGGCACGCTTTGGACCAACGCGGCTTACCGTTGGTGCAGATATGATCATGCCGGAAGGTCAGTTAACGCCATCGGCAGAAGGCGGGGTTGAACTTTTAGGACGCATCAAAAGCATCAAGCCGATTATTATGAGTAAGCTGTGGTTGTTTTCCGTGATTGAACTGCAGCTTGGGGATGCGGAAATTTTTGCGCCAGTCTCGCGAGATATTCTTGAAAAGCAGATGTCGGTATGCAATGAAGGGGATCTCTGCCATATCACTGGCAGCCTTTCTCTTTTAAAAAGCTGGGAATAAAATAAGAATGCAACGTTTTTTGCAAAAATGGTTGACGGGAACGGAGCGTTGACCTATAATAGTCTAGTCTGAATATCGAATGATTTTAAGTGAAAGAGGTGTAAGTGATGAAAACAGGGATTCATCCAGATTATCATGAAGTGAAAGTAATCTGCTCTTGCGGCAATGAATTCACTACCCGCTCTACCAACCAGGGCGATATCAAAGTTGAAGTCTGCTCCGCTTGCCATCCTTTCTTCACCGGGAAACAGCGCGTTCGCGGTGCAAAAGGTCGCGTCGAAGCCTTCAATAAAAAATACAACCGTGACTAATGTTGATTTTTCAAGTCCTTATAGACTACCTGTCTATGAGGACTTTTTTTATGCATAAAAGCCAATACATAGAAAGAAACGATACAGAATAGACTGTATTTTTAATATTTTTGTTGTCAGATCTTGAAAGCTTTGTTACAATTACAGGTGTTATTGTGGGTTTTTTATAAAGATGAAAGACCTCAAACGCTATTATTCAAAGTAGAATTCTACAAAGGAAGGATGTAAAAAATGAAGCATAAGAGATTAATGTCTTTGCTGACATTGGTTGTGCTTGCCGTGTTTGTTCCTTCGGCTGCGTTTGCAGAAGGCGGCGACATGCTCGGTGATCATCTGCCAGTCTGGAGTATTATTCCATTTGTTGGGATGCTCCTGTCTATTGCAATTTTCCCACTCGTGAAAGGCGAATGGTGGGAAAAGAATCAATTATGGGTGGCACTGTTTTGGTCTGCAGTATTCATCGTGCCTTTCTTCTTCGTATTTGGCGCACATGAAACCATCTTCGAACTGATTCATACCATTATTTTGGACTATGTTCCATTCCTGCTCTTGCTGATCGCGCTTTACGCGGTTGCCGGCGGTATTGTGATCAAGGGGTCTATTGTTGGGACGCCGAAGGTCAATGTGGTTATTCTGGCAATCGGTACCGTTTTGGCATCTGTGATTGGTACCACTGGTGCAGCAATGGTGCTGATTCGTCCAATCATTCGTGCCAATGAATGGCGTAAACGCAAGATGCATACCATCATATTCTTTATCTTCCTGATCTGTAATATTGGTGGTAGCTTGACGCCTGTTGGTGACCCTCCACTCTTCATGGGTTATCTGCGTGGTGTGCCATTCTTCTGGTGCTTGACACATCTGTGGCCAATCTACCTGTTCACTTCTATCATTCTGCTTGTTATCTATTTCTTGATCGAAAACAGCAGATACAAGAAAGACTTGGCAGAAGGCGCTGTTCAACCTCCATCTGGCGGCGAAAAGATCAAAATCGACGGTCTTATTAACATTGCTTTCATCGTACTGATTCTTATTGGTACTGTTTCCAGCGGTGTGTTGGCTGGTATGGATGCATTCCAGAATGCTGATGGCAGCGTTAAGGGGATTACCCTCTTCACCCACAATGGTGAAACTGCCATTGCAACCTATCCAAACATTATCAAGGATATTATTTATCTGATTGCAATCTTCTTGTCCCTGAAGTTCACGAAGAAGTCCCTGCGTGAAGAAAACAACTTCAACTGGGGTGCTATGGAAGAAGTTGCAAAACTCTTTATTGGTATCTTTATTACGATGATTCCTGCACTTGCTCTGCTCGAAGCAAAAGGTGCAAGCCTTGGCCTGCATGCAGAATGGCAGTTCTTCTGGAGCACCGGTATTCTTTCCGGGTTCTTGGACAACACCCCAACCTATCTGGTATTCCTGACCACTGCTGCTTCTTTGGGCGCAACCAGTGGGATTGCTACTTCTATCGGTATGGTTGAGATTCCTCTGCTTATCGCTGTATCTGCTGGTGCCGTATTTATGGGCGCACTCAGCTACATTGGTAATGCACCAAACTTTATGGTACGTTCCATTGCAGAAGAACATGACATCAAGATGCCAAGCTTCTTTGGTTACATGAAGTGGTCCTTCGGGATCTTGGTTCCGGTCTTCTTGATCGTAACGGTTGTCTTCATGTTGTAATCTAACATAAGCAGAAAAACGATCGCTTCATTTTGTACTGCCCCAGATTAAACGGACAGTACAAAAGAACCCCTGGTAGGAAAATAAA
>JAHZHI010000055.1 GCA_019420345.1 Peptococcaceae bacterium
AGGCTTAAGACGAGAAAAAGGCCACCTTGCGGTGACCTTTTTCGACAAGCTGAAACGTTTCCACAATTGTGGAAACGTTTTCGTTCAGCGTGGAAATCCTCACCAATCTTTGCTATACTATATAACCGGTGTCGCTTTTTCAGACGGCGGCACGATGAATTCGTACAAAGAAGGTGCAAGACAAATGGCTTTCCATTTGAAACAATTTCTTCAAGGCCCCACGGGGCAAATGTCTGAGTCGTTTATCACTGCCAGTTTTCTTTCATTATCGGGCGGCTTGCAGGATGCTTACACGTACATTTCCCGCGGCCAGGTATTCGCCAATGCCCAGACCGGCAACCTCGTGCTGCTTGGGCAGACGCTCTGCGAGCGCCACTGGTTTGCAGCGCTGCATTATGCTGTGCCGCTGCTGTTTTTTGCGCTGGGTGTCGCAGTCGCCGAGCTGATCCGTGAAGCGTATCAGCAGGCGCAGCGTCTGCATTGGCGGCAGATGGTGCTGGTGCTGGAGATCGTCATTCTCCTGGTGGTCGGCTTGCTGCCAAACACGTGGAATCTGATCGCCAACGCCATGGTTTCTTTCGCCTGTGCCATGCAGGTGCAAACGTTTCGCAAGGTTCACGGCTGCTCTTTTGCAAGCACCATGTGCATCGGCAACATTCGCAGCGGCATGGAAGCCCTCGTCAAATATCATCAGAACCGCAGCACCGATACCTTGCACAAAGCCGCCTATTATTGGGGCATTATCCTTTTCTTCACTCTTGGTGCTGTGCTTGGCGCGCTGCTTCTGCCAAAGCTCACCATGCACACGATTTGGGTTTCCTGCTTCCTTCTCTTTATCAGCTTTTCGCTCATGTTCATCAGAATGGAGATCGAGCAGGACGATACCCTTCTCTAAAACAAAAAACAGACCATCTGTGCGGATGGTCTGTTTTTTTATATCAATGCTTGTGCAAAGCAGCGCCAACAAAAAAACGCTCCCGCTATTGCGAGAGCGTGTGAGATCACTTAATTCCAATGTACCAGCCACTGGCCTTTTCTGCGGGAACCCACTCTTTCTAGCAGCCCCTTCTTTTTCAGCTGATTCATGATATAACGCACACCATCCTCTGATAAACCCATTTTTTGGGCCAGCAACGACTGCGTCAGTTCTGGATTCTTGAGCAAAGCTGTTAAAATCATCTGCTCGTTTTTAGAGAGCTTTTTCAGCAGCTCCATGTTTTTTCCGGTAGTGTTTCCGGTAGTGTTTCCGGTAGTGTTTCCGGTAGTGGTGAACGAAACTTGTATATTCTCCGCCAACGGTACAATAATTCTGAACACATCTCCTTCATAAAAAATTGGCTGCTGACCAGAATAAGCTTCACTATACTTAAATAGATTTCTCACGCCAGAACCCAATTGATCGGCATAGCCAATCTGACGGAAAAAAGCAGCAATGATTGGATTTTTAGGATTGGGTTCTGGATTCTCAGGCGTCAAAACAGACGCCTGAGAAGCACGATTCGCGTTCTCCACATACATCTTCGCACGTTCGATTACAAACTTCGCCTGATAAGTGCTGGTATATTCCCGATGAATCAATGTATTAGCAATCATTTCACGCGTTATAATCTCACGCAGGCTGATACGCTGATCTCTTTCAAGATAAAATGTATCTGGCAGATGTTTTCTGCCAAAAGCCATTAAACGCTCATAGCTTTCTATGAGATTGGTCTGAACAATTTCTCTGTCATCGTATCGTTCCATATTTACACGTCGTAACAGCGCATCGGTTGCGTATGCCGGCAGCACATCCATGATAATATCATCTTTGCCAAGCAACATAACAGCCGCCAAATTATAGCCCTGCACGCCAGTTACGCGATCCTGGCCATACAAACGAGCACTTCTCAACAGCTTTTCATCATCCATTGTCTCCCAAGGATGGCCATGCCCTCCAGCATTATTCGCCGCCATCACCCGTATTTTAGGCAATAAATCCAATCGTAAATCTGCCATTGTTATATATGGATAAATCTTGCGTTCTGTAAATATTTCCTGTTTTCGTATGTACATCTGTGCAATTTGACTCGTTGCCGTCACTTGCACGTCGGCATCGTCTACACGATCATAAATCACTTTTTTATAGCGATGAACCTCTGCGCTGGCAGGAATATGAACATGTATGATGGTTTTTCCATTAAATCGAACGATTTCAGGCTGTAGATATATTGTTGGCGAAAAGAGATCCGGATTACTCACACTACGGATAAAATGCTTGACCATATCCGATGCAGCATTTTCCGGAACACCCATCACTGTGCCATCGTCTAAAACGCCAAGTAATAGGTCACCGCCAAAACGATTCAAAAATGCGCAAACGCTCTCAAAAGTATCGTTTTGAATGCCCTTGCCGCAACGCTTAAATTCTACAGCAATTGTTTCGCCAATTGCAAGAATCTGCCGCAATGCCTGTTCATCCATATCACGCGCCTCCTTATAGCATTCTTGACAATATTATAAATGATCGCGTATTACGGATTCAACGTTAAAATCTGCCAAGGACCATCACCAGCCGCCAACAAAAAAACGCTCCCGCTATTGCGAGAGCGTGATTGTGTGGTCAAACCTCGGAGAAGCGTGTCCGCTTACTCTTCGTGAACGTCGATGTCAGACGCGGCTGGTTTGTTCTGCTGCATGGCATCGAGGGATTTCTGGATATCGGCACGACCTTCCTGTACCACTTCGTAGTAAACAGTCAGCTGATTTTCGAGCTTGTCCATCAGATCGTGGGCATAAAGGAATGCACCTTCAACGATCTCATGGGCTTGGCCTTCTGCATGCGCGATGATGTTTTCCGCTTCCGCATTGGCGCGGCGGACAACTTCGTCTTCGCTGACAAGCAGCGCAGCGTGATCTTTGGCTGCCTGGATGATTTTATCGTGTTCTTCCTGAGCAGCAGCAATGATGCGTTCTTCGTCTTTTTTGATCCACTGGGCATCCTGAATGGCTGTTGGGATGCTGTTGCGCAGCGCATCGATCAATTCATACACTTCGTTTTCATCGAGGATGATCTGATCCTTATTGAGCAGTGGCTGCTTCGCATTTTCTGCCATATAGGCCAGTTTGTCGATTAAATCCAATATTTCCATATCATTTACCTCCAGCTGGGTTCAATTGCGCCTGAAAAAATTCAGGACCGTTTCTCCGTAGGATCTTGTTTTATAAAGATTGAGGCCTTCTTCCTGCCAGGAAAAAGGTATAGTTTTTGAGTGTTCCGATACTAGTATACCATATTCGCTGAGCAAATGGTACTTCAAGACGGAAAAAAGGACCGCTTCATATAAATTTTTTCGATACGGTGGGTCAACAAAAATCAGATCAAAGGCGGTGCCTGTCAGCTGCGGCAAAATGCTGAGCGCATCACCGCTGATGACGCGGGCACGGTCTTCATAGCGGCATTTCGCGATGTTCTGTCGCAGCACAGCAAGGGCTTGTGGATTTTCTTCGATAAAGACAGCTTCCCGAGCGCCGCGGCTGAGGGCTTCGAGGCCAAGAGCGCCGGTGCCGGCAAAGGCATCGAGGACGATGGTGTCACTGTCGATGTCCATTTGGATGATGTTAAAAAGCCCTTCTTTGACGCGATCGGCCGTTGGCCGGGTATTAAGACCAGGGACGGCTTCAAGTTTAGCGCCCCGGCGTTCTCCTGCGATGATTCTCATGAGGGGTGGTCTCCTTTTATGGTATAATCTTGCGTTCGATGTCCTGGATCATTTCACGGGCGCCATCGGTGAGCGGCTCGCAGGCACAATCGCTGGCAATGGCCTCAGCGAGGGCAAGCTCTTTTTGATGAAAGCCCGGGCGTGCGAGGCGGAACAGCCCCTGACCGTGCTGCCGCAGGCCAAGGAGTTCACCGGGCCCACGCTGGCGCAGATCTTCTTCCGCGATGGCAAATCCGCTGGACGTGGTCGCCATGAGCTTGAGCCGAGCCTGGCTGTCTTCGGAGCGGGCATCGCTGACCAGGATGCAGTAGCTTTTTTCGCTGCCGCGGCCAACACGGCCGCGCAGCTGATGGAGCTGGGCCAATCCGAAACGTTCCGCATTCATAATGACCATGATGGTGGCGTTAGGAATGTCCACGCCGACTTCAATAACAGTGGTAGAAACGAGGACATCGATGAGGCCGTCGCGGAACTGCTGCATGATGGCATCTTTTTCGTCGGAACGCATGCGGCCATGAAGCAGACCGACGGTCCATTTGGTGAACACGGTGTTTTGCAGCTGTTCAGCGAGAGACATGGCGTTTTCAAGGTCGATCTTTTCGGATTCTTCGACAAGCGGGCAGACGATGAACGCCTGGCGGCCTTTTGTGAGTTCTTCTTTGATGAAGCCATACATGGCAGCAAGGCGCGGTGAGTTGATCCACATGGTCTGGATCTTCTGGCGGTTCTTCGGCATTTCATCGATAACGGTAAGGGCGAGATCACCGTAGACGGTGAGCGCCAGAGAGCGTGGAATCGGCGTAGCCGTGGTAATGAGCAAATCGGGGTGGCTGCCTTTGCGTTCAAGGGCTTCGCGCTGGCGCACGCCAAAGCGGTGCTGCTCGTCGATGACAACAACGCTGAGGCTCTGGAACTGCACAGGATCTTCGATGAGCGCGTGGGTGCCAACGATGCACTGAATGCTGCCATCGGCGAGGCCAGCAAGAACGGCCTCTTTGTCACGCTTCTTCATCTGCCCGGTGAGCAGCGCTACATTGACGCCAAGCGGCGTGAACGCAGCGGCAGCGCCGGCATAATGCTGGCGGGCAAGAACTTCGGTCGGTGCCATGAGTGCTGCCTGATGGCCGTTGGAAACAGCCGTGAGCATGGCATAGAACGCCACATTGGTTTTGCCGCTGCCGACGTCACCTTGGAGCAGCCGGTGCATTTGCTGCGGCGACTGCATATCCTTGAGAATGGCAGCGATGGCGCGCTGTTGGGCGCCGGTGAGTTCGTAAGGCAGCGCTGCAACGAAAGCATCTGCCAGCTGCGGCGGTTCGGTGTGGGCAATGCCGTTTTGGGAACGGCTGCGTGAAAGAGCACCCCAGAGCGTAAGCGCAAGGAATTCGTAGACGACAAGGTCGTGAAAAGCGCGCTCAGCCTCGGCCATGCTGGCCGGACGATGAATCATGCGGATGGCGTCGCGATAGCCAAGGATGCCGTGCCGCTCTGCCTGCTCAGGTGTCAGCGGTTCTGCCAGTTCGGAAAGCGCCGTCAGGGCTGCATCGCTGAGATGAAGCATATCGACTTTGCCGATGCCTTCTGTTAAACTATACACAGGATGGACAGTCAGCAGTTTTTGCAGCTGAGCCTCATTTTTTATAAACTGATGCTCCTGCACCGACAGCTCCATGCTGTAGTTGCTGTTGACACGTCCGTACACCAACATGCGCACATTGGGATAGAGGTATTTTTCCATTTGGTAGCGGCCAAACCAGGTGGCAACGATTTCGCCTTGCTGGCCTTCAAGCACCGCCTTCACCACTTTAACATTGCGGCGGCTGGTACTGGAAACATCCACATGGGTCACCCGGCCAACGAACACGGCGTTGTCCCTGCCACGCCATTCGCGCACAGGCAGCAGCTGGCTCCAGTCGTCATAGCGAAACGGATACAGTTGCAGCACGTCGCGCAGGGTATGAATGCCCATCCCTTCTAATAACCGCTGTTTTTTGGGACCAATGCCTTTCACAGTGCCTGGTCCATCGCTTAAATGTGCCATAAACTCACCCCTATTCTTTTCGGAGGTATTACATGAAACAATATTCCACTTTTCTGTTTGATTTTGACGGCACGCTGCTTGACAGCAACCATCATGTCATCCATTGCTTCCAACTGGCTTTCCAGGAGGTGCTCGGCATCGATCTGCCAGAAAAAACCATCACAGCCACCTTTGGCATTCCCCTGGCGCAGGCGCTGGAAGATCTCAATCCAGAGCATGCAGAGGAATTGCTGCGCGTCTACCGCAAGCACTCTGATGCCATTGGCATGAGCCTGCTCAAGGAAATCGACGGTGCCCGCACAACCCTGCAGGCCCTGCATGATGCAGGCTGCATCAACGCCATTGTCACATCGAAGAAAGAAGTGAACGCGCAGGCACAGATGGCACACATTGGCATCTCCGATCTTATCGATCTTCTTGTGGGACCGGAAAAAACCACCGCACACAAACCTGATCCAGCACCAATTCTCTACACCATCGATGCCCTTGGTGTGGATGCCAGTGAGTGCCTGATGATTGGAGACAGCCCCAACGATATTCTATGTGGCAAAAACGCCCACGTGGATACCGCGGGCGTTCGTTTCACAGCAGTGGATCTTGACAGCCTTCTGGCGACCCAACCCACTTACATGATTTCGCATTTATCGGATTTGCTGCCGCTGGCAAAGCATCGCTGACTCAATACTTTTTGAGCAGCGCTTCATAGACAGGCGCTGGCACAAAATCCTGAATATCGCCGTGAAGGCTGGCAATATTGCGGATCATGCTGGAACTGACCATGGAAAATTCGCCATCGGCGGTAAAAAACACGGTCTCAATCTGAGGATTCAAGTGTCGGTTGAACGATGCCATCTGCATCTCATATTCAAAGTCAGATATCACACGCAATCCGCGCACAATGGCAACGGCGCCGCGGGATTGTGCATAATCCACCAGAAGACCGGTGAATTTTTCTGCCTCAACATTTTCCAGATCCGCCACACTTTTCTTGACAAGCGCCACGCGCTCCTCAACGTCAAACAACGTGTTCTTGTAGGTCTCCTCGGCCACTGCGATATAAACTTTGTCAAACAGGCCGATGGCGCGTTTGATGATGGACATGTGGCCGTTGGTGATGGGGTCGAAAGTTCCTGAGTAAACTGCAATTTTCATGGTTTTTCCTCTTATTTTCTTTTTAAAATTGATTGCATCATTGTGCAAAATATCGGCTGTCTGCCATTGGCAGGCAGCTTTTTTTATGACAGCCTAATGCTGCTGGCTGTATTTGATGTTGATGTTGGCGCTGCCATAGCCGTCGCGCAAGCGCGACCACAGCGCCGGATCGTCATTGACCCAATAAATCTCATTGAGCAGCACGACACGGTGATCGTTCATATAATAGAAGAACACCGGAACGTCGCCGCGTGGTTCCCGCGACAGGAACTGCAGCACATTGTCTTCACTGTACGGCAGCGCTGCATCAATCTTAACGAATACACGCACCGGCGCCTTGGCAGGATCGACGGCGTTGAGACGCAGCGGTTCGATGGCTTCAGCGAAGATTTTCTTCTCGTCGTCCTGAATGCTGACACGGCCGACGACTTTACAAATGTTGTTTTCTTCCAGCTGGCTGCGCACCTGCGGCAGCGTGCGCGGGAAGATCAGCAGGTCAATATCGCCTTCGCGGTCACTGAGCGTGGCATACGCCATGAGGTCGCCTTTTTTGGTGGTCTGCATGCGAATGCCGGTGAGAATGCCGCATAAGGTGACGGTGACATTGTCGAGCTGTTCGCTGATTTCGCCAATGCTGCAGTTGGCGATGCGCTTGATTTGGTCCTCAACGCTGTCCAACGGATGCCCGCTGACATAGATGCCGAGGAGTTCCTTTTCATAGCGCAGGCGCTCGTTTTTGTCAAATTCTTCATTAACAGGAATCTCAACAGTGACTTCATTGAGCGCCGGCGCATCCACAAAGTCAAACAAAGACATCTGATTGGAGTTGCGGCTCTTTTGCAGCTGCTGTGCCTGCGCGACACAGTCATCGAGAACAGCCAGCAGGCCGCGTGTGCCCTGTCCCAGAGAATCGAAGGCGCCGCATTTGATGAGCGCTTCGATAACGCGCTTATTGAGGGTGCCGCCGATTTCGGCGCGGGTGCAGAAATCCTGAAAAGAAGTGAACGGCGCTTCGGCACGTGCTTCACAGATGAGATCAACAGGGTGCTGGCCGACGCCTTTGATGGCACTCATGCCAAAGCGGATGCCTTCATCGGTAGCGGTAAAGTTCACGCCGCTGGCGTTGATGTCAGGCGGCAGCACAGGAATGCCGAGACGACGGCACTCGTTGATGTAGAACGTCACTTTATCGAGGCGGTCGATGAAGGAATTCAGCGTTTCTGCCATAAATTCTTTTGGATAATGGCACTTGAGCCAGCCTGTCTGGAAAGCAAGCAGCCCGTACGCCGCACTGTGACTCTTATTGAAACCGTAGCCAGCGAAGTATTCGATGAGCTCGAAAATCTTCTGAGCGGTTTCCGCAGAGGTGCCGCCTTTCTGAGCGCCTTCAATGAATTGGGTCTTGTAGCCAGCGATGATCTCTGGCTTTTTCTTACCCATGGCACGGCGCAGCATGTCTGCTTCGCCAAGTGTAAAACCGGAGAGCGCCGAAGCGATCTGCATGACCTGTTCCTGGTAGAGAATGACGCCGTAAGTGGTATTGAGAATTGGCTCCAACTTTGGATCAAGATAGGTGATCGCCTGCTCACCATGCTTGCGCGCGATAAAATCTTCCACCATGCCGCTGCCGAGCGGACCTGGACGATACAGTGCCACCAAAGCGATGATGTCTTCCAGATTGTTGGGCTGCAGCTCTTTGAGCACTGCGCGCAGACCTGTGCCTTCAAGCTGGAAAACGCCGATGGAGTCACCAACAGACAGCATCTGATAGGTCTCCGGATCATCGTCTGGTATGGTGTCAAAATCAACCTCGACGCCGTATCGCTCGCGAATGGACTCGATGGTTTTATTGACCACCGTCAAGGTGCGCAAGCCAAGAAAATCCATTTTCAAAAGGCCGATGGATTCTACATCGTCTTTCGGATATTGGGTGATGATCGCATCTTCCTTGGTCTTCTGCAAGGGCAGATAGTGATCGGCAGGCTCTGCTGAAATGACCACCCCTGCCGCATGGACACCCGCGTTGCGTGGCAGCCCTTCCAGGCTTTTTGCCATCTGGATCATGCGGGCGATGCTTTCATCGCTGTCGATCAGTTCTCGCAGTTCATCGGACGCATTGATGGCTTTGTCGAGGGTAATACCAAGCTCGTTTGGAATGAGCTTGGTAACTTTATTGACCACCGACAGCGGCACATTCATGACACGCCCAACATCGCGCACTGCACCTTTCGCCAGCATGCTGTTAAACGTAATGATCTGGGTGACATGATCGGCACCATATTTTTCCGCCACATAATCGATGACTTCGCCGCGGCGTTCGTAGCAGAAGTCAATGTCAATATCCGGCATGCTGACACGCTCTGGATTGAGAAAACGTTCAAAGAGCAGCTGATACTTGAGCGGATCAATATCGGTGATGCCCAGCAGATAGCTGACAATGCTGCCTGCAGCGGAACCTCTCCCAGGCCCAACAAAGATGCCATGGCTCTTGGCATAATTGACAAAATCCCAAACGATTAAAAAGTAGGTATTATACCCCATTTTGTCAATGACGCCAAGTTCATAATCCAGGCGCTCATACACACCAGCGTCAGCATCAGGGTAGCGTCGGCGGATGCCGTCTTCACAGAGACTGCGCAGATAGGCTTTGTGGTCCATGCCGGCCGGCGTGTCAAAGTTCGGCATGAAATGATGGCCAAGCGTGAAGTCGAAGTTGCATTTTTCAGCGACGCGCACCGTCTCATCCAACGCTTCCGCATCATCGGGCAGCATGCGCAGCATTTCTTCGTAGCTTTTGAAATAATACTCACGGCCACTAAAACGCATGCGGTCATCGGCATCCAAGGTGGTCGCCGTCTGAATGCAAAGCATTACATCCTGCACTTCGGCATCTTCGGCACGGACGTAGTGGTTGTCATTGGTGGCAACGAGCTTCACGTCCAGCTCCCTGCTCAGCACATGCAGGCCGTCGTTGACCTTGACCTGCTCCGGAATGCCATGATTCTGCAGTTCGAAATAGTAATCGTCGCCAAAAAGGTCTTTATACCAACTGGCTGCTTCCCGTGCCCCATCCATGTCATCGTTCATCAGATAACGCGGCACCTCACCGCCAAGGCAGGCACTCATAGCGATGAGGCCCTCATGGTGCTGGCTGAGCAGCTCACGATCCACACGCGGATGGTAGTAGAAGCCTTCGAGCGAGCTCAAGGTCACCAGCTTGCAAAGATTGCGATAGCCGGCATCGTTCTTGACGAGCAAAATCAAGTGGTATGGCGAAGCATCCCGTTTGTTCTCTTTGTCAAAGCGCGTGCGCGGCGCCACGTAAACTTCGCAGCCAATGATCGGCTTGATGCCTGCTTTTTGGCAGGCACGATAAAACTCCACAGCGCCATACATCACGCCGTGGTCGGTGATGGCCAGCGCCGGCATCCCCAACTCCGCAGCACGCGCCACTTCATCAGAAATGCGGCCGGCGCCGTCAAGCAGGCTGTAGGCCGTGTGATTGTGCAAATGAACAAATGGCTTCATAAGATTCCCCTATCAATTTTCGCGGATCAACAGATCAACCTCACTGTTGGCAACCAGTCGCCCATCGACGGTTTCAATGCGCACCGAAGCATGGTGATGGCCGTTGAACTCAGAAAGCATCGGCAATAGATAAACTTCTTCGTCGGCACCAATCTCACTGTAGAAACGCGTTGTGACCTGAAAAGCCTGCCCTTGCAGATTTTTAACCACACGCAGGGCAATCACCGCCGCGTTGGCGCTGAAAATGTTGCAGGTGCCCAGACTCAACGTGCCGTATTCATCCAACATGTAAGGAATGATGCGTCCAGACAGAATGACATCAGGCTCACGCGCCACCAGTGAGAAGCCGCTCATACAGATGTTGTCGGACGTGTCGCCAAGGTGCGGCTGTTTCTGAATGGTTTGCTGTGCTTCGATGAAATCTTTGAGGCCAACCACACCAATCAAGGTATTGTCCGCATCGACAACCGGCACCAGTTCAACCTGTTCAAGCACCAGGAGGCGCCCAAGATAGCTCACCAAAGTATCACTATGCACCACAACAGGATTTGGCGTCATGACTTCTTCCACATAGGCCGAAGCTGGTTCACCGGTGACGTCATAGGCGGTCACCATCCCTTCAAGCTTGCCGTCGGTATTGACCACCGGGAATTCCCGATGACCTGTGTGCAAGCTCAGTGCCTGCCAATCGCCAACGGTATCAATTGGCTGCAAAACGTAAGGATCGGTGGTCATAATGTCGGCAATGGTCACCAGCTCACGCTGCTGCACACTGCCAACGATCGCCTGATTGATGGCGATGATGGCATCAAAAATGTCGTACGGCGTGGAAATCACCACTGTTTTATCCGACATGGCTGCCAGGCGATTCTTAGCAGCAATGCCGCTGTCACCGGTAAGCATCACTGGGAGATTGTGACTGTATACGTAGTCCATCAGTTCTTTGCTGTACTCACCAATGATCATCGTTGATGGCAAGGGTTTCTTTTCCCGCAGATGGGTCACGTTGCCAGCCACAAAAAAAGCCTTTGGCGCACCATCGCTCTTATCGGCACCATGCAGCAGCTGGCCTTCAACGATGTTGGTCAGCTCACGATAGGTCAGCGAATCAATGGAGCGTTCTTTTTCCTGTTCGATACGAATCGTGCCCACTTTTGGAATGGAAGAAACGAGTCCTTGGTTTTCTGCATCTTTGATGGCACGATACACGGTGCCTTCACTGATATTCATTTGCCGCGCCAATTGACGCACAGACACCTTTTCGCCGACCTCCAAGCTTTCGATGTATTCAATGACTATATCATGCTTTGTCTTCTGCATGTCGTTCCTCCTTTGCTTGCGCCGCATCTTCTGCTGCAACGCAAAAAAGCCTTTGCCGAACAGACAAAGGCTACTTCTTTTTTAAGAATGAAAGTCAGTCTCAGGCTGGCGCAGATGCCAACCTGCTGTCATGCGATCAGTCTTCGTCCAGTTCATCGTCGAGGACGATCTCGTCATCTTCCACTTCTTCATATTCGTCTTCTCCAAGAACTGCAACGACAGCGTCGCAGTTTGGACAGAGGACTTCTACAGGTTCATCATAGTCGCCCTGATAGTAACCGACGGTTTCACCGCAAACAGGGCATTCCGTTTCCACGAAAATGTCATCATCGTCGAAATCAACATCATCGTCATCGTCAAATTCGTCAAAGACAAATTCTTCGACATCGCCGAGATCTTCGTCAATGGCTTCTGCATATTCCGTTAATTCATGCACATATTCTTCGAGTGATTCAATTTCTTCTGCCATGTCATTGATGCAGGCAAGCAGCGCTTTGACAAAATCGCCTTTTTCAGCATCTTCTGTTAAACCTTTGCCTTCAGCCAAACCTCTCAAATAAGCTGCATGTTGTGATAAATCCATTTTCTTGAAACCCCTTTCGGTCTTCTATCCAAGCACTTATGCTCTTTCAATATATTGACCGGTACGTGTATCGATACGAAGCACATCGCCGGTGTTAACAAAGAATGGTACGTTAACGACTACGCCAGTTTCCATGGTTGCAGGCTTGGTACCACCAGACTGGGTATCGCCCTTGATCCCTGGTTCGGTTTCAGCGACGGTCAGTTCTACGGTGTTTGGCAGTTCAACGCCAAGGATGTCACCATTGTAGCTGTTGATCTGGCAGTCCATGTTTTCCTTCAGGAACTTTTCACCGCCCTGCAGCTGTTCAGCGGACAGACCAACCTGTTCATAGGTGTTGTTGTCCATGAAAACATAGTTTTCACCGTCAAAATAAAGATACTGCATCATTGCACGATCGATGGTGGCCTTTGGCAGTTTTTCACCGCCACGGAAGGTCAATTCAGTGGTGGCACCGGTCTTCAGGTTTTTCAGCTTTGTACGAACAAAAGCGGCACCCTTCCCTGGCTTTACGTGCTGAAATTCAAGTACTTGGCATGGTGCACCGTTGTATTCGATGGTAACACCTGGTCTGAAATCATTGGATGAAATCATGCGTTAAACTCCTCCTAAAAAATAACGTGTCTAATTTATTATACAGTAGGTTGCCGAGAATATCAATATTTCCGCGGCAATCAAACAATGATAAGCTCTTTTGGCGACTGTGCAAGATTATCATAGCCCTGCGGTGTCAGCACAATCAAATCTTCGATGCGTACGCCGCCAATGCCTGGCACATACAATCCTGGCTCCACGCTGATGACGGTGCCTGCTGGGATCTGTTCTTTGACATTGCGTGAAAAGCGCGGTTCTTCGTGGATGTCGAGACCGACACTGTGGCCGAGGCCATGCCCAAAATAGCTGCCAAAGCCCGCTTTGTCGAAAATGCCCTGCACAAGATCCTGCATCTTTTCACCAACGACGTCGGCGCGTGCCATTTTCAAAGCAGCCGTCTGTGCTTTCAGCACGAGGGCGTAGAGATCTTTCTGCGCCTCACTCAACTGCCCGATGCCAATGGTGCGCGTCATGTCTGAACAATAGCCGTCATACACGCAGCCAAAATCAAAGACAACGAGGTCGCCGTTTTCAATTTTTTTGTCAGATGCCACGCCATGCGGCATTGCCGAACGCACGCCAGAAGCGACGATGGTGTCGAAGCTCAGGCCGCTGGCGCCCTGTCGGCGCATGGCCAGCTCCATTTCAAAAGCCACTTCCTTTTCCGTCATGCCCGGCTTGATGATCTCGAGCACATGCGCAAAAGCAGCATCACCAATGTGTTCAGCGATGCGAATTTTTTCAATTTCGTCTTCGTCCTTGACGGCGCGGAACTGTTCCACCGCTTTTTCGACAGGAATCAGGTTGGCACGGCCAAAGCAGGATTTTAAGCGATCGTAAAAATCAAAAGAAAGATCGTTGCGCTCGAAGGCCAGAACAGCCCAGTTCTGCTGTTCACAAAGTTTCGCAATGCTCATCGGCGGTGTGTAGCGTTCCAGTTTGACAAGAGAAAAATGCACACTCTGCTGACGAGCCTGCATGGTGTAACGTGAATCGGTCAAAATGAACGCTTTGTCTTTGCTGATGACCAGATAGGCAAAGGTTCCTGTAAAACCGCTGAGATAACGAATGTTGGAACGATCTGAAATGAGGATGGCATCGTACAAACCTTCTTGCGAAGCAAGCCATGCCTGAAACCGTTTCAATCTTTTTTCATAATGCATCGATCAACGACCTCCTTGTTTTAGTCCAGCTGCCAGAGCATGAGATAGGCTGTTTTGGTCGGCGCCGGCTGAGACAGCTCGGACAGCGGCAGAATCGTCGGACCATCTGCTGCGGCAGACGGCGGCTCAGCGTCCGCGGGTTCGGTTGTCTCATCTGGCGTTTCTGCCTCCGGCGGATGCGGCATGTAAATGGTATCCGCAGCGATGCGCGCCAAGGTGTCCTCGCTCACATCTTCGCCTAAAACCACCGTTTCGGCAGAAAGTCTCACACTCTCACCAATCGTCAGTGTACCATCAATCCAGGCGGTTTTGCAACTTAAATCACTGAGAAGATGGAGATTGCCAGCAAAAACCGCGCTTCCTTCGCTGACGAGGGCGGTATACAAGGTGGTGGAAAAATCATCGCTGCTGAGATGGGCCACATACAGACTGCCAGCCAGCTGCACTGTGCCGCCGCCATTGCCGAGCGCGTACGCATCACCGGGCCGGCGGTCGCAGACAACGACGAGATCCTGCTCGGCATGGTTTTCCAGCCAGCGGTCTGGCACACCGCGGTCAGCATCATAATAGAGGGCACGCTCTGAGCGCGTAAAAGCGAAACGTTCTTCCAGCGGCAGCGCAAAAACCTGCACATGATGCCGGCGCTGGCTGCCGTCATCGAGACTGCTGGTGCTTTCAAGGGTCAGCACTTGGCCTTCAACCGCCGTCACCGTGAGCAGGCGCTGCTGTCCCGTAAGCGGCGTATCTGCAATCAGCACACGTCCCAGTGAATAGGACTCGCCGCTGGCATTCATGTCATCCAGAGCGTCTGCCAACGCTGTACGGTGCAGCTGTTCCAGCTGCAAACCGGCAATCTGATTCTGCCGGGAAGCGCTGCGCAGTCCTGCCACTTCGAGGCCAACCATAAGCACAAGCGCCAGCATGGTGCAGGCAATGAGCGTAAGGATCAAGATATTTCCCGACCGTTGTTTCATGCTGAACGCCTCCTTTAGACAGCATCACAGCTGCACACTGATGCTCAGCTGACTGGCCGCCTCATCTTCCGAATGAAGCTGGAACGATAAAATCTGCCGATAACGGCCTTCGGTTTCCAGCCATGTGTAAAACGTCTGAAGGGCGTCTCGTGAACCGCTAAGCACCAAGCTGCTTTGACGCACCTCCTCGTTGGTGTGCACAGCGTCCAACACCAATCCCAGTTCCTGTGCCTTCATGCTGCATTCATAAAGGGCCTCACTGCTCGTCCAAGGCACTTCCACCGTGTCTGCAGCATCGCTGAGCGCAGTCGTGCTGGCCGGTGTTTCCTGCCAATGCCCGACAGCCTCGGTCCAAAGCAATAGACCAATGGCAAGCAGCAGGGCATAGAGATAGCCTTTGCGGATGCTCATGTGCCCTCCCTCCCTTGCAATGAGATTTGTACCACAAAATCATAATAATACACATCATCCGTGCTTTTGCGGGTCATTTCCAAAAGCAGCGGGTGCAGCGCCGGTTCTGACGCCGCCAGCTGACGCATGTAGTCTGCCAAATCGAGGGCCTCGCTGCAGCGTCCGCTGAGAGCAAGTGCATCGTCGCCAGCTTCCTGATTGAGCAGGGTGATGCGGTCACTCTTAACGGCATAAGCCTGGGTCAAAAGGGTATGATAGTCACTGCGTGCAACCGTTTCCACCGTCTCTGTGCCCGCTTCTTCCGTCACTTCCGACGGGCGCAGCATGCTGCCAATAAGCAAAGCCCCGGGCACAACCACGCAGCCGATGAGCAAGGCTGCCAGCACGCGGTCAGCGGCAACATTCGGCAGTGCAACCTGCGCCGATCTGCTCAAAGCCGCCGCCAAAAGCGCCGCTTCCTGCGGCACCGCATCGGCTGACTGCGGAAGCGGCTGTACATTCTCCGGCAGCGACAAAAGGTCGCGGTGTGCTGCCAACAAGGTCTGCAAAAGCCCGAACGGCTGACCGCCATATTCGGCACGAGCGTCAACGATACGCCCATCCCGCACAGCAGCCACGGTTGTGCAAAGCGGGTCCTGCAAGCTGTAATAGCCATCGGCCAGTGCTGTATGCTGCGCCGCTGCATAGTCTGCCGCGCCGATCAAACGCACCTGCCGGCGCTGACGGCCAAAAGCCATCAGAAAATCGGCCACTGTTTCCTGCTTGCAGCCACAGATCACCGTCCCCTCGGAGAGCTGCGTCACCGCCAGCCAGGAAGGGCGCTCACCCAGCACAGGCAATAATGCGTGGGCTGCCATGCTGCGCAGCTGGCGCTGATTGGCGGCTTGCGGCAGCTTGAGAAAACGGCGCACCAACCACGTCTCCGGTACTACCACCATAAGTGCCTGCTGCCGTTTCAGGCGGCCCGACGCACAGACCTGCTGCAGCCATTGCCGCAATGCCGTTTTATCGATGCGCTCACACCAAAGGCGCTGGTTTTCTGCTATAGCCTCCATCTGATACTGCGCACCATGCTCCGAAACACACACAATCACCGGTCTTCCCTCCTCACTCGAACTTTGCCGTCAGCGGAATATGACGGCTGCGTGTCACCATTTCGCCGTCTTTGGTACAGCCTGCAAGCCGAACGTCAACACCGGCAATGTCATCTGCCAGTGAGCACGCTGCACCATTTTGATCATAATAGTAAATCTGAAACCCTTTCGGCGATTGCGACAAAGTGTTCAGATAAAGCGCCAGCGACTGGTCGTTGCCGCTGTGCAGGCTGTCCTCCTGGCTTCGATAAAGAATGCTGTTCGGACGCGGGCGCTCTTTTGGATTTTCTTCATTATATATACCATCACTTGGCTTCAAACGGTAGACGATGCGCCCCAGTGCCTGCGAATCGCCTTCATCGACGCTGAGCAGCCGCAATTCAAAAGAGGTGCGAATCTCCGACAAAGGACGCACATCCGCGCGATCAAAATAATCTGCATCAATGTCCACGGCATTGCGCACATCGTACTCCATCATGTCCAGCGCCTGTTCCAGCTGATCGCCGATGACGTCTTCTTCATAGCCCACATGGGCCCAGGTGAGGCTGTTGGCAAGCGCATTGGACAGCAAGCTGATGAGGATGGCAGCAATGACCAGCACACACACCATCTCTATCAAGGTAAAGGCACGGCGGGCTTTCATGACAATTGCTCCCGAATCAGAAAATCATGCTGTTCGTCCCAGCGTTCATGGCTGACACGAAGCACGTAGGCATCGCCTTCGATCCGCGTTTCATAGCGCCAGCCGTCTGTCAGCGATCCTGAGCGCACTTGCGGCGGCGCGCCTTCCAATTCGCTGAGCAGCTCCTCCACCGCCGGCACCAGCGCCGCATCCTCTGTGTCACGCGCATCCAACAGACTGAGCCCTCCAATGCCACGCACCAGCGCAACCAGGCAGAGTGCCACAATCGCCAGGCAAACCACCATCTCGATCAATGTCATGGCACGTCGTTGTTTCATCATCCAGCCACCCCCACTCGCACTCGTCCCAGGTTATTCACTACCACTGTCCGCGTCTGCTTGCCGCAGCGCAGCGTCAGCGTGCACTTGTCATAAGCCGTGCCGCGCGGTTCAAAAACAATGCGGCCGCCGTGCGAACTGGCGGACAAGGTCATACGCGCACTGACCAGCGTACGCATTTCGCGTGCGCCGTCCACCGACAAGCTGTAGCTGTCGCTGTTTTCTCGCTGGAAAATGGTCTTTTCACCGCATCGCTGCGCCTCACCGCGCAGCCAAAGCAATTCCTGTTCCAGCAGCCGTGCCTGCTGTTCCACCAGCTGCCGGTCATAGAGCGCGCCCACCCGCGGCACCACGACCATCAATAGCAGCGCCATGATGGCCAGCACCACCACCAGCTCAATCAAGGTAAAGGCGCGCTGAGCTTTTCTCTGCGCGATAGCCTCCTTTTTCATACACTTCATCGCCCTTCTTCAATGCCGCCTTAACCGCTCCCGACGCCGCGTGAACGTCATACTCATAGCCCTGAATTGGGCTTTCCACTGCCTGGGCCAGCACACCGGCGGCAACCAGATCACGCTGAGAGGCAGCGGTTTCACCCGGATGGCGCTGAACGAACTGTTCCCCAGCAGTCACCAGCATGGTCAGATCGGCATCAATGCGCGTCTGCTGCGCTTCGTCCAAAGAACCTGTGATGCGCACGCTGACCAGCGTCGCCAGCACACCGATAATCACAAGGACCACCACCAATTCCAGCAGCGTAAACGCCCGTCGTTTTTTCATGGCATCCTCCTTTAAGTGACCAAAAGCGACTGATAAGATTCCAGCACCGGCACAAAAAGCCCCAATGCCATCAGAAGCACCAAGAGGCCCAGCAAAACAATGGCGAGTGGTTCCATAAAGCGCAGCCACAGCCCCATTTTTTCGAACAATATCGTCTCATAATAAGCCGCCGCATCACACAGCGCCTCAGGCAGTCTCCCATAGCGCTCCCCATTGCGCAGCATCTGGCATGCCAGCGCTGGCACGAACGGCGCCTTCGCCAGCGTCTGCGACAGACTGCTGCCGTGGATCATGGCGGCAGCAATCGCTGCTACGTCGTCGGCGAACAGCGTGCGCGCGAAATACCGCTGCAGCTCCTGCAAGGCGTCACCCACCGAAACACCGGAACGCAGCATCTGCCCAAAGAGACGTGAAAAAGGCACGAACACCTGCAGCAAGGCAAACTGACGCAGCAGCGGCAATCGCAGCGCCCCACGCTTGCAAAGCTGCCGCCACCGCGCATTCGAACTTTTGCGCAAATAAAAAACGACCATCACCAGTGCCACAATCAGCAGGAGCAGCACGCCGCCGCTGTCTCGCAGTACATCATGGAGCAGCAGAAAAACGCGCATTATGACTGGCAGATCGGCTTCCACGTCCAAGAACTGAACCGCCAGCACCGGCATCACCACCACGCTGAGAAAACCGCCCACCACCAACACCGCTGCCAAAACCATGAATGGATAGATCAGCTGCTGTTGGATGCGTTTTTTTAAGCGTTCTTTTTCTTCAAGATGGTGGTAGACTTCTTCCAGCATGGCTGCCAGCCTCCCCTGCTTTTCACCAATCGCAATCCATTGGCTGAGCATCGGCGTCACACCTTTTTCGCGTGCCAGCGCCTGCGAAAAGGACAATCCTGCAAGCACCCCTTCTTCCAGCCGCATCACAAACGCCCGCTGGCGTGCGCCATTCTGCTCGTCTGCCATATACCGAAGCGCTTCCAATAACGGCACACCACTGGCCAGCGCCACCGCCAACTGACGAAAGAACAGCGCCAGTTCCCGCTGCGACTGGCGGCGTTCGCTCACGCCCGGCAGCCGCAGCTTCATGACAAAGATGGGATAGATGTTCTGCGCAGCCAATTTGGCACAGCAAACCGCTTCATTGGCAGCCTGTGTCCACGCCAGACGCCGATGGCCATCACCGTCAAGATAATGATAGACAAACTTTGCCACGTCTCAGCCCTCCTTTTCGCTCAAGGACAGCCCTTTTTGCTGCGCATCATCGGCCAAGGAACGAAAACCTTCTGACAGCGCTTTTTCCCGCAGAGAAAAGCCGCTGGCCCCAGCAGCAATCGCCGCGCGTGCAGTTTCATCCAGCTGCCAGATTTCCTGCACGCCAGTGCGGCCTGCATGACCGCTGCCCATGCACTGCCAGCAAATGCCACCCTCTGCGCTGCGCCCTTCTCCGCCGCAAGCGGCGCAAGGCTGCGGCAGCAGACGCTGATTGACCACTGCTGTCAGCACCGCGCTCAGCAAAAGATCGCTCAGCCCAAGGTCGCGCAAACGGTCTACAGCCTGCTGCGCGTCCCGTGCATGCAGGGTTGCAATCACCAGCTGCCCGCTCAAGGCAGCACGCGCAGCAATGTCCACCGTCTCTTTATCGCGCAGTTCACCGACAGCGATCACATCCGGGTCGCTGCGCAGGATGCCGCGCAGCCCTGCAGCAAAGCTGAAACCACTGCGCAAATTTACCTGCATCTGCTGCACCTCTGGCAGTACCGCTTCAACGGGGTCCTCGATGGTGTAAACAAGCCGGCCCTGAGCGCTCAGCTGTCTCAGACAGGCATAAAGCGTGGTCGTTTTTCCACTGTTGGTGGGACCTGTAATCAAAAACAAGCCCTTCGCCTGATGCAGCAGCCTCAGCAAGCGCGCTGCGTTGACATCGCTAACCCCCAGCACCGACAGTGACTTGCGTCGCTGCTGCTCTGGCAGAATGCGCAGCACAATCTTTTCGCCTTCCAAAAGCGGCAGTGTGCCCAAGCGCAGGTTATAATCGGCCTCAACGCCCTGCAGCTGTATGTGCCCATCTTGCGGCAGCCGATGCTCAGCAATATCCATCTCTGCCAGCAGCTTAAGTTTATTGATCAAACCATCTGCAGCCGACGGCGGCAGTTCGGCGTACGTCTCCAAACGTCCATCTATACGAAAAACGACGCGGAGAACAGCGCCCATTTTGAACAAATGGACGTCCGTCGCTTCCGCGTCGATGGCATCATCAAGAATGGTTCCTATCAATTGATCCACATGGCCGGGCTGGCTGTTTTTCAGCGTTTCTAAAGAAACCCTGTTTGCAGGCGCCGATGCGGCCAAATCCAGCGTCTGAGGGCGTAAAACCAAAGAATGCAGGCGCACCGCATCGGTCAGATAAAGCGGCGTCTGTCCCATCACAGACCGATAGGCGCGATAATCATCCGCCTGCGGCAGGCGCAGACACACACAGCTGCCGTCGGACAGCCGCTGATACACCTTCCAATCTGTTCCATTCAGCGTCACTGGCTGCAGCGATGTGTTGGCATCCAGCTGCAGATAGGGCAGACCAAAATAGGCTTCCAGCACCGGTGCCGCTGCCGACAGCGACACCCCCTGAGCCGTCAGCCAATCGCCCAGCACATCCCGCTCCGTCCAGCCAGCATCGGCGGCCAGCAAACCAGCTTCAGCCAGCACCGCCAATAAACGCGCATTCACCAGACCCATGACACACGCCCCCCTTCGTTTGATGTTGTATCACTTCTATTATATCGGCTCTCCCTATGTGCCAGCAACAGCAAAAACCAAAAGATTCGGATTTTTTCGTCGATTTTTTTATCAATCCCTATGCGCCGCCATTTTCTCGCAAACAGGACATAAAAATACACCCCTGGACTGCCAAGAGGTGTTATTTTCATATTCAAAGTTGCTCCACATCCGTTTGCGGACAAAACTCGCCCTCCAGCAAACGCTGGAGCTGATCAGCGAGAATGTCCAGATCCACATTCGGTTTGTGGCTGTTCTCAATGAGCACGCCGACAATGGCGCTGGAATAAAACGTCAGCATCACATCAAGATCGCTGGCATAGCGAATGCGCGGCTGGATGGCGCTGCGGCGCATCAGCTCAGAAAAAAACGTTCGCGCAGCATTGAAAAAAATACGCTCAGCGTCTTCGCGCTTGCGAGATTTCATAAGCTGAGTGACAAAATCCGGCTGCTCCTCGATCGTTGATAGAAGCACACGAATGGCTGCCTTGGGAGAGGACGCCGCCAGCGTTTTTTCAAGCAGCACATCAACATGCTGGGCCATGAGCCATTCCACCACTTCCAAAAGGTCCTGGAAATGATAATAGAAGGTTTGCCGCGTAATGCCGCAAGTGTTTACAACATCCTTCACCGTCACCTTATCAATAGGCTTATGCTTCGCCGCCTCAAGAAAGGCCTCTGCAATCATCGCTTTTGTATCGCCCGCCATGCGACCGCCTCCTCCACGTTTCTTTCCGTTTATCTTATCACAGATAATTCATGCCACACAAGTCTGCCAGCCCTAAAAAACCGGGACAGAAATGACAAGCATTTCTGTCCCGGTGCATGTTGCGTTTCCACTCACTTCACAGTGATCAATTCATACTCGCGATTGCCGAGGCCAATCTTGGCGGCGTGTGCCAGGCAGGTTTTGTATTCTGCGTTTGGCGTAACATTTTCAAAATGATCGTGATGATCACAAAAATCTTCCTTCGCCATTTGCTCGGTGAGCAGGGTGTTTGGCAGTGGTTCCTGTTTCAGGCAGGCATCCACGCACGCTTGGTCGATTGCCAGCGGGTCGGTGGACGCAAACATGCCAACATCCGGCAGCATTGGTGCGTCGTTGCCACTGTGGCAGTCGCAAGTTGGTGAAACATCGACAACAAGCGAAATATGGAAGTTTGGACGACCATCGACAACAGCTTTGGCATACTCTGCCATGCGGCAGTTGAGTTCAGCCACCGCTGCATTGTGCGCAAAATCGATGGCATCAAAGTTGCAGGCGCCAATGCAGCGGCCGCAGCCCACACAGTTGTCGGCATTGATGGTCATTTTCTTATTTACTTCATCATAAACGAGGCCATCGTTGGCACATTCACGCAGGCAGCGCTTGCAGCCACGGCATTTTTCTGGATCAATGATGGCCTGACCATTGCAGTGCTGGTCCTTCTTGCCTGCGCGGGACCCGCAGCCCATGCCAATGTTCTTAATCGTGCCACCGAAGCCTGTCATTTCATGGCCTTTGAAATGGGTCAGCGAAATAAAGACATCCGCATCCATGATGGCATGGCCAATCTTTGCTTCTTTGACATACTCACCGCCATGCACCGGCACAGCAATGTCATCGGTGCCTTTAAGGCCATCACCGATGATGACCGGACAGCCAACAGTCAGCGGCGTGAAGCCATTTTCCCATGCACAATAAAGATGCTCAAGGGCGTTTTTGCGGCTGCCTGGATAAAGGGTGTTGCAGTCGGTCAAAAATGGTTTTCCACCGTGGGCAATGACATAATCAACGACGGCTCTGGCATAGTTTGGCCGCAGGTAGCTCATGTTGCCCAGTTCACCAAAGTGCATCTTGATGGCCACAAACTTGCCTTCCAAATCCATGGCACCAAGGCCTGCTTGATCGATCAGGCGGCTCAGTTTTGTTGCAGGGCCTTCATCGACTTCACAACGAAAATCGGTAAAATAAACCTTTGATTTTTCTAATTCGCTCATAAGATTCTCTCCAATCTCTTTAATCATACGGCAAAATCTCTCTCCTTTAAGAATAATCCTGAAAGCCCTCATTCGTCAAGGAGAAACCCAGCATAAGAAAAGAGCCCGACACGCCTGTGCCAGGCTTTCAAAACGTTTCAGATTTTTTCTTTCCAAACCTGTCTACAGCGTTGAATTATCAAGACAACATTTTCAGTCTCAGGTCAACACCGTCGTGACGACAATCGCCGTCATGAGACCATCGAGCTGGCGGATGACATCCGCCACAATCTTGCCATTTTCAGAATCAGCAAGCGCTTTTAGCTCTTCTTTCATCGCTTTCATTTCTTCTTTTGAAAAATACTCTTTCAAGCAGCCACCTTTGTCCAACAAAATGACCAGCGCTGCCGTCGTTTCATCGACTGGCGCATCGGCCAGCAGTTCTTGACGCAGAGCATCCACAACCATGTTCTCCGCTTTTTCCGATGGCGCCAAACTTTCTTTATTGCCAAAAAAGCCGGACTGCACCTTTTCAGTCAGCCCCTGAGCACGCAGCGCATCCATTACACCATCCAAAAGTTCCGTAAAGAGTTTGCCGGTGAACGTCATATAGAACTCATTGACAACCTTGTTCACCTTGACAGGCTCTTTTTCACAGATGTACGCATACAATGGCTTCAAATAAGCCTTGTCCCGGGACGGTTTCATCTTGCTCGTGACTTTTTTGTCAGCAATCAGAATACACCCATCCAGTTCCAATTCCAACAACCCTGCGACAATCAAGCAAACCATTTTATTTTGATCAAAAGTCGAAATTTTTCCTTTATCGTTGACGGCACATACAACATACTGCTGCATCACAGACAATTCTTTCATAATGTCGTCCTCCTGTGTCAATGCTCTTTGCTTATTCACTACTATACAGGAGATTCTGCGGCTGTCAACAAAAACTGCCGCCGATAAAAAGCGTTTTTCTAAAAAAGGACCCAACGGTTACACCGCCAAGTCCATTTTCAAGCACTACTGTTTTTAATAGCTGATGTCAAAGCCGCCTTCGTGATCAACTGCTTTTACACTCACAGTCACACATTCTGGCACATCTACGGTGGCATGCCCGTCGGTCGTAAAGTTCTTGCTGTAAAGTGTATCGCCTTCTAAAGAATGTACTTGCACCGTCAAAGCGCCGTCCTCGGTGTCTACACCAATGTGCAGCGCATCCCCATCGCCACGCAGCTCATTGTCACAAGAACCTTGAAAACATGTGTAATCTGCATGCCAGGAATCGGCGACCTTCTTTTCCATGTCGCTGAAATTCATGCTGGCACCAAACGATGCCACCACACCCATGACGCTCCACATAGCATACAGGATCACCACCACTGTAAGCACAATCAGAATGATCCTTTTACGATTCATATCATTTTCCTCCCCGATCCGAAGCGTTTTGTCATCCCCTGACGACAAAACATCTCCTCATTATGAATATTGTAACAAATTTTTTCACATTTATACAATAAAAACAGGGGCAACCTTTCCCCTGATTTTTTAATAGTTTGCATTATCACATGCGCCGTCTTTCATCATTTTTTTACTGTTCAATGCATCACATCTTGAACAGCATCAAACGTTTTGCTGTAAAGGAAGCAATCCAGAGGAATGCATCCTTTGGGCATTTCCAAAACGATCGACGCTTCCTCAGCACGCACAAAACCGCGGTGGTCATAGAACTGATAGGTGCAGGCATTGTCGGTTTGCAGGAAAAAGGTTTTCTTAGGTTCTGCCGCCGCCAGCGCCGATAATAAGGCCGACCCAACACCCTGCCCCTGAAAAGCAGGATCGACCGCTAGAAAGAGAATCTCTCCGTCGGGGCGCACCCTTTGACGATAACGCCGATCAAGTTCGGCCGCCGTCCGCTCATACAGATCCGGCCCACCTTTGAAAAATAACGCCATGACCGCCTCCGCCAGCGCCACATAGCTCCGCGCCAGCCAAGAACGTTTTTGCATCGTTTCGCCATACACTTCTGCCAGAAGCACCCCAGCGAAACACCCTTCTTCATATGCTGCCAACACCTGCGTCGCACGGCAGCGCTCCTTCAGCCAGAAATACCAGCCAAACGCCGCCAAGGCCCAGGCGTGCTCTAAATACCAGTCAAAATGCATGCCTTTGATCGCAAAGCGGACCGCCTTGGCCGCATCGCGTCGACGCAGCGAACGAATTTCCACCATCATACTCCCTCCCTGACTGCCATTGTACCACAGCGCACAAAAAAACGGCAGCTCGCAAGTAAGCTGCCGTTTTGACTGTCATCATAAAACATCCCGTGCTGCGATCCGCGTGCGTGCGATCAGCCAGGACAACACAAAAAATGCCAGGCTAAACACCAAAAGCACGGTTGTTGTGAGCTGACGATCGTCTGTCACGCGCGCCACTGCAATGAAAATGCCGGTCATCAGCGGATAGGAGAGCATCATGCTGAGCATTGCTTTTTCATCGCTGAAAAGATAATAGCTCGGTATCATCACGCCACCGCTGAAAAACGCCATGGTCACCGCAAGGCTGAGATACAGCCGCACCATCTCTGTGGCCACTGCCGTGTCCGGTCTGATCGTCACAATGATCCAACTGATGACAATACCGACCACAAAGCCCAGTACACTGAACAATACATAGAGCAAATATTTGCTGTCAACGACCGCCTTTTTTGAGATCGGCAAGGTGGCCGACAGTTTGCGCCAGCCGCTGTGCTTGTCGGTGCTGATGGTGGTGGCACTCATGATGCCAAACATCACTGCGCCAATGAGCACCACAACCCATGGCGTCACAATCACCGACATACCAGCACCAATGATGGCGTAGGTAATGAGAATCAATGCCAGGCCAGCACGCACCAGGTAAAAATCTTTCAATAACAAACCCTTCATTTTACTTCTCCCCCTTTACGTACAGGAGCATGATTTCATCGATTGTTGCAGGAGTCACCATAGCCTTAGGATATTTCCGCATCATGGCTTCGCGATCAGCCACCAGCACCTGCCATTCGTAATCCATCTTGCGGCTGCGCAGGCAGTCGGCCGGGTCCAATGCTGCATGCTGCGCATCGCTGCACTGCAGGATGCCATACTGTTCCAGCAGTTCATCTTTCGGCTCCATAAACGCCACGCGTCCCTCGTGAAGAAAGACGATATAATCGGCAATTTTTTCCAAATCGCTGGTGATGTGCGAGCTGACGAGGACGCTGTGGTCTTCCTCTTGCACAAAATCCAGCAGCATATCCAAAATGTCATCACGCACCACAGGATCCAGCCCGCTGGTCGCCTCATCGAGAACAAGCAGCTTTGGATGATGGCTGAGCGCCACCGCAATGGCAAATTTCATCTTCATCCCTTTTGAAAACTGCTTCAATTTTTTCTGGGGCAGGCCAAACTGCGCCAGCAGCTGTTCAAACAAGGCGTCGTCCCAATGCTGATAAATATTCGCCATGATGCGGCCGATTGCGCGCGGCGTCAACATCTCCGGAAAATTGCTGCCATCAAAGACCACGCCGATCTGTTCCTTGGTGGCATTGGCCAAAGCTTCGTCGCCCAGCACCACAATGCGCCCTTCGTCCTTGGCGATCAGGCCCATTGAAGCATTGATGATGGTGCTCTTTCCCGCACCATTTTCACCAATGAGGCCAACGATGGTGCCTTCCGGCACTGTAAACGACACATGATCCAACTTAAATCCCGGATACGTCTTGGTCACATCTGAAATCGTCAATGCAGTCGTCATGGTCAATCCTCCTCATAGAGCAATGTCAAAAGGCCTGTCAAATGATCAAGATCGATGCCGCTTTCGCGGGCAATCTCGATGGCCGCTGTAAAATGTTCCTCGATGCGTTTCTGTTGTTCTTCCAAATAAAAATCCTGGTTCTGCGACGACACATAACACCCTTTGCCTGCTGTCGTCTCAATGAAGCCATCCTGCTGCAGCGCGTCATAGGCTTTTTGCACCGTCAGCACACTGATGTGCAGCGACTTCGCCAAAGATCGGATGGATGGCAGCGCTTCGCCGGCCTGCAGCTCGCCGCTCATAATCTGCGCCTTGATCTGAGTCACAATCTGTTCATAGAGCGGACGGCTCGCCTTGTTGCTGACCGATATCTGCATACGTTCACCGCCTTATACTGTATTGCTTTGATATACACAGTATAAGTCAGCACAATACAGATGTCAATATCTACACACAAAAAAACAGCAGATTCGCCACGAATCTGCTGCATCTGTTTAATCCACGCACGCATCCAAGAGCTTGAAAGCCAAAAAGCACACCACCAACACACCTGCCACAACAGCAATGTGAACGCTACAGAGAAAGGTGGTCAGATAGATGCTGGCCAGCAAGGACGCTGCCAGCACCACAAACACCAGGACGAAAAGCCTGCCCAATTTGTCGTCGAAGGCATGGCGGGAGATGCTGTGAAAAATATAAAACGCCGCTGCCAAAATCAGAACTTGCCCGATCACATCGCCCAAGGTCAGCGGCAAATACGGCCCGTCCTGCGCGCCCACCATACCAATCACCCCATAGGCCAACCAGATCACACCGAGCACCACAAACGCCAGCAGCACATTGCGTACACTATCCAGTAGGCGTTCCTTTTGCGAGCGCGGCGGCAAGGCCGCAATCACCGCTTCGCAGAAGGCCTGCGCATCCTCACCCAGCACCTCTTCCGCCGTGCGCCCCTCGGCCTGGGCATCCAGCAGCATATGCGTGATGTCCCGCCGCACCAGCTCCTGTTCGTACTCGCTGATGTTCGCCGAGCGAATGTAGACAACGATGTTCGTCATCACCTGCTGATTGTCCTTGTTCAACTGAGCATCCAAAGCATTGTTGACGCGCAGCAGTTCTTTCGTTCGTTTGCTCATGGTCATTCTCTCCTTCAAGCCTGTCTTTTGTCAATAATACGAGCAAGAAATACCCACGCCAATCCAACAAGCGCAACCACGCCAATGAGCAGAACCATATTCACAACGATCATTGGCTGTCCGAAAAAACTATCAATGATCACGTCTCCCGCAATCAGGCAACACAATAATACAACATATAAGCCAACCACTCGCCCCGGCATGTCACTGAATGCATACTGTGCATTGTTCCACGAAATATACCAAGCCAAGACAATGAAACCAAGATAAAGCCAAATTCGTCCAGCTGTGAATGGAATATCTGGCCAAGCAGCCAAATTGTTGAACAGATCCAAAACAATCCAAACCGCCAGGAAAACAAACAACTGCGCCAAAAATTGCTGTGCCAACGCCATCCACTTCATAACTGGTGACAAACGTGGCGCCGCCGCGATCACCTCATCGCAAAAAACACGGTAATCATCGCCGATAACCTCCTGCACAGACTGCCCGCGTGCCTGGCCTTCCAACAGCATATTGACGATATCGTGGTAAATCAATGTTTTCTGATCAGCACCAACATCAGTAAAACGAAGATAGTCCTTCATCTGCTGCATAAATTGCGCATAGTCAGAATGAAGTTCTGCTTCCATCTTTTTAATCTCTTTTCTAGCGATACGTGTCCGTTTACTCATGGTCGTTCCCTCCTTCATCCACATGTTCATTCAACCAGAAAAAGGCCCCCACCAACAGCGCTTGCACCGCCACATTCACCACAAGCGGCAGCATAAATAATGGCTCTGTCAAGAAATCCGGTAACTGCACCCAACGACTGCCTATGTTTATGACATACAATAATGCAAAAAATGCCACATAGTACAACACTTTTCGACGCAAAGAAAATTGAACATCGGCCTGCCAGCGTCTGCGTGTCACAGAGATCCGCGCGCACGCCCAGCTCAAAACCATCAGCAAAAGCACTTGCAGCACCGTAAACGGCACACTTGTCGTCACACCATAATATTCTTTGACAACCTCCCACACCCCAGGAACCGACGAGTAGATCAAATAAATCTCGATGACAGGCACTAAAAAAGCCAGTGCCCAGCCGAGAGCCAGCCCGCCAATACCATCGCGTCCCATGCGCAGCCGCCGCTCACGCAGCGTAGGCTGCGGCAAAGCACCAATGATCGCATCACAAAACGCGCGGTGGTCTGTCCCCAAGACGTCTTCAATGCTGCGTCCCTGTGCCTCTGCCTCCAACAACAATTGTGCAATATCACACTGCACACTCAGCCGATGATAAGCACCAATATTTTTCATCTTTAAATAAGCAATCATCTTGTCCAATGCAGCTGCCGCAGTCGGCGTCAGCTTTGGATATAAATTGTACAGTTCATCTTTCAGCGCACGCGTCCGTTTGCTCATGGTCGTTCTCTCCTTCTCATTGCACCCATTTCAGCATTTTTTTCACAAGCAACACGAAAACAAGCAAAACCAGCAAATAGAACATCAGCGGAATATGCAGCTGCAGTGTTGGTACCAATCCAGCAAAGGCACCACATACAGCTGCTGCAAAGGCCAAAAGAAGCACCGGTCCTAACTGGTCTCGCCATGTACCGTGCAATTCCTGGCGTGCATGATAATATCTTGCCACATGAATGATTAAAAGCATTGCAAAGAACTCGGCAGTTGTCTGCGGCATTAGAACAACGGACCAAACATCCGCATTGTCCTCCAGCACCTCCAAAATGTGCCCAATCAGTTCAAAGGCCAGATAGAAGATCACAGCCAAAACCACATCGCACAGTTTGTTGATTAACCTGTTTCTCCAAGCCAGGCGCGGCAATGCTGCAATCACAGACTGGCAAAAAGCTTCATAGTCTTCACCGATAATGTCTTCCGCCCCGCGTCCACATCGTTCTCCGTCCAAAAACATTTGTAAAATGTCCCACTTCACATTAAGACGCTCTTCAATAGCGATCGGTGCAGTGTCGATATAGTCGCAAAGATCTTCAAAAAGCCTCCTGTTTTCTTTGCCGAGCGATTTTTCTAGCGCATAAATCTCGCTGTAGCTCAGTTTGTTCCTGCCAGATGCGTTCATCTTGCGTTCCCCCTTCGTCGTTCAGCAGCGTCTGTACGGCGGCGGCCATTTCGCCAAAATCACTCACAAACTGGGACAGTTCTTCGCGGCCGGCATCGGTGAGATGGTAGTACTTGCGCTTTGGGCCGACATCAGAGGCACGGTAGACGGCTTCCAGGCGGCCGTTTTTTTCCAAACGCAGGAGCAAGGGATAGATGGTGCCTTCTGTGATTTTCCCAAATCCATAGTGTTCCAGCTGCTGCGAAATTTCGTAACCATAGGTTTCATTTTGTGCAATGATGGCGAGCACACAGCCTTCAAGCACACCTTTGAGCATTTGTGATGGTATCATGGGATCACCTCCAGCTATCTTGCAAAGCAAAGTAGTTCTTTAGCTATATTGTATTGCAAAGTAGCTAAGACTGTCAATATGTAAGCACAAAAAAAGAAGCATTCGCTGGGAATTCCCATACGAATGCTTTTTGTCTATGTTAGGCCAGCGAACGCTGTTTGCTGTCAGAAAGATGCCGCACCGTCCAGAGCATGGTGCAATAACAGCAAAGGCCGCCGATAAAATTGGAAATTGGCTCTGCCAGAAACACACCCATAACGCCGAGACCGCCAATCTGTGGCAAAATTATCGTCAACGGCACCACAATGATGACCTTGCGAAACAGCGAAAAGAACGTCGCTTGTTTCGACTTACCAAGACCAACGAAGGTGCTCTGCCCCACCGACTGAAAAGCCATGAAGAAGAAGCCAAAGAAAAAGAGATGCATGGCCGGTGTGCCTTTGGCGAGCAGCTCCGGATCCGAATTGAACACATGCATGATGGGCTGCGGCAGAAGAAAGATGATGAGCCAGCACAGCGCCATGTATACCACAGTGACAGGCGTGGTGAAGCGGATAATCTGGCGAATACGGCCCAGTTTGCGGGCACCATAGTTGTAGCCGATGACCGGCTGGGCCGCGTTGGTAAAACCATGCAGCGGCAGAGACACCACGTCACGCACCGAATTCAGCACGGTCATGATGCCAATGTAAATATCGCCGCCATAGATGCCAAGCATGTTGTTGGCTGCCACTTGGACAATGCCATTGGTGGCCTGCATGACAAAGCCTGCAACGCCCAGTTGTGTGATTTGCTTGGTGGCGGTCAGATCGATCCGCGCCTGACGCACCCGCAGCGGTGTCAGCGAGCGACGGCTGGTGAGAAACGCCATGACCCAGATCACCGACAACAACTGCGAAATGACGGTGGCGATGGCTGCCCCAGAAATGCCCAAATCCAGCACGAAAATAAAAATAGGATCGAGAATGATGTTGATGATTGCTCCGATGAGGATGGTGAACATCCCTGTCTTGCCATAACCTTGCGCGTTGATAAAACCATTCATGCCTGTCGCCAGCATGACCAGTGGTGTGCCAATAAGATAGATGCGCAAATAAGCCGCGCTGTACGGATAGGTTTCATCACTGGCACCGAACAAATAAAGAATCGGGTGCATAAAGACGAAGCACAGCACCATGACCACCACCGATGTCAGCAGCAACAGCAAGAAAGCGTTTTCCATATAACGGCGCTCAGCGGCCGCATCCTGTTTGCCGCGGGCAATGGAATAAAGCGCCACGCTCCCAGTGCTGAACAGATTGGTAAACGCCATGATGATGGTGATGATCGGAAAGGTCAGACCCAGCCCAGTGAGAGCAATGGAAGACGTTCCCGGCAAATGGCCAATATAAATGCGGTCGACGAGATTATAAGCCATCTGCACCAGCTGCGCCAAGGTCATCGGAATCGCCAGATCAATGATGTGGCGTGGAATGCTCCCAACTGAAAAATCATTTTCCACACTCATTGCCAGCACCTCCTTCTGCACGCGCCGACGCGGCATGCAGTCCATCAATATAGCTCTGCACGGCCAGGCGGTACGACGCCGCCGGATCAATGACAGGCTGGGTAAAATAGCCCGCTTCCTGCAGCATCAGATAGCCATGAATGAGCCCGCGCAGCATGCGGTGCATGGCGACCACCTCCTGCGGCGGCAGATGATACGCTTCAAGCGCACTGTAAAACGGCGCCAATGTTTCTTTAAAGGGGCCGCTCAAGGCCTCACCTTCTTTATTGCGCATGGCAATCGTCGCTTTGTAAAGTTCGGGATTCTCTTTCCCAAAACGATAGTACGCCTCGGCCAGCGCCCGCACCGCTTCATCCCCCTGTTTGCCAGCGATGGCCGCGCTCAGCACATCGTGCACCTGTCCCATCACCGTTTCACCAACAGCGGTGTACAGTTCATCGATGTTGGCCACATGGTTGTACAGCGACGCCGCACGCACCCCCAGTCGTGCGGCCAATTCGCGCAGTGAAAACGCGTCCAGCCCCTGCGCTTCAATCATGGCCACAGCCTCAGCAACAATAAGATCTTTTGTCAAGCCTTTTCTCATACAATCATCCCCTTAACTAACGACGTTAGTTAAAATTTTAAACTAACACCGTTCGTTTGTCAATAAAGACGCAATATTCTTCTTGACAACGCTCACCAGTGTGGTATTCTATATGTAGAATTTTTATATATAGAAATCCTACATATTATTTTAAGAAGGCGATACCGTGTATTATCCGCTATCTTCACTGCTCATCGAGTGTCTCATCCTGGCGATTGTTCGTGAACAAGATTCCTACGGCTACGAGATCAGTCAAACCGTCAAACTCGTTGCTGCGATCAAAGAATCCACCCTCTATCCCATTCTGAAAAAACTCGAAACCAACGGTTACCTCACCACCTATTCCAAAGCCTTCAACAATCGAACGCGCAAATACTACCATCTTACCGACGCCGGGCGCGCTCAGCTGGAATTTTTGCAGCAGGAATGGCAGGAATACCGCAGCACCATCGACGGCATCATTGAAGGGAGCATTCGACATGAATAACGAAACCTATCAGCGCATTCTCACAAAAGACGAGTATCTCGCAGAACTCAGCCGCTATCTGCGCAAGCTGCCGCAGGATGATTACGAAAGCGCCATGGCCTATTTCACCGAGTATTTTGAAGAGGCCGGTCCTGAAAACGAAGCGCAGGCCATCAACGATCTTGGCACGCCGAAAGAAGCAGCCGCTGAGCTGTTGCAAAACCTCCTGCACGATGATGGACAGCAGCACAAAAGCGACACCGCACGCACATTGAAAATCGCAGCGATTGCCATGCTGCTCTCGCCGCTTGGCTGGCTTGGACTTATCGTTGGCGGCGCGCTGCTGATTGCAGCCGCTGCCGTTATCGTCGCCATCATCGCCAGCGCCATCGCGGTCGATGCCGCGCTGTTTTACAGTGGCGGTGCACTCATCATGTACACCATCACAACCCTCGGCCACTCACTGCCTGCCGCCGGGGTTGTCGGTGGAAGCGGCATTCTCTGTCTCGGCCTCGGCCTGCTCATCATCACCATCGGCCTTGCCCTTTGCCGCGGCATCGTCCATGGTGTCATGCTCCTGATCCGCCGCCTCTCACAGAAAGGACGTGTTTAATCCATGAAAAAGCTCAATAGGATTCTTCTTGTTCTCAGCCTTGCGCTCTGCCTGGTCGGCGGCGTCCTGCTCGCTGTCGGTGCCTTTGCCGGCGGCATTGACGACGCCCAGGAGATCGCCGGCACTCGTACACGCACCTACAACCAGGAAAAAATGCAGCTCGAAGACTTCACAGCCATCGATGCCGATCTCGCCACTTCCGATCTTGAGATTCGCCCATCCAGCGATGACCACGCCTATCTGGAATATCACATTGACGCCCCACTTGACCGTCAGCCCCTTGAAACGACCGTGCAAAATCAGGTGCTCACCCTGCGTGATTGGCGCGAAGGCGAAAGCAACGACGTCACACCTTCTGTCTCAAATCTTCTCAGCTGGCTGCCATATGGCGAACATCGCAGCATCAATAACAGTGAAGTCATTCTCTACCTGCCTGCGACCACCTTTGAGCGCTGCACCATCGACATGGACATTGGCGAACTCACCATCGATGGACTGAATGCCAGCGCACTTGATCTGTCTCTCAGCGTCGGCGATCTTACCCTTAAAAACTGCACCTTTGCCAGCAGCGACATTGACCTGGACCTGGGCGACGCCAATGGTGACAATATCTCCATGACTGGCGACAACAGTGTCAGTCTCTCCACCGGTGACCTTTCCTTCAAACTGACAAATCCAGATACTCTGAACATTAACGCCGATACAGACATAGGCGACGTTAACACCAACGACCGCTACACTGGTAACCTTAGCGACAGCCACTTCAACCAAACCAGCGACAACGCCAGCGGCAGCCTCACCCTTTACGCTGACCTTGGCGACATCACACTCGAATAAACATCATCACAACCTCATTCTTTATCATTTATTGAACGAAAAAAATATTTCTCTCCGTTTTGAAGCAGCAAATTGGCTGCTTCTTTTTTATGTTCCGAAAATAGTGTCTGTTAATTGCTGCTCCCGTTATTTTCATTGACACAAGCTGCCTCTCGCACTATTATAGTTCTGAAACGAACTATTTTCAAAGGAGTGTCTGTATGGATACGCACTGGAACATTCTATTCACCGTCAAAGAAGCCTATTCAAGCTGCATCCATCCGATCTGCGAAAAATACGGCATCAATTTAATGGCATATTCTATTTTAATGTTATTGGCAGACAATGCAGCGCAAAATACGGCACAAGAGCTCGCAAACACCTATCATTTGTCAAAATCACACATCTCAACATCCTTGACAGCATTGGAAAACAAAGGCTACATACAACGTTTGAAAAAAAATGGCCAGCGAAAAAACATCCACATCAAGATACTGCCAGCCGGGTTTGAAGTTGTCACAGCAGGAAAATCTGCCCTGGGCGACCTGGCACAAGTTGCTGCGCAGGGATTTTCAGAGCAGGAAGCCCTTTTTTTAAACAATAGTTTGATTAGGCTCAACGACAACCTGGAACGATACATTCAAGGAAAACAGGAGGAAAAACAATCGTTATGAAAGAAGATCTCTCACAAGATAAAAGAATCTATACCATGGCAGAGGAAACACCGGTAAAAGCCGTGCTTAAAATGGGCGTGCCCGTCACAATGGGCATGCTGTTCATGGTCGTTTACAATCTCGTCGACACCTATTTCATTGGGTTGCTCCATGACGACTACCAACTGGCGGCTACGAACCTTTCTTATCCTGTAATGATGGTATCGGTCGCAATTGCAAACATCGTGGGCAACGGCGGCGCTTCGTACATAGCCCGCTGTATTGGTGCCGGCCAACGGGAACGTGCAGCACACACACTCACAACCGGCCTTGAAATGATTCTCATCTGCGGCATTTTACTAGCCATCGTCGGCACGATATGGATCGACCCCATCGTCACACTGCTAGGGGCATCTGAAAAAACATTTGCCTATACGAAAGATTACTGTCTTGTGACGATCCTCGGTTCTGTATTTTTAATGAGCAATTTTGCCGTGGGGCAGCTGCTGCGCAGCGAGGGGTCAACATTCTACTCAATGATCGGCATGATCAGCGGCACCATTGCCAACATCATTTTGGACCCAATCTTTATTTTCACCTTTAACTTGCAAATAACAGGCGCTGCCATCGCCACAGTGCTTGGCAACGTGCTCAGCACCGCCATCTTCTTATCCTTCTATATCAGAAGGAAAACCCTTTTGAGACCATCTCTGCAATATATCAAGCCAAAGAAAAAAATTGTCAAAGAAATTCTGCTCGTGGGCGTGCCGAGCACACTCGAGCAGCTTTTTGCAACCGTCGCCATGATTGTCAACAACAACCTCGCTGCCGGTTACGGTGAGCAGACCGTTGCCGCCATGGGTATCGTCAACAAGATTATGAGCTTTGGCACCTACATCTACCAGGGCATGGCCGGTGGCTGCCAACCATTAATGGGCTATAACTTTGGAGCGCGCAATTATAAGCGCATGAAACGCCTGCTCATCACCGGCGCCTCCGTCACTGCCGCAATCGAGCTGGTGGTCATGGCGATCTTTGGTCTTTTCGCACCATACTTGATTAGTATTTTCACCGCTTCCGCCGAAGTCATCTCAATCGGTGCCACCACCATGCGGGCACTCATGCTGATGCTGCCCTTCGTTGCTGTAACCACCATTGTCCGGAGCACTTTCAACGCCATGGGAAAACCAATGTTTGCCTTTGGCATCACCGTCATCCGTCAAGGAGTGCTCTACATTCCATTCTTATTGCTCTTCAACCATCTATGGGGTTACACCGGATTGATCCATGCACAGCCTAGCGAAGAAGTCGTCTGCATGCTCTTCGCCCTGTGGCTAATGTTTTCACGTTTGAAAAAACTCCCAAATCAATAAACCGCTCCCTTCGCCCATACGAGGCGTGGCAACTGTAGAATACAGCTGTTACGCCTCTTTTTCATTCTACATGCAGGCATAAGAAAAGCCCAAACCATCGGATCAACCAAACGATTTGAGCAAAACAATATTCTGATGTTCTATTTACGCTTCTACCTGACGCACAAGGTTGACCATTTCGATGGCGGCCTGGCGCAATTCTTGATCATGAGGACGCCTTAAACATTCACACAGATAGATCCAGAAACCATCCACATAACTAGTAACCGAACCAACCATTTTATCCCCCATATCTATCTCATTCGCTGTTCTTCTAATTCAGAAATCATTCTTCCTAAATAATCCAAATCAATGACTAAAATACGTTTTCCTGATAAACGTTGTATAACGCCTAACTTTTCCAACTCCAACAAATATTTACTAATATTTGTTGTATGTGTACCAATCAACGATGCCATATCCTGACGAGATAAATAATCATCTAATATGACACCTCGTTCTAATTTTACAGAAGATGTTATTGCTATTTCATAGAGCAACCTATAAAAGCGTACTTTACAAAATAAATTTGAATCATTGATAAAATTCTCTATTAATCCTTCATATCTTTCATATACCTGATTCATAAAATTTAAAAAGAAATCTGGTATTGCCGCTCCCAATGAAAAAAAGTCTTCTTTCGTTATCATCAACAACTCACAAGTTTTAACAACCTGAATTTGTTTACTAATATTAAGCTTTTTTGCATGAAAAGTGGGAATAACGCAACCATCTCTTAGCAACCAAAGCAACCGCTCATTGCCTTCCATATCATTAACATATACTTTAATAATACCATGATTTAAAAGATAAATATATTTGTCATCCGGAGAAAAAAATTGTTCCCCAGCTTCCAACGTATATTTTAGCTGTGCATTGTCTAAAAAGACATTTTTCAAATATATATCATATGAAAAAAAATCAAAAACCATTGCCTATCACCATCCACTGCACTTGTACTACTAATATATACGCAACCAAACCACTACACAATACTTTAAATCAAACAAGCGACAGGAAATACCGTCACTTGTTTGATTTAAAAACTATAGCATTACAAATCCCAATGGAATTCCCACACAGATCATGGATAATTCAACCGTCAGAAGAACAATAATCCCATATTTTAAAGCTTCTCGTTTACCAATCCATTCATACCCATAAATCAAAGCCCCACGATTAGATGCTGCTGGTGTTGAAAGAGCAGCCAATAAACATTGACTACCACCCGCAGCAATAATCAATGCAACTTGTTCCGCCATTCCAATTTCAATAACCAATGAGCTAATTAATGGAATTAATGTTGTTGCTAATATTAAATTATGTGCAAATTGTGTAGTAACACCTAATAAAATTAAACTAAAGACAATAATGACCACTGGTGACATACTATAGAACAATGGAGAAATAATCTCAACAATGTATCCAATAATATTCGTATCTTCAGAAGCTAGTGCCGCTCCCATCGGCATTGTTGCTGCAACCAATGCCATTAAGTCCCAATTCACACCTTTGTGTTCCAACGTAGCAAAATCGGCAACGCTTTTTTCTTTGAAACGCAGTGCACAGGCAATACATATCGCAATAATCAAACATCCAAAATCACCAACCAGGTTATAAAATCGAACAAGAAAGAAGCTTTCTGGCAATATTAACGGTAATAGAATTACGATTGTAAATCCTACGACAATACTCCCGGATATAATTTGTGCCTTCTCGAACTTTGAGCTTCGACCGTTTGTAATTTGTTCCACTGTTAATGATTTAAACTTTGAAACATCCACATGCAATATTTTTCCGGCAATTATATACAATACTAACGCAACAAAAGAAATAACGATCATATAAACAATAAATTTTCCAGAAGGAATAGAAAGACCCGTAGCTTGATTCAAGGCATTCAAACATACTTTAGGAAAAACTTGATACGGCATAACCGTTCCGCCAAGTGTCGCCATTTGTAAAACACCAACATGTAAAAATGCAGCAGTGTTGTGTTTTCGTTCATACCCAACGATATCACAAATGCTCCCCAAAATTGCCCAGAAGAAGAATATAATAGCATAAGTCATAATGAAAATGCCTAAGATATAGGCCGCTATGAATAACATAATAACAAAAACCCAAGGCTTTCCAGCAATGAATCGTCTAGTCAAAAACCAAATAGCAACCTTTTCACTAAGCCCCGATTCCGTTGCATAAGACGCAATGATAAAAAAGAAGAAAATCTGTAAAAAAGTGCTATTCCCAAAACCTTGTGCAAATGCGTCAGATACCGTCACATAACCTGTAGTGCCCAAAGCAACCAATCCCAGAAAAGATGGCCACAACATATCCACAAACATCCATCCATAGACAAGCCCTAAAAAAACACCCAATACTTTCATACCAATATCGGTTATTGAGCCAATTTCTGGCAAATAACCAAAGCCAAACATGATGAGCAACATTATAATACTATGAATATTATACTTTATATCTTTGTTCAACATAAACTTTCGCCCCTTTATGTTGAAAGCCCCCGGCAATCTTGATCAACAAACTGCCGGGAGCCTTCTTTTCACCTAATGTTTATTGCTCCAAAGCTTGGTAAATAACAGCACCTTCACAGTTTTTCGGCACCGGAATGCCCGTAAGCGCACAAACTGTTGGAACAACATCAACCGCACGCACACGTCTCTCAATCAAATTATGAGCTTTTACACCAGCCCCCATCATTGCAAAGAACGCTTTAACCGACGTTCCTTTGTAACTGTGAGTTGTTAATGACGTACCATGTACACGTGTCCATTCTGGATTAAACACAAAATAAATATCACCAACGGTGCTGCCATACAATCCCAAGACTTCCATTTCATCGCGGTCAAAGGCGAAAGCAACAGGGCGTCGTCCTTGTTCATCTTTATAATCCAGAAGATCATTTTTAATTTTCTTGACCAAGCTGTCATAATCTTTTGGATCAACAATACCCTCAGGATCTCTTCCCTTCAAATTGATATAAATATAGCCACTTCTTTGGCCCAGTGCTACGGTTTTGCTCCAGTCAATAACTGGCACGCCACCACTGCGATCTACAGATAAATAGCCGAGATCTTCCATGACCTTGCCGCCAACACTCCAAGGGTCACCAACAAGCGGCGTTTCGCAATCTTCAGCCTTACTCATGCCGCCATGATCCGATGCCAAAACAATAACGGTATTGCCATCATCAAAAGCTTCCATCATCCGCTTAACAAGATGATCGGTAATCTTATAATATTCACGAATGATATTCATATAATAGTCCGCTTTTTCACCAGTGTATTCCGGCAAGCACAAATTCTGATAATTATGATTGCAGCAATCAAGTGCATGACAATGCATATAAAATACATCCCATGGTTTATTTTCGCCTAAATAAATCATAGAATTTTCGATCCATTCATATTCTGCGGCCATGGTTTCAAGCATAACATCGTCAAAACCACAAGCAGACATATGAAGCATTGGACCAACGTTCTCAAGCAATTCATCCGCGATGGTTTGTGGATAGAAATATTTTTTGTTACTTGCGTCAAGGATATAGCTTCGATACAACGTATAACTCGATGCATCTGCCGCTAGTTCAATCAATTTTACTTTATAGTACACTTTTGATGTAATATTAGTGAATGTAAATTCATCTTCAATCCAATCAGAGTATTCACCAATTTTTACGGTACCGATTGGCGTTTCATCAGAACGCTTTTTGAGAATTTCCATGGTATCATATTTACCATCTGCATTTTTCACCAATCTGCCATAACGTCTCGTACGACCTTGGTTCAGCAGCAATACTGTTGTAAGTTCGCCGTCTTTGTCCTTAATTGGACAATTGTATCGGTCAATTTTAAATTTGATATTTGTTGCATTGGTTCTTTTATCATCAGCAATAACAAAACTTTCAGTTTGATTTTCTTCATAGTCACGGAATTCAAAATCCAACGTTTCAATATCGTCTTCGACCACGCAGCCTAAACCTGAATTGTTCTTTTCATGCAATTCCGATTCTACATCAGCGTTGTTGATATCACCAAAATAAATGCCCTCGCTTTCACAATATCCATGAGAATTAGGATTAATTGCAGTTCCATCAACAGCGATAATTTTTTCATTTGTTGGTGGCCATGCCGTTGGATAATTGAAAACAATCGCATTTCCACCCGCCTTAATTGCAGAATCCCAAATAAATTCAGCTCGACAAAGCTTAGAATTAAATCCTACATCTAATTGCGTCAATGGATTTCCTGATTCATGATTCCAGTAGCAGGTTATTCCGTGAGTTCCTGGATACGCACCAGTTGCTAAACTGGCCCAGTTTGGAGGAGTAATCGTTGGTTGAACGCCCAACATGCCATAATCTTTATTTGCCGTACCTTTATCAATAAATTTCTGAATATTAGGAAGTGCTCCCTCGTTCAAAAAACGAGACATCAACATTGGATCTGCACCGTCAATACCTAAAAATAACACTCTTCTATTTTTCATATTAAATACCTCCTAAATGATTTCTTCACTACACGTAGAGAATATCACGATGCATGAACACAGCACTTAGAAATTACCAACTTCTTATCGTTTTCATTTATTTTTCTTATCAAAAAAAGACCATTGCAACACAAAACTTGCGTTGCAATGGTCTTTCTATTTTCATTTTATTTTTTACGCTTCTACCTGACGCACGAGGTTGACCATTTCGATGGCGGCCATGGCGCTGTCGTAGCCTTTGTTGCCAGCTTTGGTGCCGGCGCGTTCGATGGCTTGTTCAATGTTTTCAGTGGTGACGACGCCGAAGAGCACTGGCACGCCGCTGGAGAGAGAGACGCTGGCGATGCCTTTGGAGACTTCGTTGCAGACACAGTCATAGTGGCTGGTGGCACCGCGGATCACGGCACCGAGGCAGATGACGGCGTCGTATTTGCCGCTTTCGGCCATTTTCTTCGCGATGAGTGGGATTTCGAAAGCACCTGGCACCCAAGCGAGATCGATGTCTTCTTCCTTGACATCGTGACGCAGCAAGGCATCACGGGCACCTGCGACGAGTTTAGAAACGATGAATTCATTAAAACGCGCAGCAACAATGCCAATTTTAATGCCGTCCGATACGAGTTTTCCTTCAAATGTGTTCATGATAAGACTTCCTTTCTTTAGTTAACAATCAATAATTTAAGAGATGACCCATGCGGTCTTGTTTGGTCTTGAGATAGAATCGGTCATAGTCATTGGCTTCCATTTGAATTGGCACGCGTTCAACGATTTCCATGCCAAATTCTTCGAGCTGGTAGACTTTGTCCGGATTGTTGGTGAGCAGACGCATGCTCTTGACGCCAAGCTCGCGCAGAATCTGCGCACCGATGTAATACTCACGTTCATCGGCTGCAAAGCCAAGAGCGAGGTTGGCTTCCATGGTGTCCATGCCCTGATCCTGCAGTTCGTAAGCACGCAGCTTGTTGATGAGACCAATGCCGCGGCCTTCTTGGCGCATGTAAAGGAGCACGCCGCGGCCTTCGCGTTCGATCTGAGTCATGGCTGCAGCGAACTGCTGGCCGCAGTCGCAGCGCAGGGAGCCAAAGGTGTCGCCGGTAAGGCATTCTGAATGCACGCGGCAGAGCACGTTTTCGCCGTCGCCAATGTCGCCTTTCACGAGGGCAATGTGGTGCTCGCCATTGAGGCGATTGACGAAACCATAAGCCTTAAAATCGCCGTATTTGGTCGGCATCTTCACGACGGCAGCCTGATCAACGAGTTTTTCGTGGGTCTTGCGATAATCCTGCAGATCCTTGATGGTGATGAAGGTCAGCCCCCACTCTTTGGCAAGCTCAACCAGCTCGGCGGTGCGCATCATGGTACCATCTTCGCGCATGATTTCGCAGCAGAGGCCGCATTCTTTGAGCCCGGCAAGGCGGCAGAGATCGACAGTGGCTTCGGTGTGGCCATTGCGTTCCAACACGCCGTTTTTCTTTGCGAGCAGTGGGAACATGTGTCCCGGACGTCGGAAATCTTCCGGCTTGGCATTCTCATCCACACACGCCATAGCGGTGATGGAACGTTCTGCGGCAGAAATGCCTGTGGTGGTCGATGCGTGGTCGATGGACACGGTAAACGCTGTTTCGTGGTTGTCGGTGTTCTGGGTCACCATCTGTGGCAGGCGCAGTTTTTCGATGTATTCTACACTCATTGGCATACAAATGAGGCCTTTGGCATGGGTAGCCATGAAGTTAACATTTTCTGTGGTGGCAAATTCTGCCGCACAGATGAGATCGCCTTCATTTTCTCGGTCGGGATCGTCGGTCACAAGAATCAGTTTGCCTTGACGCAGATCTTCCAAGGCTTCTTCGATGGTGTTAAAGGTTGCCATATCTATTTCCTCCTAAAAGCCATATTCGGCTAAAAATTCTTTTGTAATGCCGCTCTTCGCAGGCGTTTCCGCCGGTTGGAGCAGTTTTTCAACGTATTTGCCAATGATGTCACATTCCAGATTCACCGTGTCGCCTTCGTGACGTTCTCGCAGCACTGTCTGTGCCACAGTATGAGGAATGGCTGAAATGGAAAAATCATGTTCGGTCACTGCAGCCACCGTAAGGCTGATGCCATCAATAGTGATCGAGCCTTTTTCAACGATGTAGCGCAAAAGTGCCGGCTCACAGGCCACGGTGTACCAAATGGCAGTATCGTCGCGCCGCAGTCGCGTGACACGGCCGGTGCCATCCACATGGCCGCTGACGATGTGCCCGCCAAAGCGTCCATCGGCAGCCATGGCCCGTTCCAAGTTCACATGGGTGCCGCTGGCGCATTGTGCCAGCGAGGAACGGTTCAGGGTTTCATGCATGACATCTGCCGTAAAACCACCATTTGTCAACGATGTCACCGTCAGGCAAATGCCATTGACAGCAATGCTGTCGCCGATCTTGGTGCCTTCCAGCACCTTTTCACAGGCGATGGAGAGCACCGCTGAATGAGCACCGCGGCGAATGCCGCTGATGGTGCCAACTTCTTCAACAATCCCGGTGAACATGGTCGATCACCTCACTTTCAATCAAGATGTCTTCACCAAGGCGAGTGATCTCAGTAATACGCAGCTGCGCCGCTTCATCAGGCGTATCAATGCCCACGCCTTCCACCGGCGTCTTGGCCTCTCTGCCGCCAAAGAGCTTCGGCGCAATATAGCTGCACACCTTCTGCACGATGCCTGCTTCAAGCGCCGCCCAGTTCAAGGTGCCGCCGCCTTCTAATAAGACGCTGTCAACGCCCTCTTCGCCAAGGCGCTGCATCAGCACTGCGAGATCCACATGCCCTGCGTGTTCTGGCAGCACCCAAACGTTGCAGCCAGCTTTTTCGTATGGAGCACGCTTTTCCGGTACCGTCTCGCACGTAGCAATAAGCACCGGTGTTTCTTGTGCTGTCTGCACCAGCTTTGAAGACAGCGGTGTGCGCAGATGCGTGTCACAGACGATGCGCAGCGGATTGCGTCCGCCTGGCAGCCGGCAGGTAAGCTGCGGGTCATCCGCCAGCACGGTGCCCACGCCAACCATAATCGCTGCATAACGATGACGCAGCGCATGGCCATGTGCACGCGCTTCTTCGCCAGTCACCCAGCGTGACGCACCAGTATGGGTTGCAATCTTACCATCGAGGGTCATTGCAGCCTTCATCACCACAAAAGGCTGCTTGTGACGAATATAATGTAAAAAGACTTCATTTAAGGCATCGCACTCAGCGCGCAGCACGTTCTCTGTGACGCTGATGCCATGGCTGCGCAAAATTGCAACCCCTTTGCCCGCCACCAACGGATTGGGGTCAGCCGAACCCACCACCACACGACGTATGCCTGCTGCAATGATGGCATCGGTGCAAGGCGGCTGCTTGCCATGATGACAGCAAGGCTCCAAGGTCACATACATGGTCGCTCCTTCCACCGATTCTGTCGCATGCTTCAAGGCATTGCGCTCTGCATGCAAGTCGCCGTAACGTTCGTGCCAGCCTTCGCCGATCACACGTCCATCTTTCACGATCACCGCGCCCACCATCGGATTGGGCGACGTCCATCCGCAGCCGCGCTCTGCCAAGGCCAGCGCCTGGCGCATATAATCCTGATCGTTCATTGGGATCACCTCACAAAAGAAAAAGCCCTGAACGATCTTGACCGTTCAGGGCTAAAAGTTTTTGAAAAAAATAAATCTGGAATGATTGTCATTCCAGAGCCTTCGCACGTGAAACATTCACGCGTTCCATCTTCTTTCATCCAGACTGTACTGTCGGCTTCGGAGTTTCACCGAATCATGCGCATCGCGCTCGTGGGCTTTACCACCGGTAGGGACTTGCACCCTGCCCTGAAGATTTGTTCTTATTCACTTATCGATTTCATCATACGCCTTTATAGAGAGACTGTCAAGATCGATGTAGAAATATATCGACAATTTTCACCATAAATATCCATAAAGAACCTTTGTACACCTAATGGATAAATGCGACTTGTATTGTTGTGCAATTTGTTTTACTATTTATTATATTAAATCAATTTTTTAAGGGAGGCCTCCTTAATATGGAAACGCTGTCAAAAGATACCTTGATGCACATTCGTCCAGTTTGGGCTGAAATTGATCTCGATGCCCTCGCATTTACCATTTCTTCAATCCGTGAACGCGCTGGCAAGGACCGTCATGTCGCCGCCGTTGTTAAAGCCAACGCTTATGGCCACGGTGCCGTAGAAATTATTCCAACACTTCTGGAAAATGGCGCTGATTTTCTCTGCGTGGCACTGCTCGATGAAGCACTTGAAATCCGCAAAGCCGGATTCACCGATGTACCAATCTTGATTCTTGGTTACACCGAACCACAGCGTGCTGCTGAACTCGTCAAGTACGATATTCACCAAGCTGTCTTCACCTATGAACTCGCAAAAGCCATGAGCGATGCCGCTGTTGAACAGGGCAAAAAAGCATTGGTGCACATCAAAGCCGACACCGGCATGGGTCGTATCGGATTCCTGCCTACTGAAGAAAACCTCGATGCCATCGTTGACATTCTCTCCCTGCCTAACGTTGAATTCAGCGGGCTCTTCACCCACTTTGCCAAAGCCGACTATGCCGACAAGACTTACACCCATCTGCAGTGGGAACGTTACAACTACTTCCTCGACGGGCTCGAAAAGCGTGGCTTTACGCCAAAAATCCGTCACTGCGGCAACAGTGCTGTCATCGTTGACCATCCAGAATACTTCCTTGACATGGTTCGCCCAGGCATTATCCTCTACGGCGTATACCCAAGCGATGAAACCCAGAATCAGAACATCGATGTTAAGCCAGCGCTCAGCCTCAAGGCCCGCATTTCCAACGTGAAACGCGAACATGCCGGCGAACGCATCAGCTACGGCGGCACCTACGAAACCGCTGAAGGCGATGTCATCGCCACACTGCCAATCGGTTATGCCGATGGCTGGATGCGCCTGATGTCCAACAATGGTGAAGTGCTCGTTCACGGCAAGCGCTGCAAGATCGTTGGCCGCGTCTGCATGGACCAGTGCATGATCAACGTTACCGATGTGCCAGACGTCAAGATTGGCGATGAAGTGGTCTTGATCGGCAGCCAAGGTGACGACCGCATCTCTATTGAAGAAGTGGTAAACCGCATCCCAACCATTCCTCACGAAATTTTCTGCGACATCAACCGCCGCGTTCCTCGTGTATATCTTAAGAATGGTGAGATCGTAAAGATCACACAGTATCTCTTAGACTAATAATCGCGCCGCCTGTCGACCTTTGCGGTTGACAGGCGCGTGCTGTCTTTGTAGAATAATAGGTATAGACTTTACGAAATTATTCATCATTGATAAAAGAGGAGACATGAACCATGTATGTATTTGTACAGAGCAATTTTACCGATGCCCCTCATGCCCTGCATGAAGTTGAAGACTGCCTTGCTCGCGGTCTGACCACCAACGATTTTAAGGTTTTCATTTCCCCGGAAGGCGACGCCAAAATGTCCGCCAAAGAGCCACCGGTTGTTGAAGAACCGGAAGAAGCACCAAAGGGCAAGAAAAAAGATGATGGTCCTAAGTTTGACCCAGCTGGTTACCTCTATTGGGCAAAGCTCAAAAAAGAAGTGCCAGTCAACATCATTGACCCTAGCGCCATCGACAGCCTTGACCAGCCGGAAGAAGTGAAACTCGCTCTTCATGGCTCCCGCACACTGCTCGATCAGGGCCATATGCTGATCGTTGTGATTCAGCCAAGCCAACCACTCGACGAAAAGTTTGACTGATCCCTGTTGTAAGGTCAAGAGACCTGCTGCAAACCGCAGCAGGTCTCTTTTATGTCTGTAAAGGCTATACACCGAGCTAATAATTTAATATTATGACATTTCAATAATGTATTGACATTTATAAATATTCCGCAGTACAATCTTAGCATCAAAGAGCGAGGGTGTTCGTTGAACGAACACCCTCGCTCTTTTTTCGTTTTTCCAGGCTTTTAAATGTGTGCCGCACACAACGCCGAAAAATATTTTGAATAAAAATCCATGAAACAGCATATGCTGTATATATTGTTGTCACGATCCACCCTCATTGCCAAGAAAGGAGCCTGTTATGAACGCATGTGAACACACGTCCCACAGCCTCTATGATCCGCGCTTTGAGCATGACGCCTGCGGCATCGGTGCTGTGGTCGCCATCGATGGCAAACCGTCACACGAAATCGTGTCCGACGCGCTGCACATCGTTGAAAAACTGCGTCACCGCGCTGGCCGTGATGCCACCGGCAAGACAGGCGACGGCGTTGGGATTCTCTTGCAGATTCCCCACCGCTTGTTCGCCGCCGTCGCCCAAACACACCACGTCGATCTCGATACACCACGCAGCTATGCAGTCGGAATGTTTTTCTTTCCACAGGATGCGCTGACCCGTTCTCGACATCGCCGCCTCTTTGAGGTGATCCTCAACAAACACCATTTATCGCTGCTTTTCTGGCGGCAAGTGCCGATCCATCCAGAAATCCTCAGCGACGCAGCGCATTCCTGTATGCCATACATTTGCCAGTGCGTCATCCAACGGCCGGAACATGTGACAAGTGATCTCGCCTTTGACCGTGCGCTGTACATTGTGCGCCGCGAATTTGAGCAATCTGTTTCAGGCACTTATGTGGCGTCCTTGTCCTGCCGAACCATCGTCTACAAAGGGATGTTTCTGGTTGAGCAGCTGCGGCGCTTCTACGCCGATCTGGAAAATCCAAACTGCGCATCGGCGCTGGCACTGGTGCACTCCCGCTTCTCGACAAACACGACGCCAAGCTGGGAACGCGCCCATCCAAACCGACTGATTCTGCACAATGGTGAAATCAACACCATTCGCGGCAACATCGATCGAATGCTGGCGCGTGAAGAAACGATGCATTCGCAAATCTTCTCAGAAAATCTCGATCAGATTTTTCCAGTTGTCAACCCTTCCGGTTCCGACTCGGCCATGCTTGACAACACCCTTGAATTTCTCATGTTCGCCGGTATGGAACTGCCCCATGCTGTCATGGTGACAATTCCAGAACCTTGGCAAAAGCAGCGTGACATCAGCCGCGCCTGCCGCGACATGTATCATTACTACGCCACCATGATGGAACCTTGGGACGGACCTGCCGCCATCCTCTTTTCTGACGGCGACCAAGTGGGTGCTGCCTTGGACCGCAACGGTCTGCGGCCACTGCGCTACTATCAAACCAAGGACCGCCTGATTCTGGCTTCAGAGGTTGGCGTCTTAGAAGTGCCGCCAGCTTCCATCCTGAAAAAAGGGCGGCTGGAGCCCGGAAAAATGCTGGTGGCCGATTTGATCTCCGGTGTTATTCTCGAAGACACTGCCGTTAAAGAAAAATACGCCAGCGCGCAGCCTTATGGCGAATGGCTGGACCGCGAGCTGGTCCTTCTGGCAGATCTGCCAACAGCAAAAACACGCGTTGAACGGCATCCGCAAACACTGCGCAGTCAGCTCTACAGAAACTTCGGTTACACCTTCGAAGATATTTATCATTCTATTTTGCCAATGGCCGCCTCGGGCACAGAGCCCATCGTTTCCATGGGAACAGATATTCCTCTGGCGGTGCTCTCCGAAGCTCCACAGCCATTGTTCAACTATTTCTATCAAATGTTCGCTCAAGTCACGAACCCGCCAATTGATGCGTATCGTGAAGAAAGCGTCATTGACACAACGATCTACGTCGGCACCGACGGCAATTTGCTGGAGGATTCTCCCAAAAACTGCCGCGTGCTGCAGCTGGACAGTCCCATCTTGACCAGCATTGATATGCTGAAAATCAAGGCACTCCATATGCCAGGGCTGAAAAGCACTGTGATCTCTTTGCTTTACTATTGCAACACCTCACTAGAACATGCGCTTGAGCGCTTGTTCATCAACTGCGATAAGGCTTACCGAAACGGCGTGAATATTCTCATTCTTTCCGACCGTGGCGTTGACGAAAACCACACGGCGATACCTTCTCTGCTCGCCGTTTCGGCCTTACAGCAGTATTTGATTCATACAAAGAAACGCACCGCGGTTTCCATCATTCTGGAAAGCGCAGAGCCGCGTTCGGTGCATCATTTTGCGACACTTCTCGGTTACGGCGCCACTGCCGTCAATCCGTACCTGGCGCATGAATGCATCGACGAACTGATCGAAAACGGTCTGCTTGACCGCGACAGCTCCGTCGCCATTGACGCCTACAACACCGCTGTCAAGAACGGCGTCGTGGAAATCGCTGCAAAAATGGGCATTTCCACCTTGCAATCCTACCAAAGCGCACAGATCTTTGAAGCAGTCGGGATTTCATCAGCGGTCATCGACCGCTATTTCACAAACACCATCAGCCGCATCGAAGGCATCGGTCTTGACGACATTGCTAAAACCGTGGACTGGCTCCATGACCGTGGTTTCGACCCAATGGGCCTGCCAAGCAGCACCACCCTTTCTACCACTGGCATGCACTGTCTGCGTTCTGAACCTGGCTCAGAAGACCATCTCTGGGACGCCAAAACCATCCTGGCTTTACAAAAAGCGGTGCGCGAAGATTCTTATGAGGCGTTCCAAGAATACGCCGATCTTTCCAACCATGTGGTGCACCCTCACACCTTGCGGCGACTGCTGGATTTTGATTTCAGCCAAGCAACACCAATCCCACTGGATGAGGTGGAAGCGGAGACAGAGATTGTCAAACGGTTCAAAACCGGCGCCATGTCGCTCGGCTCCATCTCCCCAGAAGCCCACACCTGTCTTGCCATCGCTATGAACCGCATTGGCGGGCGATCCAATTCAGGGGAAGGCGGTGAATCGCCAGACCGGTTGGAAACCGAATCTGGCTCAGCCATCAAACAAGTGGCCTCTGGCCGTTTCGGTGTCACCAGCGCTTACCTGACCAGTGCCAAAGAAATCCAAATCAAAATGGCACAAGGTGCCAAGCCTGGTGAAGGTGGGCATCTGCCAGGAAAGAAAGTCTGGCCACACATTGCCAAGCTGCGTTATGCAACACCTGGCGTGACGCTGATCTCGCCGCCACCGCATCACGATATTTACTCCATTGAAGACCTCGCGCAGCTCATTTACGATCTCAAGAACGCCAACATTCACGCCGATATTTCCGTGAAGCTGGCCAGTGGAGCCGGCGTCGGCACCATCGCTGCAGGCGTTGCCAAAGCAGGGGCTCAGATCGTACTCATATCCGGCGCTGACGGCGGCACTGGTGCTGCACCGCTCAACTCGGTCCATCACGCTGGGCTGCCATGGGAACTCGGCTTGGCGGAAGCGCATCAAACGCTGATCGCCAACAACCTGCGTTCCTGTGTGCGCCTGGAAACCGACGGCAAACTCATGAACGGCACCGATGTGGCTTTTGCCTGCATCCTTGGCGCCGAAGAATTTGGCTTTGCCACCGCACCGCTCATTGCCCTGGGCTGCAAAATGATGCGCCTGTGCAACAACGACAACTGCCCGATGGGTATTGCCACACAAGATCCTGAACTGCGAAAGAACTTTACCGGCAAGCCGGAATACGTGGAACGCTTCATGTTCTTCATTGCCCGACAGCTGCGTGAATACATGGCCGCTTTCGGCGTGCACACCGTCAGTGAACTCGTCGGCCGCACTGATCTCTTGAAAGTGCGGGAGGATTCTTCGGCACCACACGCCAGCGCCCTTGATCTCAAACTGCTTTTGAGTCAATCGTCTCTGTCGATGACGCAATTCGACCCAGCGCACGAATTCAACTTTGAACTGGAAGACACCTTAGACGAACAAGTGCTTTTGCCAATTCTCAAAGGCCACGAACCGCATGTCGTCAAACTCACCTGCACCAACCGTGCTTTCGGCACCCGCTTTGGTGCGGCGCTGACCCGCCGCTATGGCTCAGAGCTGCTAGCAGACAGCTACCATATTCGCTGTCAAGGCGGTGCCGGCCAGTCCTTCGGCGCTTTCATTCCATCTGGACTGACGCTGGAACTGGAAGGCGACAGCAACGACTATTTTGGCAAAGGTCTTTCCGGTGGTACACTCATCATCTATCCGCCGCATGACAGCGTCGTCGTGCCGGAAGACAACATCATCATCGGTAATGTCGCCCTCTACGGCGCCACCTCCGGAAAAGCTTTCATCAACGGCGTTGCCGGTGAACGCTTCTGCGTGAGAAATTCCGGCGCCACCGCCGTCGTCGAAGGCGTCGGTGAACATGGCTGCGAATACATGACTGGCGGCTGCGTGCTGATCCTCGGTCCTACTGGCCGCAACTTTGCCGCAGGCATGTCCGGCGGGACGGCCTATGTCTTCGACGAAGATTACAGGCTTTATCTCCACGTCAACAAAGCATTCATCGACGTGGCACCTGTCAATGAACCGCACGACGTTGCCGCCATCCGCAGCCTGCTGGAAGAACATTATGCGGCCACCCATTCGCCGCAAGCCCAACGCATTCTCAGCCATTTCGCTGAAATGATCGGCTTCTTTAAAAAGATCATTCCACGGGAACAACGGCTGATCAACGAAGAAATTGCCGCTGCCGAACTGGCAGGGCAAACACGAGAGGAAGCAGCGCTCACAGCCTTTTTGAAAAGGAGGTCAAGCCTATGAACGACCTGAACTTTTTGAAGCATCAAACGGAAGCCCAACGCTGTTATGGCTGCGGCGTGCCATTCTGCCAAACTGGCACCGTCATCGACGGCAAACAATTTGGCTGTCCGCTCCACAACCTGATTCCAGAATGGAACCATATGCTGGGAAACGGCAATTTGCAGCAAGCGGTGTCCCGCCTTCTGCAAACAAACTGCTTCCCTGAAATTACTGGACGCATTTGCCCAGCATTCTGCCAGCAAGTTTGCCTCCATAAGGAGGTTGACACACCGGTGCAAACCCGTGCCAACGAGCTCTTTCTCGCTGAGTACGCCTTTGAAAAAGGGCTGATTGCACCGCTGATACCAACGGTGTATTCCGATTGTACCATCGCCATCATCGGCGCTGGTCCGATGGGATTGGCCGCTGCGCATGATCTCAGTGCTCGTGGTCACACCGTCACCGTCTACGACAAGGCCGCCGCTCCTGGCGGACAATTGTTGACAAACGTGTCTGAGAAACGTCTGCCTCGAGACATTCTCGCACGCCGCATTGCATTACTCGAGGCACAAGGCGTTGAATTCCGCACCAACGAGGAGGTTGATGAGGAATCTCTCAAAACGTTCTATGATGGAGTCGTCAACTGCACACACGGCCAACCACGACCTTCTGTGGCGCTGGCAATCGCCGCAGGCACCAAGGCAGCGGCTGACGCTGAAAAAGCATTGATCGGCTATACCAATCTACTCTAAAAACAAAATATAGGAAACGGCGAGGGTGTCGTTTACGAAAAAAGAAGGGTTCACTTATGACAATCGAAATGATCGTAAACGAAATGACAGGCTTCTGGATGTTCATCTGCCTGATGTTGGTCTTCTTCATGCAGTGTGGATTTGCCATGGTTGAAACCGGGCTCACACGTGCTAAAAACGCCGGCAATATCATCATGAAAAACCTCATGGACTTTTGCATCGGCACCATTGCATTCATCATTCTTGGCTACGGCCTCCTCTGTGGCGACACAGTGAGCGGCTTCTTTGGAAAATACGTTTTTGTATTTTCTGATTTTCAGGCTTTTGACTGGTCCTCATTCTTCTTTAATCTCGTGTTCTGCGCCACTGCTGCTACCATCGTTTCTGGTGCAATGGCAGAACGCACCAAATTCTCCGCTTACTGCATTTACAGCTTCATCATCAGTTTCGTGATCTATCCTGTAGAAGCGCATTGGATTTGGAACAGCGGCGGCTGGCTCTACAATCTCGGTTTCGTTGATTTCGCCGGCTCCACAGCCGTTCATATGTGCGGCGGGGTTGCAGCCCTTGTTGGTGCCAAAATCCTCGGGCCTCGTATTGGCAAATACACCACCCATCCAGACGGCAGTGTTAAAATCAACGCCATCCCAGGTCACTCCATGACGCTCGCAGCCCTTGGTGTGTTCATTCTCTGGTTCGCGTGGTATGGCTTTAACGGCGCTGCCGCAACCAATACCACTCATGCCGCACAGATCCTCGTTACAACCACCATTTCCGCAGCGCTTGCCAGCACCGCAACCATGATCTTCACCTGGGCAAAAAATGGCGCCCCTGATGTTTCCATGACCCTCAACGGTGCACTGGCTGGCTTGGTCGGCATCACCGCCGGCTGCGCCAATGTGGATGCATTCGGCGCCACCGTCATCGGTATTGTTTCCGGTATTCTCGTTGTTGTTGTCGTCGAATTCGTCGATCAGAAGCTCAAAATCGACGACCCTGTCGGCGCCATCGCTGTTCACGGCAGCTGCGGTGCTGTCGGCACCATCCTCGTTGGTTTCTTCGACTACACCAACGGTCTCTTCTACGGCGGCGGCGTTCATCTGCTCCTCGTGCAGCTTCTCGGCGTTTGCAGCGTCATCGTATGGGTGGCAGTAACCATGACCATCGTCTTCAAAGTCATCAAGGCTACCATCGGCCTGCGTGTTACCCGCGACGAAGAAGTTGAAGGTCTCGATATCAGCGAACATCATCTCGCAAGCAGCTATGCGGACTTCATGTACACCAGCTATCCAATCGCGCCAACAACAACCATCGCACCTGTGGAACAGGCCGTACCTGTTGAATTAAAAGAATCGTCCCAGGCTGACGCCACCTTCACCAAAATTCAAATCATTACCAACGAAAGCCGCTTTGATACCTTAAAAACCGAGCTCGGCAAGATCGGCATCACTGGCATGACCCTCACCCACGTTCTCGGCTGCGGCACACAGAAAGGCAAAGACCGCTACTATCGTGGCGTTGCCATCGGCTTCGAACTGATTCCTAAGATTCAGCTGGACATCGTTGTCTCGAAAGTGCCTGTTGAAGATGTAGTCAACGCCGCTCGCAAAGCCCTCTACACCGGCAACATCGGCGACGGTAAAATCTTCATCTACAATGTCTCCAATATCGTTCGCATTCGCACCGGTGAAACCGGATACGACGCACTCCAGATCAACGATTAAACAGGCATACATAAAAAGCGCGCCTTCTTTCAAGCAAAAAGGAGGCGCGCTTTGCATGATTACGCACGATATTTTTTCCAACGGTGATGGATTTCGTAGATCAGATAAACAAACAAGCTGATGACATTGCCGATGAGCAGCGTAATGGCTGCTGTTTTGATATTGCCACTGTTGAGTGCGTGACCGCCAAGATTGGCCATGATGATCGGTGGGAAGCGGGCAATGACAGTGATGCGAATCCAGGTGAGCAGCGACAGCGGCGTAAGGCCGACAGCGTAAGCCAGGAAGTCTTTCGGCGTACCGGGAATAAGGAAGGCGATGAAAACGATGCGTTCAATGTTTTCTTCGTTGTAAGCGCTCAGGTCCATTTTCGACCGTGTGCGCTCCGAGAAAAAGAATTCGATGAGCTTATAGCCAAAGATGCGTGTCAACAAGAAGGTGGTGATGGACGCCAGAAGCGTGCCCAACATACTGAGCAAAGAACCAACAACTGGTCCAAAAGCCAGGCCAGCGGCAATTTGAAAGGGTTCCCCAGGCAGAATGGCAACGACCACTTGAAGATAAACAATCACAAAAAGCACCAAGTAGCTCCATTTGCCAAAGGAGAGAATCCAATCGCGTGCCGCGTTCGGCTCGGTGATGGTTTGGTAGAAGGGCACGCCAATCTTAATAATGAGCAGCGCCACAATGAGAATCATGACAGCTAAAACGCCGAGCAAAAAGAGAATGTACGGCATGTATTTTTCCAGCTTGCGTCGACGCAATGCTTTATTGACTGCACGTTTTCTGCTGAACGGCAGGCGTTTTTTGAGCTTGGTGAGCCAGAGCACAGTGCATCCTCCTTTCTGAATGATCCATCCGGTTACACATAGGCGAAAGGGGACCGTCCCTATTGTGAACGGTCCCCCTTTATTGTTCCATTGTTATTCGTCAGTCGTCTCCGTTGATGCAGCTTTATCTGGATAGAGACGATCGCACAGCGCAGTGAAAGACGCCTCATCCTGGCCAGCAGCTTTCACATCAGTCCCCAGGGTCTCGTTGATGTAATCGACGCCGACAGAACCTTCCACAAGGCCGGAATCCCCAGGATAGCTCCAGCTGACTTGTTCGCAGTCATCGATCAGCGCCAGCAAAAGCGTCGCAATGTTGACCATGTTCTGATCCATTGTTGTCAAATCGGTATCACCATGGAGATACATGAAGCGAATCTGCAAGGTATATGGATGTTCGTCATCCTGTACAGACAGGGTGTATTTCCCATAAGTATTGACGCCAACCAGCCGTGCCAGATCATTGTTCGCACTGGTGTTTTCTATGTACGGATTCTTCGCAGCATACAAACTGCTGGCAAAAGTGGTTTGTTCTTCCGATTTTTTGTCGTTGCCGCAGCCGGTCACACAAAACATCGCCACCATTACCAGAACAGCGAGCGTCAATAGCTTCTTTATCATGGGTACCACCTCTTTTAGATATAATAATAACAAAAGTCCATCAAAAAACCCTTGTGCTTCTATTATAAAGCACAGGGGTTTGATAAACAACAAAATGTTAACATTATCTGAAAAATTGACCTATTTTGTCGACTATTTGTTGAGTACCAGGTACAGCACGATGACAACCACCGGCAGCAGCATGAGATAGGTCAGCGGCATTGTCTTTTTATAGCGCGCCATGCGTTCCTCCTGCGGCAGGTTTTTGTTGGCCAGCTGCATCATGCCATAGCCTTTAACAAGCAGGCTCGCTACCAAAAGCACCGCTGCCAGAATCAACAATATTGTATTCAATTCCATGTCTACACCCCTCCACGGATTTCCAAAAACTGGCGAATCAGTGTCACGCACATCACCGCCCACTGTACGCCAAAAAAGAGATGCCATAGGCCGAACCGCTGCCATTTACTGTCAGCAAGCGCATCATTCAAATGGTCAATGAGCATTTGTTCGTTTTCCGGCGCCAGCGGCGTCAGACCAAGCCAACCGTCATAGCGGCAGATGACCGTCGCCGGCGGCAATTGTGCTTCCTGCAGGCTCTCCCGAATGGCCTGTGCCAGCATGTCATAGGTCTCGGGGTCCTGACGAAAACCGCCGCCGCGAAAAACAAACCAGCGGCGGCGTCCAAACGCCTGCTGGATCAGCAGACAGCCTACGAAGACAAAGCAGATGAGCGCCGTCCAGCGAGCGCCAGCGGTCCATCCGCCTTGCCACAGCCATTCAAACACCACGATCTCTGCTGCCAGAAAGGTCATTGGCAGCGCCAGCGGCACCACCACAGGTTTTCGGCGCAGAAGCGGCAGCACCAGCCCGGTCAAAAGAAGCACCAGTGCCAGCGTCCACAACCCTTCGGCATTCATGACTTATTCCAGATAATCCAAAGCCATCGGACCAACAATGACGGTGTCGCCATCTTGAATACCCGCCTCACGCAGGGCTTTTTCAATGCCCATGTTGTCCAGGATCTTCATGAAGCGTTCCACAGCTTCATCGCGTTCAAACTGCGTGCGGTTGACCAAGCCTTCGATTTCCGGCCCCACCACTTCGTAAGCATCTGGTGCAACCTTGATCACATGGAATGGCGCTTCTTTTTTCTTAGCAGGTTCTTCTTCAACAGGTTCGAAATCTTCTTCGCTGTATTCCACTGGCCCAATAGCATCCAGGATATCAGCCAAATGATAGACCAAGTCGTTCAAATCTGAATCGGTGGCCGCACTCATAGGGAAAATGCGCACATCTGGGTACGCTTCCTGCAGCCGTGCCAGTGCCGCTTCACGGTCTTCATCACTCATTAAATCCACCTTATTGGCAACAATTACCATTGGCTTTTCGTTGAGCTGCGGCGCATAACGTTCCAGTTCACCGCGGATGATGGCCAAATCGTCGAGAGGATCGCGTCCTTCTGAGCCAGAAAGGTCCACCACATGCACCAACACACGGGTGCGTTCCACATGGCGCAGGAAACGATGGCCAAGGCCGGCACCTTCAGCAGCGCCTTCAACCAGCCCAGGCACATCAGCGATGACAAAACTGCGGCCAGCATCTACGCGCACCATGCCAAGGTTTGGTTCCAAGGTGGTAAAGTGGTAATTGGCGATCTTTGGCTTGGCCGCCGATACACGGCTGATGATCGTTGATTTGCCAACATTTGGAAAACCAACCAGGCCAACATCGGCCAGGAGTTTCAATTCAAGGGTAATCCAGCGTTCTTCGCCTTTTTCACCGTTTTCGGCAAAAGCCGGTGCGCGATGGGTGGAGCTGACAAAACGGGCATTGCCGCGTCCGCCGCGCCCGCCCTGGGCAACCACAATTTCCTGGCCATGGTGACGCAGGTCTCCGAGCAGTTTCTTAGTGTCGGCATCACGAACCACGGTGCCTACCGGCACACGCAGCACGATATCATCGGCGCTGCGGCCATGCTGCTTGGCACCGGAACCATGTTCCCCGCGCTTGCCTTTATAGTGGGTCTGATAGCGGAAGTCAATCAGGGTGCGCAAGCCTTCATCGGCACGCAGAATGATGGAGCCGCCGCAGCCGCCATCACCGCCGGCAGGGCCGCCCTTCGGCACATATTTTTCACGGCGGAATGCAACAATGCCGTTGCCGCCGTCACCGGCCTTTACATTGACCTTTGCGTAATCATAAAACATGGGCATCCTCCTTTTCTTTCATAGGGTCTTCATCATCGTCCAAAAGGCCTGCAATGCGCATCAAATGTTTAGCATTGGTGGTCTTGCAGCGACCTGGACGGATCTTATAATCAAAGGCGATGGCATCGCCTTCATAGTGTTCTTCAAAATGATAGTTTCTGCCGTTGACTTCCGGCGAATCCGCAAGGGCACAGAGTTCAAAATCGTGAGTGGTCACCAGCGTCATCATCCATGGGCGTGAAAGTTTGCGAATCGCTGCCTGCGCACCAATGATGCGGTCGGCCGAGTTGGTGCCTTTGAAAATCTCATCCACAAGAACCAACATTGGCTGTTGCTGCTGCGACCAATTAACCATCTGCTTGATACGCAGAATTTCGCCATAGAAGGAACTGATGCCTTCGCTAACATCATCGCTGACGCGCATGGATGTGAAAATGCGCATCGGGCTGATGCGGAACTGTTTCGCCATAACGGTGCCGCCAGCATAGGCCAGCACGGCATTCAGCGCAATGGTGCGCATGAAGGTTGATTTCCCGCTCATGTTGCTGCCAGTAATGATGACGGTGTCACCGCCCTGGCGATAATCGTTGCCCACGACAGTGCGAGGGTCCAACAGCGGATGTTTGCCATCGGTCATTTCCAACAGCGGCGCGCCGGGCACAATTTCCGGCACCGTTGTTTCATCCGGACGCATACGTGACAACGTGCCCAAGGAATAAAGCGCCTCCACTTCACCCAGCCAATCCATCCAAAGGCCGAACGACGTACCATATTTTTTGCGCCAGCGATCCAAAGCCATGCAACAGTTGAAATCCCAGGCTAAAAGCCCTACTAACGGCAGATACAGCACGAAGTTTTCACGCAGCTGCCAGGCGCTGACAATACGATTGAGGCTGCGAATGCCTTCACCAGCATTGGACAGCTGCTGCTGCATCTCACGCAGATAAGCACTCTGGAAATCCGGTGATAAAATCACATTGATGCGTTCTTCAGCACGGCCCAGCCGCCGTGCCAGCACCATGACGCTTTCTTTTTCAGTTTGAATGCTGCCAGAAAGCAGTACCGACGCGATCAATTGTAAGAAAAAGCAATACAGCACCATCATCCAGGAAGTCACACCTAAAAGTGCTGTCACCACCAGGAGCAGAGTGATGGCAGGCATGCCCAAGGCAAGAAGCTTCACCTGCGGCACACTGCTGTTGCCTTTTCCAGTGGCATAGTGGCGCAGTTTTGCTTCGGCCTTGCGTTCATCTTCTTCACGACGGCGATCTTTTGACAGGCCAAGGGCTTCAAAGTCAATGGCCAGGGCATCGTCACGCAAAAGCTCCAGCACCGACGCCTGACGCTCTGCAATATGCTTGAGGTTTGGCCGCGTCAAAAGGCGCATCAAAGCATCGCGCCCACCGATGGTGTGCGCCACAGAAATATATTGGTACAGCGAACGCGGCCCGAACAAATCAAGGTCGCTGGAAAGAAAATCGTCCTTCCGCACATAACTGGCGCCATCGTCCGCAAAATCGTACCATTCTCCTTTGCAGCGTGCATCATAGCGCTGCAGCACCAACAGACGGTTCTGTGCCAGTTCAATGGCGGCCTGCTGCCGATTGAACCGATGCACCAAGTAGCAGAAACAGATCACCCCAACTGCCGCCAGCACGTAGCCCAGCAAGAGGTCATTGCGAATGCCAAAAACCAGTCCCACCAGCACTGCCAGCGCAGAAATTAAGCGGCCGTTGCTCCACAAAAGCAGGCGATGTTTTTCTGCAGTCACGCGAGACTCGGCATCGCTGAGCATTTTTTCGATCTCGTTTGGCTTCATGATTGTTCTCTTTCTTATAAATAACAAAAAGGGATGACCGAGCGGTCATCCCCCATTTTCTTCTTATTCAGCAGCATAAACGCTGACCAGGGTCTTATTGTTGCCCTTTTCGTAACGAACGACGCCGTCGATCTTTGCGAACAGGGTATCATCGCCGCCCTTGCCAACATTAGCGCCCGGATGGATCTTGGTCCCTCTCTGGCGATAAAGAATGTTGCCGGCCTTTACGGTCTGACCATCACTCTTCTTCGCACCGAGACGCTTGGAGTGGGAATCACGACCGTTCTTGGTACTACCTACCCCTTTTTTAGATGCGAATAATTGCAAATCGAGTTTGAACATCTTGTCCACCTCCTCAAACATGAACACTGTTTGCTTTGATGAAGTTCGGATATGTCTCAGCCAGCGCGCTGGCTCCGACTTCTAACGTTTTCAGCACCGCTTCCGCGATGAGCGCTTCGCGATCATCCGCGATCGGTGATAACATCAATTTCACATAGCCTTCGTCTTGTTCGGCTTCGTAGTGCACCCCTTGCACAGCCAGACTGTTCTCAGTCACAATGGCCAGGGTGGAAGCCGCCGCACAGACCAAATCCTCACCATACGGAGCGGATTCTGCATGCCCGGAAAATTCATAACCTGCCAGGCGCTCGTCTGTGTCATAGTAAAGCGTCACTCGGATCATTAGCCAACGATCGATTCAACAGTCACGCGGGTGTAAGGCTGACGATGACCTTTTTTGCGGCGATAGTTCTTTTTAGGTTTGTATTTGAAAACAACGATCTTAGGTGCTTTGCCGTTTTCAACAACCTTGAGGTTAACCTTAGCGCCTTCAACGTAAGGCTTGCCGGTAACGATTTCGCCGTCCTTGTTGAGCAACAATACGGAGTCGATTGCTACAGTTTCACCAGCTTCAGCGTGGAGCAGTTCCACATCGAGAGTCTGGCCTTCTTCAACTTTGTATTGTTTGCCACCAGTTGCAATAATAGCGTACATTTTTTCACTCCTCCCTGAGAATACTCGCTGCGGCTAGGTAGCAGCAGGGCTGCGTTTTCCAACCCGACGCAGGCGGTTTCGATCTGGGAAAACACCCATATCCGAATATCAATTATACAGAATTGGCAGAGCGCCGTCAAGAAAAATGTGTGCTTTGCTGGTCATTTTTGAGAAATAATGAGCGCCGCCGTTCATAAAAAAATCGGAAGACGGCAAGCGTCTTCCGATTGAATGATGGCTGCGGCTTAAAGCATCTTCGATACGTAGGCCACACGGTCGCCAGCCTCTTCGGTGAACGGTACCTGGCCAGCTTCCTGATCCTTAAGTACATCGAGGATGACTTCGCAGAGGTTGTATTTGGTGTTGACATGGTCGACACGGTTGTTGTATTTGTCGCGGTATTTTTTCATACGTTCCGCTTCGGCTTCGCTGAGGTATTCATCCTTGAACTGCCCATAAAGTTTGCCGTTGACATATTTTTCAATGTCGAGATTGTCCACCTCATCAAGATCAACGACGACCACTGGCAAAGCAGCGCGTTCATCGGTGACAGCATGACTCTTGGTGTATGCCACTTCCTTGGCACACTGCGCGGAACTCATGGATTCTTCACTGAGATAGAACAGCACACCTTTGCAGTTAAGGTTGGCAATGGCGCCGAAGATGGTGCTGTTGTAGCCATCCCCGGTCATATTGGATTCAACGTCGATCCAGAGATTTTTGCCAGCTTCCTGCAGCGCGATGACATCGGCATACACATTGGCGCCGTCACGGGTGGAATAGCTGACGTAAATATATGGCTGGCTGCAATCGCAGGCCTTGATTTTTGCTGCTAATTCTTTAATGGTTTCTGTCACGTTATCAACTTCCTCTCGATTCTAAACAACAACAGTTAATGGAAAAATTATAACACAACCGGTCGGTGAATGAAAGACAGACCGCGTTTTTTGTCCACGCTCCACCAACGCAGCGCGTCAAAAAAAGCGGCACAAAACATGCACGGTTTTGCGCCGCTCTCAAGTAACGCGATTATGCCAGATCGGCAGCTGCCTGCGCCTCCATAGCCAGGAATTTTTCCGAGGATGCGTCCATGGCATCGATGAGCGCCGCCTTCATGCCCTGCTTTTCCAACACAGCCACACCAGCAATGGTGGTGCCGCCAGCCGAGCAAACAGCGTCGCGCAGCACTGCAGGATGTTCGCCGCTTTCCAGCACCAGCGCCGCTGCTCCCAGCACCGACTGCGCTGCGAACGTGTAAGCATCCTTGGCCGGGATGCCAAGCTTGATGGCACCTTCTGCCATGGCTTCGATGACCATGTACACGAAGGCTGGCGACGAACCGCTGACAGACCCCACCGCATGCATCACATCTTCACGCACAATGGCCACCTTGCCAAAGCTTTCAAAGAAACGTGTCACAGCAGCACGTTCTTCCTCCAGCATGTTCTCAGAGAAGCAAAGCCCTGCCATGCCCTGACCGATTTGCGCCGGGGTGTTCGGCATGGCACGTGCAATGCGCACGCCAGGATTGTCCACCAATGCAGCAATGGAAGCGATGCTGTAAGCTGGCGCAATGGCCACCACGATCTGGCCTGGTACGAGCACTTCACGAATATCCAAGAGCACCTGCTTATAAATGTTCGGCTTCACCGCTAAAACGATAACCTCCGATTCTTTCGCCAACGCACGGTTTGTTTCTGCCGCCGCCACACCATATTCCTCAGCCATTGCCTGCTGATGAGCCGGCGTGTTGGTATGCACTGCCACACGCTCCGGCATAGTCAGCCCAGCTTTCAGTGCACCAGCAAGCATGGCACGGCCCATATTGCCGCAGCCGATAAATCCAAAACTGTATTTCATTTGATCGTCTTCCTTTCTCACTGACGGCCCAGCGGAATCTGCCTCCGCACCGCCTGAACCATGTCAAAATCAATTGTCACCACGCGTGTCTCTGGCTCTATGCCGAGATCACAGACCACTTCAGCCCATGGGTTGACCACCATGGTGTGCCCCCAGGACACGTAGCTGGCATTCTCATCACGCGCCGGCGCCACGCCAACAGCATAACACTGCCCATCCATAGCCCGAGCACGGAACAGCAATTCCCAATGGCGCGGACCCGTGGACATATTGAACGACGCTGGATAAATGAGCAGCTGTGTGCCAGCATCCACCATCGCCGCTGCCATATCAGCAAAACGAATGTCAAAGCAAATCGCCAAGCCCACGCGTCCCCACGGTGTGTCAAAAACAGTGAGAGACGTGCCCGGCGACAGAACGTCGCTTTCCTTAAAATACTGTCCGCCTTCAATATCGATGTCGAAAAGATGCATCTTACGGTGTTTGGCCACACAAACGCCCTGCGGATTATACACATAACTGGTGTTGTAATAATGGCCATTTTCTTCTTCACAAATCGATCCGCCCACCAGCCAGCAGCCATTTTCCTTGGCAGCGGCCGCCAGCATCTGCTGGGCCTCGCCGCCTTCGGCTTCGGCGTAGTCGGCAAAACGTGATGTTTCATACGGCACGCAGAACATTTCCGGCAGAATCACCAGTTCCGCGCCCTTGCGAACGACACGGTCAATCTCTCGGCGCGCCGCTTGGAGATTGGCTGTCTTATCGTCTCCAGCAGCCAGCTGGATCAATCCCAATCGACATTCCATCTTCACAGCCTCCTTATTGCAGATAATCAAAAACCTCGCTCATTCCACAGGAACAAACGAGGTTACACATCAACTTTCTTCCATGATGATCGGCAGGATCATCGGGCGGCGGCGGGTGCGTTCATACAAGAACTTCCCTGTCACATCACGCAGGGCCTGCTTGATACTGGTCCAGTCGGTGACGCCGTCTTTCATGCATTGGTCGAGGGCTTTCTCGACACGTGCGCGGGCGTCGGTCATCAATTCATCGGCTTCACGCACATAAACAAAGCCGCGGGACACAAGATCCGGCCCAGCAACGACACGCTTGTTCTTGCGGTCAATCGTCACCACGACGATAAAGATCCCATCCTGTGACAGCTGACGGCGATCGCGCAAGACGATATTGCCAACATCGCCAACGCCCAAGCCATCGATCAGCACACGACCAGCAGGTACCTTTCCTGCAAGGCCGACACGGTTCTGTGTGGCTAAAACAACGTGGCCGTTTTCAGTAACGATGATGTTCTCCGATGGGATTCCCACCTCTTTGGCAAGCTTTGCATGCGACAACAGCATGCGATACTCGCCGTGTACAGGCATAAAATACTTCGGTTTTACGAGATTAAGCATCATCTTGAGCTCTTCGCGGGCGGCGTGTCCAGAAACGTGAACACGTTGGTCGGTGTTGTCAATAACATCAGCACCGAGTTTGAAGAGCATGTCAATGACTTTGCTGATGAGCTTCTCATTGCCTGGAATTGGGCTGGCCGAGAAAATAACCGTGTCGCCAGCGCCAATGCGCACCTGACGATGCTCATTCATCGCCATGCGTGACAGTGCCGCCATAGGTTCACCCTGGCTGCCTGTGCAGAGAATCACCAGCTGGTTGTCTGGATATTGACGCATTTCATCCATCTCGATCAAGGTGTTTGGTGGCACATTGATGTATCCATACTCACTCGCAACGTTGATGGTGTTGACCATGCTGCGGCCAGTGATCACCACTTTGCGGCGATTGGCATGAGCAGCATTCAGCACTTGCTGCAAACGATGCACATTTGACGCAAAGGTTGCGATAATGATTCGCCCAGAAATGTGAGGGAACAACTTGTCAAACGTCTCGCCGATGGACGATTCACTCATGCTGAACCCTGGACGGGTCGCATTGGTGGAATCGCTCATCATCAGGAGCACCCCTTTGGCACTGATTTCCGCAATGCGCTGGAAATCGGTCGTGGTTCCATCCACCGGTGTCTGGTCGAATTTAAAATCCCCCGTATGGAAAATAACGCCCAACGGCGTGTGAATGGCAACAGCGCTCGCATCCGGAATGCTATGGCAGGTCTTGATCAGTTCAACCTCCATGTGACCAATGCGAAACGGTTCGCCGTGCTTGACGACCACCAATCGTTGTTTGCCGAGGTTGCGTGCCTCCTTGAGCTTCGGTTCGAGCAGCCCAATCGTGAGGCGTGTGCCGTAAACAGGCACATGGAGCTCTCGCAAAACATACGGCAAGCCACCGATGTGGTCTTCATGGCCGTGGGTGAGAACAATGCCCTTAACCTTTTCCTTGTTCGTCGTCAGATACGTGATATCCGGAATCACACAATCTACGCCCAGCAGATCTTCCGTTGGAAAGGACATTCCTGCGTCAATGACGATGATCTCATCCTTATATTCGACGGCTGTCATATTCTTCCCAATCTCTTCAAGTCCGCCCAGTGGGATGATCTTGACGCCATCTTTTGGTTTTTGCTTAGAAATAACAATTTCCTCCTTCTTCATAGATTTGCCGATCCTATATACTCAGCTCTGTTTATTATAAACAATTTTTCCAGTGGTTGCAAGCCGCGCGGCACCGACAAAGAAAAAGCGACAGCATCGCGAAACGATGCTGCCGCTTGCGGCAACTAATACAGGCGCTGTCCAGCGCGAATGCGCGCAATGATGTTCTGCCGCCGCAGACGCCGCGCAGCCAGCGTGGTGATGCAAAGCGTAAGAGCCAGCACGCCCGCGCAGCAAAGAAGAATCGGCAGCAGCGGAAAATGATACGGCACAGGGAAAGCGGCGCGCACTGGCAGCGCCACAAGGTACGTCAAAAGCACCCCCAGCGGCACGCCGATGAGAATGGCCCGCAGGCTGCAGAGGATGCTCTCAAGCGCAAGCATTTTCCGCAAGCCCTCCGGTGTCATGCCGATGCTTTGAAGCACCGCAAATTCGCTCGAGCGCATGAGCACATTCGTGGACAGAGTGCTGACGACATTGGTGAAACCGATGAGCATGAGCAGCCCGCAGAAACAGGCGAGAAAAACCAACGCCAGCACAATAGCGATATTCATGACCTTGAAATAATCCTCGGTCGCATAGACGCGGGCGCTGTAACCATTTTCCATGTAATTGTCACGGCTCTGGTCTGGAAAATGTTCGCTGAGCACTTGCTCGGCGTACGCCATAAATCCCTGCATGTCTGCCGGCGCTGCCTGCCAGCTGTATTGGCGCAGCGTCATCTCCGGCAAAATCAGGCGCACCGGATTGGTGTTCGGATAATAGAGCACATCCGGCACCTCGCCAGCATCCAGCACGGCGTCAATCGTCACTTCCGTGGTTGTGCCGTCGGTTTCTTCGAGTTTCAGCGACTGAGGCACCTTCTTGAAAAAGACCGTGTCGGTGTTGTAGCCTTTGATGTTGAGACGGTCGTTGTTAATGAGCAGAACGCTTCCCACAGGCACCCCTGCCTGCGCGCACAGCGCCTGATAATGCTGCTGGTCCAAAACAATGCACTCCACATCGAAGGCCGCTGTCGCTTGTCCTTCCAATTCATAGTAAGAACGAATCTCCGGCGTCAGCGATGCGGTATCCAGCGTCACATCGTAACGTTCGTAGTCATTGCCGAAGCCAAACACATCGGTGCCACCGTCGTAGCGCGCCAGCTCACCAGTGATGGCATCGCCAAGGGTGCTGGTGATCGGCGCCGCATACGCAGTATCATCATCGGTCATAGCGGATTGATAATCGGCCGTCACAGTATAGCCATCGTCAGTCGTCATCATCGCGTTGAAGGTGCCAGCTTGATGCCAGAGAAAGCCAATGAATACAAAAAGCACCACCGCCACCGCCAGCGCTGCCACCGTGGTACGAAAAGTCTGGCGGCTGCGTGTCAGTGTTTTATGAGCGAGCAAACCCTCGGGACCAAAGACACGCATCACCAGTGCGTCCATCCACTGATGGCTGCGGCGTGCGCGGATCTTCACCGCATCACGGCCGCGCACACTGGCGATGGCACTCTGCTTGGCCGCTTTGCGTGCTGGCAGCCAGGCGCTGATGAGCACCGTCATCAAAGAAAGCACCACTGCCAGCAGCAGGCCCAACGGTGAAAGCACAAAGCGCAGATGAAAGGTCATTGTTTTTATCATGATGTGCGTAAGGGCGTTCAATTCATCAAAGAAATGATTCGCGACAGCGATGCCGCCTGCTGTCAGCCCCAATCCCAGCAATAAACCAAAGGGAATGCCAATGAGCGCGAGCAGCACCGCTTCCCAGAGCATCGTCTTACGAATCTGCGCTGGTGTTGCGCCAACGCACTTCAAGGTGCCAAATTCTGCTGTGCGCGCACTGGCGCTGACGCGAAAAACATTTGAGATGACCACAACCGCCATGAGCATAATCAGTACACTGAGAAATGCTGCCGGCACCACCAGCACCCGCACATACATGGCACTGTACATCGTCAATCCGCCGCCAACGCTCTCGCGAATCATCGCCGCGCCACTGGCAGCAAAATGGGTCACACAGGTGATGAGGGCCGTTGCCAGTACCACCGCCACCACCGTCCAAAAACTCCGCAAACGGTTGACACGAAACTGACTCTTTGCCAGATGAAGAAACAGGCGCATCTTAACGCGCCCCCTTTCGCCGGTCTTTCAACAACTCATCCGACAGCAGCCGTCCATCACCAATGGTAAGCACGCGATCTGCCATGAGCGCGATCTTTTCATCGTGGGTGATGAGAAGCAAGGTCTGCTTGTAACGCCGATTGGCCATCTGCAGCAACGCCATCACATCGCGGCTGGCGCGGCTGTCCAGGTTGCCGGTCGGCTCATCGGCAAGGATAAATGCCGGATCGTTGATCAGCGCCCTTCCCAAAGACACACGCTGCTGCTGGCCGCCCGAGAGCGCGCTCGGCAGATGATTGGCGCGTTCCGTGAGTCCGCACATTTCCAGAATCTCATTCAGCTTGGCTTTTTCCGGCTCGCGCTTGTCGAGCAGATAAGGCAGCATGATGTTTTCTGACGCTGTCAGCGTCGGCACCAGATTGTAAAACTGAAACACCATGCCAATATTGCGGCGCCTGAAAATGGCCCGCTCGCTTTCGTTCATGTCATAGATGGCTTGATCGTCGATGAAAACACGGCCTGATGTCGGCTCGTCAATGCCGCCGATCAGGTTCATGAGCGTCGATTTGCCGCTGCCAGACGCACCGACAATGACGATGAACTCACCTTTTTCGACGCTGAAACTGACGTGATCCAGTGCCGTCACCGCTGTCTCACCGCTGCCATAGATTTTTGTCAGGGCCTCCACTTGAAGGATTGCCATAATCATCGCCTCCTATTTTCTCTATGGTTGTATCTTACCAAGCCAATGTGACTGTTCGGTGACAAGACGGCACATTTTCTCACTTATAAAACTTCATCGTAAAAGTGGCTCCTGTGCCCTGTCCGCCAGCATCCACATCAATATCGCCATGCTGACCGCGCACAATCGCTAGCGCCAACGGCAGCCCAATGCCAACGCCATTCTTGTTGGCAGAGCTAGCAAAACGCACGAACAGCGAAGCCATCTCTGCCCGTGACAGGCCAGCACCAGCATCACGGACCGAAAGCCATGCATAAAGCGGATTGTCACCGCAGTCCACAACGATGGTGCTGCCGGCAGGCGAGGCCTCGCAGGCATTCTTCAAAAGATTCGTCAAGGCCTCTACCGTCCAGCGCCGATCACAGTGCAAAATGCCATCATCCATCAAAGTCACCTGCTGATCCTGTACGTCCAATAAAATCGCCAAAGGCGCCAACGCCGCGTCCAGCAATTCTCGCGCCATCACTGCCTGCTGTTCAAAGTGCACAGCCCCAGCGTCCAGCTTCGCCAGCTTGAGCAACGTGTCGACCAGCCAGTCCATGCGCGCCAAGCTCATGCGAATGTTCGTCAAGAATTCTTCCTGACGTTCCGGCGGCGCGCTTTCAAGCAGATCGGCCATGAGCATCATCGAGGTCACCGGTGTTTTTAACTGGTGAGAAATGTTCTCCATGTATTCCGCAAATTCCAGCCTTGCTGCGTTGGCGGCATCACGCTCAGCACCCAGCTGCGCCACAAGCGTATGCAGATCGTTTTTCAGCAGCGACAAGGCGCCTTCCTGATTGTCGCGAAATTCCACCGGCTCACCATTGATCGCCTGACGCAATGTGCTGGACAAAGCCTCCAGCTCCTGTTTACGCACCCACACGATAGCCCAGCCCCCTCACTGTTTCGATGGTCACTGCATCCCCCAGTTTTTCACGCAGCCGCTTCACATACACGGTCAGCGTGTTGTCTTCGACAAAATTGCCATTTTGATCCCAAAGCTGATCCAAAATCTGCGCCCGCGTCAGCAGTTGTCCGCGATGCATCGCAAAAATCAGGCAGAGCCGATACTCCAGCGCCGTCAGCGCCACATCCTGTCCATCCACTGTAACCCGGCCGGTAGCTGTATCGATGCGTGCCCTGCCCAGACTCAATACTGTTTCCTGCTGCGGCAGTGCCCGGCGCGCCCGCGCCAGCAGCTCCCGCAGACGAAACGGCTTCGTCACATAATCGGCGGCACCTTGATCGAGCGCGCGCACAATGCGCGCCTCATCGTCCATAACGGTGAGAAAAATCACACGCACCCCTTGTGCCAGTGCCTGTTCCCCTACGGCAAAGCCATCGCCGTCCGGCAGCTGCATGTCGATAAGCGCCAGATCGACAGCCACCTTTGCCAGCACATGCAGCGCCGCCTTCACCGTCGCTGCATGGCGCACCCCATAGCCTTCCTGCTCGAGGGCAAAGACCAACCCCGACGCAATCACGGCATCGTCCTCTACCAATAAGAGTTCCATGGTATCGCCTCCTTGTTATAAAAATAGCGACTGCCACAAATGACAGTCGCTTTGCTTTCATTAAAGAACTTTTGCCAGAAAATCCTGGGTACGTGGTTCTTTTGGATTGTTGAAGATTTCTTCCGGTGTGCCCTGTTCCATGATGTAACCTTGATCCATGAAGAATACACGGTCACATACTTCGCGCGCAAAGCCCATTTCATGGGTAACGATCAGCATGGTCATACCCGTTTCAGTGAGCTGACGGATAACCGCCAATACTTCACCGACCATTTCAGGGTCAAGAGCGGATGTTGGTTCATCAAAGAGCATGATTTTTGGATGCATTGCCAACGCGCGAGCAATGGCCACGCGCTGCTGCTGACCACCGGAAAGTGCTGCTGGATAGCTGTCGGCCTTATCCAACAAGCCAACACGCTTCAGCAGTTCGCGTGCAGTCTTTTCGGCGTCCGCCTGTGCAATGCCTTTGACATTGATTGGCGCCAGGGTGATGTTTTCCAGCACAGTTTTATGAGGGAAGAGATTGAAGCGCTGGAACACCATGCCGAGATCTTCACGCATCTTGTTGATGTCGGTCTTTGGATCGGTAATTTCCTGGCCATCAATGATAATATGTCCGCTGGTTGGTTCTTCAAGCAGATTGATGCAGCGCAGGAAAGTACTCTTACCAGAACCGGATGGTCCGATGATGGAGACGATTTCTCCATCTTTGATGGTTTCGGTGATGCCTTTAAGGACTTCCAAGTCACCGAAGGATTTGTGTAAGTCTTTAATTTCGATCATTGTTCAATAACCTCCTAATGATCAGCGCTTGTCCGTCTGCAGACGGCGTTCATACCAGTTGATGATGCGCGTAAAGGTCAACGTCAATACAAGATATACCAAGGCAACCGCAACATAGGTTGGGAATGGTTCAAAATGAACAGAAGTATAAATCTGCCCACGCTTCATGATTTCAGACAACCCAATCGCAGCCAGCAAGGATGTATCCTTGAGCAGCATAACAAATTCATTGCCAAGTGGTGGAATAACCAGCTTAAAGGCCTGAGGCAAAATAACCAGGCGCATGGCCTGCTTATGCGTCATGCCCAAAGAACGCGCCGCTTCCACCTGTCCCTTATCGACGCCCTGAATCCCGGCGCGGAAGATCTCGGCCACATAAGCACCACTGTTCAGCGACAGAACCACAATCCCTGTAACCAGCAGTGGGAAACTAAACTTGCCATTAAAGAACAGTTCTGCAATAATGCTGGCCACACCAAAATGCCATAAAAAGATCTGCACGTAAAGTGGTGTGCCGCGAAGCGCTTCAATATAAACATTCGCGATTGCTTTGAGCACACGATTTCGGCCCATCTTCATCAGCGCCATAAGCAGACCAATGATGATCCCGAAGAAAACGCCGCAAACCGTGAGGAACAAAGTGGTCCCAGCGCCTGGAATAAGCTTTGGCAGCACATCAAAAAATGCTGTAAAAAAATCGCCCATTTTATCCTCCTTTATGGAATAAACGCAAAGAATGAGATGCAGTTACCTCTGCATCTCATTCTTATCTCACTTGTTAAAAAATATTATTCATCGCCGCTCATGATTTTTGCAACGGCATCTTTTGCGCTGCCATCCTTAACAGATTCTGGAACATCCAGTTCATATTTCGCGCAAAGTTCATCAAACTTACCGTTTTCAATGACATCGGCAAGACCTGCATTGATCTTATCAAGCAGTGCCTGATTGTCTTCGTCAACGACAATGCCATAGTAGTCAGAAGCATATGGTTCGCCGGTGAGTTTCACTTCATCACCATGATCTTTCAGATAGGACTGTGCAACTGGAATATCGATGATAATCGCATCGCAGCCACCTGTCAGAAGATCCTGTACGCAGGTGTTATAGTTATCAAGCAATTTTGCAGTAGCGGTACCAGCTTCTTCAAGAGCAGTTGCTTCGTCTGCACCGGTAGTACCGATCTGAGCAGCAACGGTCTTGCCCTGGAGATCATCAGCGCCGGTAATGTCACTGTCCGCCGCAACCATGATGCCAAGAGAAGCATCCATGTATGGGTCAGAGAACAGAACATTGTTGCGCTTAGGGTCAAAACTCATGCCTGCAGCAACAGCATCAATCTGGCCAGTGGTCAATGCACCGATCAAAGCATCAAATTCCATGGATTTGAATTCTACATCGAAGCCCTGATCTTCACCGATGGCCTGCATCAGGTCAAGGTCAAAACCGGTCATGTTGCCTTCGTCATCCTGATATTCGAATGGTGCAAAGGTTGGGTTGGTCCCTACGACGACAACGTTGGAAGATTCGCTGGAGGCACTGCCTTCAGCAGCTGCACTGCTGGAAGCAGCATCGTTGCTGCCGCCACCGCAGCCAGCCAACAGCGTAACAGCCATAGCAGCTGTTAACAACATAGCTATCCACTTTTTGTTTTTCATGATATCTCTTCTCCTCTAATTTGTAATAATAAAACATATACAGTTATTATAGAGCGACGTGTATATTTTTTCAATCACTTTCTGACCATTCTCAGGATAATTTAAGGCTTTTTACCGTCTCTCAGCAATCTATTAGCAATGTCTATGCATAAAACGCTGCATACTGTGCATATTAGCGCAGTGCACTCGCCATCGTCACACTCTGCACCTGCTTGGCGCCAGCACGATGCAGCGCACGCGCACAAGCCAGCAGGGTGCTGCCTGTCGTCATGACGTCGTCCACAAGAAGCACACGTTGGCCGTGAACCAGCGCTTGTTTCTTTTCAGGCACGGCAAAAGCCTGGGCCACATTTAGCATGCGCTCAGTCTTTGACAGCCCAACCTGATGACGCGTGTTGACCACACGCAGCAGCCAGTCGTCATGCAATGGCAGCTGCCAAGCATGGCTCAATTCGCGCGCCAAGAGCAGGCTTTGATTGTAGCCGCGCTCGCGCAGGCGCGCTTTATGCAGCGGCACGGGAACGATCGCATCAACCATCGGCGCTGGCCAATACGCAGCGAGCGCGCCAAAGCCTTCCGCCCGCCAGGGCTCACCATGATATTTAAAGCGCAGAATGGCCTCACGCACCGTATCTGTATAAGGAAGGAAAGCCGTATTGCCCAAGAAATACGCCGGCCAGTCACGGCAGGTGTCACAAACCGGCGCCCGCGAACCAAAATGCCCACAGCGCCGGCACTGACCTTCCAGCTCAGCAAAGCGCCGCCAGCGCAATAGGCACGTCTCACAAATGGTCAGCATTTCCGTTCGTTTTTCACAGAGCACACACATGCTGGGATTGGGGAAAATCAAATTTAACAGTTCTCTCCACATAGTCCGGCACCTCCCTTGCCACACAACGACCACCATTGCATTTAGCGTAAACCACTGTCACCCATCTTGCAAGGAAATTCAAGAAAGCGTATAATTATTTTATTCTAGGATTACCACAAGGAGGAAACCCATGCCTACATTGACAGAAAAAATTCTCGCTGCCCATCTCACCGATGGTGAAATGAAACCGGGCAACGAAATCGGATTACGCATTGATCAAACCCTCACCCAGGATTCCACCGGTACCATGGCGTACCTGGAACTGGAAGCGATGGGCATTGACCGCGTAAAAACAGAACGTTCTGTGGCTTACATCGACCACAACATGCTGCAGAGCGGTCCTGAAAACTTTGACGATCACCTGTTCATTCAGAGCGCTGCTGAAAACTTCGGCATCACCTACAGCCGTCCAGGCAACGGTATCTGCCATCAGGTGCATCTTGAAAACTTCGGCATCCCTGGCAAAACCCTCATCGGCTCTGACAGCCACACCCCTACTGGCGGCGGCCTTGGCATGATCGCCATTGGTGCCGGCGGTGTTGACGTTGCAGCTGCTATGGCTGGCCGCAGCTACTACATCACCTGCCCAGACGTTATCGAAGTACGCCTGACTGGCAAACTGCGCACCGGTGTTTCTGCAAAAGACATCATTCTCTATGTTCTGCAGCAGGAAACCGTTAAAGGCGGCGTCAACAAAGTGTATGAATATACCGGCGACGGCGTAGCCACCCTCTCCGTTCCTGAACGTGCAACCATTACCAACATGGGTGCTGAACTGGGTGCTACCTGCTCCATCTTCCCTAGCGATGAAAACACCAAGGTTTACATGGATTCCATGGGCCGCGGCGATCAGTGGGTGCCACTGGCTGCTGACGATGATGCTGTTTATTTCAAGACCATCAACGTCGACCTCTCCACCTTGGAACCAATGACCGCTTGCCCACACAGCCCAGACAAGGTTGTCACCGTTGAAAGCCTTGCTGGCATGAAGATCAACCAGGTGGCCATCGGCAGCTGCACCAACTCCTCTTACCTGGATCTGGCACGCTGCGCAGCCATCCTCAAAGGTCAGAAGGTTGCTGAAAACGTCAGCCTCGTTATTTCTCCAGGGTCCCGCACCATCCTCAAGCAGATGGCTTCTGATGGCATTCTCTCCATCTTCCTCGAAGCTGGCGCCCGTATCCTCGAATGCGGCTGCGGTCCTTGCATCGGTATGGGCCAGGCTCCTAACACCGATGGTATCAGCCTGCGTACCTTCAACCGCAACTTCTTTGGCCGCAGCGGCACCAAGAGCGCTCAGGTTTACCTCGTCAGCCCTGAAACGGCAGCTATCTCTGCCATCACTGGCGTATTAACCATCCCTGCCGGCGACACCCGCCTGGAAGGCATTCAGGTTCCTGAACGCTATGACCGTGACGACCACCTCTTCATCTTCCCTAGCGATGAAAAGATCGGCCACACCCCACTGGTCAAAGGGCCAAACATCAAAGGCGTGCCACTGGGCGAACCTGTTCCTGAAACCTTCACCGGCAAAGTTGCTGCTTATTTGGAAGACAACATCACCACCGACCATATCATGCCTTCCAACGCCAAACTGCTGCCATTCCGTTCCAACATTCCTCATCTGGCAAACTTCTGCCTCACCCCATCCGATGCAGATTTCCCAAGCCGCTGCCAGGAAATGCAAGGCACGGAATACGCACCAGTCATCGTTGCTGGTGAAAACTATGGCCAGGGTTCCAGCCGTGAACACGCAGCCCTCGCACCACTCTATCTCGGTGTTAAGGCCGTTATTGCCAAGAGCTTTGCACGTATCCACAAAGCAAACCTCATCAACAACGCCATCCTGCCATTGACCTTCAAAAATCCAGCCGACTACGACGACTTCAACCTCGGCGATGTGCTCAGCTTCTCTGATCTGCCAGCACAGGTCAAGGCACGCAGCGTAACCGTGAAGAACGAAACCACCGGCAAGACCTACGAACTCGCCCTCGAACTTGGCGAACGTCAGGAACGCCTCCTGCTCGAAGGTGGTCTTCTCACTTCCATCAAGCACGGCAAATAATTCATCCTCACAAGAGCTGTCACTGACGTGACAGCTCTTTTTATAAGCAAAAGCCAGCGTTCTTACCGAAATTTATCGATAAGAGCGCTGGCTGTTTTTTTGAGAAAGGCGTCAATATTTTCTAAACGCGATATAATAAAAAGAACTCACACGCCAAAGGAGGCCTTTTTCATGCTTACCCATCCTCTCACACCGCAAGACATCGCTGCTTACCTTCAATCTTTGCAGCGAGATGAACGCAGCACAGGCACGATCAAGAAATATGCCCACGACATTGATGATTTCTATCAATGGCTCAGCACAAAACCAGTCAGTAAGGATGTACTCAACGCCTGGAAAAAACATCTGCTGGACAAAAACTACGCCCCTGTTACAATCAACGCTAAACTTGCTGCGCTCAATGGACTTTGTCGTTTTCTTGGCTGGAATGATTGTCATGTACGATTTCTCAAAATTCAGCGCCGGCTTTTTCGTGACAGCAACCGTGAGCTCACCCGTTATGATTACGCACGGCTCGTTTCCACTGCCAGACGCAGGCGGCAAGAACGGCTTGCTTTGTTAATGGAAACCATCTGTGCCAGCGGCATTCGCGTTTCAGAAGTCGCCGCCATTACTGTCGAAGCTGCTGCTGTCGGCCGCGCCGATGTGTCTCTCAAAGGGAAAATCCGCACCATTTTTCTATCACCAAAGCTCTGCCGCAAACTGCTTAAATACGCTCGTAAGAAAAAAATCTTATCCGGCCCCATCTTCATTACCAGAAAAGGCCATGCACTTTCGCGCCATCAAATCTGGGCGGAAATGAAGGCCCTTGCAAAAATTGCTGGTGTAAAAGCCAGCAAAGTCTTCCCACACAATCTGCGCCATTTGTTCGCCACTGTTTATTACGCTGCCTGTAAAGACATTGTACGCCTAGCGGACATTCTCGGACATACCTCCATCGATACCACACGCATTTATCTCACTACCTCAGGCAGTGACTATGCTCAGCAGCTCGAACGATTGAAGCTGATCTTATGATAAGGCTTATATTATACGAGGGGGATAATATAATGAAAGAATCGTTGTCTGAGTACTGTCATCGCACACAGCGCGAAGATCTGTTAAAAGAATGGGATACAAGGCGCAATCAACCACTGACGCCGGAGAAGATCGGTCCTGGCAGTCATCGCAAAGTCTGGTGGCAATGTGCCAAAGGCCATCACTGGCAAAGTGTCGTTTACAGCCGCACCGAAAATATGTCCGGCTGTCCCTACTGTGCCGGACGACGCCCCATTCCTGGTGAAAACGATCTTGCTGCGCTTTATCCAGCTCTTGCTGCGGAATGGCATCCTACAAAAAATGGCACCCTCTTGCCGGAACATTGTTTGCCCGGCAGCCACCGCCGTGTTTGGTGGCGCTGCAGCAACGGCCATGAATGGCAGGCTCAAATCAAATCTCGTGTTCACGGTGCCGGCTGCCCAATTTGTACCAATCGACACGTTATAACAACAGTTAATGACCTGGCAAGCCAATATTCCAGCATTGCTGCCGAATGGCATCCTACAAAAAACGGCACCCTCTTGCCGACACAAGTGGCACCCGGCAGCCATCGCAAAGTCTGGTGGCAATGTGCCAAAGGTCACGAATGGCAAGCTCAGATCGCTTCTCGTACAATCGGCGGCAATGGTTGTCCAGTGTGTTCCGGCAAAGCCGTCGTCGCTGGCGTTAACGATCTTGCCAGCCATTACCCAAGGCTGGCCAAAGAATGGCACCCCACCCTTAATGGCCATCTCACCCCGGAAATGGTCACACCAGCTTCTAATCGCAAAGTTTGGTGGCGCTGCGACAAAGGACATGACTATCAAGCCAAGGTGTCATCACGCACAATGACCGGCAGCCAATGCCCTTATTGCACCAATCGCAAGGTATTGGCAGGCTTCAATGACCTTGCTACAAAAGAACCTGATATTGCTAAGGAATGGCATCCCACAAAAAATGGTGATCTAACGCCCGCCATGGTTCTCCCAGGCAGCCATCGCAAAGTTTGGTGGCAATGTGCCGCCGGTCACGAATGGCGCGCAATGATTTACAGCCGCACCGGCAGTCAGCATAGCGGCTGTCCTGTCTGCGCAGGAAAAATCAAACAGTAACGCTTTTTGATCCGCACGTTTCGTCACAACGTGCGGTATTTTTTATTTCGCCTATCTTTTTTCCTGTCTCGATTGTTATGATAAGTAGAGCGCGATGTTGAATCGCTTGCCAAAACGTTTTGACTGCTCAGGTGAAAGGAGGGCACCGTGGACACTGATTTTCTCACCATCCGAAAAATGAAACAAGGCGATGAAGCAGCGCTGGACGCGTTTGTGCGTAAGTACTACAGCGATATTCTCAAATATTGCACCTTCCACAGCAAGGGCCAGCGCGAGGCCGAGGACCTTACCCAGGAAACCTTTGTCCGCTTTTTCGCCAAGCTCTCCGAATACCGCTACCAAGGAAAAACAAAAAACTATCTTTACACCATCGCCGCCAATCTCTGCCGCAATCAGTGGAAGAAGCCGCAGCCACTGCCAACAGACGATGCAGAGCTCGCCAGCCATCTGACCGACACCAATCAGGAGGAAAGCACCACCACACACCTGCTTCTGGAGTGGGCGCTGGGCCAGCTGCCTGCAGAGCAGCGCGAGGTGATCATCCTGCATTACTACCAGGGATTAAAACTGCGTGAGATTGCTGACGTGCTTGAAATCGGGCTGCCGCTGGTAAAATACCGTCTGCGTCAGGCAAAAATCCAGCTCAGCGAACAACTTGGAAAGGGGGCTGCCAACCATGACACTTGATGAACTGCTTAAAAACGATGCCCAAGGCTTTTCGCCGCCGCTGCAGGAAACACACATTTCTGCCACGATCGCTGCGGCACGCACCAGTTTCATCCAGGCAGAAGCTGAAACGCCGCTGCCATTTCACATCTTTCTGCGTGCACAGCTGCAGCTGATCCAGAAACGCTGGTGGCTGGCACAAGGCGCACTGCTGTTGCTTCTGGCGCTGGCGCTGCCCAGCCTGAGCACCTTCACACTCTGCCGCAGCCTGGCTGTCGCGGCAGCGCTCTTTGTGATTCTGCTGGTGCCTGAATGTGCCAAGAACCGCACCTATGACTGCCTGGAAATTGAATGCACCACCTACTATTCGCTGCGCCACATTTACGCAGCGCGGCTGCTGCTTTTCGGTTTGGTAGACATTGTTCTGATCACAGGCTTTTGCTGCGCCGCGGCCTGGGTCTACGCGCTTCCGTTTCTTACGCTGCTGACTCAGTTTCTGCTGCCGCTGACGGTCACCGCCGGCCTCTGTTTTGCCATTCTCGCAAACAGGCGCGGCAATGGCCCCTTCGCCATCGTTGTCTGTCTGCTGACCAGCGGCGTCTGGTGGCTGCTGCTTCTCAACGACCGCCTCTATCAGGCGATCACTGTGCCAATGTGGCTGACGTTGTTTGTCGTCAGTCTGGCCTTTCTTATGTTCGTCACCCCTCGCTGGATGACGGCATCAACCAAACAATGGGAGGGATCCTTACATGGAACTCTGTATGACTGATCTCACAAAACGCTTCGGTGATTTCACCGCTGTTGACGGTGTCACGCTGACCATGACCACCGGCGTCTACGGGCTGCTTGGCCTCAACGGCGCTGGCAAAACAACGCTCATGCGCATGCTCTGCACCCTGCTGACGCCCACGCACGGACAAATCACTTTTGATGGGCAGGACATTTTCAAGATGGACGCATCCTATCGCAGCTTGCTCGGCTATCTGCCGCAGGAATTTGGCTTCTACCCAGATTTCACCGTTCATGACTACCTGCTCTACATCGCCGCCATCAAAGGTATGCGCCCAGCGGTGGCCAAAGAACGCGTGCACACTCTGCTGCACCAAGTTGGCCTGGACAACGCCGCCAAACGCAAGATGAAAAAACTCTCCGGCGGCATGAAACGGCGCGCCGGCATTGCGCAGGCCATGCTCAATGACCCACGCATTCTCATCCTTGATGAGCCGACGGCAGGCCTCGACCCAAACGAACGCATCCGCTTCCGCAACCTCATCAGCGAGCTCTCAGAAAACCGCCTGGTGCTGCTGTCGACCCATATCGTCAGCGATGTGGAATACACCTGCGGCGAGATCTGGCTCATGAACGCCGGACGCATCGTCGAACAAGGCAGCGCCGAGGACCTGATTCGTTCGATGCGCGACCAGGTGTGGCGGCTCACAGTGGCGCGAAGCGACGTCGCCGCCTACGTGGCGCGCTTCAAAGTGGCGAACATCAAAGCGGGCCACGACAGCGCCGAGCTGCGCATCGTGTCACCGGTCAAGCCTGCCCCTGATGCCATGCTTGAAACAGCGACACTGGAAGACGTCTTTCTCTACTATTTTGGCGAAGCAGGAGGTGACGACCATGGGACGTTATGAATGGAAAAAAATATTCAGCCGCACAGGCGGCAAAATTGCCTTGCTCATTTTAGTTATCGGCGTGGCGGTCATCTGCTACGCTGCCACCCTCTACGTCTCCTACACCGACAGCAACGGCGATTCCCTCAGTGGTCCAGCAGCAGCCCGCGCCCTGCGCGACGCCCAGGAAGAATGGAGCGGCCCCATCGATGATGCCATGCTGCGCAAAGCCATCACTGTCAACCAATCCATCGTCACTTCCGACGACTACCAATCCGACGATGTGCAGCGCCAAAACATTGCCTATTCCCGCACCCAAGGCTACGAAACGATCCGCAATCTGATTGCGCAAACCTTTGGCGGCTTCAACAACTACGACTATTTTCTCATCAACACCGTCTGTGTCGATGATGTTGGCAGTCTTTATGAACGCCGCGTGCAAAATCTCGAAGAATGGTTCTCTAAGCCTGAGGTTAACTTCTCCGCCGCCGAACAGGCCTATCTCATCAATCATTACGAAGCGCTGGACACGCCCCTGGTCAACAGCTACAAAGAAGGTTGGGATACGCTCATTTACTACGCACCCACACTGATTCTCTTTTTGCTGTTCGTCATGGTCTTCCTCGTTTCCGGCATCTTTCCCTGCGAAGGCCGCTGGAAAGCCGACGCCATTTTCTTCTCCAGCCAATTGGGCCGCAGCAAAGCAGTGCGCACCAAAATTACCGCCGGATTCTCCATGGTCACGCTGCTTTATTGGCTCGCCATCGGGATCTACACAGCGGTGCTGTTGCTGCTGCTCGGCACCGACGGCGCCCAGTGCGCCTACCAGCTGCTGAAATGGGAAACTTTTTACAACGTCACCATCGGGCAGGCTTATCTCCTTACCATCGTTGGCGGCTATCTTGGCATCCTCTTTCTCTCGCTGCTCACCATGTTTGTAAGTGCCATCAGCAGATCGCAGGTCATGGGAATCATCGTACCCTATGCGCTCGTGCTTGCTGCCAACTTTCTCAAAAGCCTGTTGTCCAGCTGGGAAGTGCTGCCAAGCCTCCTCGGCCTGCTGCCCGATCAGCTCTTACAGCTTGGCCAGGTGCTGGACGATTTCAACCTCTACAACGTGTTCGGACACATCACCGGCTCTGTCCCAATCCTCTTCGTTCTTTACGGCGTCCTTTCCCTTCTGCTTCTGCCGCTCATGTATCACATCTACCGCAAAACCACTGTGCGCTGACGCAAACAGCCCTCGCTCATAAAAGCGAGGGCTGTTTTTATAATCATTTTTTGCCAATCAACAATTTTGCGCCATTCATGCGCATAAGCATCGCTTTGCCGTGGCTTGTAAAAAGTCCGTTCGTCGTCTCAATCAACTGCACCTCTTCATAACCAAGCGCACGCAGCTGCGCCGCAAAAGCCTCCATATCGCCATACTTGCTGCGCGGCATGATGTCATGAATGACAAAGAGACCACCTTTTTTCAGAACACGCAGCGTTTCCAAGAGCAGCGCCTGATGATCTGCAGCAGGAATGTTGTGGTACACGAAATTGCTGGTCACCGCATCAAAGGATTCATCTGGAAAATCCAGCTGTCGCGCATCGCCAGCGCGAAACGCCACATTGTCAACGCCTTCAAGGCGTGCGTTGTTCTCACAAACCTCACGGCTGTAAGCATAGTTTTTGCCCCAAAGGTCCACGCCCACCATTCGCGCCTGGGGATTCCATTTCGCGCAGGCGATGGTCAATGCGCCGCTGCCACAGCCAACATCCAAGCCGCAGCCACCATCGGGCAGCTTAACCTGAGCGCTGACACCGTTCAAAATACGCCGCGCCACGCCCTTCTCATTTCTGTAAGAAAAAGCATGGGTCAGCAAAGCCGCCCATGTGGTTAATGCCGTCATCACCAGCATTGCCACTCCGGCAACAATGGAACACCTCTTTCCTACGCCCTGTTTTCGCTGCTTTTTTAAAGCACTTGCCAAGGCAGCGGCACACACGCCGCAGCCAGCCACCCCCATGGGACACAGCCATTCTGGCAGCCAATTTTTGTAATCTGCTTGCTGTTTCATCTTTCATCTCGCCTTTTTATAAAAATATGCCAACATACCATTGATATACTCAGTGTAGCACGCAGAAAACATAGCAGCAAGACACGCGCTTACCATTTTTGCACAACAGCGCAGCCTTCCTCCTGCACCAGTTCTCTGTGTACGTGCACCGCCATCACAACGGTAATCACAGCCGTCAGCACATCAGCCAGAGGCTGCGCATAAAGAACGCCTGACACACCCCACCACAGCGGCAAAAACACGATCATTGGCAGAAAACAAATACCCTGTCGGCACGCACCGAGGAAAAGCCCTGCTCGCCCTTTACCAAGTGCCAAAAACAACGACGCATAGACCGTATGAAAGCCAAAGAACATAAAAGACAAACCATTCGCCGCCAGCGACGCCGCGCCCACAGCCTGCATGTCGGCCTGTCCCTTGGCAAAAAGAGCCATGATCTGTGGGGCCAGCGCGGCCGCCGCTAAGCCAACCAACACACAAAAGCCGCTGGACCAAAGGATCGCCGTTCGAATCGCTTTTCGCAGACGCTCAAAATCTCTGGCGCCATAGCTGAAACCAGCGATGGCCTGAAACCCTTTCAAAAAGCCAAACACCACCAGCGTCCCCATGGAAACAATGCGCGTAACTGCGCCCATCCCTGCAATCACAGCATCGCCATAAGGATTCGCGGCGCGATTGATCAACGCCATCGACAAGCTGGTCAAAAGCTGAAACACCAGCGTCGGCACGCCGATCTTCAAAATTTCTGCCATGATGTGTCGGCTCGGTGAAAAATGCTTAATGCCGAAGGAAAACGCACTCTTTCCACGAAAAACGTACCACAAATACACCAGCGTCGACGCCATTTGAGACACAGCGGTAGCGATGGCAGCACCTGCCACCCCCCATCCCAGTCCATAAATACACAGCGGGTCCAGACCAATGTTCAGCACTGCCCCCAAAAGCATGGCACACATGGTGGTCTTTGCAGCACCTTCACTGCTCACGATGTTGTTCATCGTCACATTAAATACATTGAAAAGGCAGGAAATCACATAAATGCGCGCGTAAGTCAATGCGTACGGCAGAATCGTCGCCGTGGCACCCAGCGACGATAACAGCGGCGCCAAAAAAAACGTCATCCATGCGATCACCACAGCGCCCAACAACACACTGCTGAACAACGCCGTGCTGGCGACCTGGTTGGCCAGCGCCCGATCGCCGCGCCCCAAGAGCCGCGACAGAAACGACGCCGCACCATTGCCAAACATCAGCCCCAGGCCCACAATAACCTGTCCCAACGGAAAAGTGACAGACACGGCTGCCAACGGCGCCGCGCCCAGCCCGCTCACAAAATACGCATCGACCAGATTGTACAGCGCATTGATGAGCATGCCAATCATAATCGGTATGCCAAGCGCCAACAGCGCCTGTGATACCGGCGCATGACCTAAAAGCTCCAGTTTGCTTGTCTGTTTGTTCATCATTGTTCTCCTTTCACTATAAACAGCACTACTATAATTTATACCATAGCTATGTGCTGTTCATGCTACTATAATTTATAGCAGTTGTCAAGAAAGCATTCCTCCCAAAAACAATTTGGCAGAGAGCTGCGCCTTCTCCATCATCTTGACAAATGGACGCATTCCAAATACTATAAATTACAGTAATAAACGAACCAACAACCCTGAAAGGAGCGCATCATGGCAACCATCGATCTCATTGTGCTGGGCATGCTGAAAAAAGAACCACTCAGCGCTTACGACATCCAAAAACTCGTCGAATACCGCAACATCTCACGCTGGGTGAAAATCAGCACCCCTTCTATTTACAAAAAAGTCCTCCAACTTGAAAAGAAAGGGCTGATTACCGGCTCTACTGTCAAAGAGGGAAAAATGCCGGAGAAAGTCGTCTACACACTGACCACAGCTGGTCATGAAGTGTTTGAGCAATTGATGGCTGATATCGCGTCACAGCCTATCCGCTTCTTCTTAGATTTTAACGCCGTCATTGTCAACCTCGATGCCCTTCCAGTGGACAAACAGCAGGCTTGCATCACCGATATTGAACAAAACATCGCCATTCTCAAGGCCTATCTTCTGGACAATCTCGCCGAAAAAGAACAACTGCCAGAAATTCCAGCAACCGGCATCGCCGTTCTCAAGCAGCAGCTCGCGCTCACGGAAACCATTGAAGAATGGCTCACAACATTGAAAGCCAGTATCCAGTAACCCATTCAGCAATAAACGCCGCCCATCCACAAGGAAACGGGCGGCATTTTTCGCGCAGCACAACGCTGTGATTGATGATAAAAAACCTTTGTTGTACAGAATTACGTATTCGTACTATAATTTTTAGTGCAGTCTCTACTGCCAAAAAGGAGGATGAGTATGGAAGAAGAAAAAGTTTCACTGCTAAAGCTATTCTGCGCAACGTTCACACTAAGTGCATTCACCTTTGGCGGCGGCTACGTCATCATCACTTTGATGAAAGACCGTTTCGTCGACAAGTACCATTGGCTGGAGGAAAGCGAGATGTTAGATATGGTCTCGATCGCACAGTCTGCGCCAGGACCAATCGCTGTCAATGGTTCGATCATCACTGGCTACAAGCTGCGCGGCCTATTGGGGGCACTGGCTGCCACACTTGGCACTGTGCTGCCACCATTTTTAATCATCTGCGTGGTTTCGATTTTTTATGACGCTTTTGCTGATAATTTCATTGTCAGCGAATTATTAGAAGGCATGCAGGCCGGTGTCGGCGCAGTCATCGCTTCTGTCGTTTATGATATGGCTGCCGGCGTAGTCAAGGGCCGCTCTCCGTTCGCTGATCTGATCATGGTGGTCGCTTTTATTGCGACGTGTGTGTTTGGCATCAGTGTGGTAGACATTGTCATTATCTGCATCATCCTCGGCATTCTTCGCACCCTGCTCTTAAAAAAGGAGGGTGAACAATGATTTACTTACAATTGTTCATTAGTTTTTTCAAAGTTGGATTGTTCAGCTTTGGCGGCGGCTATGCCGCATTACCGCTCATTCAGGACCAGATTGTCACCAACAACGGTTGGATCAGCATGGAAGAATTCACCCATCTGATCACCATTTCACAAATGACACCAGGGCCAATCGCCATCAATGCTGCTACGTTCGTCGGCATCAAGGTGACTGGTCTGCCTGGCGCCATCCTGGCAACCGTCGGCTGTATCGCCCCTTCCTGCATCATTGTGACGATACTTGCCATTCTCTATTTAAAATATCGCAATGCCACAGGTCTCAAAAGCATTCTCAGCACACTGCGCCCAGCGACGGTAGCCCTCATCGGCTCCGCCGGAGTTTCCATTTTGATCACTGCGTTCTGGGGCAGTGATGCTGTCATCAATTTTGCACAGACAAACTGGCTCATGATTGTTATTTTCGCACTCTGCTTTGTGCTTTTGCGCAAAACAAAATTTGGCGCTGTGCCGATCATGCTCTTGGCCGGTGTTATCAAACTCTGCCTGGCGCTGCTCGGCATCGGTTAAAAAAATGCTCCCCACAAGGGGAGCTTTTTTTGTGAACAATGGTTAATTTTCAGCGCACCTTCATTGAAAAGGCTTCACTGGTTTTTCCTCATTTCAAAAGCTATACTTAGATCAACAGGTACCTGAACCCACACACAGGAGGAAACCACCATGAACATCGGCAAACAGATTCGCAGCTATCGCAAAGAAAACAACCTCACACAGGAGCAGGTTGCCACCATGCTCGGTGTCACCGCCCCTGCCGTGAACAAATGGGAACGTGCCGTCAGCATGCCTGATATCACGCTCTTGCCGGCCCTGGCGCGGCTTTTGGGAATTGACATGAACACCCTCTTCTCCTTTCACGAAGAATTGACCGACGAAGAAATTGCAGCCTTCGTCAACAAACTCTACACCATGGCCATCAGTGACGACGCCGCTGGTGCCTTTGCTGCCGCAGACACGAAGATTCGTGACTATCCCCACTGTCATCGCCTGATCTATACCGCTGCCACCATGCTCAATGCCGCGCTTACCCTCTCCACCCTGCCAGCTGATGAAAAATCCTCATACACAGAAAAAATCGCTGCCTGGTTTGAACGCAGCGCCGAAAGCGAAGACGATGCTCTGCGTCTCGCCTCGCGCTGGCAGCTGGCAACCCTGGCCTTGAACAACGGCGAGCTGGACCGCGCAGAACAGCTGATCGATCAGCTGCCAGATACAGACTCCGACAAAAACCTGCTCACCATCCGCTTGCTTGCTGCTCGCAAGGACTACGATGACGCCGCCTTGATGAGCGAATCTCAGGTGCTTGCAAAAGTCATTGCTTTGCACGCCCAACTGATGCAGCTGATTGAATTTGAAGTGAAAACCGGCCACAACGATGAAGCCGCCGCCATCGCTGAAATGACCGACCGTCTGGTCACCCTCTTCGGACTCTGGCCTCATGAAGCAGCGAGTCCGCACCTCGTTCTAGCACTCGCACAAAAAGACCGCGATGCCGCCTTGCATGCCATGAGCGCCATCTTCTCTGCACTTCAGGCATCTTGGAGCGGCAGCACCCTGCCTCATTTCTATCGTCTCGCCGCTGCCAACCGACTGCCAGACATCACTTCCACCTTCACCACCGCCTTCGTACGGGAAATACAGTCTCAATCGGAATACGACTTTCTGCGTAACGACCCAGCCTTTCAAGAGCTGCTTTCAAACGCAAACAAATGAAAAAGAACTTCGCGGTGAGCCTGCTGCGAAGTTCTTTTTTCATTTGTTATGTTATAAGGACGGGCCTATCCCACCACCTGAGCAAGAATACGACGCCAATTTTCCCAGGCAATCTGCCGAAGCTCATTTTCTGAAAAGCCCACCTTTCTCAGCGTTTCAAGAAAAACGGGGACATGGCTGCAATCAGAGAGGCCTTTAATGTTTGGATTATCTGCATCGTTGTAACTGCTCATCGCCTCATCTGACAAATATTCGTTGAAATCAAAACCTAAAGCCAAATGCGCCACACCGATCGTCTCTGCAATATGAACCGCATGTGCCGCAAAATGATCCAAATCCTGATCCTGAGGTTGTACTGCAACAAAATTTTTAAACCCGTTCAGCCCAACCAAGCCACCACTGGAAGCAATGGCTCGCAGCTGATCATCATTGAGATTGCGCGGCACATTAACCAAAGCACGTGCATTGGAATGAGAGGCAATCACTGGTCCGTGCGCATGCGACATCACATCCCAGAAAGATGCATCATTAAGATGCGACACATCCACAATCATCCCTTTTGACATCATCCGCTGCAAAACACGGCAGCCAACCTTAGTCAATCCACGGGACGGTTCTCCACGCACGCCAGTCGCCAACGCATTTTGTTCGTTCCAAGTAAGCATGGCGTGACGCACACCAAAATGATACAGCATATCAATGGCATCGACATCCTCACCGATCGCTGAAAGGCCTTCCATCCCTAATAAAATAACAAATCGCCCTTCCTTTTGCGCTGTCAGCATTTCTTCCAAATTATGCACAATCACCGCTTCTGTGCATGTCTCCATCTCGTCACGCACAGCCTGCAGCAATTGAGCCAAACGTGCCGATGGATTCCTTGTATATGGAGGGTCCACCCACAACACCAAACAGCTGCCTTCGATCCCACCTTGACGCAGCAATGGCAAATGATGCTGGCTTAAAACCTGTGTTTCTCCTCGCAGCCGACGCCGCAGTACGTCTGTGAAAATATCACTATGGCCGTCAAAAATCATTCTTTGACCTCCTTCGTTCTTGATCGCAACACCATTATACGGTTCGTTCCTGGCACCTAGCAAGATGCATTGTTCCTGATATCAATCTGGTTTTGAAAATTATTTAATATCATATTGCCTTCAAATACACTTTCATATAAAATAGAGCGAGAACCTCAGTAGAGGTGAATGAAACGGAGGGTTTCCCTTGAATAATTTTGTGATCAGCTGCTGTACCCCGGTCGACTATCCCCGCGAAACCATGAAGGCGCTCAATGTCGAAACGGTTTATTATCATGTCATTTTAGACGGTAAAGATTATCTCGATGATTTTGGCGAGAGCATCAGCCCGGAACAACTGCATCAATATATGGTCGATGGCCACGACGTAAAAACTTCACAGGTCAGCGTCGGAGAATACAAGGCATTTTTCCGCCCATTTCTTGAAGACGGCAAAGATATCCTCCATATTTCTGTTTCCAGCGGCATCTCGGGCACATACAATTCTGCCACACTGGCAGCACGTCATCTTCTGGAAGAATTTCCGGAACGCAAGCTCATCGTCGTGGATTCGCTCAGCGGTTCTGTGGGCTACGGAATGATTGTTGAGGAAGCGGCTCATTTGCGCGATGAGGGAAAGAATATCGAAGAAATTCGCGATTGGATCGAAGAGCATCGCCAAAGCATGCAGCATTATTTCTTTTCAACCGACCTTAGTTACTTCATAAAGGGCGGACGCATTCCACGTTATGCAGGCATCCTCGCACAAAAAATGAAGATTTGCCCAGTCATGGTCGCCAACGCCAAAGGCGAAATCGTCATGAGCGATAAAATTCGCACCCGCAAAAAAGCAATCCAGCGCATTGTCGAACGCATTAGCGAAGTGGCCATTGATGGTTACAATTACAGCGGCAAACTTATGATTTCCCATTCAGACTTAGCGTCAGCGAAGGAAACGGCAGCTCTTATCCGTGAAAAATTTCCAAAACTGATTGATCTTGTCATCCGTCCACTGGGCGCTACGTTCAGCGGTCACAGCGGCCCTGGCTGTGTATGCATTTGTTTCTGGGGCAAAGCACGTGTACAATAAATGTTAACGTGATCTGCGGCATGGTCCATCATGCCGCAGTTTTTTTACGGCGAATTTACAATCTAAGTGCAACAAAAAATGACTCATAGAACTTCTGGTA
>JAHZHI010000056.1 GCA_019420345.1 Peptococcaceae bacterium
AATATTTTCCTACCAGGGGTTCTTTTGTACTGTCCGTTTAATTTGGGGCAGTACAGGGGCTCGTCGGTGTTTTCTTTTACTTTCGTTTTCCTTTCATTCTTTTTTATCTTTTATCTCACTTTTTTCTTTTGCCTCCTTTCACTGGCTCACTCGTAAACGGGTCCACAAATTCTTTCAAACTCAACTGATCATTCATGATATCTTCCTGCAATTGATTGTCTATATATTCTCGTATAGCATTTTCATATTTCCCAACTGTATCTACATAATACCCTCGACACCAAAAGTGGCGATTTCCGTACTTATATTTTAGATTTGCGTGACGATCAAATATCATTAGACTACTTTTCCCTTTTAGATACCCTACGAATTGTGCTACACTCATATGCGGCGGTATCTCTACTAACATATGAATATGATCCGGGCAACATTCTGCTGCAATAATGTTTACTCCCTTTCTTTCGCACAGGCTTCGTAATATTTTTCCTATGTCCGCTTTTAAATGACCATAGATTGCTTGTCGACGATACTTTGGAGCAAAAACAATATGATATTTACATCTCCATTTTGAATGTGATAAACTTTTTACATCATGGTAATCCATGTCAAAACCCTCCTGTGTATTGAATAAGTGGTTGGCAGACCAACTTGATTTTAACACAGGAGGGTTTATTTTCATTCACTAAAGTATAGTTTATTTACCACCAGCAGAGCTGGTGGTTTTTTCATGCCTATTCGGCGCCCAACAAAAAAGTTCTGTATGAAGCGAAAACTTCATACAGAACTTTTTTATTCAACCAACATGATAGTACTAACCGCTGTTTGATCGTTTGTATTGGTATCATTCCCACCATTACTCCAAGGTTGAATCAATACCAACCCAATGACGAGACCAATGATAAGGCCCAAAACGATCACCGGAAGAATAACTTTCTTTACTGATAACGGCTCTTCACTTACCGTTTTTTCCTGTTTTTCAACAGCTGATGCAGTACTCTCAGCAGATGGTGTTGTTTTTTCTTCCACCACTTTAGCAGCGCGTGCTTCGGCCTGCGCTTGCTTTTTTTCAGCCTGCTTGGCTTTAATATCGCTTAACTTCCCTTTAAACTTACCCGCAAAAGCATTTGCCGCATCCATCATTTCAACAGCAGCAACTTTTGCCGCAGCGCTTTTATCACTGATATCATTTTTCACCGATGCCTTCTGTTCATCAACATGCGGCGCAGGTTGCATTGAAGCGACAGGCTGTTCAATCTTTTCCTCTGCTTGATGATCGTCATCATAATCATTTAAATACTGCCCAAGTTCTTCAGCAGTAAAAAGTCGCGTTTCTTCAAATGCATCATCATTGGCATCACCATCCGTGTCATCAAAAAGACCTTGTCTCAGAACGGGAGTACCACAGTTGGAGCAAAAGTAATCTTCGGGTGATAACTTCTTTCCACAATTGCTACAATACATTCTTTCACCCTCCATGATTGATTTTCATAAAGAATATTATATCATGGGGACTTAGCAACGTAAAGCTTTCAATTCTTGGGATATTGTATCGGTTCAACAAAATACGTCTGAAACTAAACAAAAAATGACCCTACTCTTACAAATTCATGAAGAATAGGGTCCCTATTACTATTATAATCTCTTTGATTTGGTGCGACTCTTGATGCCATCTAAAAGATATTTGTTAAGCAATCTAATGTAAGTGCCTTTCATCCCCAAAGATTTCGATTCAATAACCCCTGCAGATTCAAATTTTCTCAAAGCATTCACAATGACAGAACGAGTGATTCCAACACGATCTGCAATCTTTGAAGCGACCAAGATCCCTTCATCACCATCAAGTTCAGAGAAAATATGTTCAATAGCTTCCATTTCGGAATAGCTCAGCGTATCTAACGCAATTTGAACTGCGACACGTTCTCTATTTTCTTCAGCTTCAACCTTGTTCTTAAGACGAAGAATTTCAATGCCGACAAATGTAGCACCATATTCAGCCAATATTAAATCATCATCTGTAAAATCAATATTGAATTTGCCAAGCATAAGACTTCCTTGGCGTTTATTTCCAGCAAGTATTGGAATAATGGTCGTCTTCTTATCACCGAACATACACTTTTGTCCCTGGAAAATGCAAATACCATTTGTGTTCGGTAAATTTGCCAGTGTTTCATCTGTTGCAATCAAATTAGCATTGTAACTTTCTGGCATTTTTCCTTCTTTATAGACGAATTTTTCCATGACATCACAATTGAATCCTTCGAGGAAGTGATGGCCTAGCAGAGCGCCTTCTTCTCCAAGAATATACACGTTACAATTGATCATATCAGAAAGAATCTCTGAAATCTCATTGAAATTAATCAGAGATTCATCCTCTGGAGATCTACTTTGAAGGGAACGATTTAAATGTCTGGTTTTTTCTAGCAATGTTGCGCTCATTTTAACTTCCTCCTTACAAAATATACTTATCGAGAGAATTCTCGATAATATCAAGCTTACATACATTCTTTACAAAAGCCGCATTAACAATAACTTCTTCTTGGCTTTCTCCCGCTTCGTATAAGGTATCTAGCAATGTTTTTTCCATTACAGAGACCAATCTTCGAGCACCGAGATCTTCCTCGCTCTCATTCATTTCATATGCGTATTCTGCAATCGCCTCCAAACCATCTTGTGTAAATGTTAATGTTGTATGATCAACATCCAATAATGCTTTATATTTTTCCGGAAGAGAGTGCTCTGTCTCCGTCAAAATTTTAACAAAATCTTCTTTATCAAGAGAATGCAGCTGAACTTTAAAAGGGAATCGTCCTTGCAATTCAGGAATCAAATCCTCCGGTTTACTAACATGAAAAGCACCTGCAGCAATGAATAAAATATGATCTGTTTTGACAAGTCCATATTTTGTTTTTACCACAGATCCTTCAACAATCGGCAGAATATCTCTCTGAACACCTTCTCGAGAAACACCTGCACCGCCGCCGTTTACATTTGTCTCAGCAATTTTGTCAATTTCATCAATGAAAATGATGCCGTGATTTTCTGCCAACTCAATAGCTTCTTGATTCACTAAATCTTCATCGATCAGTTTTTCAGCTTCTTCTTCTGCAAGAATTTCCCGTGCCTCATTCACAGTAACACGTTTCTTCTTTTTCTTAGCAGGCATGATATTTTTCATCATATCATTCATATTATCCATCACTTGATCCATCCCCGTTGCGGCAAGAAGATCATTTGATGAATGACGCTCTTCTACTTCAATTTCAATGACTTGGTCATCAAACTCGTGGCGTCGAAGCTTTTCTTTAAAAATCACTTTCTGATCATTGCGATGTTTCTCTTCTTCAGCTTCTTCCGCCGTATTTGTTTGTGTTTGGTTATTACCAAATAGCATCTCAAAAGGATTGTTCATGGATCGTTGTTTTCGTTTCGCCGGAACAAGAATGTCGATCAAACGTTCTGTCGCCAGTTTTTGTGCATCTTCCTGTACACTTTTGATTTTTTCAGCACGCACGATTCGAATAGACGCTTCAACAAGATCCCGAATCATTGATTCAACGTCTCTGCCAACATAACCTACTTCTGTAAATTTTGTTGCTTCAACTTTTACGAATGGTGTACCTAAAATTTTACTCGCTCGACGAACAATTTCTGTTTTACCAACACCGGTTGGTCCCATCATGATGATATTACTTGGTGATATTTCCTCTTGCAATTCTTTGGGCAATTGACTTCGACGATATCGGTTGCGAATGGCGATCGCAATACTCTTTTTTGCCTCACTTTGTCCAATAATGTATTTGTCCAGATGTGAAACGATATCTTTAGGAAGCATATTTGGAATCTGGATGGTGTCATTTGTTTCATTCATGAGGATCGGCTCCTTGCATTTCTTCTACAATAATATTGTTGTTCGTATAAACGCAGATACTTGCTGCAATTTCAAGAGATTTTCTAGCAATCTCAGCGGCCGAAAGGTCTGTATTTTCTTTTAATGCACGTGCTGCAGCCAAAGCATAGTTGCCACCCGAACCTATTGCCGCAATACCTTCATCCGGCACGATAACCTCTCCGTTACCACTTACCAAAAAAAGGTCCTTTTCATCTGCCAGCAATAATAATGCTTCCAGATTTCTTACAGCTTTTTCGCTACGCCACTCTTTTGCTAACTCAACAGCAGCTCGCGCCAACTGTCCATGACATTGTTCTAAATGGTTTTCAAATTTGTCAAAAAGGATAAATGCATCAGCTACAGAACCTGCAAAGCCTGCAATAACCTTTCCGTTATATAATCTTCTGACTTTTCTTGCTGTCCCCTTCATAATGGTCGTTTCACCCATTGTGACTTGACCGTCTCCAGCCATGGCAATGCCATCGCCAGTTTTAACAGCTACAATTGTTGTAGAATGAAAATTTATCATTTTTCTCGCTCCTTAAGCATGAGGATGCCCATTATTATATAATTCACGCAGCCTTGTTGAAGAAACTTTAGTATAAATCTGTGTTGTGGACAAACTGCTATGCCCCAACAACTCTTGAATAAGTTTTAAATCAGCGCCATGATCCAATAAATGTGTTGCAAAACTATGGCGAAAACTGTGGGGGGAAACATGATAGTGCAAGGCTCCTTGCTCTACATACTTATCCACAATGTAAATGACCCCACGTCTTGTTAGTCGTTCCCCCAAATGATTTAAAAGCACTGCGTCCGTACTGTGGTTGAGCGCCTTATTGGCAAGAAAGCGCCGGCCACCATTTTCAGCAAGATACCGTTGGAGAATTTCCTGCGTTTTCTTACTAAGCGGCACCATTCTTTCTTTGTTGCCTTTCCCCGTAATGCGCAAATGCGCACCATCTTGTAAGTCCGCACAGTCGATAGATACTGCTTCTGATACACGCAGTCCTGAACCATAAAGCAGTTCAAACAGCACCTGATCTCTCTGTGCTAAAGGATCGCTTCTCTGATATATATCCAAGAAAAATTGCTCCAGCTCTTTTTCTTGGATCACTTTCGGCAACACTTTATCTTTTTTCGGAGAATGGAGCACCTGAAATGGATTGATATCAATGCATTTTGTTTCGACCAAAAAGCCATAATATTGTTTTACGCTGGAAAGTTTTCGAGAAATGGAATTTTTCGATAATTTTTTTTGGTTTAGATGAAACAAATAGGATCTTGCAATCACACTATCCACTTCATCTAGAGAAATATTCTCAGCCTTTAACCACGAAAAATATTGGGATATATCTCTCCCATATGCGGCAATTGTGTTCTCACTAAGGCGCCGCTCATATCGCAGATACTCGAGAAAATCATCATACTGATTATCACACATGATACGTCGCCGCCCAAGTTGATAGGTCTGCTAAGGCTCGTTGCGCATAATATGAGTTTCGCTCTTTTTTCGATCGAATTTTATTTTCTGGTGCAGGAAGCAGCCCAAAATTAATATTCATGGGTTGAAAATGATTTGTCGGAGATGATCCAACATGATTCATTAAAGCGCCAATCGCTGTGGTGCGTGGGAAAACAAGCATTTGTTCACCTTTTGCAAGCCGTGCCGCATTGATCCCAGCAACCAAACCGCTTGCTGTTGATTCAATGTATCCTTCAACGCCAGTCATTTGACCAGCAAAGAAAATATCCTCTCGTTTTTTCATTTGCCCAGTTTCCTGCAGAACCATTGGACCATTTAAAAAGGTATTTCTATGCATCACACCATATCGTACAATTTCAGCGTTCGATAACGCAGGAATGGTTTGAATGACTTTTTTCTGGTCGCCCCATTTTGTTCGCGTTTGGAAGCCAACAATATTAAACAATCGGCCATTCTCATCTTCTCGACGTAATTGCACAACCGCAAACGGTGTCTCGCCTGTATGTGGATCAACCAGCCCAACAGGTTTCATCGGACCGTAAAGCAGTGTTTGAAAGCCTCTTTTTGCCATGGTTTCAATTGGCATGCATCCCTCAAAAAAAATTTCTTTTTCGAAATCTTTCGTTGGTGCCCATTCAGCCTGCATTAATGTATCATAAAATACTCTGTATTCTTCTATTGAGAGAGGGCAATTTAAATAATCTGCACCATCGCCTTTATCATATCGTGATTGCCAAAAAGCCCGCTCCATATCTACACTTTCTGCTGTAATGATCGGTGCCGCAGCATCATAAAAATATAATGTATCTGCACCCGTTAATTCGTTGATGAATGAAAATAATGTATCAGAGGTAAGTGGACCCGAAGCACAAATAACGATTTGATCTTCTGGAAAATGCGTAACTTCTTTTGTTATTACCTTAATATTAGGATGGTTGCGAATCTTTGTCGTAATCCACGAAGAAAATGCTTCTCGATCTACTGCCTGCGCGCCTCCAGCAGGAACACGCGTGTGATCAGCGGCGTCCATAATGAGTGAATTCATACGTCGAAGTTCTTCTTTCAGTAGGCCGGGACCACTCTCCAATTGATCAGAACGTAAAGAATTGCTGCAAACCAATTCTGCAAACCCTTCTGTATGATGCGCTTCTGTTTGTTTATCCGGACGCATTTCATACAATTCAACGGATTCTCCGCGCTGAGCAATTTGCCATGCCGCTTCAGAGCCGGCTAAGCCAGCACCAATAACTGCAATCGGTTTATTCTGAGTCATTCATTTCACCATCAATTTCTATTTTAAAATTACAATTTTTATTCGAGCATACCTTGCTTGCGCCTTTTTTCGTAATATGCTCAACCAAATAGCCTTCGTTACATTGTGGACAAATTTCCCCAGTTGGTTTTTCCCAAGTAACAAAATCACATTCTGGATAACGATCACATCCGTAAAAGACGCGCCCTTTCTTGGAACGCCGTTTTACAACATGTCCTTCTCCGCATTTTGGACATGTGACGCCGATTTCCTCAAATAGAGGACGCGCATTTTTACATTCTGGGAAACCTGTGCAAGCAAGGAATTTTCCGTATCGACCCATTTTAATCGCAAAAGGCCGACCACATTTCTCGCAAATAATATCTGTAATTTCGTCTTCTATTTTGACGTCATCACCAATATTTTCTTCAGCAATTGCTAATTTTTCACTGAATATTTTATAGAATTTGCGAATAACATCTTTCCATTCTCGTTCGCCTTCTTCAATCAAGTCCAGATCACTTTCCAGACGAGCAGTAAAGTTTACGTTAATGATGTCGCCGAAATTTTGCACGAGCAATTCATTGACCAGTTCCCCAACTTCTGTTGTATAGAAACTCTTTTTTTCACGATAAACATAGTTTCTCGCCGTAATGGTTTCAATAATGGAAGCATAGGTACTTGGGCGGCCAATGCCTTTTTCTTCAAGTGTTTTTACCAGCGATGCTTCTGTATATCGCGCCGGTGGCTGCGTAAAATGCTGCTGAGGATCATTTTTTACATGTGTAAGCACCTCTCCAGCCGTCAATGCCGGCAACTCTTTTTCCTTCTTTGAATCTGTTGAATCGTTGTAAACAACCTGATAACCAGGAAAAGTGTTGACAGTATAACTCGCAGAAAAAGTGTAATCTCCAGCATTAATTTCAGCATTTGTTACGTCAAACTTAGCAGCAGACATTTGACTTGCAATAAATCGCGTCCATATCAATTTATATAATTTATATTCATCATTGGATAGATATTGTTTTATACTTTCGGGATCGCGTTCAATATAGGTTGGACGAATGGCTTCGTGCGCATCTTGAACATTCTGATTGACTTTTTTCTTCGATCCCGCCCCGCTTTCAGAACAATAAGCGTCACCATAATTTTCATTGATGTAGGTTTTGGCCTGATCTTTGGCTTGATCTGAAATACGCGTCGAATCCGTTCTCATATAAGTGATCAACCCTATACTTCCCGAACGGCCAAGCGTAACCCCTTCGTAAAGACTTTGGGCAATGCGCATTGTTTTTCGAGCTGTAAAATTAAGCTTTTTATTGGCTTCCTGTTGCATCACACTGGTTGTAAAAGGCAATGGTGCCTTTCGCTGCTTACCAGAAGTTTTTACATTTGCTACTTCATAAGTGACACCCTGCAGTTCGCTTAATATGGCATCCATTTCTTGTTCAGACCCAATAACATCAATCTTTTTTTGATGTTTTTTAGTTAATTTTGCTTGAAATGACTTACGCTCATGATTTTTCAGGGTAACTTCTAAAGACCAATATTCTTCTGGAACAAAATCTAAAATTTCTTTTTCTCGCTCACATATCAGGCGCAAAGCAACAGACTGCACGCGGCCTGCACTAAGTCCTTTCTTGACCTTTCTCCAAAGCAATGGACTTAACTTATACCCTACAATACGATCCAATACGCGTCGTGCTTGTTGAGCGTCAACGCGATTCATATCAATGATGCGTGGTTCTTTTATGGCTTTCTTCACTGCATCTTTTGTGATCTCATTAAAAGACACTCGGCACTTACTTTCAGGATCCAATCCTAAAATATATTGCAAATGCCAAGCAATCGCTTCCCCTTCACGGTCCGGGTCACTTGCAAGCAACACACGATCTGCCTTTTTTGCCGCTTTTTTCAAATCTTTAATCAGCGGGCCTTTACCACGAATATTAATATACTTTACCGCAAAATCATTATCGACATCCACGCCAAATTGACTTTTGGGAAGATCTCGTACGTGCCCCATTGAGGCAGCCACAGAAAAATCTCTGCCTAAGTAACGTTTAATAGTTTTAGCTTTTGCAGGTGATTCAACAATAACTAGCGTTTGTGTCATAAAAGCAATACCTCGAATTCAACGATTTCAATGATCGATTTTTGAATATCGTCTTCCAAAATCCTGTAATACAATATCTTCTAATTCAAATTCCAATAATACACTGTTTACAATGTGAATTGGCAACTTTGCAATTGCGCAAATTTCTTCTACATTCTGCGGTACACTACTTAATGCATCGTAAACTTTTTGCTCATTAGATGAAAATGATCTAATATTAGTGGAAATCGTTTCTGGTTCTTTAAACAGCTCTAGTTGCCCAAATTCTTCTAAAATATCACTTACTTGAGCAACCAACTTGGCGCCATCTTTAATTAAACGATGGCAGCCTACTGATTCCGGACTTGTAATCAATCCTGGAACTGCAAAAACCTCTTTCCCATATTCTAATGCATACCCTGCACTGATCAGAGAGCCACTTTTCTTAGCCGCTTCAACAACAACCAGGCCATCTGAAAGGCCTGCAATAATACGATTGCGTGCAGGAAAATGCCACGCAGTTGCTGGTGCATCCAGCGGCCATTCAGAAACAATCGCGCTCTTGGGATGTAAAACGATTTCTTCAAACATTTTTTTATTTTCCCGAGGATAGATGCGATTGATGCCGCATCCCAAAACAGCAATAGTCCCTCCGCCGCCTTCTAAGGCACCTTTGTGCGAATTAACGTCGATTCCCTTTGCCAACCCACTAATAATGCAAATATTTTCATTAGAAAGCCCTTTAGCAAGCGTGTATGCAACATTCTTGCCATACGGGGTAGCACGTCGGCTACCAACCATGCCTATATTGATAGCAGACAACTGAAAGTGGCCTTTAATATATAAAATGCTTGGTGGTCTATAAATGTTTTTTAAAGCCTCCGGATAGTTTGGATCAATATACAGAAGAATCTGTATTCCAAAGTCTTCTAATAACTGTACACGCAAAGCCAAACGTTCCTGTGAAAAATAATCACACCATATCTGCCATTTTTCTTTTGGAATTTCAGGCACAACTGCATGCAGCTTTTCAGCATCGAACGTTGTAAGCTCGTCAACCGAAAGTCGCATCATGGTCAAGCGCATGCTTTCATTACAGTTTTCTCCCCAAGCATCATGCAGGAGTGTAAACAACGCTTTTCCGTTCATACACATCCCTCCAATGTACCATTGCAATTGTAGCATGTAATTATTTGCTTGTATAGTCAAAACAGAGAAATATTTCGATTTTTTTAATCATTTCGAATTATCTATTGCATCAGCAGCTGGACACAGATTTTTTACGCAGCAGCTTTCACATTGGGGACGTTGCGCTTTACAAATTTTTCGGCCATGCCAAATAAAGAGATGATGTGAATCACACCATAATTCTCTTGGAATGGTTGCCATTAACTGCTGCTCAACCCCTTCAACCGTTTTGTGATTTGCAAAACCTAAACGCTGTGACACACGAAAAACATGTGTATCAACTGCAAATGCCGGAATATGAAAAGCATTACACAAAACGACATTCGCCGTCTTGCGACCAACCCCAGGCAATTCTTGCAACAAAGCTCGTTCATTTGGCACTTCACCATTATATTTTTCAACGAGCATTTTTGACGCCTTTATAATGCTCTTACTCTTGTTTCTGTATAAGCCGATTGAATTGATTTCATTTGCCAGTTCTTCTTCTGTCACCTTACTCATCTCGAAAGGAGTCGGAAATTTTTTAAACAAATCTGGTGTCACCATGTTCACGCGTACATCTGTTGATTGTGCCGAGAGAATAGTTGCAACCAATAATTCAAACGGATTATGAAAATTTAACCCCGAGCCAATATCACCGTAATGATCATTTAATATTTCTAAAACTTTGCTTTGCCTTTCGTCCATATTTGTTCCCCCAAAAAAACACTGTATACCAAGCTGTATACAGTGTCATTTTTATAATTTACTTAACATCGTTAGGGCATTTTCACGAATCAACAACTTACCATGTTCATTAAGGAACTCCCTTGTCATTTGAGAGATTTCGCCATATTCGACAAAGTGTCCCCGCGAACTTTCTTCTATACTATTTACATCCTGAATGTATAACCCGTATCGGTCATCATATTTGAACAGATCACTTTCACACGCTTCTTCAGCGCTGATCAAATGTGCCAACTCAATGACGTCATCCAGCGATTGAAATTCAAAAACCGCCCAAGGTTCGTCTATAACCTCTTCAGGTGTGATTAGATCAAAGTTAATGTCTTCGCTGTTAATCTTCGTAATCGTTAAAATCATACTCTCTTCTGATAGAGGATACGCTTCCACCATCAAGCTCGTATTATGAACCACTTCGAATCCAAATTGAAGCCGCGCTTGCTCAATAATATCTTTAAATAGCGTCCTCATATCTCTGCCAAACATGTCCTTCTTTGTAACAATAATTTGCAGCTGATCATCATTAATCAGGTTTATTTTCATTTTGCGGCCTCCTTCCTTAATCAAATGTTCATACTATTTTTTCATACTGATAACATACTCGGAAAACGGTAATTGCGCAACAGCATTTAAATCATATTCAGCAAATTCATTTCTATCATACTTATAAGCGGCTGCCGCACCTATCATCGCCGCGTTATCAGTACATAATGAAAGTGGTGGATAATACAAAGAATATCCATTTTCTGCACATGATTTTTCGAATCGTTCTCTAATACGTGAATTGGCCGATACACCGCCAGCTAATAGCAGCGTATGAATATCTTGTTCTTTCATCGCTTGTAAAGTATGGTCTACAAGTACATCAACCACTGCTTCTTGAAAGCTTGCTGCCACATCGCTGCGATTGATGGATTCATGTTTCATTTCAGCCTGATTCAAATAATTCAAAACCGCCGACTTTAACCCGCTAAAACTAAAATTAAGAGGTTCATCTAGTTTAGCGCGTGGAAATGCAATCGCTTTTGGATCACCTTGCTTCGCCAGTGCATCAATTTTTGGTCCGCCTGGATAGCCCAAACCAATCGCTCTCGCGACTTTATCAAAAGCTTCTCCTGCCGCATCGTCCACAGTTTGGCCTAAAATTTCGTAATGACCATGTGAAGCAATTTTAACAATATTCGTATGCCCACCAGACACCACAAGACAAATACAAGGCAGCGTAATATCAGGATTGGCTAAGAAATTAGCATAAATATGTCCTTCTATATGATGGACACCAATCAGCGGTTTTCCAAGCGCATAGGCCAAACCTTTCGCCGTGCTGAGCCCCACCAGCAATGCGCCAATCAGGCCCGGGCCCATTGTCACAGCAATAGCATCAATATCTTCAAAAGAATAGCCGCTTTCAACCAAACTTTCCTCGATCACAATGTCAATGTATTCTAAATGCTTTCGTGAAGCAACTTCAGGAACAACGCCGCCAAACTTTTCATGGATTTTAATTTGTGTTGATACAACATTGGAACAAATTTCATGACCATTTTTTATTACTGCACAAGCTGTTTCATCGCAGCTTGATTCTATCGCCAAAATAAGACTCTTTAATTCACTCATTTTCTCTCTTCCATTCCATCATAAGTGCATCGCTCCCATCATGATAATAGGCTGGACGTTTCCCAAACAAAGCAAATCCAAACGCTTGATACATTTTTATCGCGCTGATATTCTGCGCATTGACTTCCAGAACACAGCGCTGAACCTCAAGCATTTTGAGCACCTGCTCCAAAAGGATTCTGCCATAATGAAGGCCACGACAAGATGGAACAATTCCTATGCGTTCAATTTCAGCTTCACCATCAAAGCAAGTCAGCAACACATAGCCTATCGGCCGATCATCTTTTTCGATAACAAAACCATACCGAATCGATGCACACAACAGCGCTTCTATTGTTTCAAGGGACCACGCGTCATCCGGAAAACACGCTTTTTCAAGATTTGCCAAAATATCATAAGAGATATTTTCTTCGACAGACTTAATCTTCAAGTCGTTCACCTGGATGCTGCTCCCGCCACTTTATGACGGCTTCTGATTCTCTCAAATATAATGGTTCGACGCGCATTCCATGTAAATCTGACCATTCATCATAACATTCCTGTGCAAGTTGCGCCAACGCATCCGCACATACAAACTTTCTGCATCCTGTTGCCAGAATTGCACGTGCTCCCAAAGCGGCATGAATGGTTTCTTCAAAAACATCCACACCATCGCCGGTAAAATAAACCATCGGCTCTCCAGAAACTGTTTGTATTTCCTGCAATAAGTCCATAATGCCAATCGCCTGATAATCACTTTGGCGCAAGATGCTATGACCATCAGAACGATAAACCGCCGTATAAACCTGCTGTCTACGCGCATTCATAATAGGCACAATCAAACCATTTATTCCCGCACCATTCTGAGAGAGAACATCTAATGTAGGAATAGGAATCAAAGGTTTCTTTAATCCTAATGCCATACCTTTCGCAGTTGAAAATCCGATGCGCAAACCGGTGAACGATCCAGGACCTGATGTGATTGCTATTGCATCAATCGCCTCCATACTCATAGTGGTGATTGTCATTAAACAATCGATGGTAGGAAGTAATTGCTCGGAATGAGTAAGCCCAACATTCAACTGGGTATGAGCAATGATTTCTCCCTCTTTCATAATCGCTGCAGCTCCCGATGAGCTTGCGGTATCAAAGGCTAAAATATTCATCATACGCTTCCTTTATATGTCCACAGTCTCCTTGTATTGTTAATGTCACCATTCTCCCGGTTTCTGAACGCGACAGCTGAAGTCTTGCATAAGATTCCGGCAAAAAAGATTCTGCAATTTCCGGCCATTCAACAACACAAACACCATGACCAAAAAAATATTCTTCAACGCCTAAGTCATACAACTGCGTTTCATCTTCAACACGATATAAATCCATATGATACAACGGAAGATTTCCAGAGAGATATTCACTGATGATCACGAAGGTCGGACTGTTAACCGTTTCTTCTACGCCAAGCCCCGCGGCCAATCCTTGCGTAAAAGTTGTTTTTCCTGCTCCCAAATCACCTTCTAACAGCAATACATCACCGGCACGCAATTTTTTACCAATATGTTTTCCTAATGCGATAGTGTCCTCAAAAGACTGCAATGATTCCATGTTTTTCCTTTCTCCAAGAAACGAAAAAGGGTGTTTCAGACAAGCTGAAACACCCTTCGTGGGCCCACTTGGCATCGAACCAAGGACCGTCCGGTTATGAGCCGGATGCTCTGCCGCTGAGCTATAGGCCCATGACGCCATGCATCCTACATATTATAGCCCAAAACTCTAGACTAGTCAAGGTAATCTTTCAGCTTGCGACTTCTACTTGGATGTCTCAGTTTTCGCAAAGCCTTTGCTTCAATTTGGCGGATACGTTCACGCGTTACACCAAATTCCTGTCCAACCTCTTCCAAAGTTCTGGAACGGCCGTCATCCAAGCCAAAACGCAACCGCAACACCTTCGCTTCTCTTGGCGTCAGTGTTTCTAATACTTCTTCCAGCTGTTCCTTCAATAATATGTAACTGGCCGCTTCATCTGGTGCCGGTGCATCCTCATCTTCAATAAAGTCGCCCAAATGGCTGTCTTCTTCTTCACCAATTGGCGTCTCAAGAGAGACAGGTTCTTGCGCAACCTTTTGAATTTCTCGTACACGTTCCGGCGCCAAATCCATCACAGCGCCAATCTGTTCTGGGGTCGGATCGGTTCCCAATTCTTGCAGCAATTGACGAGACACACGAACAAGTTTATTGATGGTCTCTACCATATGAACTGGGATACGAATGGTACGTGCCTGGTCAGCGATCGCACGTGTGATTGCCTGACGAATCCACCAAGTTGCATAGGTACTAAATTTGAAGCCTTTTTTATAGTCGAACTTTTCAACAGCTTTCAGCAGGCCTAAATTACCTTCCTGAATCAGATCCAAGAAAAGCATACCACGCCCAACATAACGTTTAGCAATGCTTACAACCAGACGCAAGTTGGCCTCAGCCAATTGATTTTTGGCTTCTTCATCGCCTTCCTGCATACGCTTTGCCAATTCAACTTCTTCGTCGGCTTTCAACAATGGAACGCGGCCGATTTCTTTTAAATACATACGTACAGGGTCATCAATACCAACATCATCCGGAATGGAGAGGTCCAGTTCAATCTCTTCTTCCTCTTCGGCATTTTTAAAATCATCTTCAGTTGGTTCGATGTCTTCATCGTCAGCGTCATCAGAATCATCTTTTAACGTCAAGCCTAATTGATTGAGCTGTTCAAACAGAATCTCCATTTCATCTGGCGACAAATCCATTTTTCCTAAAGCGTCGCCAATTTCTTCATAAGTAAGCTCGCCCTTTTTCCGACCAAGAGCCAATAATGGCACAATGGCTTGCTTCGCGTTCTCTCTTCTTGTTCCATTTTTCGCTTGTTCTGCCATTATTGCTTTTCTCCTCTCATTCTGTCTTCAAATTGCGTCTTTTTCTGGCGTATCTCTTCCAATTCTATCAAAGCTTGCTCCATATCGTCGGATTGTCCACCCTTCTCTAAAGATCCAATTTTATTTAACAGTGTCCTATATTTTCTATTTAATAATTTATACTGTTGTTCAGTAATGATTTTAGACAAATAAGCATTTAAACGCTCTCCAGACAAATCTGCAGGTATTGCATCTGGATGCTGCATGACGGCCGTTGCAAAGATGCTGCTCGCCTCCACTTCGAGTCTTGAAGCATCAACTTGACCATTATTTTTAAATTGCGAAACAAAGTCCTCATAGACCACCGACAATTCAGAGAAGAACAATTGCCTTCCACCTGATTGTTCCAATTGTAAGCAGAATTCTGATGCCATCATCATCCCGCTTAGCAATGCAACTTCGTTTTCTGGGTAATCAACTTTGCGCGGTGTTTGGATTGTTTCAGCATTTTGTTGTTCTTCATAACTTCTTGATGATCGCCGTCCACCAGAACGCCTGTAAGCGTTGATCTCATTTTTAATAGCTTGTTCGCTTAAAAACAAACGATCAGCAGTGTGGCGAACAACCATGTCCAACTCTGCCGGCTGCCTGATTTGCGTCAGGACGGGCAGCATGTCATTCAAAATGCTGAGTTTCTGCTCCATGCCCTCGCCAGGATATTTTTTTATTGACTGATCCAATCGAAAAGCGTATCCGTTCATAGCATGCTGCAGTAAATCTTGAAAGGCCGCAGGGCCATAGGCTTTGATGTATTCATCGGGGTCCTTGCGTTCAGGAATTGCCAGTACACGTGCCTTTCCACCTGCGCGTTCAATCAGCCCGATGCTTTTTAACGTTGCTCGCACACCGGCGTTGTCACCATCAAACGACGTGATAAAATGATACGTGTAGCGCATAAGGAGCTTCACTTGATCTTCCGTTAAAGCGGTTCCAAGTGGTGCCACAACATTTTCTATTCCTGCTTGATGACAGGCGATAACGTCCATATACCCTTCCACAATAATAACCTGATCCGCAGCACGAATGGCCGATTTCGCAAGATCAAGACCATACACCATTTTTCCTTTATGAAAAATGGCACTGTCAGCAGAATTGATGTATTTCTGCGGCGCTTTTTCTGCGTCAATGATGCGGCCGCCAAATGCCACCACATGACCATTGGCGTCTTTAATTGGAAACATCAATCGATCCCTGAAACGATCGTAACATCCACGCCCAGTATTTCTAGGACTAACCAAGCCAATTTCAATCAGCTCTTCATCAGATGCACCTTTTTTCTTTAGATAACGGTACAGACCATCCCAACCTTCTAAACATCCACCAAGTTGGAACTTTTCTCTGGTCTCCCTTGAGATTTGGCGCTGATCTAAATAATTATTATAAACCTGACCTTGGGCTGCATGCAACACGGCTTGGTAGTAAAATGTAGCAAACTCATTCCACTTTAACAAACGCCTTCTTTTTTCCAGCGCTCGCCGATCACTTTCACTCTGTTCACGCTCGGGAATTTTTACGCCAACTTCACCAGCAAGTTTCCGCGCTGCCTCAGGAAACGATAAATGCTCAATTTCCATGAGGAACTTAAACACATTGCCGCCAACGCCACAGCCGAAACAATGATAAATTTGTTTGTTCTGTGATACAGAAAACGACGGCGTTTTTTCATGATGAAAAGGGCACAAACCAATAAAGTTTTGCCCTTGCTTTTTTAATGGAACATATCGTCCAACAACATCCACGATATCTGTGCGTGCAATGATCTCATCCAGAATATCCTGGGGAATGCGTCCCTTTGATCCACTCATTGGGCGGCCTCCTTTCAATACGCACAGCAAAAAAATGTCGGTATCGACAGTCGTTTTATTATATCACTTCTTCATTTCAAAGTACAGGTTTTTCATGAATAAAAGATCTAGGAATGGTTAAATCTTTAAACAACTCCACACAGTAATTGTCTGTCATTCCAGAAATATAATCTGCTACCGCACGTTCTTTGCCTTCATTATTTGCAATCTGCACATAAAATGCCGGCATGGCTTCTATATGCTGCAAAAAATACTCGAACAAAAATTGTACGATAAAACTTGCGCGCTCTCGCTCTTTTGAGCAAATCGGTCCTTGATAGACTTCGTCAAACATAAAGGAGCGCAAACCGCGAAGCGCTTTATCAATCTCAGGACTGAAAGTCAAAATACGTTCGCCCTGCCAAGTCTCAGAGGTCACGCGCTGGCCTTGTGCGATCAAATCGTTGACAAGCACGGTAATTCTTTCACTAAGGTTGTGGCCCAAAACGTCGGTATATGCTTCCGGCAAGTCTTCTTCCTTAAAAATATTTGCACGGATGGTGTCATCAATATCATGCTGAACATAAGCTATTTTGTCGCTATATCGTATAATCTGCCCCTCAAGCGTTGCCGCGTGGGTTTCATTTTGACTAAACCCACTATGATGCAGGACGCCATCCAAAACTTCCCACGAAAGGTTTAGACCACGTTTTTCACCATGCTGCTCAATTTTTGATAATACGCGAACACTGTTGATGTTGTGCCGAAAACCATTTTTCATACACTCATTCAAAACCGTTTCCCCGCAATGCGCAAACGGTGTATGACCAACATCATGCGCCAAAGCAATCGCTTCTATTAAATCGCAATTTAAATTCAATGCGCGCCCAATCGTTTTGGCAATCTGATTCACTTCCAGTGTATGTGTCAAACGCGTACGATAATGATCATTGCCAGGCGAAATAAAAACCTGCGTTTTGTGCTTGAGCCGCCGAAAAGCTTTTGAGTGAATCACGCGGTCACGGTCGCGCATATAACATGTTCTTACAGGATCTGGCACTTCTGGTCGTTTACGCCCACGACTCTCAGAAGAAAAACTTGCACATTCTGCAAACGTCAATCGTTCCTGCTGTTCTATCATTTCTCTTATCACGATGAGCGGCCTCCTTAAAAATATTTCCCTACGCTAATCTTAACGCAAGACGCGCGACGAAAAAAGGACTTTTTATCCATCTAATGATAAAAAGTCCTTTTCTAGACAGTCAATAATCGCGCCTATCAATGTTTATTCATATTATTTGGTGCGTGGATTTTTAATTTGTGCTTGAGCAGCTGCAACTCTAGCGATTGGCACACGATATGGAGAGCAGCTGACAAACGTTAAACCAGCTTCATGGCAGAATTCAACGGAACTTGGTTCGCCGCCATGTTCACCACAGATCCCCCAGGTCAGAGTATCTTTCACTGCACCGCCATGCTTAACAGCATATTGAACGAGGAAGCCTACCGCTTTACGGTCAAGAACAGCAAATGGATTTTCTTTCAGGATCTTCTTTTGGAGATACGTTGGCATAAATTTGCCTTCTGCGTCATCGCGGGAGAAACCTAAGGTTGTTTGTGTTAAGTCGTTGGTACCGAAGGTGAAGAAATCGCAATGCTCTGCAATTTCATCAATCAGCAAGCATGCACGTGGCAATTCAAGCATTGCACCAACTTTATAAGGAATCTCAATGCCCTGTTCCTGCATAACTGCTTTTGCAACATCATCAATTTCAGCACGCAGAATTTCAACTTCTTTTGGATCAATAACCAAAGGAATTTCAATTTCTACATGAATGTCTTTGCCCTCTTTAATAAGCTGTGCAGTTGCCTGAAGAATGGCACGTGCCTGCATTCTGTAAATATCTGGGTAGGATACGCCAAGACGGCAGCCACGATGCCCCAACATTGGGTTCATTTCATGAAGTGCACGTACTTTCTTAAGTAAAACTTCTTTTTCTGCAATAACTTCTGGATCCCCGCCAGTATGTTTAAGGTCATTGATTTCCAGCATCAATTTTTCCATGTTTGGCAAGAATTCATGCAGTGGTGGGTCAAGCAAACGAATGGTGGTTGGCAAGCCCTGCATAGCATCAAGAATACCATAGAAGTCAGACTGCTGGAAGGTCAGAAGTTTGGCCAGCGGTTCTTTGCGTGCCTCTTCATCTTCCGCCAGAATCATCTGCTGAACGATTGGCAAACGTTCGACTTCCATGAACATATGCTCTGTACGGCAAAGGCCGATACCAGTTGCCCCAAATTCACGAGCTTTTTTAGCGTCACGAGGATTATCAGCGTTGGCATGTACTTCCATACCGCCTTCTTGTGCCAATTCTTCAGACCATGCAAGGATCTGCTGGAAATCGTCGCTTAATTCTGGAGGAATGACTGGCACTTCGCCAAGAATAACATTACCATTTGACCCATCAATAGTGATAACATCGTCTTTTTTCAGTGTAAGATCGCCAACTTGAATGGTTTCCTTTTCCAGGTCAAGTTTCAGTGCATCGCAGCCACAGACGCAGCAGCGACCCATCCCGCGTGCTACAACTGCAGCGTGAGAAGTCATACCACCGCGGCTGGTCAAAACGCCTTGTGCGGTAACAATACCGTGAATATCATCAGGCGTGGTTTCATTGCGGACAAGAATAACTTTGTCGCCATTGTTGCCACGTTTTTCCGCTTCATCAGCATTAAAGACAATATGACCGCTGGCAGCCCCAGGAGATGCAGGAAGTCCGGTTGCAATAACATTGACCTCTGCATTTGGATCGATGCTTGGATGCAGCAGCTGATCCAGCTGGTTGGCATCAACGCGCAGCACTGCTGTATTGCGATCAATAAGGCCTTCTTTGTACATATCAACTGCGCACTTTACCGCTGCAGCAGTGGTACGTTTTGCATTACGGCACTGGAGCATGTAGAGTTTGCCGTTTTCAATGGTAAACTCAATATCCTGCATATCTTGGTAGTGTTTTTCCAAGAGTTCGCATGTCTCGGTAAATTGTTTAAATGCTTCTGGCAGATCTTCTTCCAAGCGAGAAATATGCTGTGGGGTACGAATACCCGATACAACATCTTCGCCTTGCGCATTGATTAAGTATTCGCCATACAGTTCCTTTACGCCAGTTGCAGGGTTACGGGTAAACGCAACACCAGTCCCTGATGTTGGGCCCATATTACCAAATACCATGGACTGAACGTTAACAGCAGTACCAATATCATCAGGAATTTTATTGATGCGGCGATATACAATAGCACGGTTATTGCCCCATGAATCAAAAACAGCTGTGATAGCCATAACAAGCTGTTCCTTTGGATCCTGAGGGAAATCAACGCCCTTTTCTTTTGCAACAACACCTTTGTAGAGCTCAATAAGTTCTCTTAAGCTGTCTGCATTGAGTTCATAGTCATCTTTAACGCCCTGATCGGATTTGATCTTTTCAATGATGTTATCAAATTTATAAGAGTCAACACCCATGACAACATTGGCATACATCTGAATAAAACGACGATAGCAGTCAAGCGCAAAGCGTTCATCACCAGTCAGTGCTGCAAAACCTTTTACAGTTACATCATTCAGCCCAAGATTCAAGACGGTGTCCATCATCCCTGGCATGGAAATGGCCGCACCAGAACGAACCGATACGAGCAATGGGTTTTCTGTGTCGCCAAATTTTTTCCCTGTGGTTTCTTCAAGCGTATGCAGTGCAACCCATGCTTCATCTAAAAGACCATCTGGCAGTTTATGTCCAGCTGTAAAAAATTCATTGCAAGCTTCCGTCGTAATCGTAAATCCTTGAGGAACAGGCAAACCAATGTTGGTCATTTCTGCCAAGTTGGCACCTTTGCCGCCTAATAAAGCGCGCATGTCTTTGTTGCCTTCATGAAACAAATAAACAAATTTCTTAGCCAATGATATTCTCTCCTCTGCCATAATATATTTGTAGAATGACGCTTGCCGTCTCTTCCACTGCTTTGTGTGTGACATCAATAATCGGGCACCCTATGCGCTTCATTATGCCTTCTGCATAATCAAGCTCATCAAGAATGCGCCCCAGATCGGTGTAGTCCGTCGGACTTGCGACACCCAATCCACGCACACGTTCTGTTCGAATTTCACCAAGAATATCGGGTTGAATCGTTAACCCAATAATCTTATGTTTTGGAATTTCAAACAATTTTTCATTTACTTTTACTTCAGGTACAAGCGGAACGTTCGCCACTTTTATGCCTCGATACGCCATATACATGGATAGCGGCGTCTTAGAAGTTCTCGAAACGCCGATCAAAATGAGATCCGCGCCCATGATGCCAGTAACATCTTTACCGTCATCATATTTGATAGCAAACTCCATGGCTTCAATCTTTTTAAAATAACTCTCATCCATGCGCTGCACCAAACCCGGACGACCAACAGGTTTCTGTCCGGTAAGCGCTTCAAAAGCTTGAAATGGTGTATCCAAAATATCAAAATACTGGATCTTATTCGTTTTACAAAAATCAATCACATACTGACGCAGCTGATCGACCACCAAGGTAAAAACCAAAATGCTGTTTTGAGGATCGATACGCTGCAGCACTTCTGTAATATACGTCGCATCCTCTACAAATGGGATGTGCTTATAGGATACTTCTATGCCCGGAAACTGATTGGCTGCAGCACGTGCAACATATTGCGCCGTTTCACCAATTGAATCGGACAAGATATAAACAGAAATTCTTTGAACCTGATCCATCACATATCTTCTCCCGTATATCCATAGCCAATATCAACGAAAGCTCGAACCACATTGGTCTTTGTAAATCGCCCTAAAACTTCAAACTGGTCATCGCCGACCTGCTTGACAACTGGCATCCCATCGATCTCATGCGTGATCAATTTCTGTGCAGCATGCCATAAACTTTCGTCCGGCGTTGTCATGATGAGATTTGGCATTCGCGTCATAATCACACTGACTGGCACCTTATGCATATCTGTTGTGCCTATAGCCAGTTTTAACAAATCCTTACGCGATAGCACCCCATCCAGAAGGCCGTTTTCATTGACAATAAACAGCGTTCCTATGTTATTGATAAACAATGACACCAGCGCGTCGTATGCCGACGCTTTGTCATTAACCACCACTGGCATGCTTTGATAATCCTCTACTGACATTTGAATCATTTTCATATAAATGTCGTAGCCTTGACGCGACTGATTATAGTAATAACCAACACGAGGACGCGCTTCCAAAAATCCCAGCTGCGTCAACAACGTTAAATCAGATCGCAAAGATGCACGCGTCGTATTCATTTGGGCTGCAATATGGTCGCCTGTGATCGGACTCTGCGCTTTAACGATATCGAGAATTTGAAGCTGTTTTTTATTGAGTTGGATAAGCCTTCTCCTCCTTTCACTGTCGCCTTGGGTTTATTATGACTCATAATCAAGAATTTTGCAACATTAAATTCTTTGAAGATCACAAATTATGAGCATTATTTCACAAAAAAAGATCTTGTCAAATGCATGTGGAATCATATCCGGCATCCCCTTGATCATAGCAATAATATAGGCATCAAACGGAACGCAAAGAGACAGACCTCCTTTCAGGAAAATGCAGCAGATTTCACAGGAACAATTTGCAAAGCCGAAAATTATTTTTACAAAACGCCTCCCGCTATACTCTGAAAAACTATCGCCAGTTTTTTATATTATTTTCGTAATCATACTCTAGATGGATTTACACAGGTATTTTTTTTGGTAATATAAATGTTGAACATTTTATTTTATGGAAACAATGCTCACTCATTTAGAAAGGAAGGTATCGTTATGAAAGCACTCGGTATTGTTACAGGTACCCTCTTAATTGTCAGCGGCTGTTATTGCTTGGCCAACCCAGTTGCTACGTTCGCCAATCTTGGCTGGGTTGTCGGAGCGATCGTCTTTGTTTCTGGCCTTGGCAGTTTCGGCAGCTGGTGGAAAGGGCGCAAAACAGATGCCAGTAATATTTGGGATATGTTAAGCGCCCTTTTAACTATTATTATTGGCCTGCTCATCCTCTTCAATCTTTCAGCACGTCTATTTACAGACATGACACTTGTTGCGATATTTGGATCATGGATTATTCTTTCTGGAATTTTGCGTATCGTTGCATCTATCAAAATCAAATTCGCCTGGTGGGGATTTGGGTTGCTCTGGGGCATTGTTTTGTTAGTGATCGGCATTTATGCACTCTTCCATCCTATCATTTCACTGATCTCTTTGGGTTGGTGTATCGCTTTTGTTTTCATTTCTCAAGGCATCAACCTGACTTTTGCCGCTTTATCCATGAACGGAAAAAATTCTTCAGAGAAATAAGAAAAGGCACTATTGGCTTTGAACCAATAGTGCCTTTTTATAGAGCATCTCATTATACGAAAGCAAAGAGCTTTAAGATGCCAACAATAATTGAAACGGTTACGAGTACGTATGCAATAAACCGTTGATTTTTATTTTGTGCCTTCACATGCACCAGCAGACCAATAACACTGAGAACGCCGGCTGACCAAGCAACGACTTGCTCGCCAATATAATTTTGCGGCAAACTGGTCGCGCTTAGAACCGCCAAAACCATTCCCCATATTGACATGACGTAAAATGCACCTTTTTTTACCTTTGTGCTTCTGCTCAGGAACATGATCAAAACACCTAAAACACTGATTACACTTGCAGCTACAAACATGATTAATAAAATTCCTAATGCCATTTTCTTGTCCTCTCTTTCATTTGATGGCTTTATAATATCAGAGATTTATAAAGAAAAATCGCAGCCATTTCTAAAGAATTCTAAAGAACCACTTTTATTTGCAGAGCGATTCGAATCATAAATGTCTCTGCTGTATTGGTAACAGATACTTCACCTTGGTATGTTTCAGCAATTTTTTTGATATTATCCAATCCGATTTTATGACTCTCTATACACTGGCTGTTCTGTGCTGAGATTCCATTTTTTTGAACGATCTCGATTTTCCCTTCCTTACACGCCAATGTTAACACCACCGGCACGGAACGCTCCCCATATTTTTCAACGTTCGAAATCAGATTATCAAAAATGCGTCTAAGCGAAAAAAAGTCCAAATAACCACAAAAATCATCACATTGTGCGGTATGCACCTCACAAAGAAACCGTTCTTCTAATATTTCTTCCCATTCAAAAGCCAATTGTTCCATCATAAGCTTAACATGCTCGACTTTTTGAAAAGAATGATTCGGCGTCCCCAACATTTGATCGGTAAGATTCTTGATCAGTTTTGCCTTTTCTTCCATCAGCGTGATATACGCCAGGATTTCATCTGTACTCAACGTCTTTTTGTTTCTCATGAATTCTGAGTAGGATAGAATCGACGTTAATGGTGTTCTAATATCATGAGAAAGCGAGCGAATAAACGCTTCTTTTTCTTCTTTTAAATGTCGTTCTTGGTCTGAGAGTTCGCGTTGCGTCGCCGCCAAAAAGTTGATGCTTTCTGCCAGTTCGGTCAGCTCATCCTCTCCTTCTAACGGAATGGAAGCGTTCATTCGATGCTCTCTCAAGGATTCAATGCCTCGAATGATGGTCATCAAATAGGACAAGCGCTGCCCAAGCATGAACAAAAATAAAACAATGAACACGATTGATGCAGCAATTGTGCAGACACTCCCAATCCAAACATCCAGCAAGGCATTCTGTGCACTGTCAATCGTAATATGCTTCGCAGAAAAATACGTCGCCGCGATGGAATGCGAGGTAAAATATAGGACGCAGAATAAAAAGCCTGCGATAACGAGTGATAAAAACAAATACCCAATGATGACAAAAGCAAGCTTATAACCTTTTTCCTTGTGTTTACTCCACATAGTACCCCTTTCCCCAAGCGGTTCGAATGTAACGAGGATTTCTCGAATCATCGCCTAATTTTTTTCTGATATTTTTTATATGCACCATAATCGCGCTGTCGCCCACTGCATCATCTTGCCAGATACTTTGGTAGATGCTGTCTAACGAAAAAATTTTTTTCTGGTGTGTCATCAATAGCTCCAGAATCTTAAATTCAGTATGTGTTAAGACAATGACCTCTTCTCCTTTTTTGACCGATTGCGCATCAAAATCTAAAAGAAGATCTTTGTATTTTAGCCGGTTCGCCGCTTTTGCCCCCGCTTCTTCAAGAGGAAACGAATATTGCTGCACCCTTCTTAGCAAAGATTTCACACGGAGAAGCAATTCAACATTAGAAAAAGGTTTTACCATATAATCGTCTGCGCCAGCAGAATATCCCATCATTTTTTCCGACTCACCAGAATACGCGGTCAGAAAAATCATCGGCATCAAATAGTTCTTTCTGATTTCAACGCCTGCAGAAAACCCGTTCATCTCAGGCATATTCACATCCAAAATGCACAAATCAATGGTAGAATCCACCAGATCTACCGCTTCCTTTCCATCATGTGCCGCCACGACCTCATATCCTTCCGCAGTAAGCAGCATCGTCAACAATTCCAAAATATCTTTTTCATCATCGGCAACAAGAATTTTATTTTTTTCCTTTTTCATGATTCAACACTGCGGCATCCTATTGATGCAATGCCACGCTCCTTACCACAAATTATTTTTTGAATTTCCTTTATCATATCATGTCATACTTGAATTATAAATTCATTTTTCTCCGCTAAACAAAAAGCAGAGAAATGAAACGTACTGTTCATTTCTCTGCTCTGTCGTTGCTGCCAACAATTTATGGTTATTTACGATTTATGCATGTTTTTTTGACTGTTGATGCTCATCGGCCGGGTTCACATGAATCATCACATGTTTAACATCTGAAAATTGCTGCTCAACATTTGAATGCACTTTTTCCGCAACATCATGTGCCTCTCTCAAACATTTGTCGCCATCAACTTGAATTTCTAAGTCAAGATATACCTTATTGCCAAACATTCTGGAACGAAGCATATCCACACCAACCACACCATTTTGCATGGCAACATAATCACTGATTTGTTTTTCGTAATCCGCACCACAAGAAGTATCCAGCAACTTAACAGATGCGTCTTTCAGAATATCATAAGCCACTTTAAGAATGAAAAGGCAAATCACAACACTTGCTACGGAATCCAAGACCGGATAGCCCAACATTGCTCCAGCAATGCCTATTAACGATCCAACCGAAGAAAATGCATCTGATCGATGATGCCAGGCATCAGCCAAAAACGCACTGGAATTGATCAGCTTGGCGTAATAACGTGTATACCAATACATGGCTTCTTTACCTACGATTGAGATAACCGCAGCAACAAGTGCGATAGCGCTCGGCACCGCTAAAGAAACATAATTGCCGGATATTATATTTTCAATGCCAACTTTTCCAATTCCAAGACCTGTTACCATCAATACCGCACCTAAAATAAACGACGCAATGCATTCCAAGCGTTCATGACCATAAGGATGGTTAGAATCCGATGCTTTTTTTGACAGCTTCACGCCAATCCAGGCAATCAATGTTGTAAGAACATCTGAAAAAGAATGAACAGCATCTGAAATCATGGCACTAGAATGTCCTGCGACCCCTGCAAATAACTTAAAGCCCGACAATACCGCATTGCCCAGAACACTGACTAAGGACAATTTCCGAATGATGAGTTCTTCATCAACATCCTTTTGCTTATTCACCGTTTGACTCATTTTTTCTGTTTTCGTCGTCATAAAAGAATCCTCCTAATTGATATCATAGTACAATGATATTGATTTCTCTTATGAACACCCCATTGAGATATGCTGTTCCCTAAATGAAAAAGACATCCGTGGAACATACAACTGTCCCACAGATGTCTACTTAATCTACATCTGCTGCCGCTATTGCAGCCCGGCCCCATGCCCAATAAGGCATCGCCTGCTCAGTTTGTACTGGTGATCTCGCACCCCGAATAAGGATGTAATGCAGTGCAAAGAGTGAGTTCATTCTACTATACATCATTTCTTATGTCAATTTATTTTCAAACCAATAATTAACTTTACAAGATTCTCCCGGACAAATCGGCAGCGCTTTTATTATTACCCTGTCAAAATGAAAAAGAGGTGTATTCTCTAAACCCCTTTTTCAATTATATATTTATTTTTTTCGTTGTTGTTGATGAATGATTTTTCGAATGGATGATTCGGATAAGGCATACGTTTCAGCCAACACCGAAACCTTGACGCCAGCTTTTTTAGCTGCTGCAATCTGTTGATTGCGACGCTCTAATTCTCGACGATAGCCAGAGACCTCACCCCATTCCTTTGCCTGAACAGTAGGAACATAGAGGTAACCGCCCTGAATATACTTTTGCAGTTCTTTAACCAAATCATTCGGTAAAATTGCTTGCGCATTTAAATATTTCATGCTTGCCTCTCCTTGAAAACACAGTGATCAAGACATTCAGCCAGCATGAGCCACGGCTATTTTTTACGCGGCGAATTTACAATCTAAGTGCAACAAAAAATGACTCATAGAACTTCTGGTA
>JAHZHI010000057.1 GCA_019420345.1 Peptococcaceae bacterium
GGAAGATAGCTGCTATTGTTCAGAATAGATGAGAAAACCCTATTTTGGCAAAAATACCAAAATAGGGTTTATCTACAGTCTGAAAGCCCCTCCTGCTTTCGCAGGAGGGGCTTAGAAAATGCTTAGTTATTTAAGAAATTACTTTGCAGCCATTTCTTTGTAACGTGCATAGCGAGCCTGGCTGAGTTCTTTGGTCTTCGCATAGAGAGCTTCGGCAGTATCTGGATGTGCCTTAGCGAGGGAAGAATAACGAACTTCGCCCTTCAGGAAGTCTTCGAACTTATCATAATCTGGTTCCTTAGAATCGAGGATGAATGGGTTCTTGCCTTCCTTAGCCAATTCTGGATTATATCTCCAGAGGTGCCAGTAACCGCATTCAACGGCTTCCTTAATGTGGGACTGAGCAATGCTCATACCCTTGCGGATACCGTGGTTGATGCATGGTGCATAAGCGATGATGAGGGATGGACCCTGATATGCTTCTGCTTCTTCAATAGCCTTAACAGCCTGGTTCATGTTAGCACCGAGACCGATCTGTGCAACATAAACGTTGCCATAGATGGACTGCATGATACCGAGATCCTTCTTGTTGGTCTTCTTACCATCAGCAGCGAACTGAGCTACAGCTGCAAGAGGGGTAGACTTAGAAGCCTGACCACCGGTGTTGGAATAAACTTCGGTATCGAATACGAAGATGTTGATGTTTTCGCCGCTAGCGAGAACATGGTCAAGACCGCCGTAACCGATATCGTAAGCCCAACCGTCACCACCGAGGATCCACTGGGAACGAATCTTCAGGAAGGTCTTTACGCCATCGAGATCAGCAAGGTATTCATCCTTATCAGCAGTTGCAGCGAGTTCAGCAACGATAACGTCGCTTGCGTCAGCAACAGCCTTTACATCATGAGCAGCATAGCCTTCTACCCATTTAGCAGCAGCATCTTTGAGGGCAGCGCTGTAGTTGCCTTCAGCGATAACACCGCAGAGGTAGTTTACTTTCTGCTTCATCTGCTGATCAGCGGTGTACATACCGAGACCAAACTGAGCATTGTTTTCAAAGAGGGAGTTCTGCCAAGCTGGGCCCTGACCTTTTTCGTTGGTGCAGTATGGCATAGCTGGTGCTGGAGCACCCCAGATAGAGGAGCAACCAGTGGTGTTAGCGATCATCATACGATCACCGAACAACTGGGTAAGGAGCTTAGCATAAGGGGTTTCACCGCAACCTGCGCAAGCGCCGGAGAATTCAAGCAATGGGAGCTTGAACTGGCTGCCCTTAGCAGTCTTGGTATTGGTGAGTTCAGCCTTATTGGTAACCTTATGGGTCATGTAAGTCCAGTTTTCACGTTCAGTAGCAACGGACTGTTCAACTGGAACCATCTGCAGAGCTTTAGTCTTAGCTGGGCAGGTGTTTACGCAGCTGCCGCAACCAAGGCAGTCCATAGGGCTGATCTGCATTCTGAACTGGAGACCTTCAAATTCCTTACCAGTAGCTTTGATGGTCTTCATGTTTTCAGGAGCATTTGCAACTTCTTCTTCGTTGAGAAGGAATGGACGGATTGCTGCATGTGGGCAAACCAAAGAGCACTGGTTGCACTGGATGCAGTTATCTGGGTTCCATTCTGGAACAAAGAGAGCTGCCATACGTTTTTCATATTTGGTGGTACCTGCTGGGAAGCGACCATCTTCCATGCCAGCAAATGCACTGACAGGGAGCTTGTTGCCCTGCATAGCGGTCATTGGGCGCAGAACCTTCTTAACGAATTCAGGTTCGCAGCTGCAACGTTTTTCGTTGGATGCTTCATCCTGAGCATTTGCCCATTCAGCTGGAACTTGTACTTCATGCAGAACTTCGATGGCTTTATCAACAGCAGCCCAGTTCATGTTAACGACAGCATCGCCCTTGCGGCCATAGGTCTTCTTGATAGCGTCTTTCAAGAGCTTAACAGCTTCTTCGAAAGGAAGTACGCCAGTCAGTTTGAAGAATGCAGTCTGGGTAACCATGTTGGTACGGTTGCCAAGGCCAACTTCTTCAGCAACCTTGGAAGCGTCGATGGTATAGAACTTGATGTTGTTCTGAGCGATGTAACGCTTCATGCTTGCTGGCAGATGAGTTTCGAGTTCTTCAGGGGACCAAGTGCAGTTGAGCAGGAAGGTACCATTTGGCTTCAAGCCTTCAAGTACATCATAAAGTTTTACATAGCTGGACTTATGGCAAGCAATGTAGTCAGCCTGGTCAACTTCGTAAGTGGAGCGAATCTTGCTCTTACCGAAACGCAGGGAAGAAACGGTTACACCGCCGCTCTTCTTGGAGTCATAAGAGAAGTAGCCCTGAGCATACATATCGGTGTTATCACCGATGATCTTGATAGCGTCTTTGTTAGCACCAACGGTACCATCGGAGCCGTAACCCCAGAACTTGCAAGCGATGCAGTCATCTGGAGCGGTGACAACAGGAGCACCAACTTCGAGGGAAGTGTTGGTAACATCATCAACGATACCAACGGTGAAGTGGTTCTTAGGAGCGTCAGCCTTGAGGTTTTCATAAACAGCGATCAGCTGAGCTGGGGTAACATCCTTAGAACCTAAACCATAACGGCCGCCATAGATTGCTGGATGCATATCGGAATCATAGAAAGCAGTCATGACATCTTCATAAACTGGTTCGCCGATAGCACCTGGTTCTTTGGAGCGGTCAAGAACAGCGATTCTCTTAACAGTTTTAGGAACAGCTGCGAGGAAATGCTTGGTGGAGAATGGTCTGTAGAGACGGATCTTCAAAAGACCAACTTTTTCGCCCTTAGCGTTGAGGTAGTCAACGACTTCTTCAAGAGCTTCGCAAACAGAGCCCATAGCGATGACGATGTTTTCAGCATCTTCAGCACCGTAGTAGTTGAAGAGCTTGTAGTCACGGCCAGTCTGCTTGGAAACTTCTTCCATGTAATGTTCGGTGATACCAACTACATCTTCGTAGAACTTGTTAGCACCTTCTCTTTGCTGGAAGAAGATATCAGGGTTCTGGTTGGTACCCTTGGTAGCAGGATGTTCTGGGTTCAAACCGCGTTCGCGGAATGCCTTAACAGCATCCATATCAATCTGTTCTTTGAGGAAGTCTTCGTCCATAACTTCGATCTTCTGAATTTCATGAGAAGTTCTGAAACCATCGAAGAAATGAATGAAAGGTACACGGGACTTCAAAGTAGCGAGCTGAGCAACGCAACCGAGGTCCATAACTTCCTGAACACTGGAGGAAGCAAGTTCAGCGAAACCAATGCCACGGCAAAGCATTACATCAGAATGATCACCGAAAATAGAAAGAGCATGGGTTGCAATCGCACGAGCTGCTACCTGGAAAACGGTAGGAAGCAATTCACCAGCAATCTTGTACATTGCAGGAACCATCAAGAGCAGGCCCTGAGAAGATGTATAAGTAGAAGTTAATGCACCAGCGGTCAAAGAACCGTGTACAGCACCTGCAGCGCCAGCTTCGGAATCCATTTCAACAACCTTAACGGTCTGATTGAACAGGTTCTTTCTGCCCTGAGCACTCCAAGCATCAATTTTTTCTGCCATCGGAGAAGATGGCGTGATTGGGTAGATAGCTGCAACATCAGTGAACAAATAGGACACATGAGCAGCAGCTGTGTTCCCATCCATGGTTTTCATGGTTTTAGTAGACAATTTAAGTCCTCCTCCCAAAAATTTAAAAACCTCTTTAAGTCTATTTTAGCACAATTATCAACTGAACACAATTTACTTGTTTCATAAATCGCTAATACTGTATAAGTATAGCTTATGGAAATGAAAGGTGTCAGAATAATACGATTTGATCAAGCTCCGGTAATTGTTCGACTATTCTCAAACATTTAAATTTTTCAATCATTGAATCACCGACTTTGCCACGTTTCTTCATGTCCTCGAGAGACGAATACGGCTTCTCTTCTCGGCCTTTTACGATATCTTCTGCCTGAGAAGCGCCTAGCCCATCAATGGCAATCAGCGGCGGCAGCAATGCTTTTTCGTCATCTTTAATGATAAACTGTGTTGCAGAAGATTCCTCCAAGCTTACTGGTAAAACCTTAAACCCGCGCGTATATAGTTCAAGAGCAACTTCAAGCACTGTAATTTTACTTTTGTCTTTTGCGCTGAGCGCATTGCCTTGCGCATACAAATCCATAATTGCGCTGCGTACGCGATCCTCCCCTTCTTGAATAATCGAGATATCAAAATCATCGATACCACGTACAGAAAAGTAGCTCGCGTAGAACGCCAACGGTTGATTGATCTTGAACCATGCAATGCGGAATGCCATCATAACATACGCAACAGCATGCGCTTTTGGGAAAAGATATTTGATCTTTTTACAAGAATCGATGAACCATTGAGGAATATTGCTGGCGTGCATGGCTTCTTCCTGATCCTCTTTTAAGCCGCGCCCCTTACGCACACCTTCCATGATTTTGAAGGCAACGCTTTCCTCCATGCCGCGCTGAATCAAGAAAAGCATGATGTCATCACGCGTTGAGATGGTCTGTGATACTGGCGCAATCTTATTAACGATCAGATCCTGGGCGTTGTTCAGCCATACGTCTGTACCATGAGAGAAACCAGAAATACGCAGCAAGTCGGAAAATGATTGCGGCATCGTATCCTCCAGCATTTTGCGCACGAAGCTGGTGTTGAATTCCGGAATGCCGTAAGTGGCAACCGGAGAATTCAAGCGTTCTGGCGTAACGCCCAATGCATCCGTCGAAGAAAAAAGTGAAAGCGTCGCCTGATCATCAAGCGGTACGGTCGTCGGATCAATGCCAGTGAGATCACCAAGCATTTTAATAACGGTCGGATCATCGTGACCGAGAATGTCCAGTTTAACCAACCCTTGGTCAATCTTATGATAGTCAAAGTGAGTCGTGACGGTTTCTGTTTTCACATCATCCGCTGGACGCTGCAGCGGTGTAAAGTCATGCACATCCACACCTTTCGGCACAACAACCAGGCCACCCGGGTGCTGGCCGGTGGTGCGCTTAACGCCTGTGCAGCCTAATTTCAAGCGATTGATTTCTGCTTCACGTTTTTTCTCATGCAGCTCATCAAAGAATTTCCGCACGTAACCATAAGCTGTTTTTTCTGCAACCGTTGCCAAGGTACCCGCGCGAAATACGTTGTCTTTACCAAACAGTTCTTCGGTGTATGCATGTGCACCGCTCTGATAATCACCAGAAAAGTTAAGGTCAATATCAGGGATTTTATCGCCTTTAAAGCCCAAAAAGATTTCAAACGGAATGTCAAAGCCATCTTTTTCCAGTTTTGTGCCACAAACAGGGCAAGTCGCATCCGGCATATCCACCCCTGCGCCATACTCGCCGCTTTCATCAAATTGGCTGTATTGACAATGCGGGCAGCGGTAATGCGCTGGCAATGCATTAACTTCCGTGATGTTCGTAAAATATGCCACAACCGAAGAACCAACGGACCCACGCGAGCCTACCACGTAACCATTATCGTTAGAGTTCTTGACCAATTTATGCGCAATCAAATACAACACCGCATAACCGTTCCCAATAATGGATTTCAGTTCTTTGTCGATACGTTTTTGAATGAGTTCCGGCAACGGATTGCCATACATGCGGTGCGCTTTCTCCAGTGTCAGCTGTTCGATCTGTTCTTCTGCACCTTCAATTTTTGGCGCATGCAGCACCGTTGGCACCGGCACAATGTCCTCAAAATCCTCAACGATGGCATTTGGGTTGCGCACAACAACATTGTAAGCCTCTTCTTCACCCAGATACGAAAATTCTGTAAGCATTTCTTCGGTCGTTCGGTAATACAACGGCGCCTGTTCTTCTGCATCTTTAAAGCCGCGGCTTTTCATGATAATCGCACGATTGATGGCATCGTCTTCGTTAGCGAAATGCACGTCGCAAGTGGCCACTACGGGTTTACCCATGCGTTTGCCAAGATCAAACAGCGCCACATTCAGCGCGCGCAGCCCATCCTCATCCGCAATGGTTCCATTTCGCACCATAAAGTAGTTATTGGCAATAGGCTGGATTTCAATGTAGTCATAGAATTCCGCAAGTTTTTCCAGTCCTTCGCGATCATCCGGGTTGGCGACAAGATAGCGCATCAATTCGCCCGCTTCACAGGCACTGCCAACCACCAGACCCTCACGTGCATAATTGATCAAACGTTTTGGAATACGCGGCCGGCGGTAATAATACCTCAGCTGAGACTCTGTCACCAGTCGGTAAAGATTCTTCAGACCGGTCTTATTCTTAGCCAGGATGATGCAGTGATAGGATTTGCGTTGATGCAGGTTCACTTCTGGTTCTTCATCATCAATGATGTAAGCTTCAATTCCATAGATGATCTTCACACCATATTTTTGCCCAGCTGAATACGCATCAGGAAACGCCTGCACCACACCATGGTCGGTAACAGCCATGGCTTGGTGGCCCAGCTGGCTGGCAAGTTTGACCAAATCTTTCACGTCGTTCATACCATCCATGCTGCTCATCTGCGTATGAAGATGCAGTTCAATGCGTTTTTCTGCCGCATTGTCCACGCGGCAAGCCAGCGTTGTTTGATTGATGTCATTGACAATCATGCCTAATTCATTGCTGTAGCTGTCAAACTGAACTTTACCGCGCACCTTAACCGCTTTTGCTTCTTTGAGGGCGGTTTTCAAAGTGTCTGCTTCATCTTTATCTGCAAACACCTTACATGCGATGGAGTCGGTATGGTCTGTCAGTGAAAAGGTAATCAACGATCGTCCACTTTTCAATTCACGACTGTCAAGATCAAAAATGGTTCCTGCCAGGCAAGCACTTTTTTCTTCATCCTCAATCTCAGAAATCGCCACCACTGGCGCCTTGATCAGTTTTCCCTTGAGCACACCTGGAGGTGCAGCAACACCTGAAGCAGAGCGTGAAGTGTTATTATTGCGCTTTGCTGCTGGTTTGGCTGGTGCTGCCTTTTTTTGTTGTTCAGAGCGAATTTGCGCCCACTGCTGAGAAGGCCCAAAATAATCATCTGGTACCTCTTGAAGCGTATTATCTTCTTCAAAGCAGGTAGTGACCTTGACGGTGCGCTGACACATCTGTGCCAGCAACGCTTCACAGTCGTTGCTGAACATCTTTGTCGCAATGCGGGAACGATACGCAATCTTATTCGAGCAGCGAATGCGCACAGCATCCGCTTCCGCTTGTTGTTCGATCTTGAGGAAAATATGAAAATTAGCGACCCCCAACAGCTGCCATAGCACTTCTGGCTCAGCAACTACCTCCGCTACACTCTGCCCGCCATAAATCGGCACCAACTGCACATCCAAGTTCGCCGATTCCGGCAAAACTTCTCGCATTTGCGCGCGATAATATGCTGTAAGTTGGCCGTATTCATCAAAGCTGATAATCTGCGGCATTTGAATGCTGGCAGACAGCAGACGTTTTTCTTTAAACAACTCAATTTTTTTCACAGTACAATGTTTCGCATAGTCGCTGCAGTCAAACTGCTGCGTTCTTCCTGTTTGTGCTGTGCTCAAAATACATCACCTGAAATCAATCGTTATAAAAAGCTGTCAGTTTTTCAACAACCTCATCCATTGTCAATTCAAGTACATCATCACTGGTGCGGAGTTTATATTCCACAATGCCATCACCGATCTTTTTACCAACAGTGATGCGCACTGGGAGCCCGATCAAGTCGGCATCATTAAATTTAACCCCAGCACGTTCCTTACGGTCATCCATGAGAATATCGAACCCGGCGTCCTGCAGACGTTTATACAGTTCTTCACCGGCTGCCATTTGTTCTTCGTTGTTCACATTGACAACAACCAAGCTGGCATGATATGGCGCCATGGCTTTTGGCCATACCAATCCTTTATCGTCATAGTGCTGTTCCACAGCAGCAGCGATGGTACGGCTGACACCAATGCCGTAGCATCCCATCTGCAGAACCACAGACTTACCATTTTCATCAAGCACCGTTGCACCCAAAGCTTCCGAATACTTGGTGCCAAGCTTGAACACCTGCCCCACTTCAATACCGCGCGCCGTTTTGATGGTGCCGCCGCAGATTGGGCATTTTTCCCCTTCATTAAGCATGCGCAGATCATGATAGGTTACATTTGGCAATTCACGTGCCATATTCACATGAATAAAGTGATAGCCATCTTCATTCGCCCCACAGGCAAGGCCTGTACGTCCCTGCAGCTCAAGATCCGCATAAATTGGAATGTTTTCCAAACCAACAGGACCGAGAGAACCTGGATGTGCGCCGATTTTTTCAACAATAAAGTCTTCGTCAGCCATATCAATGTTCAAGCATGGGTGTACATGCTGAACTTTGACATCGTTCACTTCACGGTCACCGCGAACGAGCACCATGATCAGTTCATCATCGGCTTTCATGAGCACACTCTTGATAGAGTTCTGTGGCACATCACCCAAGAACTTGCAAATATCGTCGATGGTCGCAATATTTGGCGTTTCAATTTTTTCGAGCGGAGCCTGATCGTTGGCATCGTCCCATGGTTCTGGCTTGGCTTCAGCAATTTCAATGTTCGCCGCATAATCGCAGGAATCACAATACCCAATGGTGGCTTCCCCGTTTTCTGCCAAAACCATGAATTCGTGGGTATACCCGCCGCCGATCTGGCCACTGTCTGCCAAAACCGGACGGAAAGTCAGCCCGCAGCGACTGAACACACGGCTGTAAGCATCATACATTTCCTGATAAGCCTGATCCAATCCAGCTTCGTCCATATCAAAAGAATACAAGTCCTTCATAACGAACTCACGGCCGCGCATAAGGCCAAAACGTGGACGGCGTTCATCGCGGTACTTGTTCTGAATCTGATACAAGCGCAATGGCAGCTGCTTGTAACTGCGGATAAACTGACGACAAATATCGGTTACCACTTCTTCGTGTGTAGGCCCAAGGCAAAATTCACGCCCGTGACGGTCTACCACGCGGAACATTTCATCACCATAGGCACCCCAGCGGCCAGATTCTTCCCAAAGCTCCGCTGGCTGAGTGATTGGCATAAGAATTTCCTGACCATCCGCAGCATCCATTTCTTCACGGACAATCTTTTCTACTTTAGCCAGCACGCGCTTTCCGAGCGGCAGATAAGTGTACATCCCAGCAGCAACCTTCTGAATGTAGCCAGCCTTCAGAAGCAGCTGATGGCTAGGAATCTGCGCTTCTGCAGGCACATCGCGCAGGGTAGGAATCAAAGCATGTTTCATTCTCATAAAAAAATAACCTCCAAAATGTGGTTCGTTCATTGTTTACAACATTTAATTATACGAGAAGCCACGAGGGAACGCAATCACTCCCAGCGAAAATCTCCCGCCAAAATCCCATGGCTTACCCATCATCCGCTTACAGTCGGTGTTGATCGCCCCATTCACACATGCCATCAAGAATAGGAATCAACGACTTTCCACGCTCAGTGAGGCTGTACTCTACTTTGGGCGGAATTTGCGGATATTCCTCACGGTGCACCAATTGATCAGCCTCCAGTTCTTTCAAATTGGCACTCAAGGTTTTATAGGAAATACCGCCAATATATTTTTTCATTTCATTAAACCGCACCACCCCAAACTCCATTAACGTATAAAGAATGGTCATCTTATACTTGCCATTGATCAACGACAGCGTATAACTAAAACCAGTGTTACAAAGCTGCTCATCAGAAATACAACGTATGCCCATTTTATCACTCTCCTAAAGGTAAGTATCGCACCTGAATGTGCGTACTTGTTTTTTATTCTGTTCTTGTTATGATCATAGTATGAGCGGTGAAAGAAGTCAACTCAACCGCTGTCAATCATAGAATCTATGACGTTTGGAGGAAAACCATCATGAGTAAAAAAATTGTTGTAATCACCGGCAGCCCGCGCAAAAATGGCAACAGTTTTGCCATGACCGAAGCATTCATCAAAGCTGCAGAAGCCAAGGGTCATACCGTCACCCGCTTTGACGCTGCAGATATGACCATCGGTGGCTGCCACGCCTGCGAAACCTGCTACAAAACCGGAAAAGCCTGCTCGTTTGATGATGATTTCAATACCATTGCTCCTGCAGCTTTAGATGCCGATGTCATTGTCTTTTCCACCCCTGTATACTGGTACTCCATTCCAGCACAAATTAAAGCGGTATTGGACAAAATGTATTCATTCTGTGTGGCAGGTAAAAATATTGCTGGCAAAGGCTGCGCCATCATTGCTTGCTGTGAAGAAGACGACCGCACCGTCCTTGATGGTGTCCGTGTACCTATTGAACGTTCTGCAGCATTGATGAAATGGCAGATGATCGGCGAGGTTTTGGTGCCAGGCGTCCTTAACGTTGGCGATATTGAACAAACCGATGGCTGCAAACAAGCTGCTGAATTGGCAAACGCTATTTAAAGGAGAAACACGATGTCTAAAAAAATTGTTATTCTAAATGGCAGTCCCCGCAAAAACGGCAATACTGCGGCCCTTGTTAAGGCCTTCAAGGAAGGCGCTGAAGCATCTGGCAACCAAGTTGCCCTCTTTCAGCTTGACAGCATGACCATTCATGGCTGCAAAGGCTGCTTCGGCGGTCACAGCAGCCAAGATTGTCCTTGTGTTCAACACGATGATATGGATCTCATCTACCCCGTCATCAAAGACTGTGATGTGATTGTCTTTGCTTCACCGCTTTATTACTGGAATCTCAGCGGACAGCTCCGGACAACCATTGACCGTCTGTTTGCGCTGGAAGAAGGCGACGGGAACTTATTACGCGGCAACGGTCGTGCCAGCGCACTGCTGATGGCTGCTGAAGGCCATGGATTTGACGACGTGGTCACATATTATGACCACCTCATGGACCATCTGCAATGGAACAACCTGGGCCACGTTCTTGCTGGCGGCAATATGTATCCCGGTGATATTGACGGGAAAGATGAACTTCAGCAGGCAAACGCATTGGGGCGTTCCATCCAATAAATAAAAAACTTCGTGCCAATCGACACGAAGTTTTTTTATTTAGCTATTTTCTTCTTTGAGCAGTTTCTCCAGTTCTTGTTTGAACGCGTCCAAAAGCTCATCTTCATGGCACTTATGCACAATTTCACCTTTGCGGAAAATGATGCCTGCGCCCTTGCCGCCTGCAATGCCGAGGTCTGCTTCTTTTGCTTCACCAGGTCCGTTAACCACGCATCCCATCACCGCAATTTTCAGCGGGCGATCAATGGTCTGACACAACGACTCCACTTCTTCAGCAAGATGTGCCAGATCAATCTGCGTGCGGCCGCAAGTTGGGCAGCTGACAATATCCACACCAGCCTTCATCAAGCCCAATGCTTTCAAAATACCGACAGCCACTGGAATCTCATTGGCAGGATCACCTGTCAGCGAAACACGGATCGTATCACCGATGCCATGTGCCAATAACGCCCCAATGCCGACCGATGACTTGATCGTGCCACTACGCACAGTTCCTGCTTCGGTCACGCCGAGATGCAGCGGATAATCAAAGCGTTCTGCGGCCATTTCATTGACGCGAATCATCATTGGCACATCCGAGCTCTTAACTGAAAGGACCAATTTCTTGAAGCCCAGCGATTCACAAAACCGCACATATTTTTCCAAGCTCTCAACCATAGCTTCTGGGCAAGGATGTCCATATTTTTCAAGCAGTTCTTTTTCGACAGAACCCGAATTCACACCAATGCGAATGGCTGCGTCAGCCTTTTTCGCCGCTTCAACCACGGCTTCAAGTTTATCCAATCCGCCAATATTGCCAGGATTGATGCGCACCGCATCCACACCTTGCTCTAAAGCCGCAATAGCAATGCGATAATCAAAATGAACATCTGCCACAATCGGCACGCTGCTCTGTCGTGCGACCTCTGCAACCGCAGGCACTGCAGCCATATCCGGTGCCGCAACACGTACAATGGCTGCACCAAGCCCAGCCAGCTGTTCAACCTGTGCCAGCGTCGCGGTCACATCGTGTGAATCGGTATTGGTCATTGACTGCACGGTCACAGGATACTCCGAGCCCATACCAACATCACGAATCAAAAAAGAAACTGTCTTACGTCTCATTGCCTCACCCCATTAATTGACAAGATTCAATATATCATTGTAGGTCACATACACCATCAGCAGTCCCAATGCGAGAACGCCAATCAAATTGACCAGCATCTCTTTATTTTGACTGACAGGAATGCCACGAACCGCTTCAATCACCAAAAACAAGAAACGGCTGCCGTCCAATGCTGGAACAGGAAGCATATTCAGAAGACCAAAGTTTACCGAAAGAATAGCCACCAAACTGACCACACTCCAGACGCCCTGGCTCACAGAATCACCAATGGCATTCACAATGCCAACAGGCCCTGACAGACCGCCTTCTTCATCATTCACAGCAGTGCGCCCAGTCACAAGATCCATCACCGCATCAAAAATCACGGTACTCATTCCCGCTGTCATAATGGCCGACTGCCGCAGCGCCTGAGTGAAACTGAGCGATTGGTGAACAGATTCCAGTTGTTTCGTCACACCCAGCGCATAACGATTCAAGGATTCATTGTACGCAGGCGTTAACACGGTGTCTTTCGTTTCACCATCGCGCGCGAAAACAATGTCCATGTCACCGCTCTGGTAATTTTCCATCAATTGGTCAACGTCATTCCAGGTCTGAATGGTTTGACCGTTGATGGAAAGCAGCTCATCGCCAGCTTCCAAACCCGCCGACGCAGCCGCCGAATCAGCGGTTACTTCTGCAATGATTGGCGGGCTGTCATTATCTGCAACATTGACCCCCAGCGCCAGATAAAAAATCAGGAGCGCTGCCAAGGCCGTAAGAAAATTCATGAATGGTCCCGCTAAGGTAAACAACATGCGATGAATGATCGGCCGATTCTGGAACAAACGAGGGTCGTCCGGGTCATTGTCCTCATCAGGATCTCCGCTGATGCCCTTGACACTGACAAAGCCGCCAGCAGGAATCACACTGATCACATATTCTGTCTCGCCTTTTTGAAAAGAAGCAATCTTGGGGCCCATGCCAATACTGAATGTGGTCACATACATTCCGCTGATCTTTGCAACGATAAAGTGTCCAAATTCATGAATGGCAACAAGGAACCCTAAGATGAAGATAGAAATGATAATATTCATTGCTTATCCACTCAACCTTTAATCAAGTCAGCAGCCAAAGCACGCGCCTCCGCGTCAATGGCATGAATCTGATCCAGCGTTTCTACTTTTTGCCAAGGCGTGCGCGCGACACATTCCATCACCGTTGGCACAATTTCTACAAAACGAATGCGATCCTCTAAAAAGGCCGCCACAACCACTTCATTGCATGCATTCATGACAATCGGTGCCGAACCACCTTGTTTCCCACATTCATAGGCCATTGTGATGCCTGGGAACACATCAAAACGTGGTTTTTCAAAATGGAGCGTACCCATTTCCCAAACATCAAGCGCCTCAAACCCTGTTGCGACACGTGCCGGATATGTCATCGCCAGCTGAATCGGCAGGCGCATATCCGGCAAGCCCAGCTGCGCCTTAATGGCACCATCGGTGAACTGTACCATGGAATGTACAATGCTTTCTGGATGAACAACAACTTGGATCCGGTCATAATCACAATTAAACAAATAATGTGCTTCAATAACTTCCAAGCCTTTATTCACCATCGTTGCCGAATCAATGGTGATCTTTGCACCCATGGACCAGTTTGGATGTTTCAGCGCGTCCGCCTTGGTGATGCTTGCAAAACGTTCTGTTTCCCAAGTACGGAATGGTCCGCCGGAAGCCGTCAAGATGATTTTGGCAACTTCATCCGGGCGTCCTTCCAAACATTGAAAAATCGCTGAATGCTCACTATCTACCGGAATAATCTCGCCATGGTACTGTTTTAAAAGTGCAAGCACAATGTCGCCCGCTTCGACCATGGTTTCTTTGTTGGCCAAACCAATGCGCAATCCCGCTCTCAAGGAGTCAAGCACTGGTTCAATGCCCGCTGCGCCTGTGATTGCGCCAATCACGCAATCAATATCCGACAAGCAGGATGCATAATCATGCCAAAGATAATGATAACGACAAAAAGGCGTTTCTTGCTGAACGCCTTTGAAATATTCATATGTCGTTGAATCAGTGATAAACACATGCTTTGGGCGATACTTCATCACTTGCTGATAAAGCAGATCCTTATTGCGATGTGCAGAGAGAATATCTACTTGATAAGTTCCCAGGGCATCCACAACTTCCAGCGTCTGGGTGCCAATGGAACCTGTAGAGCCTAAAATTGCCAGATGTTTCATTGTAAATCCTTTCTATTCAGCCCTGCATGATGCTGAAATAATAGAAACACAGCGGTGCAACCAACAGGAAACTGTCGAAACGATCAGCAAATCCGCCATGTCCAGGTAAAATATTGCCGCTGTCTTTGACACCAAAGGAACGTTTAAGATAGCTTTCAAACAAATCGCCAACAATCGCCCCAATGGCCACCAGCAGGCCAATAAGGCAGGTATGCAGCATATTGGTTGCAAGCGGCAGAAATTGTCCAATTACAATAGCAGCAATCACTGTCAACAGCACGCCGCCAACGCCACCTTCAATGGTTTTCTTTGGCGATAGATGCGGTGCCATTTTGTGCTTGCCTAAGAAGTAGCCTGAAAAATAAGCGCCCGAATCGCATATCCAAACCATAATGAACACACTCATCAACAGCCATGCACCATCATTGAGCAATCTCAAAGAAATCATATGCAGTGGCAGCCAAGTGCCATAAATATTGATAAACGCTAAAAACAGCATTTCAGAAAGTTGAATACGCGGATAGGAAAAGACCACTTCAGCCATGACCAACACATTGGTGATGGCAAAAATAAATCCCAGTTCTTTTGTAACAAATAAATAGCAGCCGAATGCAATCAGCATATTGAGAAAGCCAAACGCCAAAAAACTACGCTGCATCTGCTCACCCTGCATATGCGCAAGCTCATAATTCAACGCCGCCATCATGACAAAAGCCAAGAGATAAATCAATGGCGTAGGGCCAAAAATGCATAGCAAAACAACCGGGATGCCAATAACCCCTGTTAAAATTCTTGTTTTCACATTACTCACCTACTTCTTTAAGCCACCATATCGACGGTCTCTTTTTTGATACGCATACACCGCATCGTACAAATCTCCAGCACGGAAATCCGGCCAGTAGGTGTCTGTGATCCAAAACTCTGAATACGCCACTTGCCAAAGCAGGAAATTGCTTAATCTCAATTCACCAGAGGAACGGATCAGTAAGTCCGGATCTGGTTGTCCTGCAGTATACAAATGGTCCGCGAAACAGGTTTCATCAATTGCATCCCAAGACATTTCGCCTGCTTCACATGCTCTTGCAATCTCACGACACGCATGAACAATCTCCTGGCGCCCGCCATAATTCAGCGCAATGTTAAATATCACTTCATCATTGTCCTTTGTCAATGCGTAGGCATTTTCAATTTTTTGCCGCACACGCGCACTTAATTTTTCCGGATCACCGATGGTACGCACACACACACCTTCGGCATTCAGTTTTGCAATCTTCTTATCAAGATACTCAACCAACAAGTTCATTAATCCATTTACTTCATCTTCTGGTCTGCGCCAATTCTCTGTCGAAAAAGCATAGACAGTAAAATATTTTGTACCAATCTTTTTGACCGTTTCCAGTACTTCATCGATGGCTTCAACGCCTGCCGTATGCCCAGCCAGACGCACCATGCCTCGCGCAGTTGCCCAGCGTCCATTGCCATCCATAATGACAGCAATGTGACGCGGAATGCTGCCATTTTTAATATCATCGAGTGTATGATGTTTATTTTCCATTTGACTCACCTCATGATTTATAAGGACAATCAATTTATATTTTATCATACTCCATAAAAAAATACATCGTTTCAGCCAAGAATTGTCCAATAAAAAAGGACCGATCCAATCGGTCCTTTGATTTGGCATTAGATGCTCATGATGTCTTTTTCTTTTTCGTCATAGATTTTTTCAATCTTTGCAACAGCCGCGTCAGTCTGCTTTTGAACATCATCCTGAGCGCCCTTAGATTCATCTTCTGTGATTTCCTTGTTCTTCTCAAGTTTTTTGATGGAATCGTTGGCATCACGACGGATGTTACGAATGTAAACCTTGGCTTCTTCAGCCTTCTTATGCGCTTGTTTTGCAAGATCTGTACGCGTTTCTTTGGTCAGCTGTGGCAATGGCAGACGGATGATGGTCCCATCATTGTTTGGATTCAGGCCAAGATCCGATTTCAAGATGGCTTTTTCAATATCTTTAATGATGCCCTTATCCCATGGCTGAATGGTCAGCAAATCTGGTGCAGGCGCACTGACATTTGCTACCTGATTGATTGGCGTTGGTGAGCCATAATAATCAACGGTTACGCCATTCAACAGAGAAACATTGGCTTTTCCCGTACGAATGTGGGTAAGATCTTCACGATATTTGTTAATGGATTTTTCCATGCGCTCTTCAGCGTCTAATAAAATTTCATCAATCATTTTTTATTCCCCTGTTCCTACTAAAGTTCCGATTTTTTCACCTAAAACAGCCTTCATCATGTTCCCTTTTTCGGTAATATTGAACACCTGGATTGGAATATTATTGTCCATGCACAAGGAGATCGCTGTAGAATCCATGACCTTGAGCCCGCGATTCAGCACTTCTAAGAAGGTCAATGTTTCAAAACGCTTAGCTTCTGGATGCGTCTTTGGATCACAATCATATACGCCGTCGACTTTCTTCGCCATCAAGATGGCTTCCGCTTCAATTTCAGCCGCACGCAGCGCCGCGGTTGTATCAGTGGAGAAGAATGGATTGCCGGTGCCCGCTGCAAAGATAACAACGCGGCCCTTTTCCAAGTGGCGAATGGCTCTTCTCTTAATATATGGTTCTGCCACTTCACGCATTTCAATGGCAGACATAACACGTGTGTCTACACCATGCTTTTCCAAAACATCCTGCAAGGCCAGCGCATTGATCACCGTTGCCAGCATGCCCATATAGTCTGCTGTTGCACGATCAATGCCGCGCTTTGCACCAGCCACACCGCGCCAGATATTTCCACCGCCAACAACTGCTGCCACTTCCACACCCAGATCAGCAATCTCTGAAATCTGATCAGCCAAAGAGTTCAGCGTGTTGCTTTCCAAACCGAAGTCCATTTCTCCGGCAAGTGCTTCACCGCTCAATTTAATAATGACACGTTTATATTTAGCTTCCATAGTCATACCCCCATGTTCATTGTTGAAGACTGTTTTTTTACACTGGGCCTATTATACCATACTATTCATGATAAATGAAACGTCTCTTTGACGAATTGCAGGCTTTTCACCAAGGATTTCGCGCAAAGAAAAATTCCGATGCATTTTCCTATAAACGCCCGGAATTTTCTAAAAAATACATCGTGCTCAAAGTTTCTCCAGCTTAGTGCGAAAAGAAATGGCACGTTGTGTTTGCATCCCGTCAAACTGAATCACATAAGCACTTTTATCTTGATCAATCGCCAAGACCGTACCATCACCAAAGACCGCATGGTGCACACGCAAACCAGGCCTGAGCAAAGCGGCCTGTTCTTCGTCCACCAACTGTTGTTCACTGCGTGAGAAATACCGCTCGGCCGCCTGAAGGCGTGCAGCGGTTGGTGATTGTGTGAAAGAAAGCAGCCTTGGATCAATGTCCATCAAAAAGCGTGACGGATAACGTACCGTTCCATCAAAATTTCTGCCATCCGCTTCCGATAAATACAACCCCTTCTCGGCTCGGGTCAAAGCAACAAATGCCAGACGACGTTCTTCTTCCATTGCCTGAATGGAGCGCACCCGCCGAGATGGAAAAATGCCATCACTGAGTCCGCAAAGAAACACGTAGGGAAATTCCAGTCCCTTTGCAGCATGAATGGTCATGAGCTTTACGCGATCGCCGCCCTGATCTGCATCCGCATTGGTCAGTAATGCCACATGCGATAGATAATACGCCAGTGTCACTTCTTCGCCGCAAGTGGTTTCAAAAGTGTATACCGACTGCTTTAATTCTGCAATGTTATCCAAACGTTCCTGGCTGCCTTCTGTGCGCAGCATGGTCTCATACCCACTCTTATTGAGAATATCCGCCAAAATTTCCGAAACGGGCCGTCCCTCATATTCCTGAGCAAATTGCTCAATCAGGTCTATAAATGCCTGTGCTTTTGTTCCTTTCAGCAATGGATCAGCAAGATTATTTTTCAGCGCCTGATACAAGGTACATTCCTGTGTTTCCGCTACTTCCTCTAAAAAAGCCATGCGCCGCTTTCCGAGATTGCGTTTAGGCACATTGATAATACGTCGAAACGACAGATCATCTTGATAAAGAATCATGCGCAAATAGCTCAACGCATCCTTAATTTCCTTGCGGTTAAAAAACTGTACACCGCTGTAAATCATATAAGGAATTTTTTCCTTGATAAACGCTTCTTCAACAGCTCGAGTCACATAGTGCGCACGATAAAGCACCGTCAAATCGCTGTATGGAATACCTGATGCCTTCAATTTTTTTATTTCATCAACCATCCATGCTGCTTCGGCTTCCTGATGATCTGCAAAGTGGCAGACCACCGCTTGCCCCGATGGGCAAACTGGAATCAGGGCTTTTTTCATGCGGTGCTGGTTTTTCGCAATTAAATGATTGGCCACGGCTAGAATCTCAGGCGTGGAACGATAATTTTCCATCATCATAATGGTCTTCGTCGTCGGATATCTCTGATCAAATTTCAGCAAATAATTTACATTTGCACCACGCCACGTATATATCGTCTGATCGGGATCACCAACGATAAATAAATTCTTATGATAATCACACAACACTGCCATCAACTCAACTTGAAGCGCATCAATATCCTGGAATTCATCAATCATAATGTATTCCAGCCGCTCCTGCCATTTCAAACGCACCTCTTCATTTTCTCTAAAAATATGCAGTGTAAAGGCAATCAAATCATTATAATCGACGCCAAAACATTTCCTTTCTTGATACAAATAACCGTAAAAAATAATATCATCGGCAGCCGTTGCCTGCTCATATTTTTGCCGCAATATATCCAGAGACATCGTTAACATGTCATAGTAGTATTTCGGCTCTTTTTTTAACTTACGGATTTCTATCATATCGCGAGCATCAGAGAACGTTCTATCCCGCAATGTTAAGCCGCGCTCCTCATAGATCAATTGCAGCATAGCATCAATATCATTATTATCCAACACCAAAAAGCTCTGAGGATATTGTATGGCATAGCAATCTTCCTGCAGCACAGACACGCAAAAGCCATGAAACGTATTGATGTATCCTGTATCATTGTCTCCTGTCAGCTGATGGATACGGTGACGCATCTCCGCTGCAGATTTGTTGGTAAACGTTACACATAAAATATTACCAGGCAAGATCCCTAGTTCATTGACCAGATAAGCAAATCGATGAGAAAGCGCACGTGTTTTTCCTGAGCCAGCTCCCGCAATGACGCGCACCATTCCCTCCGTGGTCGTCACCGCTTCACGCTGTGCAGCATTTAGATGTTCTAATAAATCCATGACTTTGTCTCCTTGCAGAACCGTTGTTTTCTATATTATATCAAACCCTCGAACGGAATAAATGTCTGCAACAAAAAATCCCGAGGCCGTACAATACGGTCTCGGGATTTTTAACATTCAATAGTGGATTATACACCAGCTTGAGCAGCAACTTCTGCAGCGAAGTCGTCAACACGTTTTTCAAGGCCTTCGCCCATCTCAAAACGTGCAAAACGACGAACCTTGATGTTTTCGCCAAACTGAGCGATGGCTTCCTTAACATAGGTTTCGATGGTTTCGTTGTTTTCTGCACGGATGTAAACCTGATCCAGGAGGCAAACTTCGCCATAGAATTTCTTCAGACGGCCTTCAACCATCTTTTCAACGATGTTGTCTGGCTTGCCTTCGTTCTTAGCCTGAGCGATCAGAACTTCACGTTCATGATCGAGTTCAGCCTGAGGTACTTCATCACGGGTAACATACTTTGGATTTTCAGCAGCAATGTGCATAGCGATGTTCTGTGCAAATTCCTTGAAAGCATCGGTCTTTGCAACGAAGTCGGTTTCACAGTTTACTTCAACAATAACACCGATCTTGCCGCCCATGTGGATGTAAGAAGCAACAACGCCTTCTGCAGCGATACGGCCGCTCTTCTTAGCAGAATCAGCGATCCCTTTTTCACGCAGATAGTCGATGGCTTTATCCATGTTGCCGTCGCATTCCTGGAGTGCTTTTTTGCAGTCCATCATGCCAGCACCGGTCTTTTCACGTAATTCTTTTACCATAGAAGCAGTAACGTTTGCCACTATAATTCCTCCTAATAATGCGTTAAAACGATAAGTTCATCTTAAAAAAGGTAACCTCATTGAGCCCAATTCGGTTACCTAAATCAACAATCTTATTCAGCGTCAGCAGCTTCTTCTTCAGCTTCTTCAGCGCTTGCTGCACCTTGCTTAGCTTCAACAACAGCGTCTGCGATGACGGAAGTCAAAAGCTTAACGGCACGGATTGCATCATCGTTACCAGGGATCACATAATCGATCTCATCTGGATCGCAGTTGGTGTCAACAACACCAATAACAGGAATGCCAAGCTTACGTGCTTCGTGAACAGCAATCTTTTCCTTCTTAGGGTCTACAACAAAGATAGCACCTGGAAGTTCTGGCATGTTCTTGATACCACCAAGGAAACGTTCCAGCTTTTCCTTTTCGCCAAGAAGAATAGCTTTTTCTTTCTTGGTAAGGAGTTCCATCGTGCCGTTTTCTTCCATCTTTTCGAGTTCGAAAAGACGTTTGATGCGGGTTTCGATGGTCTTGTAGTTGGTCAGCATGCCGCCGAGCCATCTTTCGTTGACATAGTATTCGCCAGCACGAACAGCTTCTTCCTTGATGGATTCCTGAGCCTGTTTCTTGGTACCAACAAACAGGATTGGCTTCCCTTCTTCAACGACTTCTTTTACGAAATCATAAGCTTCATTGATGAGCTTGACGGTTTTAGACAAGTCAATGATGTAGATCTGATTTCTTTCTGCAAAAATGTACGGCGCCATTTTAGGATTCCAGCGACGTGTTTGATGACCAAAATGTACCCCAGCCTCTAAAAGTTGTTTCATAGATACGACTGACATTTTGGCACCTCCTCTCATAATTTGGATTTTTTCTTCCGGTTCTATTTTTTTACGCGTCCCTCTCACCCCTGTGAGCTCCAGAGCGCGGAACAAAGAACCGTGTTTTTTACAACGTTAAGAGTATATCATCTTTACGACGCGCGCGCAAGCCTTTTTATCAATAAAAATAACGAAGCCCATCACCATTTCCCGGTGATGGGCCAACAGATTAGTTTTTCGTTTTTTCAATAGCTGCGGTGACTTCATCAAGTTGATTTTCAACTTTAAGAAGTGCTTCTTCCAATTCTTCTAGGCTTGCTTTTTCATAATCGGAATTTCCTGCGTCGGCTGGACCATCAGCGCTCTCTTCGTAAGCATTTCTATTGCCTGCATTTTTCTGAACAGATGCACGCTGAATCAATTTGGTAACAAGCACGGCTGCAATTGTTGAGACGACTGCCAAACCAATGGAAACACCAACAATGCCAAGCAGTTTTTTCTTCTTCGTGCCCGTCTTCGCTGCAACTTTTACAGGCACCTTTGCTGCAGCCAATTTCTTACTGTTTGCAACAGCCTTCTTTTTGCTCTTTGTTGCAACCTTCGTTAACTTTTTACGCTTTTTTTCCAATTGCTTTTGCACACGATACAGTTTTTCGAGTCGTCGTTCAATCTTTTTCAATTTGTTATCCATGCTTTCCACCTCTTATAATTGATAAAATGCTACACCAATTCCGCCAAGTCCAATATGCGTCGTTACCACGCTTCCCAATTCGTAGCTGTCAGGCTCTATGCCTTGATGATCAAGATGTGCCATCAGCTTCGGCAGCAACGAATTTTTGAGAATGTCTAAATACGCTTCATTATTATATCCCAAAACAATATGTAATGTCTTTGTCGGATCAATCATTTTAACAACAATATCGGTCAAATGATCAACGGCCTTTTCAATTTTTTTGCCACGAATTTTTTCATAAGCACTGATAAAACCATCTTCGACAACGAGCACAGGTTTAATATTCAATATCGAACCAACCAGATAACTTGCTTTGCCAATGCGGCCGCCTTTTTACAGATTATCTAGGGTGTCTAACAGAAAATAGATGCGTGTTTTTTTAATGATTGCTTGAACACATTCCAGGATATCATCCCAGCTTGCATCTGGATGATCCTGCAAATACTGCGCCAGCGACACAACCTGCAGCCCCAAGCCAATAGTCACTGTACGACTGTCAATCACTTCTACAGGGATTTCGTCCTTGATCATCTCCGCTGCGAGTTTTGCACCTTGATAAGTGCCGCTCATTTCTGAAGAAATATGCATGGAGATAACACGTTCTGCGCCTTCTTCTTTGCAAGCACGATACACATCTAAATACTGTGCCGGAGAAGGCTGTGATGTCGTTGGCAAAGTTTTTGCTGTGCCAATGTAGCTGTAAAATTCCTCATTTGAGATATCTATACGATCCAAATAGGCTCTACCACCAAAATGCACAGATAACGGAATCACCTTAATATTCAGCGATTCCGCCAAGTTCTGTGGAATATCGGCAGTACTGTCTGTTACAATCGCTATTCTCATGAATCAACCTCACTTATTCCGCAGACACAATGTAATGATACACACTCTGTCCGCCGTCGTAGAGTTCAAAGTCGATGTCGTCATACTCTCCTTCAAGTTTTTCCACCATTGCTTCTGCATCATCTGCTTCAACATCGATGCCATAGTGCAAACTGATTAGTTCTGCATCATTGTCCACCATTGCTTCCACCATTGCTTCCACAGCCTCTTCCAAGGTCTCACAGGAAGCAATGATTTTACCATCAAGAATGCTCATATATTCATTCTGATGGATGGAAACCTCATCAATGGTTGTATCGCGCACGGCTTGCGTAATCTCCCCACTTTGAACCGCTGCCAGACTGCCAGTCATATTGTTGATGTTTTCATCAACATCTACCTCTGGCATATACCCCATCAACGCAGAAATACCCTGAGGAAATGTCTTTGATGGAATCACATGCACGTTGTTATTCTTTGCCATGCCAGCCGCTTGCTGTGCAGTCATGATAATGTTCTTATTGTTCGGCAGAATGAAAATGTTCTCCGCTTCAATGTGATCAAGAACATCCAAAAAATCCTGTGTGCTAGGATTCATGGTCTGACCGCCACTAATAATATGCGTTGCGCCCAAGCCATTGAAAATATCTGCCAGCCCTTCGCCATTGCAGACAACAATGATGGCATCTTTATAAACCGCAGGCTGATCGGTCTGCTGTCCTTTATTCTGCAGCGCCTTATTCTGCGAGCGCATGTTATTGATTTTAATATCATCCAGTTCGCCAAGTGATGCACCACATTCGATAACACGAGCAAGCTGGTTCGTATGAATATGTACTTTTATGGTATTTCCGGCACCAACAACCAGCATACAGTCACCAAGATCATGAAGCATGCCTTTTAAAACATCAATGTCTTCTTCTACATCATGTTTCTTTGTGCGAACAAGGAATTCTGTGCAATATGGATAGACAATATCCTCAGGAGAAGCAAAGAAGTGATCGAATTGATCATTGAGATCCGCTTCACCGCGGTCCTCCACTTCAATTTTTTCAATAGTCTTTCCTTCAAGGCTGGCCAGCATGCCTTCGATGACATATAAATAACCACTGCCGCCTGCATCAACCACCCCTGCCTGCTTCAAAACAGGCAGAAGGTCCGGTGTGCGTTTTAACGACTCGTGCCCAGCAGCAATATAAATGCGCAGGCATTCGAGAATATCCATGCCTTTTTTGTACTGTCCCGCCAATGCTTCGGCTGCTTCTCGCACAACAGTGAGAATGGTTCCTTCCATAGGGTTGCTCACTGCTTTATAAGCAGACTGTACGCCGCCATTGAAACCAGCAACCAATGCGGCTGCATCGATCGTCTGCTGACCGCTCATGGCTTTTGCAAAACCTGTCAAAATCTGTGAAAAAATAACGCCAGAATTGCCGCGCGCGCCCATGACAGCGCCATAGGCTGCTTGTTTTGCATATTCTTCCACACTTTGTGTTTCTGCTTGGCGAATAAATTTTGCCGCCGACTGCATCGTCATGGCCATATTTGTCCCCGTGTCGCCATCAGGAACTGGAAAGACATTCAATTGATTGACGCTTTCCTTATGTAAATCTAAATTATCTGCGCCCGCGAGAACCATATTAAAAAATTGTTCGGCGGAAATTGTTTCTATCGTCAGCTCTAAAGACATCGCTGGACCTCCTACAGTACAAAACTGGGATATTGCACCACATAAATATGATTGCACTCACATAAAGAATACCCAATTTTAGAGCGAATTGCAATATGAACCGCTCTTAAAAGTACTCATTGTTAAAATTGACCGTTTTTCTTGTAAAGAGCGCTGCCATGGATGAAAGCACAGCCTCATCCTCCAGCGGCATCCAGCTGCGGTCAAAGGCCATTTGCGTCAACTGACGGCCGTTCAAAATTGGTCCATGCACATCCTTTGACACCTTTTCTATATGCAGACTATGCGCCAACCACCGAAATGTGCCACAACCTTCTACCGAAAACATCAAATCTTTCTCCGGCATTGCAGAAGCAAACAAAGGAAGAATCATCGGGTCCAAAATCAAATTCATCATAAACGGCTGATACATGACACCATCTTTATCTTTTTTGCGTCGAAAAGCAATAGGCTCATCTTCCGGTGCTGACCACTGCACGCGTTTCACCTGTGAACGATGACTGGCAATATAGTAGTAAATAGCCTGACGCGCACGCGCATCATAAGCCAGTGCTTCTCTTACAAATATTGCCTCTTCCTTCATTATATAAGCCAATAACCCCACCGGTTGATGCGACTCATCATAAAGCAGTTTCAAATAGCCGCCTTCCATCGCCAAATCATCTGCCAAAGCCCGCCAGCGCCGCAGTCCTTTACGTAAAACGCAAATGTCATACTGTTGTGTACAGCGCTCATAAACTTGCTCTAATACTGGCAGCCACCGATCGAGCGAAGCCAAATCAACATGTTCCCAAGAAAACACATGGGCCATTTCTCGACTGCCAGGACGATAAAATTCTTCAATATCCAGTTCCATTTTAAAATGATAGTCACTGAATACAAAACCATAAGGTTCATAAAAATCTGCTTCAAAAGGCATCAAATGCAGCAACTGCAGATCATGCTCTGGTGCATAATGGTACAGCGCCTCTTCCATCAAGCGGCGTGTAAAACCCATGCCGCGATATTCTGGGAGGCAATCTACCCCAACAATATAGCCAGCACGCAGATTTTGTCCTTTGACGCGAGTCGGCAAGTCAATCACTTGCAAACTCGCCACAGGAACATCATTCACACAACCGACGATACATTCTTCTTTACGATAATACTGTGAAAAATACCAGCGTTGAAACGTCTCCCCATCATGAAAGCAATAATCCCATATATTTTCTAATGCCTCACGATCGGCATCAGTGGCCATTCTGATCTGATGCAGGCTCATCTTTCAACACACCTTTATATTTGGTCACCTGATAGGCTGGGTAGTACGATTGTTTTGCATGACGCAGCCCTTCCAAGCCCATATCTTCTTCACGATTGACATACATGGCATCTTTCCAATAATAATTCAGGAATTCCTGATTGATCAGTGGATACAAGCCTCTATACTCCGCAAATGCCTTTTCCACATGAATAAGCACCGTATCCCGATTAACCATATCACCAAAGGTCATGGCAACAATGCGTCCATCAACACGAATCATCAGCCCTTTGAACCCTAACGCAGTCATATTCATCAAAGCATCGGCAATGGCTTCGCGCTCACAAAGGAGGCTGTCATTGATGCCTTCTTCGCGGTTACGCTCTCCGCACCAATGTTCTACAAAATCCCAGGCCAATTCTGTATTGTAAGGCGTTAACGGCACCAATTCGTAATCAGGATGTTCTGACTTAAACGCATTGATATGATTACGTTTTTTGCTTAATTTACGCCCTTTCAATGTGCGCATTTTTTCAGCCTCATAGATATAGTCTTCAATGTCCGGTTCTTCTTCAAATTCGAATCTATCTGGGAAAAGCCGTTCCAAACGCTCTTTATCTCGTTCTGTCACCGCGCGAATGACCAACCGTTTATGACGGTCACGATAATCTTCCTCAGCATGCTCAATAGCTGCTCGGAACAAATCATCATCTTCATCTAAGCCATACGGCGGCAAAATCCAACTTTCTTCAAATGCATTCGGCTCAACAATCAAATGATTATCAGTCACCGCCCAACGCACCGCGTAACAACGGCGCCACATGAACAGATTGGTGAATGAACATTCCGTGTTTTGGTTCTGACAAGCTGCAAAAAATCGATTTAAAATATCCTTGTCTGACAGCTCCAGTTCCTTGAAACCTAGCATCAAATGAATACACCTCTTCAAATTATTCTTTTGGCATTCCTACCGTCTTGCCATACAATATCAAATTATAGCATACCTGAGTAAAGAAAAAAACGCACTCTTTTACAGAATGCGTTTTTCTTTCGGTCTGGGCGATACTGGACTCGAACCAGCGACCCCCTGCATGTCAAGCAGATACTCTAACCAACTGAGCTAACCGCCCGAAGACATTATTTATAATAACACAGATTTTACGAAAGTCAAGTTTTTTCTATTGTCGCACGAAAAAAGCCAGGCTGCGCAACACACAACCTGGCAACACGGAGATGGAGAGATTTGAACTCTCGCGCGCCGTGAAGCGCCTACCGCATTTCGAGTGCGGACCCTTCAGCCACTTGGGTACATCTCCAAATAAAATTATTTTGCATCTCTCAAACTTTGAAAAAATGCACGAGTGAGTGCACTGCACGCCTCCTGCGCAATCGGACCACGAATGCGAACATTGTTCGGAAACCCTGGAAACTGCAGCAAATTCATTTGACTGCCGCAAACGCCATAAGTTGGCTCACTTGCACCGTAAACCACCGTGGCAACCCGTGCCAACAGCATCGCACCTGCACACATTGGACAAGGTTCATGCGTCACATAGAGCGTCGCACCATCCAACTGCCAATGTCCCAGCGTTTGCGCCGCATCGCGCATCGCGTTGATTTCTGCATGCCCGGAAGGATCATGATCACGTTCTCGCGTATTATAGCCACGGCCGACAATCTCGCCATTGATCACAACAACCGCTCCAATCGGCACATCGTGAGCAACCAGCGCTTTCTGCGCTTCAGCAATGGCTTGGCGCATCATCTCTTGATCCATCCAGTTCACCTCGACTCTACATTATCTTAACGAATGGCCATATGATTGTCAAGGCACAATTGTTTTGCATGCGCTCGCGCAAGAAGATAACTAAAGAACTCATGGACTTTCGAACATCCGCTTATCTGAGTTGAGACGGTCTAAAACTGTTTTACGTCACGGATGACTATTGGCATGGACGCAATTTGGACGCCATGCTTTTGTTTACACGGTTCTTTTTTCCAGCGTCGCATCATCATTCATCAGCGGACACATCTTTTTCCAGCAGCGTTTCATATTTTTGCACCAATTCATAGGAATACACTTTCTTTTCTGTGGAATCACGTACGATTCGCCACAGCATAGCAGCCGTTTTCATTTTGTTTTTATATTGCTTATTTCTCGCATCAGCACAAAAATCTTTGAAAAATTGATTCCATTGACACGCTCCAGCATCATACACTGCATAATCTGATGTTCCTTCGAACACATTCAACATATCCTGTAAAGTGAAGGATTCATCGTTTTCCCGTTGAACACGACGCCAAGCTGCCGCCATGTTCGCTGTAAACTTAAACGGATCAACCCCCGTTTGCTTAGCAAAAAACGCTCTGAATGTATCGTTAAACGAAAAACCGCAATGCAACAATGGTGTTGACAATGTTATCGGTCCACCCGATCGTTTTGAAGCCACACGCTGCACGTTTTCCATGCGCTGGCCATCAAAATACATTTTAATGCGCTCATTTAATTCCTGTTTGGTGCCTTTGGCATCAATGTGTAATTTTCTGCATATTTCCTGCAATTCTTCACGATACCAATAATATTTTTCAAACGCTTCATAAGAAGGCATCGCAAAAAAGTCTGGCCGATGTGACATAGTTTCCCTCTTTTTCCCATCATAACAAGAGGCCGCTTCGCAAAGCGGCCTCTTAAATTATGTCGTTTATTTATTTTGCTGGCTATAGGCCAACTGTTTAGCAGCCTGTTGTTTCAGCCAGGCATTGATGAATTCGTCAATATCCCCATCCATGACGGCGTTTACATTGCCCTTTTCATAATTAGTGCGATGATCTTTAACCAAGGTGTATGGATGGAAAACGTAAGAACGAATCTGAGAGCCCCAGCCAATATCCTGCTGTTCCCCTTGCAAACGTGCAATTTCAGCTTCCTGCTGTTTGATTTTCTCTTCGACAAGGCGTGAAGTGAGCATTTTCATAGCTGTCGCACGGTTTTGAATCTGAGAACGTTCGTTTTGACATTGAACGACAATGCCAGTTGGAATATGTGTGATACGAACAGCAGATTCTGTCTTGTTAACGTGCTGACCGCCTGCGCCGCTGGAGCGGTAAGTGTCCACTTTGAGGTCTTTGTCATCGATTTCAATGGTGGTGTCATTTTCAACTTCTGGCATGACTTCCACAGCAGTAAAAGAAGTGTGACGACGTCCAGACGCATCAAAAGGTGAAATGCGCACCATGCGATGAACGCCTTTTTCACTTTTCAAATACCCATAAGCGTTTTCACCGCTGATCATCAAGGTTACGCTCTTGATCCCAGCTTCATCACCATCAAGGTAATCGAGAACATCGACTTTGTAGCCATGACGTTCAGCCCAGCGGACATACATGCGATAGAGCATTTCAGCCCAGTCTTGGCTTTCCGTGCCGCCGGCGCCAGGGTGGATTGACAAGATGGCATTGTTGTCATCGTATTCACCATTCAGAATGGTTTCTAATTCGAAAGCATCCAGGTCTTTGCTGATATCTGCCAAAGTATCCACGATATCTTGTTCAAGATCCGCGTCATTTTCTTCTTTGGCCAATTCAATCATCACTTCTAAATCGTCCATTTTGCCTGCCAGGCTATTGTAGTGGTCGACTTTGCTTTCAAGACGTTTCTTTTCCTGCATGATGGCCTGGCCACCTTCAGGATTGTTCCAAAAATCCGGTGCCGAGATGATGGCATCAATCTCAGCAATACGTTTTTTACGGCCTTCCAAATCCAGCGATTCACTCAAATCACTCAAGGTTTGTTTGGCTTCTTCAAATGCTTTATGTGTTTCGTAGTCCATATCCCCACTCCTTTTTATCAAAAAGACAAAGCCGATGGTTTCGGCTTTGTCTTGTCTTTGGCATTACGCATTCTTACCACAGCAATGTTTATACTTTTTACCGCTGCCGCAAGGGCATGGATCATTGCGACCCACCTTCTTAACGGTAACTGGCTTCTTTTTAGCAGGCTCTTCATCACCATGACGTGCATTCAAAATGTCTGTACGTTCTTCCTTGTTTTCCTCCTGCTGAACTTCTTCTTGGCGACGAATCGTGACAGCAAACAGCATGCGAATGGTATCGTATTGAATATTGTACGTCATCTCATTAAACATATCATAAGATTCGTTACGATATTCGTCAATTGGCTTATGCTGACCATAGGCACGAAGTCCAATCCCTTGACGCATCTGATCCATAGCATCAAGATGGTTCATCCAATTCATATCAACATTGCGCAAAAGAATATTGCGTTCAAAATCATGGAAGATTTCAGGGCCAATTTCTTCTTCCTTCGCTGCATAGCGTGCGTGCGCTTTTTCTTTAAGAGCATCACGTACTTCATCACTAGCCATATTAGGGAATTCAGAAGTGTCCACACCATCTGGGAAATTAAAAATTTCCATCAAGCGCAGCGTCAGCTGTTCTAAGTTCCATGCTTCTGGATAGGTTTCACCATGTGCCGCTTCATCACAGACAGAATCAACGAGACGATCAATCATTGCACCAATGCTTTCGGCCATATTGTGCCCCTGCAAAACCTGACGGCGTTGATCGTAAATAATTTCACGCTGACGATTCATAACATCATCGTACTCGAGAATATTCTTACGTGCTTCAAAGTTACGTGCTTCAACACGCTTCTGTGCATTTTCAATAGTGCGACTGACCATGCGGTTTTCGATTGGCATTTCATCATTCATGCCCACCTTATCCATAATAGCAGGCAAAGTTTCAGCACCAAAACGGCGCATCAAATCATCTTCCAAGGAAATGTAGAACTGTGTATAGCCAGGATCCCCTTGACGACCACTACGTCCACGCAGCTGGTTATCAATACGGCGTGCTTCGTGACGCTCTGTGCCGATAATGTAAAGGCCGCCTTCATCAACCACACGCTGATGATCTTCTGCACACATTTCTTTAGCGGTTTCCAATGCTTCACGCTGCATTTCTGGCGTAATCTCTTCTTCATCTTTATGTTCTTTATGAAGAATATCATCAGCCAAAAGCTGAGGATTTCCACCTAGGATAATATCGGTCCCACGACCAGCCATGTTTGTCGCAATGGTTACGCTCTTTTCCTTACCGGCTTGCGCAACGATCATAGCTTCCTGTTCATGGTATTTGGCATTCAAAACTTTATGTGGAATGCCACGTTTTTTGAGAATATCGCTAAGCTTTTCGCTCTTTTCAATGGACACTGTCCCAACCAGAACAGGCTGTCCTTTCTCATATAAAGCAGCGACTTTGTCAGCAACGGCTTCAAATTTTCCGTTCTCTGTACGATAAACGATATCAGGTGCATCGACACGAGCAATCGGCTTATTGGTTGGAACAATAACAACATCCATGCCATAAATGGCTCTGAATTCGTCCTCTTCCGTTTTTGCTGTACCAGTCATCCCAGCGAGCTTCTTATACATGCGGAAGTAGTTCTGGAAGGTGATGGTCGCCAAAGTCTGACTTTCCTTCTCGATCTTCACGCCTTCTTTTGCTTCAATAGCCTGGTGGAGCCCTTCGCTGTAACGACGGCCATACATGAGGCGCCCAGTAAACTCATCAACGATGATGACCTCACCATCTTGCACCACATAATCACGGTCACGCTTCATCAGCACTTGTGCCTTCAGCGCCTGATTGACATGATGCGCCAATTCCATATTGACTTCATCGGTGAGATTTTCAATGCCAAGCATTTCTTCTACGTGCTTGGTCCCATCTTCAGTCAATGCAACCGTTTTCAGTTTTTCATCAAAAGTATAGTCTTCTTCATTTTTCAGCTTACGAACAATGCCCACCATCGGGGTGTACAAGTCTTTTGCCTTTGCCGCAGGACCTGAAATAATCAACGGTGTGCGCGCTTCATCGATCAAAATAGAGTCCACTTCGTCGACGATAGCAAAATTCAATGGACGTTGAACCATATTGCGTTCATGCATGACCATATTGTCACGCAGATAGTCAAAACCGAATTCATTGTTTGTTCCATAAGTAATGTCGCATGCATAAGCGTCTTTACGCTGAACATAATCAAGCCCATGAACAATAAGGCCCACACTCAGGCCCAGGAAGTTATACAGCGGCGACAGCTGCTCCGCGTCACGACGTGCCAAATAGTCATTGACAGTGACAACATGTACCCCTTTGCCTTCCAATGCATTGAGGTAAACTGGCGCCGTTGCCACCAACGTTTTACCTTCACCAGTTTTCATCTCAGCAATGCGGCCTTCATGGAGAACATGTCCACCCATGATCTGAACATCAAAATGACGCAGACCTAAGATACGATCAGAAGCTTCACGTACAACAGCAAAAGCTTCAGCCATGATATCATTGAGCGTTTCGCCATTCGCCAAACGTTCTTTAAATTCAGCTGTTTTACCAGCAAGTTCTTCATCAGATAATTCTCTGAATGGTTTATCATACTGATTCACTTGAGCAGCAAACTTCTCAAGTTTCTTCACGTCTTTTTTATTGTCGTCTAATACTTTTTTCAACCAAGTATCGATACCCAACCTATTCACTCTTTTCTTTGGTTAATGCTGCCTTCCGGCAGTTTCGTGTTTTTCGGTCGATTCAACCAATTTATTATACCACATAGGCAAAAAAACTCAAATAAATATCGGCGCAAAGGCGCATCGTCACCAATTCTCCATGACCTTTGTAGAGATTATGACCAAATTATTGAATATTCTTAAAAACAAATATTGTATTTTCATAAAGAGTCAGGTATAATAAAAATAATTATAGAATAAATAAATTAAACTTTTTCGGTAGTTTAATTAAGGAGGTATTATAATGACCCCAAGCGCCAACTCTGTGCCTGAGCTTTTAGCTGACAGCGAACGCTTTACAAAAACAGCTGCCATGCTAAAACTCCTCAGCAACCCGAATCGCCTGATGATCTTGTACATTTTGTCAGAAGCGCCGAGATCCGTGAATGAAATTCATGATCTTTTGATGCAGGCATCAAACATTTCACACAGTTCTTTGTCTCAGCATCTGGCACTTCTTCGTGCACACAAGATCGTCACATTCAAAAAAACCGGTCAAATGTCAATTTACTCCATATCAGATCAACGATTTGTGGAGCTTTTGAAAATGTTGCGTGAAATAAATGTATGAAGCCCCTTGAAATAAAGAATTTTAAGAATATAATAAATGTATAGATTCACATTTTTATGTGAAAGAATGTCACTGTTGAAAGGATGGTCATTATGAACATCACCATTAAAGGACGCAATACTGAAGTTACCAACGCACTCAAAGATTATGTAGAAAAACGTTTTTCCAAACTCGAAAAATATTTCTACAACGAAATGGAAGGCACTGTAACTCTGATCGTTGAAAAAGGCGATCACAGAGCAGAAGCCACCATTCCTCTGGGCCGTTACATTCTTCGCGCTGAAGAATCTTCCAACGACATGTACGCATCCATTGATGCCATCGTTGATAAGATCGAACGCCAAATCCGCAAGTATAAAACCCGCATGAACCGCAAGGGAAAACAAGCGAAGGCAGAACCAATGTTCAGCCCAGCTGCGGATGAAATTGCACATGCTGAAGAAGCACCAGAAATCGTCACGAAGAAGAAAGTCTTCACCGTTAAGACCATGGACATCGAAGAAGCTGTCATGCAGATGGAACTTCTCGACCATGATTTCTTCATCTTCCTCAATGCAGATACCGACGACATCGGCGTCGTTTATCGCCGCAAAGACGGCACCTATGGTCTCATCGACCCACAGCGCTAAATCGAATAAAAAAGCAGCTCCGAAAATCGGAGCTGCCAGCTTGTCGAAAAAGGTCACCGCAAGGTGGCCTTTTTCTCGTCTTAAGCCTCAA
>JAHZHI010000058.1 GCA_019420345.1 Peptococcaceae bacterium
AATCTATGATGAAAAATCATGGATTTATGGCTTGACTTTTATTAGCAGGTCTTTCACAGGAGATGGTTGATTAAATAAATTATACTCCATTGCCTGCTTTTCACCCAATAAGAAAAAGGCTTTTTCACCGTTCTCATCATTCATGGTGCAAAAGCCTTTGTACATTCTAAATCGCCCATCGACTGGCATAGCACTTTAGTGTTTCTTCACAAGCTTTATTAGAACAAACCTCCTGGCCCATGGCCAATATTTCTTCCTGGGAGCAGCCGGTACCACGCAATTTATGAAGATCCTGCATATATTGTTCAGTGTACCGTTGCTTTAACTCGTTTTTAAATTGTTGTACTTTTTCATGAAGCTGTGTTTGTTTGCTATACACATAGTGCTTTGAGAATATTGGCGATATGAACGTGCCATTTTTCTCTAAGGTTTCAATTTTCCTATACACGTAATCAAATTGTGCATTAGAGTAGTAGCTGACTTTACCGTTGTTTTCATAGGCAATACCATAAAACGTTTTTTCATAAACATCCTGATCAATAACGCCATCAATCATGTTATCATATTCTTCCTGCAACCACTCGGATAGTTTATTGTACTCATCCAGCGTGATTTTTCTGCAGGAATAAGTATAATGCAAAAGATTTTCAAATTGCTTCAGCTGGTTTTCATCAAAATGGCCTTCAATGTCTTCTGCCAATTCCCATAACAATGGTGCAGCACTGTTATTTTGAACACGTTTGGAAATCTCCGCCAGCTTGAGGAAGTAGGCTTTGGAATAATGCCGTTGTAGCTGCCTTGCCAAGCGGTGTTTTACTTTTAACTCGATCGTTTCTTTTTCACCTAAAGGCACTGGACATTTTAAGGTAAGACATTCTACCGCACTTGGAAATATGTCCTGACGTTGTGCAAGGTCTACATAGTGGTATATTTCCGCAGCGTTTCCGCTCACCTTATAGTAGATCATATCCTTCTTTGCCATGTAATACGCACAGCCATATAAGGTAAATTCCACATCAAAATAACCCAATGCCGCCATTTTTCCAACTTGTTCCGCAACCTGCACGTCACGCAGTTTATTTATAAATTCAAAGTTTACCGTCATAGTCTTTACCTTCTTAACTGATTTTATGCGTGAGATTCGAGTTACATGTTAGTTTGATGCTATAGCCTTTATCCTGGCTTCCTTGCAAATCCACTTTATGCTCTAGGTACTCAGAAAATATTTCTGAAGTAAACAAGTCCGCTGTTTTCCCTTGCCGAAAAGCCATGCCATTTTTTAACAGTAACGTATTTTCAAACAAAGGTGTGATTTCTTCCACATAATGGGTCACATAAATAATGGTCAGATCTTTTTGTTCTCCCAAATGAGCAATGGTATCTGCAATATATTCTCGATTATAGATATCCAGACCTGTATACGGTTCATCCAGAATCAACAGCATAGGGTCATTGATCAACGCACGTGCAATCAAAATGCTTTGCTGCTCGCCTTTGGAAAACATATAGAACGGATAATCCGCACGATCCTCTAAATGAAACGCTTCTAGCAACTGATACGCCTTTTTATCCGCATCCAGAGGAACAAGATCATCAAGACCAAATGTTCCTGTCAAGCCAGACAAAACAATCGTTCGCGCCGATTCATTGCCATATACTTTTCCAAAAAATGACGCGCTTATGAAACCAATCTTTTTTCGATTTTCCATGATGGTATCATTACTGATTTCTTTTCCAAAAAGTTCGATTCGACCTTCCGTATGCTGTTTAAAGCCAGAAATAATACTGAGAAGCGTTGTTTTGCCACTTCCATTCATACCAAAAACCAACCAATGTTCCCCAGGAGCGACTTTCCAGTTAATATCTCGGAGCAAATATCTATGGCCGCTCTTGCACCCAAGTTTTTCTACCTGTATAAAAGGTATTTGGTTGTTATTTTCAGTTTTTTCTTCTCCAAGTTCCATCTGATATTCCTCCTTTTTATTTCTTAATCGGCTGCGTAAAGATCTTCAATTTCATCGTCATCATCAAAGTTTGATAATTCTTCATCAGAAATTGTGACACACTCAGCCATAAATTCTGGCAGAAAATTCAACGGAACGGAAAACCCACTGTCATCTACTACCCCCAGATTATGACATACCCAATCCATGATTTCAGCGATCTTGGCAATATTCATCTGTTTACATTGTTCGTTATCATCCAATCCTGGATAAAGATTAATCCCAGAATGTTCGACATAAAATTTAGCACTTTTATAGGTTTGCCATTCTACACCATATTCAATACGCTTACAGTGATTGCAATACAATTCAGTTCTCGCTTCTTCAAAAGAGCTATAGATAATACGGCGCAACTTTAATTCTTTTCCGCAATATTTACAAACGCAACGTCTTTTTCGAGCTTTCAGACGCTCCACTCTTGCTCCAGATTTTTCTGAACGTTTTTCAATTAATTCCGACATATTTACACATCCTTCTAACCCATAATTAAATGAAGAAAACTGCGATTTTAAAAACCGCAGTTTTCTCCCTAATGACATGCTAGCGTCAATCAGCCAATAATGTTTTTTCAAAAATTGGATACACAGGTGCACCTTCACATTGATCCGGCATACGAGTACCTACCAAAGCTGCAATAGTTGGTACCAAGTCAACTTGACGAATGATACGTTCAGTTTCAAAGCCTTCCTTCAAACCTGGGCCAGCAGCAATGAAGATTGGGGATACAGAAGTATCATATTCACCATAAGCGGTTGACAAGCAGTCTGCATGATCAGCGTTGTAGCCTTCTGCCATCCAGCAGCAGATATCACCAGCTTGTGGGCCACCCTGGCCAAGAAGCACCGCATCACGATTACGAAGCGCTACAGCAACAATTCTATGGCCGGTAATCTTAGACTTGTAGCTGTACAAGTCTGTCATAATCTTTTCTTCCATTTCGTATTGATCGGCAGGATCTACAATACCATCAATTTCTACACCATCAACAACGTGTTTGTCTCTGCCTTTCAGGTTCAGATACAAATGTCCTTCGCGCTCAATATAAGCAGTGGTCTTGGTCCAATCTATACCAATCGCTTTACCATTTTCATCTCTGAGAACAACCGTATAGCCCAGTTCTTCCATGATAGGGGTGCAAAGACCGGTCATATCAAAGAGCATTTCTACGCCATACTTAGGAGCAACCTGTGCATGGTCGGAAACAATGAAAATGGTCCATCCTTCGTCTAACAGATGAATGAAACGGCCAAGGTAGTTATCTGTCTGAACGTATAGGTCACGCATCCATTTTTCTGCTTCATCTGGTGTTACTTTTGCAGTTGGCAGTGGTGCCATACGACGAATAAAGTTATGTTCTTCCATATCTACTGCATGATAGTGAGAGAATACAACGTCAAGGTCTTCACTTTCAATCAAGTGGAGAATGGAATCTGCCTGCCAGTTTGCAGTGATGGTCCACATTGGCAGCATAATTTTATTGATCAACAGATCACTCTGTGCGCCCAATACAGTAGTTGGTGGCGCATAACCAACATTTTCAGCAATATCTTTATAAATTCTCTTTGGATGCCATACACTGTCATTGGTCATATCCATTGCTGGGGATACATATAATTTCAGATGATTACCATCTTCACTCAATTCAACGAGGAGATAGTTACGGTTACAGGTCGGCATTTTTTCACCATTCTTGATGACTTCATCAACAACGCCTACTGCTGGTTCGCCAACCTTCATAACAGCCAGGGGTTCTTCAGATTTTTTAGATTTATAGATTGCTACTCTATCATATACGCCATCTTCATTTTTCAGAATCAAAGCCGGACGACGCAACATGCTACGAGATGGCAATACAACAAATTCTTTTGCATCAGCTGGTGCAGCAGCCCATCCCTTTGCCTCTTTAACCGGAGAAAGCTGTTGGTCAATGTAAAGTTCTGTTGCATAACCGCAAGTTTCTTCGAATTTACTAATAACCTTAATCGGATTATGAACCTGTTTATGTTCTTCTACAGCATCCAAATCTAAGTCTTCTACAATACAGGCCTTAGAAGCACCAGTAGAAACTGCTTCTACAAAAGTTGTTTCAGTGGTTTCAACATCTGCAACAACCAGAAAATCTTTTTCACACTGGTTAACAGACATACCTACAGAACCTGGAGAGGTACCATCGACAACCAAAAGGTTTTCGCTATCGCTGCTTGGTGGCCAAGCAGAACCAGGCCAGTGCCATACCAACGTCTTCAAACCAGCCTCTGCAGTTACATTCCACATCTGTTCAGCTTCACAGAGACGAGAATCAATATTATAACTTAATTCACCAGGATTGTCCGGAGTATGTCTAGAGAAGCCAGTAATCCCGTGAACATTCGCATAGGCCCCTGTTGCCAATGTGGTCCACATAGGCGGAGTTACTGTTGGTGCACCACCAAGCATAACTAAGTCATGACGTTGTGCCCCTCTTTCAATGTATTGTTTAGTATATGGCATTAAGCCCATATCAACATATTTTCTGGTTAATCTAGGATCCATACCATCAACACCGAGCACTAAAATTTTCTGAGAACGTGCCATTTTTATTTCCTCCAATCATTTATTTCAAAAATTTTTTGCTTCGCTTGAGCTTGTTTTGCTTCGCTTTAGCTTAATCCCATGATATTCCATAAATTTTTTAGATGCAATCAACCTATGGTTTTTATCAACACGTTCAACAACTCATAGTTTCATAACTGATCTGCCTTCTATTATTTTTAAGCTCAACCAAATTTAATATAAGATGTTTCTTTTTGCCCCAATATTTCATGCTACAACTGAGAGTTGTTCTGAAAACATCCATCAACTACACTCTTCTTTACTATAAGTCTATTTTATTGATATTATCTTAATATCAAAGAGCGCTCATATTGTTATCTAAAGAGGTGTTTTCATCATGCAATCCAAAAAAAACATAGTCAATTCCTTGATTTCCATTGTTTTTATGTTTATAGGGCTTTTTCTTCCTGCGATGGGGCCAATCTCCGAAACTGGTGTAGCTATTTTATTTGCATTCATCGGTGCTATCTGGGGATGGTGCACCGTTAACATGATCTGGCCAAGTATTTTAGCTTTATTCGTCTTAGGCTTAAGCGGTTACACATCTGTTATTGGTGCCTTTCAGGCAGCTGCAAGCAATCCCACCGTATTAATGGTTCTTTTTTTAATGGCTTTTAGTTCGATTCTACAGTCTACGGGAATCACACAGCGAATAGCAATGTGGATGATCAGTCGTTCATTTACTAAAGGGCATCCATGGATACTGTCATTTATGATCCTTATCGCAGCTTGGCTTCCCTCCATGTTTGTAGGTTTAACACCACCTATTATCATTGTCTGGGCTATCATTTACTCAATCGCAAAGGAAACCGGACTAAAGCGCGGCGACAAATGGATCTCCTTAATGTGCTTTGCAGTTGTATTTTTCGCTACATTAGGAGTTAACTCCGTGCCATTCCAAGTAGGTGTTGTTGCAAACTTTGGGTTAATGACCGCAGCAACCGAAGGTGCTTATACACTTAATTATACCTATTTTCTTGTTTTCTCTTGTATCATGAGTATTATTCTCATGCTTGTATTTCTTCTTCTTGCACGTTTCATTTTCCGTGCCGATGTCAGCAAACTCATTCATTATGAAGCAAAAGCCACTGCTATCGAACCAATGGACGGCGCCGCTAAAATCGCAATTATTTTGTTCGCTCTTTTAGTCATCATTTTAATGCTGCCTTTCTTACTTCCAGAAGGAAATGTTCTTCGCATCTTCCTTCAGACCAATGTAGATACTACAACATGTTGCATCCTAGCAGTCGCGCTTGCACTGATCGTTCAATATAAAGGCAAGCCTTTCACCTCATTCAGCACTCTTGTTACTCAAGGTGTTGCATGGGAAGTTATTTTCATGCTAGCCGCAGCATTCACTCTTTCTTCTGCAGTTACTGCGGAAGGTATTGGAATTTCTGATGCTTTACAGCATTTTATCTCACCACTATTAAGCGGCAACAATGTGTTCATCTTCATTGGTAGTTTACTCTTTATTGCACTTATATTAACAAACCTTATCAACAACGTTGTTGTCTCTGCCATTATGGTCCCAATTGCCTGCAAAGTAGCTATGACGACCGGCATTGTTAATCCAATTATATTAACCTCTCTTTTTATTCTTGTTATTGATCTTGGATTTGTTTTACCATCATCTTCTGTTGGCGGGGCTATGTTGCACGGTAATCCAGACTGGCTACCAAAACGTGATATTCTTATATATGGTACCATCATTGTATTTGCAACAGCTATTGTCTGCTTATTTGTCGGCTATCCTTTGGCCCACCTCATCTTCTAACAAAAAATCCCTGTCAAAGAACGACAATGTAGAAACATTGTTCTTTGACAGGGATTTATATGTTTTTCCGTATTAAACTTATTCACCTTCAATATAAAAAAAACTTCCATTATAATAATCTGCAAAAGCCGCTATGAGCTGCTTATATATTAACTGATTTTCAACGGTTTTAGATACAAACAACGCATCTTTTACCGTTGGACTATCAATAAGTGGAATGCACTTTAACTGACTGGCTTCGTATTCAGACATAGATTGATACATTGTTGGTGTTATCAATGCACAAATCCTATTTTCTTTTACACATTTCAATAGAGTATAATATGAATTCGTTTCAAATACGATATTAAGATTGACACCACTCTGTTCTTCTAACAATTTGGGATACAGTGCAGTAACATATTCCGAATAAAACGTTGCCATGGGGTAATGACAAATCTCTTTTAATGAAACAAATTTATATGAAGCCAAAGGATGATTATCACCAACCAGTAACTCCAATGGCTCTGAATCACAAGCATAAACCTCATAATCCAGCGCCAGCTTTTTGAAAACGCTACGGTTATCCGTATTAAAAAAACAACAATCTGGCTTGTAATTATCAATATAAAAAATAATATCAGAAGGATCCAATTCAATACAGGAAAATGAGATATTTGGATTAAATTGAAAAGCGTTCTTAAAAAGCTCATACGCCACATCAGTTAGAGAATAGGATGTAACCAACGTGACATGACCCGAAAGTTCTTTGCTTTGTACTATAGGCCGTTCTATGGTAAATTTATGAGACAATAAATCGCATTTTTCAACAGCTTCTTTTGCAATATTGTATGCTGTTTCACCATTTTTTGTCAAAAACACACCATGTCTCGAACGTATAAATAGTGGGGTCTGTAATTCATCTTCTAATTGCTTGATCGATTTGCTAACATGCTGCGGTGTCACAAATAAATGTTCACTAGCAATACTCATGGACTGAGTATTGGCAACTTCAACAAAAATGCGTAACTGTTCTAACCGCATGATTTCATTTCCCCCTAATGTAATTAATATCTTTTATTATATTTGTTTTTTTCATATAAATCAACAAAACAATAGCAAATATTCTGAAATATTTTTCATATCAAAAATAATATTAAAAGCATCTACAGTATTCTCTATCTTTTTCACAAATACAATACATTCAATTATAAAAGTGGAAATTCTAAATTGATAAGTACAGCAACCAATATGACACGAACTACTAACGTGCGCTGCCGTGAAGCACAACAATGTGGGACATGGGATGAACCTCCTATTACAATAAATTTGGACAGGAAAGCCAGATCT
>JAHZHI010000059.1 GCA_019420345.1 Peptococcaceae bacterium
CGTTTGAATTGTATCATTCTGAGGTGTTGCACTTGACTTGACAATTCGCCACCAAAAGAAGCATACCACCTGAAATGGCATAAAACAACATTGAAGCCCAAAGGTTCATAGCACGCTGCCAATGAGGACGTTTAAGATGAAGATGGTGCCACGCATAAACAATGATACCATAAGCAATGGCTGCAAGCAGGGCTGGCCAAATGATGATCGGTGTCAGCAGCGCAAGTCCGATTTGCAGCAAAGCAATCTCAGCAATCGGCCACAAAGCATAGCAATTTGCCAATGTACGCTTATCATAAGGAATGATCAACCCTGCATCATGTTTCCTTTTCATTTTAACCATGGATTCCAAATTTTGCGTGGTAAGCGTGCTGAAAGCAAAATTCCACACAACAATGAAGGCCAGCGGTCCAAAAGAACCGAAAATTGGCGTGAGTAATGCCACCAATGCTACCCCAATTTCTATCGCTAATATAGACCATGATCCTTTTGGCAAACGCAGCGCATCCAGCATGCTCTTTTTCAGCAGGGGATGCATGTTCAAGCGCTGAGGATAAACCAATGCATAACGATCCTTCACCGCTATTTCGTTTGCAACCGTCATCACGCGGCTCCAATCCATGCGCGCTGCGGCACATTGCAAAACATCCAAATTACGCATATCTTTCATATAGCGATCCCAATCCAGCGTCATCAATCTACGCAGCTGCCCCAGCAGCACCACCCCGTTGAAAACGATTCCCAACATCGACAGATGAAAAGCAAACAACGCTGCCGCTGCGGCCATTTCCAATAGCAGCAGCCATTCCGGCACAGAGTGATGATAACGCTGCCAAGTCAACAGCAGCCACAGTGCGAGCATCGAAAAAAGGTGCACGCCTGACCAATAATCGCCAATAATCACGCCCCAACCAACGCCAACTGCCGCCATCACGACCACGTAAGCAGAAAATTTAAGTAGAAGAATGCCGAGCACAATGCGTCGATCTGGCAAAAAATGCAGGGTGGCTGGATTCATCAACACTAACGGATAACGTTTGGTCACCAGCATCACAAACATCAAACATGCCATGCCGATTTCAATGCCGTTTTGATACTGACGACAAAAAGCCGCTACCGCTTCCCCATTCAATAAGAGAAAAGCAATGCTTAGTGCACCGCAAAAATATGCAGTGATCCAGTTTTTTACGGTGCTGCACTTATAGCGCAGCGTATTCTTTATCATCAATAGCAAGGTCTTCGTCTTCATTGTCCCATTCACCTGTTTCACGATCCGTCAGCGCGATATAACAATCCTCAATGGTACAGCTGGCATCAAATCCGTGCTGCCGCAGAATTTCCGCCTTGGTTCCTACAGCAATCACATGCCCTCCATCCAACATGATGTAACGATCACAGAACATTTCTATGACATCCAGCAAGTGCGTCGACAGAAGCACGCCTTTGTTTCGCGCACGCAGCTCCATTAAAATCGCCTTCAACACATGCATATGCTTTGGGTCCAAGCCATTAAACGGTTCATCTGCGATGAGATAAGAAAAGTTTCGCAGCAGAGCCATAGCAATCATCAGCTTCTGTTGATTTCCTTTTGAAAGCGCATGCGGCATTTTTTGCAAATACTGTTGGAGGCCAAATCGTTTTACCAATTCATCCACTGCGTATTCTCCCGTGGGATACATGTCGCGAATAAATTGGAAATGTTCCTTCACTGTCAAAAATTCATAGTAAATCGGCGCATCTGGAATATAAGCCATCGGCAGAGCATTCTTCTCGGCAAAAATATCCACATTATCCATGAAAACCGTGCCCGCATCTGGGGTTAGATAACGATTGAGCAATTTCATGGTGGTGGTTTTACCGGCACCATTGGCACCAACCAATCCCACAATCTCACCAGGTTGAATTCGAAAAGACACATCATCCAACGCTGTGAACGCTCCATAGTTTTTTGTCACATTGCGGAATTCAATCATAGTTACACTCCTAGTATGCATTTAGAGAACAAATTGACAAATTTTTCTCATTATATCATGCGATTGATTGATCGACAAGGCATATTCAATCTACCCATATAAAAGCACCCTATGCCAGAAAGCCTACCTTTCAGCATAGGGTGCTGCAACTTTTTCTCATTCCATCTTAATGATATTCACACTTCTTCTTTCATTCTATCGTCATACTGCCAAATCAAAGCCTACATACGCTTCTCTTCCATTGCACGATCAAAATGGCATCCGAACCATATCGCGTGTGATGTCGGAAATTTTTCTTGCGCCACACATGTACATGGTGTCTTTTAATTCATCGAGGAGCTTGTCAAAATAGCATTCGATGCCTTCCTGCCCACCGCCGTAGTATGACACCAAAACCGGTCGGCAGATCAGGCAGAGATCGGCGCCAAGAGCATAGGCTTTGAAGAGATCCAGGCCAGAACGGATGCCGCCGTCGACGATCACGGTTGCCCGCTTTCCAACGGCGTCAACGATTTCCGGCAATACTTCAACGGTCGCTGGAACATCGGACAACACTCTGCCGCCATGGTTTGACACAATGAGGACATCTGCACCAGCATCCAGCGCTTTTAAGGCGCTTGCCGCTGTCATGATGCCTTTAACGATAAATGGCACACCAGCGTTTTCTTTCAGCATACGCAGCTGATCAATGGACTTTGTGCCGCCGGTTCCATGGCATGCTTTTAAATGCGGCAGTCCGGCACTGTCAATGACGACGCCCATGGCCAATGGCGGCATGTCTGCTTTGCAGCGATTCATCTGAACGATAATGTCGTCATCAGCTTCTGGATTGATGATGGGTACACCGTAATTGTTGTGGCATTGACGAATCTTTACATTATCTTCCTGCACGGCTGTTTCCAAACCAGTGCCATAAAAATGCAAGAGGCCTCTGGTTTCGCAGGCTGCCATGCATTTGTCATTAAAATCCCGTACATCATCTGTCGGATTGAACTGTTTGCCAATCGAACCAATCGGCCCTGACACCAGCGGAAAAGCCAATGTTCTCCCTAGAAATTCAATCGATGTATCAATGTCTGTATTCGGCACGATGACATCCATGTTCAGCTTGATTTTTCGCCAGGCGTTGTAGTTATCATGAGCAACATTTCCTGGTTTCTTAGCGCCCGGCCCCGGCAGGGTATTGCCGCAGCCCAAGCCGTCACATACCGGACAAGCCTTGCAGTTTGGGCCAATGTGCTCTCTTGCACGTGCCAACACTTCTGAATACTCCATCTTGATGCCTCCCTTTTCCATATAGGTTCACTCTTATTACAGGCTTATATGCTGCATGTTTCTCCACAAAAATGATATCATTGCCTTCTTTTCATTGCAACGTCACACACTGAACACTGCTTTTTACGGACATTCTTTCAAAAAAATAATGGGATGCAGCGTTTAAGCCGAATCCCATTATCATCATCTATCAAACAATCACAATTTATTCTGGCATCTCCATACCATTCAGCAGATATGCTGCCTGAATGGTATGTTTGCCAAGAATAGCGGTGGTAACCGTACCAACGCCGCCAGGCACAGGGGTGATCATGCTGGCGTGTGGTTCGGCGCTGTCATAGTCGACATCACCGCAGAGTTTGTTGTTTTCATCCATGTTGATGCCAACGTCAACGACGACAGCACCTTCGCCAACCATATCACCGGTGATCATTTTTGCTTTTCCCGCACAGGCAACGAGGACTTCACCCTCGCGGCAGCGTGCTGGCAAATCCACGGTTTTGGTATGGCAAATGGTTGGTGTGGCATTTTGACCAAGCATGAGCATAGCAAGTGGTTTGCCAACAACCATGCTGCGGCCAACAATGGTCACACGTTTGCCGCGCAGTTCCACGCCACACTGTGCAAGGATTTCCATAACAGCCGATGGCGTGCATGGCGCAAAACCCGTCTTATCACCCGCGAACACTTTTGCTGCATTGGCTGGGCCCATGCTGTCCACGTCTTTGAGCGGATTGATCATGTGTTTCAGCGGTTCGACATCGAGGTGCTTTGGCAACGGCTGGAACAGCAGAATGCCATGCACCGCAGGATCGTCGTTCACTGCACGGAAGGTGTCTTCGAGGGTTGCCTGATCGACGTCTTCCGGCATGAGAATATTTTTCACTGTCACCTTCATATTGGCCATGCGCTTCATAGCAGAGCGTTCATAGGACAGATCGTCTGGACGTTCACCCACGCGCACAATGGCTAAGCATGGATCGATACCCTTGCTGCGAAGATCGTCGGTAAGCGGGGTCAATTGCGCTTCCATCTTCGCGACAACTTCTTTACCTAACATTTGTTGAGCCATAATCGTTCCCCCTTACTTGATCGCTGCGAGAACGCCGCCATAGATGCTCTTTTGAAGTGCAGCACCTTCGGCGATGATGGCATCGGCCTTAGCATTCATTTCATCGGCGCGTTCGCGATTTTTCATGAGTTTGGTATTGATATACACGTTGAGAGAAGCACCTTCGATGGCTGCTTGGGCAAAAAGAATGCCCACGCCAACGTCGCTGACTGCCAAACGGCTGCCTTTTTCTACTAGGATCTCCAGCTCTTTGGCTGCAGCAAGAACAGTCTCCATGATCGACATCGGTACAACGCTGGCTTCATAGAGTGCGTCCTCCATAATCTGATCACGGCTTGGGTCGTCCTTCGGAATGCTGTACGCTTTGGAAAGCGGCTCGAAAGCAACAGCATCACCGTCAACGAGATCAATGAGCTGATCGCGCAGTTCTTCCAGACGCGCACGGCAGGCGATGAGTTCTTCTTCATACTCAGCGTATTTTTTCTTGCCAATGGTGAGATTGGTCACCATCATGCCCAGCGCAGCGGCAAACGCCCCAACAGCGGCGGAAGCACCGCCGCCGCCAGGAACCGGCGCGTTGGACGAAAGTTCGGCCAAAAACTGTGTGGCCGGTTTTTCTAACATTTTCATGCGGCCCACCTCTTAATTAGAACAAGCCGGAGATGACACCATCGTTGTCGACATCGATCTTTTCAGCAGCTGGAACCTTAGGCAGACCAGGCATCTTCATGATGCTGCCGGTCAGCGCAACAAGGAAACCTGCACCGATGGACGCCGTCATATCGCTGATGGTGATACGGAAACCAGTAGGACGGCCCAGCTTTGTTTGGTCGTCGGTGAGAGAATACTGGTTCTTTGCCATGCAGATTGGCAGGTTGCCAAATCCAAGCTTTTCAAAGGTAGCAATTTCGCTTTCTGCTTTTGCAGTATAGTCAACGCCGTCAGCACCATAAACTTTGGTAGCAATGGCTTCGATCTTTTCTTTGATGGAAAGTTCCGTATCGTAAACAAACTTCATTTCGCTAGGCTGTTCACAGAGGCGAACCACTTCTTTAGCAAGTTCTTCGCCGCCGGCGCCGCCTTTGCCCCATACTTCGGAAAGAGCAACGTTGACGCCGAGTTCATTGCATTTTTCGCGAACAAGTGCCAATTCTGCTTCGGTATCGGTTGGGAAACGGTTGATAGCAACAACAACAGGCAGCCCGTACACATTGGTGATGTTTTCAATGTGCTTGAGCAGGTTTGGCAGACCTTTTTCAAGAGCTTCAAGGTTTTCAGCACCAAGATCAGCCTTTGCAACGCCGCCATTGTATTTGAGCGCTTTAATGGTTGCAACGAGCACCACTGCACTTGGACGAATGCCAGTCATGCGGCATTTGATATCAATGAATTTTTCAGCGCCGAGGTCAGCACCGAAGCCGGCTTCAGTGATCAGATAATCTGCCATCTTCATACCCATCTGGGTAGCAATAACGCTGTTGCAGCCGTGTGCAATGTTTGCAAATGGGCCGCCATGAATGAACGCTGGGGTTCCTTCAAGGGTTTGTACAAGGTTTGGCTTGAGAGCATCTTTAAGCAGCGCAGCCATTGCACCCTGTGCCTTCAAATCACCAGCGGTAACAGGCTGGCCATCATAGGTATAAGCAACGATGACACGAGCGAGGCGTTCTTTCAGGTCGTCGATGTTGGTAGCCAGGCAGAAAATAGCCATGATTTCAGAAGCAACGGTGATGTCAAAACCGTCAGAACGGGTGACACCATCCACTGGACGGCCAATCCCATCAATGACATTGCGCAGCTGACGATCGTTCATATCCAGGCAGCGGCGCCATACGACACGCTTTGGATTGATGTTCAGTGCATTGCCCTGATAAATGTGGTTGTCGAGCATAGCAGCAAGCAGGTTATTGGCTGCACCGATGGCGTGCAGGTCACCGGTGAAATGCAGGTTGATGTCTTCCATTGGCACAACCTGTGCATAACCGCCGCCAGCAGCGCCGCCTTTTACACCGAAGACAGGGCCAAGGGATGGTTCACGAAGCGCCACCATGGTCTTTTTGCCAAGGCGGTTGAGCGCATCAGCCACACCGATGGTCGTTGTGGTTTTCCCTTCACCAGCTGGCGTTGGGTTGATGGCAGTGACCAAAACAACCTTTGCATTCTTGCGGTCTTTTAAAACATCATTATAGTAACGAAAGTCGATTTTCGCTTTGTATTTGCCGTAGTTTTCTACGTAATCTTCAGGAATATCCAGCTTTGCTGCAATATCATTGATTGGCTGCATGGTTGCTTCCTGTGCAATTTCAATATCAGATTTAAATCCCATTGGTAGACACTCCTTTATTGTCGTTGTATAAAAAAACATGGCACGCAAAACGCGTTCTACCATCAACTTTACATCATTCTACAATCCTCTGCTTATCGATATTATTTTTTATCTTCATAAGCGTACGCTTATTGTGCGCGGACACGCTCACAGCACAAAGAATCATCGGTTTCTGCATTCCAAAAAATTTGTCAAACGCAGAAACCAATGCCCAGCTATTTATTTACGTTTTTTCTTCTTTGGCATCACATGAATGGCTTCGCCAAGAAGTTCTTCAATAGCCTCGCCAACCCCTTCATTATAAGTTGGGTGAGGACGAATGGCCTTAACCATCTGTTCTGCAGTCATGTTATTGGCAATGGCAACCGCCATTTCACTGATCATATCTGTCGCGCGTGCACACATCATCTGTGCACCAACCAAGCGATGATCATCAGCGCGTGCAACCACTTTAATAAAGCCGCGGTCCTCACGCGTAATCAAGGATTTCCCATTGCCGCCCATGATATATTTGCCAACAATCACATCAAGCCCAGTGGTCTTTGCTTCATCTTCAGTAATCCCAACGGATGCGATTTCCGGATTGGTATACACGCAAGCTGGTACAACATCAAGATCAATGCTGCCTTCTTTTCCTGCAAGATGCTCAACCGTCACAATACCTTGTGCACTGGCGGTGTGAGCCAGCTGCATCCCAATGACACAGTCGCCAATAGCGTACACGCCTGGAATAGAGCTTTGGAAATGTTCATCCACAAGAATGCGCCCGCGTTCCATATCTGGCGTTGCATCTTCTGCAAACAGTCCCTTTGTGTTTGGACCACGGCCCACAGAACAAAGCACATATTGTGCAGACACCGATTTTTCTTCATCTTTTTGCACAAAGTGAACCGCTGTCAATTCGCCGTCTTCTTCCAAGCCTTTAACCATGGCATTGGTGTAAATATCCACGCCGCGTTTCTTCATAATCATTTTCAGGTTCTGGCTGATTTCACGGTCCATATTTGGAAGAATGCGGTCCATCCCTTCAATGATGGTCACCTTTGTGCCAAAGTAAGAAAAGGCATTGGCAAATTCCACACCAATGACACCACCGCCAATAATAGCAATGGAATCTGGACGCTCACGCAGCTTAAACAACTCATCACTTGAAATGACACCCGGTAATTTCATACCTGGGATGTTCAGTACAACCGGCTTGGAACCGGCTGCAAGGATGATATTATCAGCAGTATAAACGGTCACACTGCCATCTGCCGCAGTGACATGCACCTCTTTACCGGCATGGAGTACACCGCGTCCGCGGATCATATCGACGCCATTGCCCTTGAAGAGCTGCTCGACGCCGCCGACCAACTGAGTAATGACGCCCTGCTTGTAATCGATGATCTTTTCATAATCAAATCGAACATTTTCGGCCATGATGCCAAATTGCTCTGCATCTTTCATTTCTTCATACAACGTTGCTGCGTGAATCATGGCTTTGGCTGGAATACAGCCACGATTTAGGCACGTCCCGCCAACTTCGCGTTCTTCAACGACAGCCGTACGAATGCCTAATTTTGCAGCTTTGATGGCTGCAACATACCCGCCAGGACCAGCCCCAACAACGATCAATTCATAATGATTTTCCAATTCTCAAGCCTCCTTCATAAAAATATACACTAAAGCACTCAACATTCAACGGTCGACAGCCACTCTGTCAAATCCTGTTTTGGCTGTACTGCATCTTCCGACACGGTTAGCACCTTGACCGCCTCTGCAAGCGCGCGGCTTTCATAACGCGTACCTGGCAGAGCAGCGTTCAGCGCGTCAATGAAGTCTGGCAGCAGTGCATCAGAATACACCTGTGCATCGTACACATGTCCATTCTCGATCTGCAGCTCAATGTCCACGCGACCCCATGGAAAGCGCTGGCCAAAACTGTTATCAAACACAAACTTACGGCCAAAATTCCAGTCCCAATCCTCATAACGTGCTTGCAAATTGGCCCATTCTTCAGCATCAACCGCCGAAAGTGCCATCTTATCAGGATTGCCTGCGTAAACATCGGCAAAAGCCTCACACATAGCTGCTTTCAGTTTCTCCGCATCAAGCGTTGGACACACTTCCACGAGATTCAATACCCGTGATTTTACCGAAGATACCCCTTTGCTCTGCAATTTTTCTTTTGACACATTGAGGTATTTCGCCATTTTTTCACCATCCACCTGCATCAACAAGGTGCCATGATGATAGCAGCGTCCAGCATGTTCATAAAATGCGTTGCCTGATACCTTGCGGCCATCAACCAAAATATCATTGCGACCGGATTTCTCCGCTTCAATCCCTAAACGCTGCAGTCCACGCAGAATCACTTCCAACTGCTTGGCAACATCATAACGAGCTTTGTGCGCCAAAAAGGTGAAATTCAAATTTCCCAGATCATGGTATACTGCGCCACCACCGGAAAGACGGCGGGCGAGATGCCCGCCGTCGGCTTCCAGTGTGCTGATATTGCATTCTTTCCAAGCATTTTGATTCTTGCCAACGACCACAGTATGCTGGTTTTGCCAGAGATAAAGGATCACCTCATCCTCTGCAACATGGTCCAGCAACCAGTTTTCAAGCGCAAGATTTTTATAAGGATTGGTGCTGTCGCTCTCAATAATTGTTAAGCGATTGTTCATCAGCGCCTCTTTCAGTCTTCAAATTCAAATTTTACTACTGGGTGACGTGCAGCTTCTACTTCATCCAAGCGGCCAACAGGCGTCGTTACAGGTGCAGCATGAAGTGCTTCTGGCTGATCGTACGCCATTTGATAAAGGTTGCGGAACACTTCGATGGCATGATCAAGGGTTTCACGAGATTCGGTTTCTGTTGGTTCAACCATAAGTGCTTCGTGAACGATAAGTGGGAAGTACATTGTAGGCGGATGAATGTGATTATCCAGCAAGCCTTTTGCAACATCTGTTGCAATGCATCCCGTTTCTTTCTTCATGCGTGACAGATCCATAACGAATTCGTGCATGCAAGTGGTGTCGTATGCCATGTCATAGAGATCATGGAGACCAACGCGCATGTAATTGGCATTAAGCACAGCATTGGCGCTGGCTTCTGGAATGCCTTCGCGGCCAAGCGTGGTGATGTAGGTAAGTGCGCGAACGTCAACAAGGAAGTTGCCATAGAAGCTCTTCATATCACCGATGCTCTGAGAAGGTTTTACGAAATGACGTTCCCCTTCACCGCCTTCAACCAACAGGTTTGGCAGGAAGTCTGCGAGAATGGCTTTGCAGCCAACAGGGCCGGAACCAGGACCACCGCCGCCGTGAGGCGTGGAGAAGGTCTTATGCAGATTCAAATGCACCACGTCAAAGCCCATGTCGCCTGGACGTGCCCAACCCATAACCGCATTCAAGTTTGCACCATCATAGTAGCAAAGACCGCCGCATTCATGAACCATATCAGTAATGGCACGAATGTTAGGGTCAAAGAGACCAACAGTATTAGGATTGGTCAGCATAAGGCCGGCCACTTCATCAGTGCAGACAGCTTTCAGTTTTTCAAGGTCAACACAACCATCCGGACCAGATTCAACATTGATGATTTCATACCCACACATAGATGCACTGGCAGGGTTGGTACCATGTGCAGAGTCTGGAACAATAACTTTCGTACGTTTATTATCGCCACGTGCAGTATGATAAGCCTTAATAAGGAGAAGCCCAGTGAATTCACCATGTGCACCAGCTGCAGGCTGCAGGGTCAAATGATCCATACCGGTGATTTCACACAAACTCTGTTCCAACGTCTGAATGACTTCTAATGCCCCTTGTACAGTATGTGCTGGCTGCAATGGATGAATAGCTGCAAATCCAGGAAGATTTGACATTTCTTCATTCAAGCGAGGATTATATTTCATGGTGCAGCTGCCAAGTGGATAGAACCCATCATTGACACCATGGCACTTTTTAGCCAATTCTGTATAGTGACGGCTCAGGTCAACTTCACTGATTTCAGGCAGATGCAGCTTGCTTTCGCGAGCATCCTTTGCGGACACTTCTACAACTGGAACATCGCAGGATGGGATAATGTCCATACCACGGCCCGGTCTGCTCTTTTCAAATACCAACATCTCAGCCCACCTCCTTCACAATACGGACAACATCGTCCATTTCATCCTTTGTATTCATTTCGGTGCAGCACCAGAGAATACGATGGTCATCCAATGGATACCCACCAAGGATGTCTTCTGCTTCAAGCGCTGCCAAAATCTTGTCAGCTGGCACATCGCTGGAGGTCACAAATTCATTAAAGAAATCGCCCTTGTTTTCCAGCTTCAGTCCTGCTTTCACAAGACCATCAGCGAGATAATGCGCCTTAGAAATGGACTGAGTAGCCACTTCTTTCAGGCCTTTGTTGCCCATTGTGGAAAGGTATACGCCAACAGCCAACGCACAAAGTGCTTGGTTGGAGCAGATGTTACTGGATGCTTTTTCACGACGGATATGCTGTTCACGCGCTTGCAGCGTCAATACATAACCAACTTTTCCATTTGCATCATGGGTTTGCCCAACAATACGGCCAGGAAGATTACGCATAAGCTTCTGAGTGGTAGCCATGAACCCAACATATGGACCACCAAAACCAAGAGGCAGCCCCAGCGGCTGACCATCGCCAACAGCAATATCAGCACCATATTCACGAGGCGTTTTAAGAAGAGCAAGTGTCATTGGGTTCACACCCATAATGAATTTTGCTTTTTTAGCATGTGCAATTTCACCGATGGCAGCTGCATCTTCGATGTTGCCAAAGTAATTTGGCTGCTGAATGTAAACACTAGCGGTATTATCATCCACTGCAGCTTTGATTCCTTCGATATCCGTCAGGCCGTCAGCAGTTGGAGGCACAATCACGACTTCCATATTGTTGCCAAACGTGTATGTTTTGATGGTTTCCAAAACATATGGGTTGGCTGCCCCAGAAACAACTGCTTTTTTCTGCTTTCTGCCATAGCACATAGACAACGCTTCTGCTGCGGCACTAGCACCATCATAAACAGACGCATTGCTGACATCCATGCCGGTCAAATCACAGATGTAAGTCTGATATTCAAAGATCGACTGCAGAATCCCCTGGCTGATTTCAGCCTGGTAAGGGGTATATGCTGTTTGCAGGTTTTCCTTAGAAAGCACACTCTTAACCATGGCAGGAACATAATGATTGTAAGCACCTGCCCCGCGGAAAATGTGAGGGAAAATCTTGTTCTTTTCCGACATTGCGGTGATAATGCGACGGGTTTCCAATTCACTCTTGCCTTCAGGCAAATTGAGCGATTCTTTCAATTTCAAATCGTCAGGGATGACACTAAACATATCATCAAAAGAGTCATAACCACAGGCTTTCAACATTTCCTGACGTTCTTCATTGGTATTAGGCACATAGCTGCCCATAGGGTATCACCATCCTTCGTATCGTTTATAGGGAAAAGAGATGATTATTCGAGGCCTTCAACGAATGCCTTATATTCTTCAGCGTTCATGAGGCCATCGGCTTCTTTATAATCGCTGACCTTGATGAACCAGGCATCGTATGGTGCTTCGTTAATCTTTTCTGGAGAATCCAGCAATTCTTCATTAATTTCAGCAACAGTACCGTCTACAGGGCTCAGTACATCACTGACAGCTTTAACAGATTCAACATCGGCAAAGGTTTCACCAGCAGTCACTTCATCGCCTTCTTCTGGAAGGTTGACAAATACGAGATCGCCCAATTCACTTTGTGCATAGTCAGTGATCCCGACAACCGCTACATCACCTTCAACAAGTACCCATTCATGATCTTCAGAATAACGCAGTTCATCTCTAATTTCCATTTCAGTTCTTCCTTTCATGTTTTCCTAATATAAGTGTCTCTAATGGTTCACGGACAGAGTCCATGAAAAAAAATTTATTTTTCTCTCTTATAGAATGGCAGTGGAACCACTTCAGCAGCAACACGACGTCCACGTACTTCAACTTCTACAACATCGCCAACGTCCACGCTGTCTTTTTCAACCAATGCCATAGCCACTGGATGTCCTAAGAATGGGCAGTGCGTACCAGAAGTCGTCACGCCAATTTGTTTGTCACCAGCAAAGACAGGTTCAGATTCACGGATAATGCCACGTCCAGTAACCTTAAGACCAACACGTTTGCGTGCTGCAGGCTGTTCCAGCGCAGCTTTGCCAATGAAATCGTCTTTGTCCATCTTTACGGCAAAGCCCAATCCAGTTTCTAAAGGAGAAACTGTTTCGTTCATTTCATGACCATACAGAGGCATTGCAGCTTCCATGCGCAGTGTATCACGAGCACCAAGGCCGCATGGCAAAAGGCCATATTCTTCGCCAGCTTCCATAACTTTGTTCCAAAGCTCTACCACATCACTGGCTGCACAATACAGTTCAACACCGTCTTCACCCGTGTACCCTGTTTTTGATACCACACAAGGAATGCCAGCAACTTCGCCTTCCATGACAGCATGATAATATTTTGCTGGAATGTTTTCTTCGCTGGTCAGCTTACGCAAGATATCCATTGCTTTTGGTCCCTGCAGCGCCAACTGGCCCCATTCATCACTGACATCAGTAAAGGTTGCATCGCCAAATTCGTGTTCCTTCATCCAGGCAAAATCTTTGTCCTTATTGGATGCGTTCACAACGAGAAAATAATCATTATCGGCTTTCTTGTAAACGATCAAATCATCTACGCAACCACCATTGTCATAGCACATAACAGTATAGCGCGCCTGGCCATCTACCATGTTACCAAACTTATTGGTAAGAATTTTTTCCAGGTTTGCCAGTGCATCTGGACCCTGCAATGTAATTTCACCCATATGACTAACATCAAAGAGCCCTGCTTTTTCACGTACAGCCATATGTTCTGCAATGACACCAGCCTTATACTGCACTGGCATAGAAAATCCTCCAAATGGAACCATCTTCCCACCAGCAGCAACATGAGTGTCATACAACGGTGTTTTTTTGTCCATACATTTTCCTCCTTTAATTCATAAATTGCTAATATTACGACTTTCATTATAAAAGAAAAGAAGAAATCCTTCAACACATTCAGTGAAGAAGAATTCCTCCTTTCTATTACCAAAGATTCACTAACACACTACTGATTTAAGCTTCTGCCTTTGGTGGAGCAGTGGATGCAATATCCTCAGCAGTATATTCACCATCAGCGCCCGTCAAAGTAGGCAGACCCTTTTCAACATTGTTGAAGTAACGTTTGGTTTCCCTAATAACAACTGTGGACAGGAAGGCCAAACCAATCAAGTTAGGGATTGCCATGAGACCATTAAACGTATCGGAAACGTTCCAGATGATTTCCAGACCGCCAATGCAGCCAACGTAAACGATGACAACGTATACAAGACGATAAGCAATTGCCACAAAGTGACGTACGCTTGCACTTCTATGACGGAACAGGAAGCCTAATGCAGTTTCACCATAGTAGCTCCAGCCGAGAAGAGTGGACAGAGCAAACATGATAATACCGATTGTAACAACGATAGAACCAATATTGAACCAAGGCAGCGCACCATTGAAGCATGCCAAGGACAGAGGCGCACCATTCAGACCAGAGAGCCACATTGGATCGCCATTTGCATCCTGAGAAGTCAAAATTACAAGTGCGGTCAATGTGCAGATCAAGAAGGATACGGTGAATACTTCGAAAATACCCCAGAGACCTTGTTCAACAGGGTCTTTAGTGGAAGAAGCAGCATGGGCCATAGGTGCAGAACCAAGACCAGCTTCGTTCGCGAATACACCACGTGCAATACCATATTTGATAGCAGCGCCAATGGTAATACCAACTGCGCCACCGCCAACAGCGTCAGGGCTGAAAGCACCAACGAAAATGCTGTAAATTGCATGAGGGATCTGATCATATTGAATAACGATTGCAATGATGGCACAGAGAAGGTAGAACAATGCCATGAAAGGTACGAGTTTTTCAGTAACCTTTGCAATACCATTGATCCCGCCAAGGATTACAACCAAAACGATAATTGCAAGAATGATACCAGTAATATTAACAGGAACGCCAAATGTATCATTTAAAGAACTAGCAATAGAGTTCCCTTGAGTCAGATTCCCGATACCGAAGCAAGCAATTGCAGCAAAGATCGCAAACAATACGGCTAACACTTTCCCTAAAACGCCTTGCCAACCAGGACGACTGCCAAGACCATTGTGGAGGTAGTACATTGGACCACCCGTGTACATGCCCATATCATTCTTTTCACGGAATTTTAATGCAAGCGTAATTTCGGAGTACTTGGTCATCATACCACCTGCAGCTGCAATCCACATCCAGAAGATTGCCCCAGGACCCCCGATAGTAATAGCTGTTGCAATACCTACAATATTACCGGTCCCGATCGTTGACGCCAAAGCGGTCGCCATTGCCTGGAAAGGGGTAATATTGTTACCATCTTTTGTGGAAGAACCACCTTTCAGTGCCCCACCAATGGTACGTTTGAAAACAAAGCCCAGTTTACGGAACTGAAGACCTTTGCTCCAGAAGGTCATGACATAACCAAGACCTACCAGCAAAGCCAGCATAATCGGGCCCCAGACGAACCCATTGACGGCACGTTCAATGCCATCAGGGCCTAATAACATCTCATACATAATTTCTCCTCCAATCTTTCTACACACACTGTCTCAATTAACAACTTTTGCGTCCGAACCTTATTGCATTGTCCCCGGCATAACGTTCTTCCGCAACAGATTAATTCCTTCAACTCGTCCTAATATGATGTATAATTGCCAGAGTTTTATTCGCTCTTGATCCATTTATCATTGTTGAACAAGTTTTCAGAATCTTATCATAAGACTATGATGCCAAAATGCGTCAGAATTGTCAAGCATATTTATAAATTCAAAATTTCTCCAGTGGCACACATATGTCTTTGCTACAAAAACCTTTTTGGTAACATTTATTTTAACATCTTGTGCAATTTGTAACAAGCCCTTAATAAAGCCACTTGTTGCACTTCAGAAAATAACCTGTGTTTTTCTGTCAGATTCAGATCAGCATAAAAAGCGAAGATGATGAAAAAATTAGTGTTTCTTATGTTTTGCATGAGCGTAAAGTTAGTGCCATGAATTATAAAAAATGGATAAAGTGTTGCCTATTGCTTTCCCCAGGTTTTTACTTGAAAACTACAATACCCCTCAGACCCATTGTGCCAATAAAAAAACTCACTCTTAACAACATCGCTAAGAGTGAGTAACTAGTTAGGAACTCGAAAAGATATTAAACTTTATTTTGCATTTTGAGCACTGGCATAACGTTCAAAGAATTTCTTGATCAATGTATTTCTACTGATAACACCAATCAATACACCATCATGGACAACTGGCATATTCTTTAATTTCTTGCGGTCCATGTACTGAGCAACTTCTCGCAAGTTTTCTTTGTCTTCGGCAGCCCGTACATTACGTGTTGCGCAAGCCATAACAGACTCATCCGATACTGCGTTAGCAGCTTGTTCCAGGGCTTCTACATCCATGTCAGACCAATGTTTGAAGAATACAATCCCTTGAGCACCAGCTCTGTAAAGAATGTAGTGGATGATATCGCCATCGGATAAATAAGCCACAACTCTTTTTGCTTCATCAACAACGGGGAATCCACCAACACGATACTTTGAAAACGCTTCTACTGCTTCACCAATCGTTGAAGTATCCTTCAGATACTTCACATCCTCAATCATAATATCTGCGATAGAAATATTTGCTAAACTGTTTTCCGACATCATAATCCCTCCGTTATATTCATTATTTCAAAAGCTTTCCATTCTTATTTTAAGAACAGATATGCCATTGCAAATGAAAGAATCACTCGATTTTCAGTTTTCCCTATTAAAAATCGTCGTCTTGTCCGCCTTCAACGCATTCTGCATCTGGGTTTGCCAAGTAATCTTTAAACAAACCATTGATGATATCATTACGAGTGATGATACCAACAAACTTTCCTTCATCCAGAACAGGAATGTGTTTCAGGTGTTTTTTCTGAATCAATTTTGATACATTTCTAACGGTATCTGTTGCTTCAACAGTAATAACATGATGAGTTGCTGCCTGATAAGCATGATCATCCACACATTTTTTCAGGTAAGAACCAAAGCAGTCAACCTGATACCAGGATCTGATATGATTATATTGATTATTGTGGCGACGTACATTACGTACAACGTAATCCACAATATCACCATCAGAAAGGAATGCAGTCAATGCACCACTCTTATCAACGAGTGGCAGGCAACCTACTTTTTTATCAGCAAAAACTTCTACAGCTTCACCGATGGTTGCTTCATCACTAAGAGTTACTGGGTTTTCAATCATTACATCTCTAACTAGAACTGCCATTTTATGTCTCCTCCTAAACATCTTTTAGCATTCGGTTCCTAATACTGCATATTCGCATATTACTTACCACTTATTTCATGGTTTTAGTATATCATAGGATATGCAACGTGTCTAGAGATTCAATAAGAATTATTTATGTTTTACATCTCCGACTTTTTTGCAATCATTTCTCTCTTACAATTATTTTTTGCATCATTTCAACCAGTCTAAAGCTTCCTGCCAGTTCATAAAAGCAACATCCGCAGTTTGAACAATCTGATTCCATTCTTTTTCAGTGTGATTCGAATCATATATTGCAGCAATTTTAACACCTGCACCTTTTGCGCCAAAAACGCCTTCAACACCATCATTAAAGGCCCAAATATTTTTTGCTTCGGCACCAATCATGTCCACGCCCATTGTAAATAATGCCGAATCACCGCCAGCTAAGCGTTTTTCCCAACCACTTGCAATAGATGCAATCGCATCATCAATGCCAGCATGTTCAAACAAGGTTCGACATACTTCTGCATCATGAATACTGGTTGCAACAACAGGAATATGACGTTCCTTTGCAACTGACAAGAATTCTTTAACCCCTGGTTTCGCTTTACCTTCCGTATGATAGTACCATTCAAGATCCGCCTCTAATGTGTCTACAACTTGACCCACACCAAATGTTCCTGAATAATTATGCTTTACATACCCAACGCTTTCAGGCATGGTTTTATCCGCCAATATTTGCGCCAAATCTCCACCTGGTCGATAACCATTATCCCGCAAGAACCCTGGCACCAAATCCTGATAAAATGCAAGAGTATCAGTCAGTGTACCATCTACATCAGCAAGAATTCCTTTTATATCGGGATCTCCATGAACGATATAGCTTATTTTACGTGCCAAACGCTTTGTAACCAGTGCCGGCTGTGGATAACTATAAAGCGCACTGATCACAGCAGCACCAGCAACACCTGTACCTGCCAATACAGCGGCATTATTTTCATTAATTCCGCCAATACCAACAACCGGAATGTCAATTGCATCGCAAATCTCTTTAAGCGTTTCACGGCTCGTAATACTTGAATCTTTACTTACACTGTGGAAAAGTGCACCCACACCAAGATAATCCGCACCATCTGCAACGGCTTTCTTCGCTTGTTCCAACGTTTTCGCTGTTACACCCACAATTTTGTCCGGTCCCAATTGTTCTCTTGCACTTGCAGCAGCCATATCTTCCTGGCCGACATGCACCCCATCAGCATCAATCTCTCGAGCTAAAGCCACATCGTCGTTGATAATGAATGGGACATTATACTGCTTGCAAAGCGCTTGCAAAGCTTTTACGTCTTCCTTTGCAGCACCATGCTTATCACGATATTGAAGAATTGTGGCCCCATTCTGGAGAATTTGTTCTGTTCTCTGTAACAAATCGTCTCCTTGAAGATGATCACAATCCGTAATCACATATAATAATAAGTCTTCCCTGTTCATGAATATTTTTCCTCCGTTAATCATTTACTCTTGTTAATCATCATAGCATACATTTTTTTCTAGGTGAATAACCCTTATCATACTTTTCTGCCACTTCTTTTACTTTACTATACTTTTCTACCACTTCTTTCACTATTTTGCATCGATTTACGCAGGTTTCTTTCATTTTATAGATTCACATATTAAAAAAGCAGCCTTCCGTTAAATTGGAAAACTGCCTTATTATCTAACTATACAAAAAACAAAAAAGTCTCCATTGTTTTACAATGAAGACTTTCCAGGGGCACTAGGATTCGAACCCAGGACCTGCGGTTTTGGAGACCGATATTCTACCAGCTGAACTATACCCCTATACAAAGGACAAGGTCCAAGGACCTTGTCCGAAGGCTCCCCGAACTGGGCTCGAACCAGTGACATCATGATTAACAGTCATGCGCT
>JAHZHI010000006.1 GCA_019420345.1 Peptococcaceae bacterium
CTGTTCTAATCGAACTCCAAATTAGTAGATGCAGTGCGATACCGTAAATTAAATTCATTATAGCATAATGAATTACCAAAGTCATTATGAAAGAGAACACATCAAATCATAATTGTGGCAAACAAAGTTTTAATTTTTGACTGCCACAATTTTAATATTCTATATGTTACATTTTTTACTTATAGATAATATCGGCATATACAATTTCTCGTGCTCTTGCCTGTATCTCATTCATTCGACCAACCCACAACATCGGGTTTTCTACTTTAAGTTGTTCGGTCACGCCCTCCTTGTCAGCCATTTGCTCGACCAATCGAAATATCATTTCCGTTGCCTGTTCGTCAATATCAGTAAGGTAACAGTTTAATTTTCCGCTTGTGAGAAACGTGATGTAAACTGCCCGTTTATGTTCCTGTAAATAGCGTTTGTGTCGCTGCCCCCATAAGCCGATAGGCTTGTATTCTTTTTCGGTTGGTAAAATAAGGCAAGGAATATAATAATCCCCCTGCAATTCATACCAAAGACCATTGCTTTCATCATAAATATACTTGTCCATTAAAAAATCCTCCGTTATAATATATTCGCACATATGTCACAGTTCTCCGATTGCCACACTTTGTTATATCTTGTTATGAGATTTTCTTGCCCTTGATTTTGCCCTTATAAGCAGTCAGGGAAAGAGTAAACTTGTGTGAAATCATATAAAGGGATAAGGCGAACACATTGCGATAAATCCTTTATTTTCAAGGCTTTTGGAGGATTTTATTGATAACCTACGGAGAGCAATAATCACTCATAATTTTATAGTTTTCAAATTCCGGTTTGTGTCATCTTTGGGTATTGCATCGATTTGACCACTGCTATGATTCAAAACATCACGTTCTCTGTGTATATAGAGAAGCTGCTTTTTCTGCTTATAGGCTGCATCATTCTTGGCTTTGGGGTGTATCTTGAGACCCTCGCCAATGTTGCCATGCTGCCAGGGGAATCGCTTGTACGTGCCATCAGCAGTACCTGGCACACCGATTTTGGGATGACAAAAATTGCCAACGACGTGACATTGACGATTATTGCCGTGGTGCTCTCCTTCATCTTTGCTCATCGCCTCAACGGGGTGCGTGAAGGGACCATCATTGCGGCCTTGCTTGTTGGCTATATTGCCCGCCTCTGCGGCCGTAAAATTCATGTTTTCGATAAATTTATTGCTGAGGTGGAAAGCGACGACGTTGCCATGTATGAACCCGTCATCGAAGGCAACAACTGGGTCATTTCCATCGGTCGTCAATACGGCAGCGGCGGTCACGCCATCGGTCAATACCTTGCTCTTAAACTCGGCTTTTCCTTCTATGACAAGGAGATCATCTCTGAAACTGCCGGCATCACTGGCTATTCAGAGGACTATATCCAGAAAAACGAAGAAAGCATGGGCAGTCACCTGATCCACGATCTGTTCAATCAGATGTACGTTTATTCCAACACCGATGACGCTCCAAAAGATGTGATCTTTAATGCTCAAACCAAAGTCATCCACGAATTGGCTGGAAAAGGCAACTGTGTCATCGTTGGCCGCTGCTCAGACTACATCCTGCGTGACTATGATCATTGCGTCAGCCTGTTCCTGCACGCCCCTATAGAATCCCGTGTGCAGCGTATTATGAAGACTGAACATATGGAAGAAGCAGAGGCTCGCCAAGCGATTGCACGCACCGACCGCCGCCGTGCCGATAACTACAACTACTACACCGATCAAACATGGGGCTATTCCGATCATTACGACCTTTGCATCGACACCCGCCTTGGCCGCGAATTCGTTCTCGATGCGGTCAAGACCGTGATGGCCAAAAAGGAAAAAGCGCAAGCGTAAGACTGTGGGCCATGAATAGAGCCTGTTTTGCGGCTTGACTTTGCCTGGCAAATATGATAACTTCAAAGAGTACTACAGTACTTCGTTTGATACATTATCGCCAACAAGTGTATGCTTGTTGGCGTTTTTTATTGCACCTGAAAATCAGGCGTTGGGAGGAGAGCGTATGCCGGGAACATCCAAAACCATTGAAGCAAATGATTTTTTGACAGGGTCGATTCTTTCACCGCTGCTTCGTTTTGCCTTTCCGTTGATGCTGTCGCTGTTGCTGCAAGCTTTTTACGGCGGTGTCGATCTGGCCGTCGTCGGACAGTTTTCGCCCACCGAAAGCGTTTCCGCTGTTGCCACTGGCAGTCAGCTTATGCACGTCATCACTTCGCTGATCACTGGGCTTACGATGGGCGTCACGGTCCTATTGGGAAAAGCCATCGGCGCTGGTGATGCCGACCATGCCGGGCAGGTGGTTGTTGGTCAGATTAAGCTGTTTGCCGTTGTTGCTGTGATTTTAACAGCGGTGATGCTCCTGTTTACACCACAAATTGTCGTCTTTTTGAATGTGCCGAACGCTGCTTTTGACGAAACGCTGCGCTATATTCGCATTTGTTCTGCAGGCATTGTCTTCATCACCGCTTACAACGGCATCAGCGGCATTTTTCGCGGCATCGGAAATTCTCGTACACCGTTTCTCTTTGTACTCATTGCCTGCTTGGTCAATGTTGTATTGGATCTGCTCTTTGTCGGCGTTTTTGACCTGCAGGCTTCGGGGGCGGCGCTGGCGACCATCATTGCCCAGGCGGTCAGCGTGTTGTTTTCGCTCTGTTACCTGCGCCGTCACGCACTGCCTTTTTCGCTCAGCGGCCACGGACGCAAAAACGGCCGCGACATCCGTAAAATTTTACAGGTAGGCGCGCCCATTGCGTTGCAGGATTTTCTCTCCAATATGTCCTTCCTTATTATTACTGCCATCATTAACACCCTTGGTGTCGTCGCCTCTGCTGGCGTGGGTATTTCCGAAAAACTCTTTGTTTTTCTGTCCATCGTTCCCATGTCGTTTATGTCGGCCCTCTCTAGTTTTGTTGCCCAAAACGTGGGTGCCGGCGACCTCCAGCGTGCGCGGCGGTCGCTGTTTTTGGCTCAGCGCATCTCTTTTCTCTTTGGTGCACTCATGTTCTCATTGACCTTCTTTTTTGGCCGGTATCTGGCCGCGCTCTTTGCCAACGATCCAGACGTGCTGGCCGCTGCAGCTCTCTATATGCGCGGCAGTTCCTTCGAATACCTGATGATCGCCATTACTTTCTGTTTCCTTGGTTACTTCAATGGTCGAGAGCATACCACCTTTGTCATGGCGCAAGGCCTCCTGACGTCTTTTCTTATTCGCATTCCCCTGTCCTATTTTCTCAGCCGTCTGCCGGACACCGGCATGCTGCAAATCAGTCTCGCTGTTCCGGCTTCTGCTCTCTGCAACTTGACCCTCTGTCTGATCTACTTCCTCTGGCTGCAGCGGCGGGATCGGCAGACCATCACGAAATCGTCATAATATCATAGTATAAAGACCTGCTAATAAAAGTCAAGCCATAAATCCATGATTTTTCATCATAGATTT
>JAHZHI010000060.1 GCA_019420345.1 Peptococcaceae bacterium
ACCGCCGACCCTCTGCTTGTAAGGCAGACGCTCTCCCAACTGAGCTAATTGTCCAAAGTTCACAATGATATGAAATTGTGATGACCAGTACGGGATTCGAACCCGTGAATGTCAGCGTGAAAGGCTGATGAGTTAAGCCGCTTCTCCAACTGGCCAAATCGCTAGTGGGCTTCGGTTTGTTTCCTCAGCGCCTCACAGCTCGTTTATAATACCATCCTTTTTGAATGAAGTCAACACCTTTTTTAAAATTTCTTTTAAAATTTTTCACATTATCAAAACAGACCGCAATCTCAGGACTGCGGTCTGTGACAACTAGCCGTTTTTACCGCCAAGATGCCGGCACATAACTGGACAGACAATTTGGCGTTCCATCTTTACTCCATAAATGATCCGCACTCATAACATCGTCGCTGACTAAGCAATATCGATAAGATGGGATCAAAGCTTCAATCATTGGCAGTTCATCACTGTCGAGTGCTTGAAGAGGAATGCCCGGCTCACCGGTACGACGCACTGTTTGTGGATTGGACAAGAGTTCCGCCGCTGCATCAATATGATAGCTCTGATGTCCAATGGTGACAATGTTCCATAAGTGCATCGAAAGCATGGAATCCTCACCAATCAAACAGCCTTCAACCAACTGACTCTCAAGACCAATGCGCGGATCGCAAAGAATGGTATCTACAGCACGTGCGATCCCATAACTATTGGCGCGTTCATTAACCAACGCCCCATAAGCGCTGATATAGTGTCGTCCTTCTGCTGTGTCCGGCAGCACGGACACATTGATGGCACCTTCCAGCTGCAATTTCTGACGAGGATAAATGACATTTTGCTGAATCAAGCGATGCACGGCACGCACACGTTCAAGCGCAGAGGTACTGCTTGCCACTACTTCTTCAACATACCGATCAACCGTAGCAGCAAACTGCTCCTGCTCCGCCTGGCTGAGCGCCGGCGTCTGAGAAAAATAAAGCATGTTGTTCGCTCCTTTCAAATGAACCTTTCGCAAACGGCGCCATACCGATCAAAGGTCATCGATCAAGGCGCTGCTTTTTGCATAAGCCGTACTGCGTGCCTCAAAAAAGTCTGTTTTAATCATATTGGCGTTGCTGTACTGGCTAACCCAAGTCATGCTTGGTGGCTCAACATCATGCCCCTCATAGATGCTGCCAAAATCTAAACTTGTAGAACGCAGATTACCAAGATATTGAATATAATCTGTCACCATTTCCTTGGTTAGGCCCTCAATATCATCACCGATGACATAATGGCCCCAGGCAATTTCCTGTTCGCAGCCTTCACGAATCATTTCACGATACAATGCGATCAATTCATCAGTAAACAGTTCCGGACATTCATTGCGCAATTCCTTGATAATATTACGGAACAACCAAAGATGCGTGTTTTCATCTCTATTGATATAACGGATTTCCTGCACCGATCCCGGCATTTTATTATTGCGGCCAAGATTGTAAAAAAACATAAAGCCGCTGTAAAAATAGACCCCTTCAAGAATAAAGTTACCCATGACCGAACGCATAAAATTGATCGGAGAAGGATCTTTTTGAAAATCATTATAAATTTCGCCGATAAATTCATTGCGGCGCAGCAAATGTTCATCATTTTTCCACTGATAAAGCACGTCTGTGCGCTCTTGCGGCTCACAAATAGTATCCAGCATGTAAGAATAGCTTTGACTATGCAGCGCTTCCTGAAAGATCTGAATGGACAGGCAAAGATTCACTTCGTTGGCTGTCACATAACTGGATATGTTTGGCAAATTTGCTGTCTGAATGCTGTCCAAAAAAATCAAAAAGCTGAGGATTTTATCATAAGCCCGACGTTCGGCCGCTGGCAAAAGCGGATAATCTTTGATGTCAGTGTGCATATTGATTTCTTCTGGCACCCAGAAATTGTTCATGGCTTGACGGTACCAGCCACTTACCCACTGATATTTCATATTGTTAAAGTCATTAAGATTGGTGGTATTGCCGCCAATAATACGGCGCGATCCAACATCAATGTCACCGTCAGGATTAAACAGCGGACGTTTTGTGATCAACTCCATGTGAATAGGCTCCTTTCATCAAGATGAACAGCTCTCACATTCTTCCACTTCTAAACTTTTAGAACGAATGTAGTAGAGCGTTTTTACGCCACTTTCCCACGCCAGAATGTAGAGATTCAACACCTGACGGAAAGTGTAATCGTTGGTAATATAAACATTAACACTTTGTGCTTGGTCAATATGCCGCTGGCGCACACCTGCCGCACGCACCGACCAACGTTGATCGATGACATGCGCACTCTTATAGTACCAGTAGGTTTCCATGCTTAATTCTGGGGCCACACGCGGCATGAGCCCATTTTTCTTTTCTTCCAGGAAGAAACGGTTCATGATCGGATCGACACCCGCAGAAGTACCCGCAATGATGGATGTACTGGAAGTTGGCGCCACAGCCATCAAATAAGCGTTTCGCAGGCCATGTTCAGCCACTTGCGCGCGCAGAGTCTGCCAGCGTTCGCTTTCATAGCCGCGCTTGTCAAAATACGCACCTGTTTGCCAGTCGCTGCCTTCAAACAAGGCATAAGCACCTTTTTCATCTGCATTCTCACAACTTGCCTTGATGGCTGCATAATTGATGTCTTCAAAGACACGGTCTACAAATTCAAGATGCGCGTCGCTTTCCCACTGAATATGCTGCTTTGCCAGCATGTGATGATAGCCACTGACACCCAAGCCAATAGGGCGATAACGACGATTGTTGATTTTTGCATAAGGAAGCGGGAAGAAATTGAGGTCAATAACATTATCCAAGGCACGGACCACGCTTCGCGTCACGTCTTCAATTTCTTGTGGATCGTTTACGTTAAGATGGCCCAACGACAAACTTGCCAGATTGCAGACAACAAAATCGCCCGGTTTGGTCACGGTAACGACAACTTCTTCGCCATCCACCATTTCCACGCGTTGATCCACGCTCTCAATGGCACTCATATTCTGTGCAATCTCTGTGCAAAGGTTGGAACAATAGATGATCCCCTTGTCGCCATTAGGATTGGCTCGGTTGACAATATCACGATTGAATGCAAACGGCGTACCCGTTTCTACCGCGCTCTTGATGATTAGTCGAATGATATCTTTAATCGGCAGCACACGCTTATTGATGCGCTTGTCGGCCACGCAATCCAGATAACGCTCGGTCCATTCCTCACCAAAGCTGTCTTCCAAATGGTAGCCCTTCACCGTATAAACTTCGTGAGGACACATCAGGTACCAGTCGCCTTCAATATTATCACGTGCCTGCTGCCAGAAATAATCCGGATAGCATACTGCCGGGAAAACATCATGTGCCTTCATGCGGTCGTCACCATTGTTGGTGCGCAGTGCCAAAAATTCCGGCAGATCACGATGCCACACATCCAAATAAACAGCAACCGCCCCTTGGCGCACACCCAACTGATCAACAGCCACGGCAGTGTCATTCGCCAGACGGATCCAACGAATGACGCCGCCTGCAGCGCCTTCAAATCCACGAATCGCCGAACCACAAGCGCGCACCTTTCCAAAATACAAACCCATGCCGCCGCCAAATTTGCTCACCTGAGCAAAATTATCAATACTGCGATAAATGCCTTCCAGACTATCCGGCACCGTATCAATAAAGCAGCTGGACAACTGATGAAACGGTTTTCGCGCATTTGCCAAGGTTGGCGTCGCCATGGTCACTTTAAGGGTGCTCAGCATATCATAAAAACGGCGCACCCACATCAATCGCTGAGAACGCTCTTCAAGCATGGCCAAATGCAGCGCAATGCCCAAGAACATTTCCTGTACCGATTCTAACGGAATGCCCGCATGACTGCGCACCACATAACGCTTGACCAACAGTTCCAGGCCGGAATAATTGATGAGTTTGTTTCGGCCATCATCTATAAAACTTGCCGCTTCAAGAATCTCTTCCCGGCTGTAGTTTTGCAGGATATAAGTGCCATACAGCCCTTCTTCCGTAAGAAATTCCAGCTTCTCATAAAAATCATCAATGCCATATTCGGCCATCAAACGGTCTAAATTACGGCTGTATTCCAGAAAATAGATTCGTGCCGCGATAAATTCCCAACGCGGCGCATCTTTAGCCGTTAATTCAACGCATGCCTTAATCAGATAATAAAAACGTTCATCCAGCGGCAGTTCCTTTTTATAGAATGACTGAAATTTCATCAAGAGATATTCCAGCCCATAGACTTCCTCATTGAAGTCTCGCTCGATTTCTTTAAGCAGATCATCCATTTCCGCCACTTCTGGGAAACATGCCGTAAGCTGGCTGCGTGTGCGCCGCTTACGTTTACGGTCTTCACGATAGAGAATGAAGCTGCGTACTTCTTTATAATAATTCTGTTCGATCAGTGTTTTTTCAACCAGATCCTGAATATCTTCCACATGCAGCGCCAAGCCAAGCTTTACTTCTTCTTTCAGCGCATCTTCGATGGTATCAACCATCGCGTTCAATTGATCAGCAGTCAGCGAGCTTTCCACACTCGTGAAGGCACGCTCGATGACGCGGGCGATCTTCGCGCGCTCATAGGCCTCTGTGCCGCCATTGCGTTTGATAATGTCCATTGTCAAAAGAGCCCTTTCTGAATAAATTCTTTTATTACAACCCTTTCATAGTACCCCATTTACTGACAAGCGTCCAGATTATCCTGAACCATCTATCGCAAAGTACCCAATCCATCGCGCTTTGCGGGCAAAAGAAATTTTTTATCGCAACGTTATGCTTGCCAAACGCCCACACAAAATAAAAAAGCGACCAGGCTTTAACAACCTGATCGCTATAGCACGATTGATCATTTACGAGTGATCACATGTTTTGCTTTCTCAATAATGTTTTCTTTGGTAAGGCCATATTTTTCCAAAAGCGCATCTGCCGTGCCGCTTTCACCAAAGACATCTTCAACGCCAACCATTTCCATTGGCACCGGTTTTTCAGCCACCAAGACTTCTGCAACCGCACTGCCAAGACCGCCAACAATATTATGTTCTTCAGCAGTGACAACAGCACCTGTCTTTTCAGCCCATTCAACGATCAAGGCACGGTCAATCGGCTTAATCGTACTCATGTCAATCACAGCCGCACTCACGCCATCTGCCTGCAGGGCTTCTGCAGCTTCCAGCGCCTTTGCCACCATAATGCCGCAGGCAATGATCACAACGTCATTACCTTCGCGCATTACTGTCCCCTTGCCAATCGTGAACGCAGCATCAGGATCACTGATGGTTGGTACGCCTGAACGTCCCAAACGAATGTATACAGGGCCTTCGTATTCAGCAGCAGCCATCACCGCTTTATAGGCTTCTGGGCCATCTGCCGGAACAAGTACCGTCATATTTGGCAAGCCACGCATCAGGTTGATGTCTTCCAGAGCCTGATGGCTACCGCCATCTTCACCAACCGTAATACCAGCATGGGTTGCTGCGATCTTTACATTCAAACGTGGATAGCAAATTGAATTGCGGATCTGATCATAGGCACGACCCGTCGCAAATACTGCAAATGTGCTCGCAAAAGGAGTTTTTCCAGCAGCCGCAAAACCAGCGGCAACGCCAAGCAGATTTTGTTCTGCAATCCCCATGTCAAAGAAGCGTTCTGGGAACTTCTTTTGAAACATGTTGGTCTTAGTCGACTTAGACAAGTCTGCATCGAGGACAACGACATCTTCACGAGCAGCGCCAAGCACTTCCAGTGCTTGTCCATAGGCTTCACGTGTTGCTTGTTTTTCCATACTCATGCATCCTCCCCTAATTCTTCCAACGCTTGTGCAACCTGCTCTGCATTTGGTGCTTTACCATGCCAGCCAACTTCATTTTCCATAAAGGATACGCCTTTACCCTTGATCGTATTCATAACGATCATCTGTGGTTTCCCAGTTTCAGACGCTTTTGCCTTGGCAATGGCATCAGCGATAGCTGTAAAGGAATGGCCGTCAATCACTTGTACATCCCATCCGAAGGCAACAAATTTTTCATCAACAGGGTCTACGTTCATAACATCCACAGTACGGCCATCAATTTGCAGGCCATTATGATCCACAAAAGCAATCATATGATCCAAACCGTAATGTGCTGCTGCCATAGCCGCTTCCCAAACCTGGCCTTCTTCCAATTCACCATCACCAAGCAGCGCATAGACATAACGCGCGCTGCCATCCAATTTGCGTGCAAGTGCCATACCAACGGCCGCGGAGATACCTGTTCCCAAAGAACCTGTTGACATGTCTACACCTGGCACCTTGCGCATATCCGGATGGCCCTGCAGCTTGCTGCCTATTTTACGCAGCGTCAGCAGGCTTTCTGGTGCAAAGAAGCCACGTTCCGCCAATGTTGCATACAGCACCGGCGCAGCATGTCCTTTAGAAAGCACAAACAAATCGCGGTCCGCCATATCTGGCTGAGAAGGGTCCACATGCATTTCTTCAAAATAAAGATAAGTCAATAATTCCACTGCAGAAAGAGACCCACCTGGATGCCCACTGTTTGCGGCGCCGATCATTTTTACGATATCACGACGGATTGTTGTAGCTTTCAATGCTAATTCTTTCTCGTCCATAAATAACCTCCCACCCTTATTTTCTTAGATGACTGTTGTATGAGACAATATACTCCATCTTTGATTATACATCATTGCTCCATTTTTTTCATTCTACTTTCTTGCATTCTTACAAGTTTTTTGTTCTAAAACAAAAAAACGACCGCTTCAAAATGAACAGGTCCAATAAAAACGGACAATAGACAAAACACCCCCTGATGTAGGAAA
>JAHZHI010000061.1 GCA_019420345.1 Peptococcaceae bacterium
TTACCAGAAGTTCTATGAGTCATTTTTTGTTGCACTTAGATTGTAAATTCGCCAAGAAATAAAAAAATAAGTGACTGGTTTTCGGTGCTTTTTACAACTTTTTTTATTTATTACCAAGCTAATTTTGTATATGTATGTGTATTTATTTTATTTTCATCGTATGTTCTAACAAGCTATATGGCATTCGTTTTTTACGAATACCAAAAGCCTTGAAAATATATTACAATAACATCAAGAAATTAAATAAATATCTTTTATGAACCGTTAGTGACTATTTCTATAGTATAGGTTAAGAAGGACGCACTCATTATGGATATTAAACATTTAACGTGGTTTATTGAAACTGTTAAAGAAAAATCAATCAATAAAGCCGCTGAAAAACTTTTCATTACGCCTTCTGCGCTTTCGGCTAGACTTGTAAAAATTGAGGATGAGGTTGATTGTCAGCTTTTGATTCGTTCGCATAATGGGATTGAGCTTACTACTGAAGGACAATATTTTTATGAAGACGCTTGTAAAATATGTGACTTACAATCAGGTTGGTCTTATCTTCATCAGCGAAAAAATATGAGAAAAGAGAAAATAACCATTGCCTCTTTTCCAACTGTCTATAATACGATCATTCCACAATTGGTGGCAAAGATTGCGAGCATAAACAGCCCATATGATATTTTTTCATATCAGTGGGATATTCTTAAGATAGAATCGGCTTTCTATAAAAAGAAAATTAGAAGCGGCATTACGGCTGTCACTGAAGGTGACTTTTCATCTTTAGATATATTTGCTAAAAACTTAAATCTTCAAATTCGATCACTGGGTTCAGATCAATTTGGCGTTTATGTTGCGGAAGGGAGCCCGTTTTATGAACGGGATCACTTGTATATGGATGAGCTTTCAAACTATCATCATGTTACCACGTTCAATCCATCTTTCAAAAAGATGGGGCTGAATCAGTTCAACAATGGAGAAGCCATCAATATTCGTGGTCAACAAAACCAAATTGCTTATCTTGTTGCTCATCCAGCATCATGTTACGGAACTTATCCTGCCTTGTTTCAACAAAGTTTGTTGGCGCAGGCGGCAAAGTTACATTACATTCCAATTGTAGATTTCTCACTGCCAATTACATATGTGTTGCTATATGCAAAAAACGCATTTTCAGCCAATGCTTCTGAAAAAATCGTTAAAGAATTAGAAGGATTATTTAAAGTAGCACTATCTTCTAATGCTTAAATAACAGTTGCGCTTTATGGCATTTCGGACTGCATCCTAAATATTTTCCTTTTTAATACAAACATCTTTGAGGCCTCAGTTTGGTATTTTATGGGAAATGTTATTGGAAAAATATTTAGTAAAGAAGGGATCTATATGTCTACCAAGACGCGAAAAACAAGCAAAGTATCAAATCTTTGGTTAAAAGAAGATTACTGGGCTGTGTGGATTGGCATTGGAGTTATTCTTATTGGATTGTTAGGCTACCTTGTTGGATTTACCTTGGAACCTTTAGCCGCAACTTTTAAAAGCTATGATAGTTTTTCTGTAGTACCTAGCCTGCTTGCCGCGGGAGCTCAAAAAATAATAATCTTATTCATTTGTGTTAGTATCGTTTTTTCAATTGCCGTCAAAATTATGGGGCACAAAATCTCTCAATTTATGAAGGGGTTTGTTATTCTGTTTTTGCTGGCAATTCTCGTACAGATTCTGGGCTCTTGGACTGTTGCTCAGACACTGAATCTCGAAGCCCCTGTTCTTGCGTTGATCTTAGGTATCATTATTGGTAACTTTGTAAAAATTCCTCAGTGGTTTGATGATGCGCTGCGTACTGAATTTTATGTAAAGATAGGTATTGTTCTCATGGGGGCAACTTTACCATTTACCATCATTTTACAGAGCGGACCGGTTGCTTTCTTACAGGCAACAGTTATTGCAGTAAGTACGTTCTTAAGCATTTACTTCTTTGCAACAAAATTATTTGGTTTGGACAAGCGTTTTGCAGCGACTTTAGGCGCTGGTGGTTCTATTTGCGGGGTTTCGGCTTCAATTGCTATCGGTTCTTCTGTTAACGCGAAAAAGAATCACGTTTCAATCGCTATCTCTATGGTTGTTGTATGGGCAACCATCATGGTATTTTTACTGCCGATCGTTTGCCGAGCCATCGGTTTGACAGATGGTGAAGCTGGTGCCTGGATTGGTACGTCTGAATTTGCTGATGCTGCTGGTATTGCGGCCGCTGCGCAATTTGGCGATCCTGGGATTACGGCATTCACGCTGATGAAAGTCGTTGGCCGTGATATGTTCGTTGGTATTTGGGCATTTATTCTGGCCATCATTTCTGTAACGCGCTGGGAAGTTAACGAAACAGGTGTTAAACCATCTGCAGGCGTCATCTGGGAGCGTTTTCCAAAATTTGTTTTGGGGTTCTTCGTTGCATCCATCATTATGACTATTGTTTTGGCCAATGTTGCAACCCCTGAAGCGTCTACTATTATCAATGACACTATTATTGCACCAATCAAAGCACTGCGTACTTGGACGTTCGTTTTCACCTTCCTTTGCATCGGATTAACGACACGATTTAAGGATCTTGCAGCGGTTGGTTCGAAACCAATTATTGCTTTTTCTCTTGGTGTATGTGTTAATGTTATTTTGGGCTACCTCTTCAGTACCATTATTTTGGGTGATTACTGGACAGGCGTTGCTAATCTTATTAACTGATAATAATTTCGAAAAAGGTCGGCTTAAGTCGACCTTTTATCAATGAGGTGATATTGATGCTCAAACATCTATTGGGCGATCGAAAAGACAATGAAACTTGTGATCAAAATGCCCAGATTTACCTGACGTTTCATGAAGGCGGTGAGTGGCGGCACAAGAAGAAATCACCATGGGAAATTTTCCGCACTCAGAAGACGACATCGCCGCAAGAAGTTCGCGCATTGGCGGAGTATACCAACAACAGAATGCAACGGGTTGCAGGTATGATGGAGGTGCTTATGAACTTGCATGATGACTGGGCAATCAGCACGCACCGGGACTATGTGAAAATGGAAACGGTCACATTAGAGTACGATGTCATCATTGGGGCTCTTCTGGATGCGGGATATACCGAGGACGATTACATTTTGCAAACTGAATACACCCGTAAATGGGGCATGCTTTAAATGACTCGCATCAAAAGGAAAAGGCAGCTATTGCAGCTGCCTTTTTCTTTTGCGTTTTTTCACCATCATCAATGGCGTTTGATTTTTTCTGTGAGGATGAGGGCGCCTTTGCGGGGAATGCGGGGTGCAGGTTTGAGGCTCCAGAAGAGGGCGTTCATGAGGATGACGATGAGCAGAACGGTGCCGAGGGAGACCCAAAAGCCCATGTTGAGTCCTAATAGGGTGGTGGTGCCGAAGAGTTTGAGCCAAAGCATGGTCCAATTCATGAGTAACAACTCCTTTCAGTGGTTGCTTAAAGCAGTTCGCGGTAATGGCGGACGTAGGCCTTTTTAAGGCTGGTAGCCAAGATCATGTAGAACAGGATGCATGGCACCAGATAGGCGAAGTAAGCAGGAGGCAGGGCGACAAAGCCAAGCAGGCTGCCAAGTGGTGTGAATGGAATCAGGGTGAGCAGCGTGATGCCGGCGAGGGTGAGCAAGGTGAGCGGTGCAGACGCGCGGCTTTGAATGAACGGCAGTTTTGGTGTGCGGATCATATGGATTACGAGGGTTTGGCTCCACATCGATTCGACGAACCATCCCGCCTGGAACATGCCCATATAGGCAGCTTGCATATGCAGCAGCTGTGCGCCGCTGAAATGGCTGGCTAGGTCGTTGTAGAGGATGCCCTTTGACACAAACAATGGACAGAATACAAAGTACATGAAGATGTAGGTGGTAAAGTCAAAAATGGAACTGGTTGGTCCGATCCAGAGCATGAAGCTGCCAACAGAGGAAGCATCCCATTTGCGCGGCACGCGGAGAAATTCTTCGTCGACGTTGTCCCATGGAATGGCTGTGCAGGATAGATCGTAGATTAAATTCAGCAAAATGAGGTGCAGGCTTTCCATGGGCAGAAATGGCAGCAGAGCAGAGGCGGCCAGCACGGAAAACATGTTGCCAAAATTGGAAGAAGCGGTCATCTTGATGTATTTGATCATGTTGGCGTAGGTTTTTCGGCCTTCAATGATGCCTTGTTCAAGAACCATGAGGTCCTTTTCGAGCAAGATGATGTCGGCGGATTCTTTGGCAACGTCGACGGCCGTGTCAACAGAGATGCCGATGTCTGCTGCCTTCATGGCAGCGGCATCGTTGATGCCATCGCCCATGAAGCCAACGGTGTGGCCTTTTTCGCGCAGCACAGAGACAATGCGCGCTTTTTGATCGGGCGTGAGTTTGGCAAAGACATCGGTGGTGCGTGCAGCTTTCGCCAATTCCTGATCGCTCATTTGGTCGAGATCGCTGCCGAGCAACATATTGCGCACCTGCAGCCCCACTTGCTGACAAATGGTGCGTGTCACTTTTTCATTGTCGCCTGTGAGAATTTTGGTGGTAACGCCGTGCTCTTTAAGGGCGCGCAGGGCGCGGGCAGTGGTTTCTTTTGGCGGGTCCAGAAAAGCGAGATAGCCGAGCAGCACCATGTCACATTCATCTTGGGCGCTGAAGGTGCCCACTGGCGATGGGTTGCTTTTTTGAGCAAGGCCAAGCACGCGAAAGCCGCGGGCGTTGAGTGCGTCTACCGTTTTGAGAATGCGTTGACGAATGGTGTCATCGAGTGGCTGGACGGCACCGTCGCATTCGGCAAAGCTGCAGATGGCAAGCATTTCTTCGACGGCACCTTTTGTGACCATTTGTGTTTTCCCGGAGCGATCTTGAACCACCGTGGAAAGCCGGCGTCGTGTAAAATCAAAAGGAATCTCGTCGACTTTGACATAGTTTTCTGAGAGGTCAACGAGCCGTGGATCGGCGGCTTCTGCTTCTTCGGTTTTGTGAATGATGGCCAGGTCCATAAGATTTTTATAGCCTGTCTGGAAATAGCTGTTCAGGTAGGCATGACGCAGCACGCGGGTGTCGTCTTCGCCGTTGATGTTCATATGGTATTCGAGCACAACTTTGTCCTGGGTAAGGGTGCCTGTTTTATCGGTGGCGAATTGTCAAGTCAAGTGCAACACCTCAGAATGATACAATTCAAACGGT
>JAHZHI010000062.1 GCA_019420345.1 Peptococcaceae bacterium
TACCAGAAGTTCTATGAGTCATTTTTTGTTGCACTTAGATTGTAAATTCGCCGTATAAAAAAATCCTCCAGCGGCAAGCAGCCGCTGGAGGATTTTTCGTATCAATCAATCTTTTTTTCAAGCAGGACGAGTTCAACGCCGTCGATGCCGTTGAATTGGCAGGGAACGGTGGTGATTTCTTGGTAGCCTAGTTTGTTGTAGAGTGTGCGGGCTGGGATGTTGCGGGCGTTGGTGTCCATGCGCAGGGCTAGGCAGTCGTTGGCTTTGGCATGCTGTTCGTAGAAGGCGACGAAAGCGCTGCCGAGTCCGTGACTTTTGACAGCAGGATCGATGACCAGGGTGTGCAGGACCATGATGGCGTCGTTGGGCGCCTCGATGGTCCATGGTGCGTCAGCGTATTCTGCGCCTTGCAGGTGATTGATGATGGCAGCACCGACGATGCAGCCGTCGCTTTCTGCAAGGAAGAGGTCGTCGCGTGAAAGTGCGGTTTCAGCGGTGGCGCGGGTTGGATAGATGGTGCGCACCCAGCCAATGGTGGTGCGCCCGGCTTCTTCTTCATCATGGGTGCGTTCGTAAATGGCGGCGATGGCATCAAGATCGTCGCGCGTGGCTTTGCGGAAAAGTGGGGGCATCGTGCTCGCTCCTTTATAAAGAGGTTTGTTTTCATTATACGTGAAGGCTATGGCCCCTTCAAATAAAACCGTAAAAATGTGATGATTTATTGAAATTGACCGATTGGTGCCGCTGGAACATTGAAGAATGGGTATAATGAAAACAATAATAGTGGTTATTGACGATGGTCGTGAAAAGAGGTGGGTAGAATGTTTTCAATGTATCATGTGCTATGGCTGCTGATCGCTGCCGTTTTGGTGGTTCTTGTGCTGATGGTTCTGCTGCGTCGTCAAGTGCCTTTGCGAACGGTGTTGACGATGGCCTGTGTGGTGGCAGTATTGTCGGAAGTGGTGAAGGTGTTCAACACGATTGATCTTGTGCCATCGCAGGATGGCAGCATGCTTTTTCCTTATTTGAAACCGCAGGAGCTGCCGCTGCATCTGTGTTCGATGCAGATTCTGCTGATTTTCTATGCGCGTTTTGCCAAAGAAGGATCACGCCGCACGGCGGTATTGGCGTTTATGTATCCGACGTGCTTTTTAGGTGGAATTGCAGCGCTGGCGATCCCTTCTATTTACTCTGCGAACATGGTGGCACCATCGCAATCGTTTATACAGCCGTTGGCGTATCAATTCTTTTTGTATCACACCATGTTGGTTGCGTTGGGTTTGTACATTGTTGCTTCGCGGCAGGTGGCGCTGCGTCCGTGGCATTATTGGTCTACCATGGGCTTGTTGGGAACGCTGGCATTTGTGTCTCTTTATCTGAACAGCATGTTTGCCGGTGCCAATTATGAGAATGGCGCCTTGGTGAGCGTTGATTACACGCCGAATTTTATGTTTACCTACCAACCGCCGATTCCAATTCAGCTTACCACCATTGGACAATGGTATATTTATCTGGCGGTGATGTGCCTGATTGCATGTGTATTGATTGGGCTGTGCTATGTGCCTGTATGGCTGCGTGACAAAAGAAAGATTGAGCGTGAAAAAAACGACCGTCATTGAAGACGGCCGTTTTTTTCACGCTCGCTGCCAAAGAAGCAGGTTGTTGTCGAAAAAGGCATTGAGCTTGCCGTTTTCTTTGAGCCAGACGAGGTAGTTGCGCACGGTGCTGCCGACGAGGGCATATTGTTCGAAGGTCATGGTGAGCCGATAATCACAGAAGAGCTGCTGCAGAATGCGCTCCATGTTCAGAGGCTCGATGCAGAGCTCAAGGATACGATCAGAGATGGCGTATACCTTGTCGATGTTGTACTGGGCCAGTTCACGGATATCGTTCGTTGCAGCAGCATGGGCAGGCACAAAGAGGGCCGCTTCCATGGTTTTTACCAGCTCGAGTGTTTCGAGGTAGGCGGCGACATCATAGATGTAGCCAATCTGGTATTTATCCAGCGTTTCCTTGCTGGAAAGGCAGTCGGCAAGAAAGACCACATCATCCGGTGTGCGGAAGCCGACCATGTCGAAGAAATGGCCTGGCAATGGGATCATCTCAAAACCTGCAGGTAGTTTATCGATGGTCAGAGGTTCGGCATCGCTTTCATGGGCGAGCAGAAATTTATGGCGCAGTTCTTTGCTGGGATAGCCGCCGAACAGGAATGCAGGTTCGAGAATAGGGTGGCGCGTGAAGGCGCATTCAATGCCGGGTGCATAGAGACGACAGCCGGTTTGTTTGTGCAGGTAATGGTTGCCGCCAATGTGGTCGGCATTCGAGTGGGTGTTATAGATGGCGTCCAACGTCCAGTCTTGGGCATCGAGTATCTGGCGCACTTTGCGGCCAGCTTCTTTGTCGCCGCCGCTGTCGATGAGGCAGACGTGCCCCTCGCCGAGATCCACCAATCCCATTTTGGAGGGACTTTGAATGATGTAAGTGCTGGGTGCCACTTGGATCAATTCATACATGCGGTGTCCTCCTTTTCGGTGTCTATCAGCGGACTTAAGGTCCCTTCGCAGAGTATGGCAAGATGATGCAGGGCGCGGGTGGCGATGATATAGAGCAGGCTGGCATCGGCGTCATCGCGATAGGTGGTGGCGTCGGCGTCGCAAAGAATAACGGCGTCAAATTCCAGCCCTTTGGTCAGGCTCACAGGCATCATCAGGGTGCCTTGCAAGGTGTCGTCGTGGCTGCGCAGCCGATGCACCGTGATACGGTCGCGCAGAGCGCGGTGCAGACGCTGGCAGGCGGCTTCTGTTTTGGTGATGAGGCAGATGCTTTCATAGCCTTTTGCAAGGCAGGCATCCACTTGTGCTTCGATTGCTTCACAGAGACTTGAAAAATCCTCACAGGCTTGGATGGTCACGGCTTCACCGCTGCGGTTGAAGGCATCGATGCGTGGGGCTTCGTTGAGAAACTGCAGACCAAAACGAAGAATTTCACTGCTGCAGCGGAAACTTTTGGTCAATGTGTAGCGTACGGTGTTGTCGATGGCAAGGATTGACTGCACCTGATCGTAAAAGTCCGCATCTATACGGCGTGTCAGGCTCTGGTTCACATCGCCAAGGATGGTAGCTTTGGCGTTTGGAAAGAGCAGATGGAAGATGTTGTATTGCAGCGGATAATAATCCTGGGCTTCATCAATGATGATTTGACGGATGCTGCGATAAGTACGGCTGCCATAGATTTTGAGATGAATGTAAAGGAGCAGGATGGCGTCGTCGTAACCGAGGCGTCCATTGTGCAAATCATTCAGGGTGCGGCGGCGAATGGCAGGCAGATCCTGCGCCAGTGCTTCATCAAGCAAGGTGCTTTGGAAATAGCTGTCATCTTCCCAGAAGCGGCGATAAAGATCCAGCAGATTGAGACGTGTGAATTGCTGCAGACGATCGGTGACAGCTGCACGTTCGTTTTTGCGCAGGTGGCTGCCAAGATGATCGAGCACACGGCTTTCGACTTGTTCGAGACGCGTGCCTAAGAGTAAGTCGCTGCGGTCGCGCACACGCGTTTTGAGTTCCTGCTTGCTGATGAGGAGACGGCTGCCATATCGAATGTCATGGTAATTGATAAAACGGGTTGGAATGTCTGTGACAAAGCGATCAAGAATTTTACGGAAGCCTTCGGAGGTTTTCAGGGTCATGCAGCTGCGGAGGAATGTTTTCTGGCTGCTGCCGATGGCGCGTTCGAGGAAAGCGGCCTGGGATTCCATGTGATGGATGTCCAGAATATCATGCAAGAGCTCATCAAAGGTCAATGTGCGCACGTTTTCTTCGCCCAGTTCCGGAAGCACGCCAGCGATGTATTGGCTGAAGGTGCGGTTTGGTGAAAGAATGAGGATATCGCGTGAAGAGAGCGCATTGGCCAATCCTTCATACATGAGAAAAGCAGCACGGTGCAGAGCAATGGCGGTTTTGCCGCTGCCAGCCACGCCCTGGATCATCAGCAGGTCGGCGTCGAGGTTGCGGATGACGAGATCCTGATCGCGTTGAATGGTTTCAACGATGGCGCGCATTTGCGGCGATGTGTTCTGTGAGAGCAATTGCTTGAGAATGCCATCGTTGACGGTCATGTCTGTGTCAAAAAAATATGCCAGTTTGCTGTCCTTGATTTCATACTGGCGTTTCAGCATCACATCGCCATCAATGCGGCCGACGGGTGCCATATAATAAGCAGGCCCAGTGAGAAAACGGTAGAATACACTGGCAATTGGTGAGCGCCAGTCGTAAACCAGGCTTTCTGCCGTATCTTCTTCAAGCAGCGCTGCACGGCCGATGTAAATAGGTTCTGGCTGTTTGTCGCCGTTGAAGAGAAAGTCGATGCGGCCAAAATAAGGAGAGGACCGCATGGCTTCCAGGCGGCTGATTTTCTTTGCGAGGTTGTCTTGGGTGACTGCCATATTGGTCAGTGTCACCATGCTTTGATTCAGCTCAATCAGCGATTCAAAGCCATCTGCACTTGAGAGACTGCCGCCGCTGCGGGCACCGTCTTCAAACACGTCGCGCTGTACGGCGACCATTTCCGATTCACGGCGGGCAATTTGGTCACGTGATTGTGTCAGCTGTGTATCGATTTCATCGAGTACATGGGCGAGCCGTTCTTCTTCCAGTTGTTGTTCTTGATGCTCCATCATGATGCCTCCAATTCATTGTCTATGGGAATGCCTTATTCGAGCCAGTGTAGCACATTTATTTATGTGGGACCAGTCTTGTTCGCGGAGAACAAGACGTGATTTAATAAAAAGGTAGAGAAGCACTCAGCGCAGTCTGGGTGCTTTTTGTTTTATAATGCGGTGCCATTTTTAGGCACGAAAAAAGGGTGCATGTCCACGCCTTCGTGTGAAAGCAGGGCGATCTTTTTGTCAATGCCGCCGCCATAGCCGGTGAGGCTGCCATTGGCGCCAACCACGCGATGGCAGGGAATGATGATGCTGATGGGATTGTGTCCTACAGCTCCGCCAACAGCTTGCGCAGACATGCGTGTCAAACCGCGCTGTTGGGCAATTTCTTTGGCAATGGCACCGTAAGTGGTTGTTTTGCCATAGGGAATGGTGAGCAAAAGCTGCCACACAGTCAGCTGAAAGGTGCTGCCCTGTGGATGAAGCGGCGGGAAGGTACTTGGCGCAGTGCCAGAAAAATATTGATCCAGCCAGCGACGGGTTTCGGTAAATATAGGCACGTCTGTTTTTTCACAGACGGTATCAGAAAAAATGGGCTGGTAGCGTTGTTCCGGCAGGGTAAGGTGGGTCAATCCCTGTTCATCGGCAGCAAGCAGCAGGCTCCCTAAAGGGGACTGATAATAAGTGATTGCGGTCATGGCGGCACCTCCTTGGTGATGTATTTCCTAAAACTATGATAGCATAAAAAGAGGATGCTGGGATAGGCGTCAATTCAGCGTTTTTTTCCGCAAAAGAAAATGATGCATAGGAAAAAGCAATGGATCTTTTTATAGAAAAATAGTGACATTATATGTCAGTCTTAGTATAATATACCAGACAACAAGAGTTTGTTTTTTATCACACCCTACCCCCTAAAATTCAAGGAGGCATCTATGAAAAAAATGAAGTCCGCTATTGTTATCGTTCTTATTATCGCCGGTTTGGGCGCAGGAGTTTGGGGCGATCGCCAACTCGATGCACGTTACAGTGATAATGGAACAACCATTCAAAATGTTACTGAAACAACCGTCGAATGATCTGTTCACCTTTGTTTTGCAGATATAGACTAAAAGAAAACCGTTTGCGATAGGCAAACGGTTTTCTTTTTATCGACCATGGTATTTTTTCCAGAAAAAGATGTAGGAAAGAAAACCAGGAATACCGATCCAACAAACCATCGCTGCCAATGTGATGTATTCAAAGTTTTCTAATGTTAAGGCAGCGGCGATGTAGAGCAGTGCGACAGGCAGAGAGATTAAGCCGAGCAGACGGTGGGCAAGATTCCACGTATCCTCATCGCGAATGGTCCATGGCAAACGCAGGCCGATGTAGCGCTGAAATGGCAGGCGCGGTGCGGCCAGCCCGCTGAATACCATAACGACGACGATAAATCCCATGGCAAACAGCCGCTCGCTGCGTTCTGATGAAAATGAGAGCGTTCCAGTTTGGGATAAGAGCGCAACAATAAAGCCTGCTGCCAGAAATAAAATGTTGACGATGAGAGTGCTGCGTAAGGCGTGCAGCTGATCACTTGACACTGTGGAATGGGTCAGAAGTGCCAGATTGCGATAAAGTATGAGGGTTGCTGCGATGATGCAGCCGAAACAGAGCACCAGCGAGAGCAGTGCATTTTTGACGATCAGCATGACAAGCAACGCTGCAAAACAGCAGAAAAGAAGAACATTGCGGGTACGGCCGGTTTCTTCATCAAGCGCCGATTGGCGGCTGCGTTTGGCCAGTTCGGCGTTGACGCGTTCCAATTCTTCTGCCAATGAGCGGGCATGGGCGTCTGCGTCGTGGATATCCAGAAGTGTGCTGACGGATACATTGAAGAGTGCAGCCATTTGAATGAGCTGTTCAGCATCAGGCACGGACAATCCCTTTTCCCATTTTGAAATGGTTTGGCGCACCACATGCAGCCGCATCGCGAGTTCCTCCTGGCTCCAGTTTTGCTGCTTACGATATTTTTTGATGTTTTCATTGAGCATGATTGGTCACATCCTTATGATGAGTGGTGTCCCGGAACTGCTTTCAGTATAGGATGTATCGCGGCAAATCACAAGCAACGGAGATTAACAAAAGTTCGAAAAGCCTGCGGTAAAGGGCTTTTGGTAAAAAAATTGCCGAACGCTCATGACGTTCGGCAGACTGTGTGAGAATTATTTGATGGCGTGGCTTGTTTTGTGCAGTGGTTGAGCTGTCGCAAAAACGAAATGACGGTCCATCCACTTGCCAATCACGCCAATGGTTTTGCCCATGGTTAATGCGGCAAGCACCGTACCAATGCCCAGGCCGGTGATGTGGCCCAAAAAGAAGAAGGTCAGTGCAGCTGTGGCGCAAAGGCAGAGCGCATCAAATGAGATCTTGACTTTTGGATAGCTGATGCCTGTGATATTGGAAAATTCTCGTGGAAATAAATCCGTTGGAATAATTGGCAGACCACAGCGGTTGGAGAGGGCGATGCCAATGCAGATCAGCACATAGCTGATGACAAAATAGAGCACGCACCATCCCAGTGTGGTTGGGAGCACATTGATCCAGTATTCGTTCAGGTCCAAAAGTTCACTAAAAGCAAAACCAACGATAAAACTGCACAAATAAGATAAAACAAAATGGCGCCGCATGACCATTAAATAAAAGACCAGCGCTGCCTGAAAGAGATAGGTCCAAGTGCCAAGGGAGAAAAATGGCAGCGCTTTCGAAAAGGCATACGGTACACTGGAAATGGCGGAAATCCCCGCTCCGGAATACAGCATCAGCACCACGCTGAACGAATTGATGATGACGGCGATCACCAGTGCCAATTCGCCGCGAAATAATGGGCGGTGCTGAGCAAATGCATTGTGCTTCACAACAAGAGCCTCCAAACATATTAAAACTAAAATTGATCGCATAGATTATTGTAGTCGTGATGGATTCAAAAGTAAAATACATGGTTTTCATAAAATTATAGATGTAATCTATATACTATGATATAATAAAGTGAGCAGGGAGGGGTTGTTATGAACTTGGATCATTTGCGCTATTTTGTCAAATTGGCGGAAGTAGGCCACTATACGAAAGCTGCGGAGCAGTTATGCATTGCTCAGCCAAGCCTGAGTCATGCCATGCGAACCTTGGAAGCTGAGCTCGGGGTACCGTTGTTTGAACGTTCTGGCCGCAATACGGCGCTCACACGTTATGGCAGAGAATTCCTTCAATGTGCACAGCGTACACTGGCAACATTGGATCAGGGTGTTGTTTCTTTGCAGCACAGCGCTCAAGGTGAAGGCCTGATTCGCTTGGGGTTTGTACGGGCGTTGGGGACGGTGTTCATTCCTAAACTGGCGGCACAATTTTTGGCGGCTCATCCGGATAAAGACATTCGTTTTGAATTTCATGCCGACCGTACGCCAGAATTGCTCGACGGGTTGATAGAACAACGATATGATCTGGTGTTTTGCTCGCACCCATCACCGGAACATCATCTCACAGCCGTACCGGTCACCAGCCAGGAACTGGTGTTGATTGTACCGAGCGATCATCCGCTTGCTGCCAGAGAAAGTGTTGATCTGGCAGAGACACTGAACGATCCACAGATTTGTTTTTCTCCGGGTTCTGGCTTGCGGGAAGTGATTGACGAACTCTATCTTGCAAGTGGCGGCAGACCGCCCATCGCGTATGAAACAGAAGAAGATCAGGTGATAGCGGGACTGGTGGCGCAAGGGTTTGGTATTGCCGCTGTGCCGTACATGGATTTATTGCTCAAGCTGGATCTTGCCATTTTACGGATCAGTGCGCCACCGTATAAACGGGAATTTTTTGCAGTGCACAACGATGCACTCTTTTTGCCGCCTGTGGTGCGCAATTTTCGTCAGTTTGTTATTGATCACAGCACGCGTATAGAATAAAAAGAAGCGCCGAACGAAGGAAAACGTTCGGCGCTTTTCTCATTCATAGTGTTTGCCAACAGCATAAACAGCAGCCAAAAATCCGCAGATGAGGATTAGGGCGAGTGTTTTTAACGTAATTGAAGAAATCGGTGTCCAGAGGGCAGCGACCAGCAGTCCAAGTGGATAAAGCACCGCAGCAAGGAGGGCGGCCCAGCGAAACAGATTCAAAAGCGGCGGCCAGTTGCTGTTGTTAAAATGAAGGCCGACCATATTGATGCGGAAGGGCCCTTGTTGAATAAAATGGATGGGGTTGCTGTCATAGTAAGCAGGCAGCCAGGGCTTTGCGAAGAAGCACAGCCAGACGGCAAACAAGAGCAGCAGCCCGCTGGGCCAAAGGTTTTGGAGACGGCCTGTTAAGAAAAATAAGAGCGCGCTTTCTAATAGGGTAACGATTAAAGCGCTCGCAAAGAGCAGTCGCCAGTGTTGCTGTTCGTGAAGGCGCGTTTCCTGCAGAGACAACATTAAGGCATTTGAGATGGCTGTGTCAGAGGTCGTTGATTCTCGCAATTGGCATTCACCGTTCAACAGTTCACTGACATCGACTTCGAGCACCTCAGCAAGCGGCTGCAGCAGTGCCACGTTGGGCAGGCTGGCGCCACGTTCCCATTTTGACACTGTTTTGTCAGAGACAAACAACCGCTCTCCCAATTCCTTTTGTGTCATTCCTAATGCTTTTCGTCGTGCGGCGATGAATTGACCAATCTTTTCATTATCCATGAGTTGCACAGCAACCACCTCCTGCGCTTATTGTAACGAAGTGTGGGAAAAATGTCACTCTACCGTCAGGCGAGTGGGCGGAATTGATTGATAGAAACAATGAAAACGATCCCCACAGCAACGTCGCTTGCTGTGGGGATGGAGTTACTTATTGGTTCTTTTATAGAGAATAGGATCGTCGTAACCGAAGGTCTTCTTGCCATTGACCTCCATGGTTTCCGTGACTTCCAGGCAATTTTCGGAGAAGCGCTCGAATAAAGTGAATTTCAGAACAGGAGAGAACATGCTGACGCTGCCGCCTTCCCAAACGCCGTCCTTTTTGACATAGCGTGCAGGGGTAAATTTCTCGGAAGGTTTCAGTGCGTTGTAGTCGATGGTTGTGAGATTGTCATAAGTGAAAGTGTTTTTGTCGAAGTCATCCGGCAAATCATAAGAAGTCAGCAAGACATCCTCGTTGTCCTCGGTGAAAAGAAAAAGATGTGGTGCTGCGTGGGTATTGCCATTAGAGGTGTAGTAACTTTCTTCGACCATGAAATAACCAGAGAAATTCTCTGGAAGATGCTCAATTTTATCGTTGCAGATGGTGTTGACATGTTCCGCAAAAGGAAAATCAATATGTTGCTGCTGCATGTGTTCGTATTGTTCGGCGTTGTCAAATTTCCCTGTTAACAGATTCATGAAATCATTTAATTGGCTCATTGTTTGTACCTCCATTGGATGGGTTTAATGTTGTAACGATGGTTTTCATCATGTTCATCAATGCCTGCCGGCTGTCTTCGTCGATATCGTGCAGCACTGCATCGTCCCAGGCATGAAACAGTTGACGGCTTTTGGTGACAACCTGCGTGCCTTTTTCAGTGAGATGAAGAATGTTGGCACGGCGGTCATTGCTGTTTTTTTTCTGGGTGATGAGTTCTTTTTCGATCAGTTTGCCAAGTGTACGATTGAGGTGGCCGGCGTCCAGTTTTAAGTAGGCTGCAATTTCCTTTGGCGCGCAGCCAGGTTTTTTATTGACAGCAATTAGGATAAACAACTGTCCATAAGTGACGTCGAGCTCAGCAAGTTTTTCTGTACAGTAGGCGACAAAATGTTTTCGCAGTACGGCGATCATAAAGGCAAGCGATTCGTGATCCATGAAAGGTCCTCCTTTTATTTGACAAAGTCAACTATATAGAAAATGATTGACTTTGTCAAGTATTTAGGGTGGCGAATTGGTTACAGTTTTGAGAAAGACCTAGACGGAAGTGTTCATATGGTATAATAAGACTCATCAACGGTGAAGATTAGAAAGGTGGTGCATGATGGAGAGAGAGATGGTGCTGCAGCGGCTGGCGGATAAGGAAGCGCTGGCGGCTGTACAGAAGGAAGCGGAATCAAACAGAGCGTTGCTGGCGCTTTTGGTGGAAATTGTGACGTCCGAAAGCAGCAGCGTTCGCTATGCGGCGAGCAAAGTGGTGCGTAAGCTGAGCGAAACAAACCCGGAAGCAGTGTATCCGCATTTTGAAGCGATTGCGTGCTGGCTGCAAGCGGAGAACAGCTTTGTTAAGTGGGACGGCATTCTTATTCTGGCAAACCTGGCAGGCGTGGATGGTGAGCAGAAAATGGCGGCTGTTTACGAAGAGTATTTTTCGCTGCTCGGTGACACGCAGATGATTACAGCGGGCAATGTCGCAGGCAATGCCTGGAAAATTGTGCTGGCTCATCCTGAGTGGGAGACGGACATTACGAAGCGCTTGCTGGCGGTTCCTGAAACGGTGTATTGGCACAAAGGGGCGCCATCGCCGGAGTGCAACCGCATTGTCTGCGGCAAGGTGCTGGAATGTTTCGCGCATTATTTTGCACAATCCAATCATCAGGCGGAGATGCTTGCTTTTGCCGAAACGCAGCGCAGCAGTGCTCGTCCGGCAGTGGCGAAAAAGGCCGAGAAATTTGTGAAAAAGTATGGAAAACAGGCATAGAAAAAGCAGGAGCAAGGCTCCTGCTTTTTTAGTCTTTCAATAGTTCGGGGTTGTTGACGAAGGAACGAACCACAGTGCCGCATTGGCTGCAGATGAGATGATACAGCGGCTGTTGCTTGAAGGTGAACGCCTTATTGCGGAGACGCTGCCGTAGCCTTGCTGTTTGCCAACAATAAAATCACTGCCGCCGCAGTAAGGACAATGGTCAGGACGTTGTGGGGACATCCTTATTCCTCCTTTTGTAAAAGTGCTTGCAAAACAGTGCGAATATCCGCTTGAATGCAAATAGATTGCTCGTCGATTTGTGGGGGACAAACGGCATTTTTCAAACTGATTGTGGCATAGGTAATGTTTGGCTGCTGCACGGCCAGTCGCCAGAATGGGTATTTGATAATAGCAGGGGTGTTGTTGCCGACGCCGAGTTCCAAAAGAAGCAAATCGGTATGTTCGTGTTGGCGGATAAAATCCTGATAGCGGTTGGCTGCTTGGTGCCAGCCTGCATCTTCAACAAAGGTGTCATCACAGCGCAGATTCATGGTCATCGGTGCACCACAGACCGGACAGCGCGGGATCAGTTCTGAAGGAATGCGCATGTCTTGCTGGCGAGCGAGCATTTCACGCACAGTGGCTTCGTTGTCGTAGGTTTTCTGGTGACAGGGTACACTGCATTGCCAGAGACCATAGTCGCCTTGGGTGTAGAACAGCCGCTCTTTGTCAAAGCCTGTTTTCTGGAAGCAGTGATCGACGTTGGTGGTGAGGACAAAATAATCCTTGTCGGCGACAAGCTGATAAAGCAGCTGGTAAGTGTCATTGGGGATGTCCACATAGCGGTCGATGTAAATGTGGCGGCTCCAAAAGGCCCAATGTTCTTCGAGCGTATCAAAACGATGGAAGCCAGCGTTGTAGAGATCACGAAAATGATACTTTTCGATAAAGTCGGCAAAATGATCGGTGAAGCGTGGTCCAGTGAGGGTGAATCCCGCTGCCGCCGACAAGCCGGCACCGGCGCCGATGAGAACAGCGTCCGCGGTGTCAAGAGCGGTGCGCAGTTGGTCAATGTTGGATGGCAGGCTTGATGTCATTATGAAAACTCCTTTCTGGAAGCCGCTAGAGCGGCTCCGCTGTAATCGCAGTCGGTGAGATGGTCATCAGGCAGATGGCAGATACGACGTTCATTGTGTACCAGTTGACGCACGAATGCATTGGCTGGTGTATGCAGCAGGGTGTTTGGCGTGGCGTATTGCTGAACCGCAGCATTTGCCATGACAAGCACCATTGTGCCCAGATGCAGCGCTTCGCGAATATCATGGGTGACAAAGAGCACGGTGATGCCGGTATCCCGATGGATGCGTGCAATCTCTTGCTGCAGGCTGGTGCGCGTGAGTTCATCAACAGCGCCAAAAGGCTCATCCATGAGCAAGATTTCTGGCGAAGCGGCAAGCGCTCGGGCGATGCCGACACGCTGCTGCTGGCCGCCGGATAATTCTGCTGGATAACGGTCGAGCAGCTTGCGTTCAAGACCGACGATGTCCAACCATTTATCAACCGCTGCTCGCGTGCGTGCACTGTCGCGTTTGTTGAGCAGGGAAGGAACATAGGCAATGTTTTCAGCGACTGTCATGTGAGGAAAAAGCACACTGCCCTGAATGGCGTAGCCAATGTGACGCCGCAGTTGAATCAGGTTCATTTGTTGAATGTTTTTCCCTTTGATATAGACGTTGCCGCTGTCTGGCGTGAGCAGCCCATTGACCATTTTTAGTAAGGTGGTCTTGCCGCCGCCAGAGGCGCCAACAATGGTTACAAAGGCGCCTTGTTCGATGGTTAAATGGATATCATTGAGCACAACAGTGCTGTCGTAAGCTTTATGGACGTGTTCAAAGATAATAATGGGTTGCATAGGGATCTCTCCTTAGTGTAACAGATTTTGGGCATGAAGAAAATCTTCAGCTACATCGCGGGGATCACGGCCTTCGCTTTCGACAGCGTTGTTCATGGCTGCCATGTCGTTGTCGGTGATGCGATTTTGGATCTTTTCTAATGTGCTGCGCAGTTCAGGATGCTGGCGCAGCACCTCGCCGCGAACAACATTGCCACAAAGATAGGATGGATAGAACTGTTTGTCGTCTTCGAGCAGTTTGGCATTGGCATCGGCCAGCTGGCCGTCGGTGGTAAAAGCCACCATGACATCGATATCACCTTCGGCAAGCGCTTGATATTTAAGACCAATGTCAAGATCCATGGTTTTGGCGAAGTGCAGATCATACGTGTCGCAAAGAGCATCATAGCCGTCGGCACGTTCAAAGAAATCATATTCAGCACCAAAAATCAGTTGATCGGCAATGGCAGCCAGGTCAGAATAGGTGGTGAGGTGATACTTGTCGGCGATGTCCTGACGAACAACAAGGCCATAGGTGTTGTTGAAGCCGTACAAGCCCACCCATTCCATGTTGTAATCATCCTGGTAAGCCTGGCACAAAGCAGGAAACAGTTCTTCATGGTAGATGTCGCTTTCCTTTAGCACCTGATTCCAGGCTGTACCGGTATATTCAGGATAGAGATCAAATTCTCCTTTTTCCATGGCTGGCTGAATATTGGCAGTGCCGCCGCCGACGCCTTGGGTAAGTTCGACGGTGAGATCGGTGTCCTCTTCGATAAGCATGGCAAGCATTTCGCCGAGGATGGTTTGCTCTGTCATAGGTTTGGTCGCAATGTGGATGGTGTCTGTTTCTTGCTGTTGAAAAAGCAGGGTGCCAATGCCAACAAGAAAAAGCAGAGCTAACGCGACGAAAGGCCAGCGATGGCGCGTTTTGTGTCGATGATGTCGATGGCGTATATGCCGTTCAAGCAGTCCAAGCAGCGCATCAATAATGAGGGCAAGAAAGGCGATCAGTAAACTGCCGCAAAGTGTCATCGCAGCGTTGTTGGTGGTGATGCCGCGGTATATGGCCACCCCAAGGCCGCCAGCGCCAATAAAAGAGGCAATCCCAGCGAGGGCAATGGTCATGGTTGCCATGCTGCGAACGCCAGAAAGAATGACAGGCATTGCCAGTGGCAGCTTGATGCGCCAAAGAAGTTGGCGCTGCGTGCTGCCCATGCCAACGGCCGCTTCCAAAAGTGCTGGCGCTATGCTGCTGAGCCCAGTGTGGGTGCTGCGTACCATAGGCAGCAAGGCGTAAATGGTGAGTGCGATGATGGCTGTGCCATTGCCGACTCCGGAAAAAGGAATGAGAAACCCCAGCATAGAAATAGAAGGAATCGTATAAAGAAAATTGACAACCGTCATGGTTGGCTTCGCCAGACGTTCTATTTCGCTGATCAGGATGCCGGTACAGCCGCCTAAAATGATGGCAATCAAAATGGCGGCGCAGGAAATGGCCAAATGTTGGAGCAAGAGTTCTGCAAAAAACGACCAACGGCCTGTAAAAAGTTGCAGCATTTCATTCAGCATGGCGTTGCTTCTCGTTTGTGAATGGCCTGTACTGAACAGCGCTCTGCACATTGGCCGCAGTGCAGGCAATGTGATTGTTGGATAGTGTATGGATGACCCGGAGTGATGCATTGTTGCGGGCAGATGGCAGCACATTTTCCACAGCCGATGCAGGTGCTGTCTATGGCAAAGCCTTTGGTGGTGAGGGCGGTATTGCCGAGTGTTGCAGTATTGCGAACGATCGGGGTTTGACCAAGATCAAAGAGCTCTAAACTGCCCTCGCTGATGCTGAATGCTTCAAGAATGGAACGACTGTCACCAGGATAGACCTCATTCATGGAAGGATTGGCAGCAAAAATGCGATCGAGCCAAAGCTTTTGGTTATCCAGACGGTGGGCAATGCCAGTCAGCCGCAGCATTTGCCAATGTTGGTTCATGCCTGTAAGGGCAACGTGATGATTGTGCATCAGCTGCTGATAAAAATCTTTGCCACGCGCAGTGCAGAAGATCACGGCTTCATCGGCAATGAGCATGATGTCAATGATGCGGACTTGTGGGCGTCCTTGTTTATCAACGGTGGCGAAGGCCACATCTTTGATATCACGCAGCATTTGTAAGTAATCGTGTGTTGTCATGAAACATCCTCCTTAAATGTATAGGTTATTGACTTCTTTGCTTTATGAGTATAGGATAAGTGAGTAGTGTCCTATTGTGAAGTAGGCACAATAAAGTGCTATAGGTACCTAAAAGAAACTATTGGGGGATGAGGCATGATGCAGACATCAGACACGTATCCGGCTTGTCCGGTTGAAACAACATTGACGCTCATTGGGAACAAATGGAAAGTGCTCATCTTGCGGGATTTGTTGAGTGGAACCAAGCGTTTCAGTGAATTGAAACGCTCTTTGAACGGAGTCTCTCAGAAAGTTTTAACGACTCAGCTGCGTGCCATGGAAGCGGATGGTTTGGTGCATCGTGAAGTTTTTGCGGAAGTGCCGCCACGGGTGGAATACAGCCTTACCGAGTTGGGGCGTAGTTTAAAGCCCATTCTCGATGCCATGGTAGAGTGGGGCACTGCGTATAAAGAAAATTTGAAATAAGCATAAAAAAGGAGAGCAATGTCTTCGTAAAACATTGCTCTCCTTTTTTATGCCTGTTTAGTTGGCTTTGTTTTCATAAATAACGCAAGCCAGCATAACGAGGTCGCCGTCGCCTGCATCGCGGATGCTGTGGGTAGCGCCGTCGGCGGTGTAGACCACATCACCGGTGGTGACGGCCACTTCTTCGCCGCCGTCTACAGCGATGCCATGGCCGCCGAGAATGTAATAGATTTCATAGTTGTCAACGTGGGCATGTTCACCAAGGCCAGCACCTGGCTGGAAGCGGATGACTTTGAAAAGTTTGGCTTCATCTTTCAGCAGTTCGGTTGGCACGAGTGTGGTAAATTCAAGTACGCCTTGACCACCAGCATAGCCTTCAATGTTTTCACGTTGTTGTTCGTTGTCACGAATGATCATCAATGAGCACCTCCTAAAGTATGTCATTAGTATAGCATGTTTGACTGTATCATGGGTGATTATTTTGTTCTGTTTTCCAGCAGCACACAGGCCAGTACGACAAGGTCGCCGTTTCCGGCGTCACAGATTCCATGGGTGCCGCCGTCGGTGGTGTAGAGCACATCGCCGGCGGCGATGGCTTTGGCAATGCCATCATCCAAAGCAATGCCATGACCGGCGAGCACAATGTACAGGGCAATGTTGCCCTTGTGGGCGTGTTCGCCAATGCTGGCGCCTGGCGCAAATGCCATGACCTTGAAAAAACGTGCTTCATCTTTAAAAAGCGCATCATCAGGCAGGAGCGTGGTGAAGGTGATGCGGCCTTTGCCGCCGCTGTAATTTTCCAGGCTTTCTCGGGGCTGATCGTTGGCGTGGATAATCATATATAAGCCTCCTTTTGTTGATGACAGTATAGCATATTTTGCCATTAACCGTGGATGTCTCTCTGGAAAAAATAAAAATCGCCCATTTTTAAGGTTGGGTTAAGAAGGAAGGTCTACTATAGAGCTGATCCTTGAAGCAATGTACGAATAAGGAAGGAGTCATCATTGTGAAATTCTCATCTTCGAAAAAAATCACAGCCGCTGTTTTGCTGGCAGCTTTGGCTGCAACTTCTGTTGCGCCAAGCACAGCGTTGGCAGACACAGCTTCTAATAACGTTGAAAATGTCAGCCCAGGTGATCAACCACCCGAAAAACCACCAGGCGATCAACAGCCAACCTCTCCAGATGGTGAGCAGCCACCAGCTAAGCCAGGCGAAGGCGGCGCCGACACCATGGAATACGATTATCAGGGAGAACTGTCTGGCGCTTTGACCGCTGATGGCGAAGAAGTCAACTCAGACGGGGAAACCATTTCGACCGACACCGTTGACCAAAATGCTGCCTTGGCACAGAACGGCGGTTCTTTGACGATCACCAATGGCACACTGAGCAAAAGTGGTTCCGATACCAATGGCGATAACTGCAATTTCTATGGCATCAACTCGATCATTTTAGGTGTTAACAAGGATTCTGTTGTTAAAGTCAGCGATTCAAAACTTACCGCAGACAGCACAGGTTCCAATGGGATTTTTGCCACCGATGGCGCAACCATCTACGCCAACAATGATACCATCGTTACTTCTGCCAGCAATTCCCGTGGCTTGGATGCCACCTATGGCGGTACTGTAATCGGTAACCTCATGGCCATTTCCACTGCTGGCGATCACTGTGCAGCACTTGCTACCGACCGTGGCGGCGGCAACATTTCTCTGACCAACTCTACGCTCTTTACAGCAGGCAGTGGTTCGCCACTCCTGTATTCCACCGGCAATGTCCAGGTCGATAATGTGACAGGGACAGCCACCGGCAGCCAGATTGCCGGCATGGAAGGGCTCAACACCATTCTCATTAAAAACTCCAAGCTCTCCAGTGAAGTGACCAAGGCAACTGCCAGTGATCCTGTTGCCAATGGCATCATCATCTATCAGTCTACTTCTGGCGATGCCGAAGCAGCTACTGGTGAAACCGCAGAATTTGAAGCAGAAGATTCTACCCTTTCCAGCGATATTGAAGAAGGCAGCATGTTTTATCTGACCAATACCAGTGCGAACGTGGTGCTCAAGAATACCACCTTGGACTTCGACAGTGAAGCGGCCAATCTGCTCACCATCGCAGGCAACGATGCCAACAATTGGGGTACGCCAGGTCAGAATGGTGCCGATGTTACGTTTACTGGCCTCAAGCAGGAATTGAAAGGTGACATTGACGTTGATACCATTTCCAGCCTTGATTTCTATTTGCTGGATGGCTCTAGCTATACGGGTGCAACCACCATCAGTGAGAATACCAATGCAACGGAAAGCAATGGTTCACCAATCACTATGAACGTGAGCGACGATTCTACATGGACTGTGACCAAGGATTCCACGGTCAGCAATTTGAATGTTGAAGATGGCGGTAAGATCGTCGATGCTAATGATCAGACCGTTAAGATTGTTCAAGCCGATGGCACCGTGCTTGTTGATGGCGACAGCGATGTCACTGTGACGGTGACAGGAAGCTATACCACCACCGTCAGCACCGATGAAAACAACACTTTAAATGGTACAGTTATTGATCGTGATGACTTTGACGTTGCGTATAGTACGAACACAGAATATGGCAGCAATGCAGGCAGCGATCGTAATGAAGACGTCACCATTCAGGAACCAACCGGCGGTGATGACGCCATGGGCGGTGACAAGCCACCAGAAATGCCTGGCGATGAAACAACCTTGCCATTCACCGATGTGTCAAGCGACCATTGGGCTTACAACGACATTGTTGACATCTACAACGCAGGTCTCATGACAGGGACCGCAAGCGATGCCTTCTCCCCAGAACTGAGCATCAACCGCGCCATGATCGTCAGCATCCTTTATCGACTGGAAGACGAACCAGCAGTGAGCGATTCCAACTTCACAGATGTGGCCGATGATGCCTGGTATGCACAGGCAGTCGCTTGGGCAAAGGCCAATAATATTGTCAGCGGCTATAGTGACACCACTTTCGGTCCAGAAGATGTGCTGACCCGTGAACAGTTTGCAGCCATTCTTTATCGTTATGCAACGTACAAAGGCTATGACACCACCATCACCGATGGTGCCGATCTGAATGCCTACACCGATGCAAGCAGCATCAGTGACGGCTTCGACAATGTTGTGCTTTGGGCCAATGACAAAGGCTACATCAACGGCATGACCACAACAACATTGGCGCCACAAGGCACCACCACCCGTGCCCAAGCAGCAGCTATCTTGCTGCGCTTCCTGCGTGCGGAAGATGCCATGCCAAACAACGACCAGCAAAACGGTCAGCTTGATGAAAATGGCGAACCAGCTAAGCCAGAAGGTGATCTGCAGCCAGAAAAACCAGAAGGCGATACCGAATCATCGACCACACAGGCGTAATCAACAACAAGGCCTCTCCTATTACTGCGAGAGGCCTTGTTTTATATTGTTGATAAAATATAGAGTTTTTTGAAAAAAGCGGTGGGCCTATTGATTAGATTATTGTACTTTATGCGTGAGTGCGATATACTATAAGCATAACGATTTGTAGCGTCATTATTTAGATGGGAGGAATTAAAAATGATAGAACAAAATGCTATGGTGGATGCTCTGAAACGCTTGGCACGACTGAAAAACTGGAACATCGCAAATGCACAGAACAGCTTTGAAGAGCTCACTGCCGCCAGAGAACTCAAGGCCGTTGACCTCTTTCTGCATGAAGTGGGCGTTGACGTAAACATGTTCTATGAAACAGATGGGCGTGTTGCTGAAGTCAGTCTGAACGGCGAGAAAATTTTTGACAACAGAGACAAAACCACCTGGCCATCCGTTGAGATCGACAATCAGTGGATGAAAACATTCCTGGATACCTATTGCGCCAACGGCAAATGGGGCCACAGCTCACAGTTCGACAAATACATCACCGGCTGGCGCGCAAAAGCCACTGTTGCAGGACGTCCTTTTGCATATTCTGTTGAAATCTGGGAAGCAGATGGTCAATACACCTGCACCGTCGAAGGCTACGACGAAAAAGTCGGCGGTTACAGACTCCTCTATGAAGTGACCAACCCAGAAGCTGCCATCGCTGCAATTCATGAAAAGAACGCCGAAGAAGAATAATTGCACATAGTCGCATGTGGAAAAAGCTGCTCGAGAGATCGGGCAGCTTTTTTTATGTTGAACTTTGAATAAGGTAGGACCGTTGTATTGGGGTCTGTTAAATATCTTTTCTATATAGGCGAAATTGACTGAAAAAACAAATAATGATACAATTTCATTAAAAAGTATCTGATTCTAAAAGAAAAGGGAGCGAACAACATGAAAACACCGAAAAAATTAACCGCATTGGTTCTTATGGGCGCTTTGACGGTTTCATCTATTGCTGCTGTTCCGGCAAGTGCAAAGACGTTTAACGATGTGCCGTCTAATCACTGGGCCTATGCCGTTATTGATGAAGTGAGCAACAAAGGGGTTATGGTTGGTACGGGTACAGCTGTTTTTTCACCTAACACACAGCTGACGCGCGCCGAATATGCTGCTATTTTAGCAAACCTTGCAACCGATAAGTCGAATGGACGATATGAAGTCACTTATACAGATGTTGATGAAAATGCGTGGTATGCAGATGCAGCAGAATGGGTTGTATCACGGGGAATTTATACGGTAAAAGATGGTAAATTTGAGCCAAATAAGCCAATCTCTCGCGAATTAATGGCGGACATGACCTACAAATTTATTTATTATATGTACACCAGTCAGATCGTGCCAAACACAACCAGTGCTGGTTATGCGGATGAATCCTCATTCTCAAGCGAATATGCAGGATCTATCAATGCACTTACTCATAATGGCTTATTATCTGGTCGCGGCGATAATAAATTTGAGCCACAGGGAACATTGACGCGCGCGGAAGCTGCTGCTATGGCTTCTCGCCTGTTGCCAATCGTGGAAGAGGACGCTGAGCCGGAAGATCCAAATGAACCTTCTGAACCAGAAGAGCCAAGCGAGCCTTCTGAACCGGAAGACCCAGGCGAAACAGAAGATCCTAATGATCCTTCCAATTGGGACCTTGATGGTGCGCCAGAATGGTTCTTGGTTGGACGACCAGATGGTATCACTGTTGAGCAGTGGAACGAATTAATCACATACTGGGCAGATAAAGAAAAGCCAGGAGATTATCCATCTAGCATTCCTTCTAGTATTACTACTGAAGAACGTGCAAAATCTTATTTTGAATATTACATAAAAGATCTTTACGATAAGATGCAAAAAGAATATGCAAAGAATCAGTTAGAATCGGGAAAAGTTTCATTAAACAGTGAAGAAATGAAAATGATAGAACTGGTCAATGCAGCCAGACGTGCCGCGGGTGTTCCAGAATTAAAAGTAGCGGCAGATCTATGCACGGCAGCTTCGATTCGCGCCGAGGAAGTGCCCTACGCTGAGGCACATCGTCGACCAAACGGAGACGATTGTCCTTCTATCTTAAAAGAAACTGAAGTCAATTTGTATTACCCTTCCTTGTCATTTACTAGCGGCACCAATTTGCTTACTTATATTGAAAATCAGACCTTATGGAGAAATCATTCCTCCTATTCGGCAGACTATGCTTTTGAACAATTTTATAATTCACCAGGACATAAAAGAGCCATGTTAGATCCGACCTACGAATATATTGGTATTGGCTATTATAGTGATGGAAATAACGCTGCTTGGGTTCAGTCTTTCATAAAAATGTAAGTAAAAAAGAAACCTTCTCATCTTGTACTGCCCCAGATTAAACGGACGGTACAAAAGAACCCCTGGTAGGAAAATAAATTTAGATAGAGTGGCGTTGCGTGAGCGGCGCCACTCCTGTTTTTAATTGGATACGTTGATTA
>JAHZHI010000063.1 GCA_019420345.1 Peptococcaceae bacterium
ACCGTTTGAATTGTATCATTCTGAGGTGTTGCACTTGACTTGACAATTCGCCGCATAAAAAAGCAGTTTTGTTCTATGTGAACAAAACTGCTTTTTTATAATCAGCGCTTAAAGATTGTTTTCCCATCTTTTATGGTTTCTAATACATTGATGTTGCAGAGATCATTTTTATCAACTTTGAGCGGGTTCTTGTCAAGGATCACCAGATCGGCGCGCTTGCCAGCCTTGATCGATCCTTTGCTGTCTTCTTCGAAATAAGCATAGGCAGCGTTGATGGTGATGCCTTTGAGCGCGTCATACACATCGATGCATTGCTCAGGCCCGATTGACGCACCGCTGACCGTGCGGCGATTGACAGCGCACCAGACACTATGCAGCATCAGTGGCAGACGAACGGGCGTGTCTGTGTGGAAATTATAGGGTAGCCCGCGCTCCAGCGCAGATCTCGCAGGACTGACACGGCTGCCGCGGACAGGACCGAAGTTTTTCATATGCACATCGCCCCAGTAGTAGGTATGTGCGACAAAGATGGAAGGGATCATGCCGATGCTCTTCATGCGGTCCAACTGGTCGTCTCTGACTGTCTGACAATGAATCATCACTGGACGAAGATTGTTTTTATTTGGATTGGCGGACGCTGCCAGTTCTTCTTCGTAAATATCAAGCAGCTGCTGGGAAGCCGCATCGCCGTTGCAATGGGTCAATAGCTGCTGGTTGTCGTCCAAGGCACGTTTGACATACGCATGCACTTGCTCGTCTGTCAGCCAAGGGTAGCCGCAGTAGTCTTCGGAACCCTCATAAGGCGCGCTCATCCAGGCTGTCCTGCCTTGCGGGGAGCCATCCAGAAGAATTTTATAGCCGCCAATCTTTAGATGGTTCTTGTACGTGCCGACCATATCAGCGTTGGATGCGAGAAGGGATGAGACCCCATCGCTGGACCGTGTCAAATCACCATCCAGTTCCATTGGCATTGGATAAGCGACAATGTCAATCTTCAGTTTGCCGTGCGCGCTGGCCTCTTTTAAGAACGATAAAACTTCGGAAGCGGTGGCGCCATCCTGGGCTGTTGTCACGCCATTGGCGGCGTATAGATCCTGAACCTTATCAAGCAGCATTTCAGGATTGTCCACAGGCGGCTCATTGGCAGCATTGGCCATCATGATAGCAGCTTCCTCAAGGTAGCCGGTAGGCTCCTCTGAGCCCGGATAGCGAGCAATAAAACCGCCCTGAGGGTTCGGCGTTGCTGCGCTGATGCCGGCGCGGCTGAGCGCCAGCGAGTTGGCACATCCAACATGGCCAGAGGTGTGGGCAATCACAATAGGATGGACCTCCGACGCACGGTCAAGAACACGCTTATCCGGGTGGGTGCCCTCCTCCAAAAAATTGTGGTCATAGGCATAGCCGGCAATAGGCTGCCCCGCCGGAATATGATGGTCAGCAATGAATGTTTGCAGTCGCGCTACAATCTCGTCAAAATTTTTCGTTCCTTCCAGATCCACCTTTGTGCCGTATTGAACGCTTGCCATAGCAATATGGCCGTGGCCGTCAATAAAAGACGGCATCAAGGTATGCCCCATTAAATCGACCAACTGGCAGTGTGCACCGGCAAGGGCCAGTAAATCATCATAAGACCCAGTGGCTACAATATGGTCCTCATCAATAAGTACAGCTTCAGGACAATCAGCGACATCTTCCATTGTCAGAACATCACCATTAAAGAACAGCGTCATCATAAGCGAACACTCCTTTCAAAAGTCATCACACAAGCACTGTTGCTTGTTATCAGCGTACAAAAGAACAGGAAAAATGACTAATACAATATATTTGCTGAAATGGGCAGGAGTGTAAGGGAAAGTGAATAAGAAATGGCTGAATGCCAAGAGCAGGAACATCCGTAAAGGAGAAAGAGAAGAAGAAACCCTCAAAGGAAACCTTTGAAAAGAAATTGTTAAAAAACGAAAAAAAGTGCTTGCAATCATTTAATAAAGGTGATAATATATACACATCGCCAAGGCGACGGAACAAATCAAGAAAAACTTTTGATTAAAAAGTTGAAAAAACCTCTTGACAAAACTTCCTGAGCTGTGGTAGTATAAATGAGCTGTCGCTGATGCGGCAGGTTGTTCTTTGAAAATTAAACAGCCAA
>JAHZHI010000064.1 GCA_019420345.1 Peptococcaceae bacterium
TTTCCTACATCAGGGGGTGTTTTGTCTATTGTCCGTTTTTATTGGACCTGTTCATCTGAGAAGGTTTCTATTTTTTAGCTTTAGATCGATACACCTCGGGATGCATCCGAGGATGTCCAAATTTCTCCATCTGTATTCTCACCTTTCTATGGAAAATAGACTCTTCACTTGATCAACCTGAATTGTAGTCGACGGTTGTTTTAGAATCATTCAAGGTGGTTTGCCCTGTGAAAATTTATTCCTTGGATAAATCTTGGATTTTGCTTGTTATGCTTGATGCATAGGATATGGATGAGCAAGAAAGGATGAGTATCATGGCAGACTATATTTTGGAAACGCGGCATTTGACAAAACGATTTGGCCGTCAATCGGGAATTGAAGATGTGTCGCTGGCGGTGCGGCGTGGTTCGGTGTATGGCTTATTGGGGCCGAACGGAGCTGGCAAGTCGACGACGTTGAAGCTGTTGATGGGACTTTTGCGGCCGACGAAGGGTGAAATTCTATTTTCTGGTGAATCGTGGCGGCGCGCCTGCCTGGCGGAGATGGGCGCATTGATTGAAGGACCTGCGCTGTATGCGAACCTGACGGCGCAGGAAAATCTGCGGGTGCACACGCGCATGTTGGGGCTGCCGGCTTCACGCATTGGTGAGGTGCTGGCGCTGGTGGATTTGACGGACACTGGCAGCAAGCGGGCTGGGCAGTTTTCGTTGGGCATGAAGCAGCGGCTGGGCATTGCCATTGCGCTGCTCAACGCGCCGTCGCTGTTGGTGCTGGATGAGCCGACGAACGGGCTGGACCCGTTTGGCATTCAAGAGATGCGGGCGTTGATTGCATCCCTTGCGGCGCAGGGGATGACGGTGATCTTATCAAGCCACATTCTTTCAGAGGTGCAGCAAGTGGTGGATGACATTGGCATCATTGCGAATGGCAGCCTGCTGTATCAGGGCAGGCCACCGCAGGGGCAGAATCTGGAGCAGTTTTTTGTGGAGACAGTGAAGGGAGGGCGAGGATGATGCAGGTGCTGCGTGCAGAATTATTGAAATATCGGCGCACTTTTATGGTGAAGCTGGTGGTGGGCATCCCATTGTTTTTTGCGGTGTATTCGCTGGTGACCACCTATCTGCTGCCGATGGCGTACAATTGGAATGGCATTTTGGTGCTGTCGTTCAATTGGTGGCCGGTGACCTTTTTGCCGCTGGGCTATGGCTTGTTTGCGGGCATGGTGGCTGGTCAGGAGCGGAAAGCTGGGGCGTATCGGGCGTTGAAAGCCGAAGCAGGCGCACCGCAGCGCATCTGGCTGGGCAAGATCGGCGGTATGATGGTGGTGAGTGCACTGTCGTCGCTGGTGTTGGTGGCAGGCGATCTGGTTTGTGGCGTGCTGCAGGGGAATGTGCCGCCGGTTCAGGTGGTGGCTGTGGCAGCGCTGTTATGCTGGGTGACAACCTGGGCCTTGATTCCGCTGATGCTGTGGCTGGCAACCTGGGGCGGGATGATGCTGAGCTTGGTGTTGGGCATTGTTGGTGCTGCAGCGGGGGTGCTGCTGGCACCGACCAAGCTGTGGCTGTATTGTCCCTGGAGTTGGGCGACGCGGTTGATGTGCCCAGTGATTGGCGTGCATCCCAACGGCACCATTCTGCCGCAGGGCTCGCCGCTGTTTGATGCTGGGGTGATTCCTGTAGGAGTGGGTGTGTCGCTGGCCGTGTTTGTTGTGCTGACGTTTTTCACAGCGCAATGGTTTGCAAGGAGAGAGGTACGATGAGGATGCTGTTGTGGGCAGAATGGCTGAAAACGAAGCGTTCGGCATTGCGATGGCTGGTGGTGCTGTTGCCTGCATTGATGGGGCTGGTGCTGGCATGGTATGTGATAGGGAGACCCTGGATGTCTGCTGCGAGCGCTTTTTCAGGATTTTTTTCCTGTTGGGCATCGCTGGCGCTGCCGTTCCTGGCTGCTATTGCTGCCGGACAGTTGGCGGCTGAAGAAGAGGGCGCAGGTGCCTTTACGGGACTTTTGCTGTCGGCAAAGCCGCGTGCGCAGCTGTATGTTGGGAAGCTGCTGCTGTTGGTTTTGCTGCTGGCGGCTGCAACCATGATGGCAACGCTGGTATTTTGCGGTGGGTTATGGCTTGGCGGTTATGAAAACACGCTTCTTGGCTATTATGTGCGTGCGGCCATGGTGTGTTGGCTGGCCATTCTGCCGCTTGCCGCGCTGCATCTTTGGCTGGCTTTTGCGGCGGGTTTGGGTGTATCCGTAGGGGTTGGCATCGGCGGGGTACTGGTGGCAGCTTTGATTGGCGGCACCTTACTGGGTGATGGCATCTGGCCCTTTGTTCCGTGGGCGTGGCCGCTGCGCTTGGCGATGATGCATAGTGTGCTGCAGGCTGCGCAGCTGAATGCGGAGCAGTTGGCAAGTTTGTCGTCGCAAAACACTTTGGCTTGCCTATTGGCGCTGCTCGGTGGTATTGTGGTAACAGCAGCCAGTGTGTGGTGGTTTTCTCGCTGGGAAGGGCGGCATGGCGGTGAATAAAGGAGGAGTGAACCAATGGGCACCATTTTGATCATTGACGATGAGCGCGATCTGTTGGCTCTTTTGGCAAAAAAATTGCGTACAAATGGTCACGAGGTGTTTATCGCTGACAATGGCAGGCAGGGCGTGCAGCTGGCGCGGCAGCACCAGCCGGATTTGATTCTTTTGGACATCATGATGCCGGAAATGGATGGCTTTGAAGTGTGCCAGGCGATTCGTGACGAGGTGATTTGCCCGATTCTTTTTCTCAGTGCGCGGCAGGCAGAAACAGACAAGATTCGCGGCTTGTCGCTGGGGGGCGACGATTATATCACCAAGCCTTTTGGCATTCGTGAACTGATGGCAAAAATTGAAGCCAATCTGCGCCGAGAGCGGCGTGCGCAGGGTGTCAATGCAGCACAGAAACGGCCGCGTCTCTATTTTGGTGAACTGAACATTGATCTGCGTCAGCACAGTGTGCGTGTTGGTGAGCAGGAAGTGGCCCTGACGAAGCATGAGTATGGTGTTGTCGAATTTCTTGCTTTGCATCCAAGGCAGATTTTTTCACGGGAACAGATCTATGAAGCGGTGTGGGGCTACGATGCCGAAGGCAGCGCCGATGTGGTCATGGAACATGTTCGCAAGGCGCGGGCAAAGATTAAAGCATTGAGTGGCGCCGACCCTATTGCGACGGTGTGGGGCATCGGCTATCGCTGGGCAGCCGAGGAGGACATGTCATGAAATGGCGCTCTTTGGAAGGCGGCATGCGGCACACTTTGATGGCCATTCTTGCAGCAACCGTTGCGGCCACCTTGGTGACGTATCTGATTGCTGGGATTGCCTTTATTCTGTTGCAGGATCGCTTCATTCAGCCCGCCAATTACAGCGAGCAGCAGGTGGAGAAGGTCGAAGCGCTTGTGAAGGCAGACGGCGCCGCATTGCTGCAGGCGGATGCCGCCCCGCTCTTGGATGAGGCAGTGGGCGACAGTGCGTTGACGTACCAGGTGGTGGATGCCGATGGCAATACGTTGTACGGCACCTATGAAAGCGACTGTGCCTTGGATCGGCAAACCCTTTTGCAGGAAATCAACACTGCACACGGTGAAGCGCAGGGGTACGTGCACACGGTTCCCATTTTTGATGCACAAGGAACGTTTTTGGGTGCAGTGCGCTGTGAATACGATTTTCAGCTGCGCTTTGACCGTACAGTGGCCTTGAGCCGTTTGGTGGTGGTGTTCTTTGTTTTGGCGCTGGTATCGCCGTTGTTGTATGTATTGTTTTTTTCGTGGTTCTTTTCACGGCGCTTTGCGGTTTCGGTACGCACGCCTTTGGAAGCGCTGCGCAGTGCCGTTGAAAAGATTCAGGCACGGGAGCTGGATTTTCACATTGATTATGCGGCAGACAATGAGCTGGGCGCGCTTTGCCAGGCATTCGACGACATGAGGGAAAGCCTGAGTCGTTCTTTGGAACGTGAGTGGCAGCGCGATCAACAGCGGCGAGAAATGGTGGCGGCTTTGGCACATGATCTCAAAACACCGCTGTCGGTGATCAAAGCTTACAGCGAATCCTTGGCGGATGATACGCCGGTTAACGAAGAACAGTGCGGCTATCTTGAGGTCATCGCCAACAACGTTGACCGCAGCGCGGCGCTGATTCAACGCATTCAGGATGTGTCGCTGCTGGAACAGGCGCAAGGAATGGTGAAGCTGGTGCCGCTGGATTTGCGCCGCTTTTTGGAATCGCAGCTGCAGGCCTATCGGCTGCGCGGCAGGCAGCAAGATGTTCAGGTCACGCTGGAGCTGTCAGCCAATTTGGCAGCCGCTTACGCGGTCGATGAGGAACGGCTGACTCGCATTTTGGACAATCTTGTCACCAACAGCCTTGCTGTTACCCCGTCAGGCGGCCGTGTTATGCTGGCTGTGCGTCAGGAAGGAGAACGGCTGCTGTATGAGGTGCGGGACAGTGGACCAGGTTTTTCTGCACGCGACTTGAAGCACGGTGCCGAACAGTTTTACCGTGGTGATGATGCCCGTTCGGGAAGCGGCGGCCATGCAGGACTTGGACTTTTCATCGTGCAGACATTGGCTGTGCAGCTTGGCGGCGGCATGACGTTGGCCAATAATTCAGAAGGCGGTGCCTGTGTGCGGGTCTGGCATCCTGCCTTGCCTGTGTGATTGGAACATTATATAATGAAGGAAAGCGTAACCAGAAAGGAGTCTTTTCAATGAACGATGTATTAAAAAATATTCAAGAACGTCGCAGCTGCCGTAAGTATAAACCTGAGATGGTGCCGGATGAATTGATCAATCAGGTGATTGAAGCAGGGCTGTATGCGCCATCCAGCCTGGGTGAGCAGTCCGGTCTTGTTGTGGCGGTGACCGATCGGGCGACTCGTGACAAACTTTCTAAGCTTAATGCCAGTTTTACCAACAAACCGGACAGCGATCCTTTCTATGGCGCTCCAGTGATGCTCATCGTGCTCGCACGCACAGAACGTCAGGCTCAATTTTGTGATGGCTGCCTGATGCTGGAAAATATGATGCTTGCTGCGCAGAGCCTTGGCCTGGGTACCTGCTGGATCCATCGTGCTACGCAAATGTATCAGAGTGATGAGGGCAAAGCTTTCCTTGCCTCCATTGGGGTAGAAGGTGACGTTATCGGGGTTGGCCATTGTATCTTGGGCTATCCGGACACAGCCTTGCCAGAGCCGCCAGCGCGAAAAGAAGGCCGCGTATTCTATGTTCGATGATAAGCATCGGCTGTCAGTGAAAAAATTTCACTGGCGGCCGATTTTTTATGTATTTCGGGATACAAAACGATTAGAAAGTATGGTATAATTAACATATAAAATATTCTTTTTATAAAGATAAAAGCAATTATTGAATGACTGTTAAAAACAAAAAAAGTTTGGAGGATTATTTATGGAACTAAGAAACGTTGCTGTCCTCGGTGCTGGTAATGGTGGAATGACTGCAGCTGCCGAATTCACAGAACGCGGATTTAATGTTTGGTTGTATGAACTGCCAGATTTTGCCAAGGATCTGGAGGGCATTCGACAAAATGGTGGGTTTCGTTTACAGGAACCTAATGAAGAACCACCAAAAGATGTTTTTGTTCCATTTACGCAGGTGACGTCGGACATCGAAGAAGCGGTTCGTGATGCACAGGTGATCATGTTGGTGGTGCCTGGGTATGCAGTGGATCGTTTTGCAGAAGTGTTGGCGCCAGTTGTAAGAGAAGATCAGATTATTTTCTTTAATGGTGCAGCTGCCATGGGCTGTGTGAGATTCACGCGCAAGGCGCGGGCACTGGGCATCACGACACCGTTCAAAGTTTGTGAAGCCAATTCTCTTTCATATGGCACCCGTGTTTATCCTGACGAAGCGCGTGTTGAATTGTCCTTGCGTGTAAAGAAACTATTTCTGGCAGCGTATCCAAAAGAAAATACCCAGGAATGCTTAGAAGCTTGCATTCAATTATACCCAGGACTTGTGGCTGCGCGTGATATTTGGGAGACCACCCTGGAAAATGGCAATCCAGAAGTGCATCCTGGTCCATGCCTTTTGAGTGCTGGTCATATTGAATATTGTCATGGTGAGTTCTGGCTGTATCGTGAAGGCATTACAGAACATACCATCAATGTTCTTCACGCTATTGAGAAAGAACGCATGGCAATTGGTCGGGCCTTTGGCTTTGAACTGGAAGATGCGGTGGAAAGTCGCTACAGACGTGGCTATTTTGACAACGATAAGGATGATTTACAGTCGCTGTTCAATCACAGCGAAGTGTTTACGAAGATCAAAGGGCCGACCTCCATCACGTCGCGTTATTTTACTGAAGATATCTCTGATGGGCTTGTGCTTTGGTCCGATCTTGGCCGATTGGCAGGTGTGCCAACACCGAATATTGATGCAGTCATTACCTTGGGCGGTTCTTTATTACAGATCGATTTCAGAAAAGTTGGTTTGACGCTTGATAAATTAGGTTACGGTGATGCAACTTCAATTGACGATTTGATAAAAGACGTTTGACGTTGTAATTTTTTATTAATTCTGAACAAGTTTTGAACAAGAAAATGCTATACTAACGAAAACTGTTTCAAGGAGGAAAATGAATGGAAGTAAAAAAAGTCGCGATTTTAGGTGCTGGTAATGGTGGCCTGACTGCAGCAGCCGATCTTGCCGAACGTGGATTTGACATCAGCTTATTCACATGGCCAACCCGTGAGTATCAGTTCGAAGGGCTGATCAATCGTGGCGGGCTGCTCTTGCAGGAACCCAATGCCGAACCACCAAAAGAAGTTTTTGTTCCAATCACCAACTATACCATCGACATGGAAGAAGCCATCAAAGATGCGCAGGTTCTGATGATTACCGTGCCAGGTTATGCAGTTGATGACTATGCAGAACTGCTTGCGCCGATTGTGGGCGAAGACCAGGTCATTTTCTTCAACGCTGCCGCAGCTATGAGCTGTGTGCGGTTTGCAAACAAAGCCAAAGCCATGGGCATCAACAAGAAATTCAAACTCTGCGAATTGAACACCCTGACTTATGGCACGCGCGGCATGGCACGCGAAGGAATTGTAGAATTGTATCTTCGCGTTAAGAAAACATATTTTGCTGCGTATCCAAAGGAAGACACGCAGGAATTGTATGATGTGTGCAGCCAGTTGTATGATGGCATGGTCATTGCAGAAAACATTTGGGAAACCACCTTGGAAAATGGCAATCCGGAAGTGCATCCAGGGCCATGTCTGCTGAATGCTGGACGCATCGACTATTCTGGCGGCGAATTCTATTACTATGTAGAAGGGGTCACGGAACATACGGTTCGCCTGATGCGTGCCATCGAAGGTGAACGTTTGGCCATTGGCCGTGCTTTTGGTTTCGAGCTTGAAGATGCTGTTGAGAGCCGTTATAATCGCGGCTACTTCGACAATAAGGATGAAACCTTGCAGCACTTGTTCAATCACAGTGAAGTCTTCTCCAAGATTAAGGGACCTGCTCACGTCAACAGCCGCTATTTCACAGAGGACATCTCTGATGGGCTGGTGCTTTGGTCCAATCTTGGCCGCATTGCCGGGGTGCCAACACCAAATATTGATGCAGTCATCACCATTGGCAACACGATCCTGCGTCGTGATTTCTTTGAAGATGGGCTGACCTTAAAGAGCCTCGGGATGGGCGATGCTAAGAGTGTTGAAGACCTCGAAGCCATGGTTTAACAGGTATCATTGTATGGAATAAGACAAAAGGACCGCCGAAAAATCGGTGGTCCTTTTTGTGTGTTCAATTATTTGTTGTCGTTGACGACACTGTCGAAGAAGGCGAGGATGATATCACGGCGAGCAAGCAAGCCGATCAATTTGTTGGTGTCACGTTCTACAACAGGCACGTGTTTTAAACGACGATCGTCCATAAGGGTTGCAATTTCTGCCAGGTTGTCATCTTCATAGGCAAATTGAACTTTCTTAGTGGCCGTGTACATGACGGAAATTTCTTCAAGCTCTTTCATGATCTCTTCATCACGCTTATAGTAATCATCTGCTTCGTAAATGGTCGCGTGGAAGATCTGTGGAATGCGATCTTGCTGCTTGGTGCGGCGGGCAATAAAGCCGATGATGTCGCCATCGCTGAGAAAAGAAACAAGATGTCCGGCAGGATCGACCACTGGCAGGCAGCCGATGCGGTAATAGCTGAAAAGGTCGATGGCGTCTTGAACGGTGGCGTTTTCGGCGATGGTGATCGGATTTTTGATCATGATGTCAGAGATGGTCTTGTTCATAGAAATTTCTCCTTTCTAGGTCAGGCAATGATTAATCGTTGATTGAACGCTTGTTGAACCAGTCTTTATAGCGCTGCCATTGCTGGTGGTAGAAGCGATTGATCATAATGCGGCGATAGAGGGTCATGTCTTTTTCATAGAGCAAGGTGCAGTCGGTTTTGTGTTCGTTCATCAGGCGGCGAATCTGTGGCAGTGTGCGCTCTGGTGCGTAGTCGAGCACCAAGCGAGTTGGCACATGCAGCCAGAGTGCTGGTGCGTTGTGATAATGTACCTGGGATGTGTGCTTGTTTTGAATACGATCACGAACAAGGTATTCTACCATGTTGCAGCCGCTGACAGTTGTGAAGAAACTGGAACGCCCCTGGCGGATGTTGATTTCAAATACTTTGTAGCGGCCATCGCGTTCATCGTATTTGATATCAAAGTTGGAGAAGCCAATGAAGCCGATGGCTTCCAAGAACGCCTGGTATTTGTCGTACACTTCTTGAATGCCTTCCTGGATGATGGCGTTGTAGTTGCCAATGCCGGCTGGCGTGTAATCTTCAAGCACGCAATGACCAAGGCACATAGCCTGCACTTTGCCATTGGCATCCGAATAGGAATTGAGCACATACATGGCGGCGTCGTCGCCAGGAATGAAATCCTGAACAATCAGGGTGCCGGTGTAGCCAGCGTTGTAGATATCATGGAAGATTTCTTCCAATTCTGCCGGTGAGTTGGCCTTGTAGGATTTCTTTTTGCCAGGGAAATCGAGTGCCACATATTCGATGGAATCGCTGGCTTTGACAGCAATTGGATAATCAAATGGCAGATCGAATGGAGGCTGGGAGTCCTTGTACAGCATGACGGTGGATGGATAATCCAGCCCATATTCTTCACAGATGTTATAGAAATCTTCCTTGTTTTCGAGCTTATTCTTGAGGGATAAGTCGATATAAGGCACAATAAAGCGATCGCTGAGGGTTTCTTTGTGGGTGCAGAGCAGCTCGGTATAGCGGTCGCCGCAGGCGATGAGAATCAAATTTTTGTAGATTGGTGCGTAGGTATTGGCGACATCGTCGAGCACTTTCAAGAAAACCTCGTCGGTGTCAAAATCCGGTGTGGTGTGTACCTGCACGATCTTGCTGTGACGCGTTTCAAGCAGTGGAATTTTACCCAGTGCCAGAGACTTGATGCCATAGGCCTGGTGAAAATTGCGTGCCATACCGTAGCAATTGGCGTCGGTGCCGAGGAGCACCGGCAAAAAGCGTTTGTCTTTATTTTTAATGATGTTGTCCATTCATGAAGCTCCTTTCGAGGATATGCCCTTAGTATAGCACAACGGCGCACGCTCTGCACCCATTCATTGACGGCATACGCATTTCTCGGCTACAATAAAAGCAGAAAAGGAGAGAACGTTATGATCATTATCAATCAACTCCATCTCGACATTGATGAGCCAATAGCTTCGCTGCGTCAAAAGATCGCAGAGCGTTTGCGGCTTCCCGAAGATGGATTTTCTTATACCATTCTCAAAGAATCTCTCGATGCGCGTCGGCGTGAAACACCTCGCTTTAGTTATCAAGTGTCTGTGGATGCACCTTTGAGTGAGAAAAAACTGCGTGCTTTGCGTGATAAGAATATAAGCTGGCGTCCAGAACAAGCCGAAGCCCCATTGGAACCAGGGGATCACCCCTTAAATGGGCGCCCTATTGTTGTGGGTGCAGGTCCAGCAGGATTGTTTGCCGCCTATACACTGGCAGAACATGGCTATGCACCGCTCCTGCTGGAGCAGGGGCAGGCGGTGCCGGAACGCACGGCGCAGGTGGACCGCTTCTGGCAGGATGGCACGCTGGATCTTTCCAGCAATGTGCAGTTTGGTGAAGGCGGCGCTGGTACTTTTTCCGATGGCAAACTCACCAGCCGCAGCAAAAATCCGCTTGGTCACAAGGTCAACGCCATCTTTGCTGCGCATGGTGCGCCAGAGGAAATTACTTATCAAGCCAAGCCGCATATTGGCACCGATCTGTTAAAAGACGTTATTGTTTCTATGCGCGAGCGCATCATTGCCAACGGCGGAGAGGTGCGCTTCGGGGTTACGGTGCAGCAGCTGCTGTTGGATCATGGCGCTGTGAAGGGTGTTGCGACAAATGCCGGCAATTTTTACAGCAATGTGGTGCTCTTGGCTCTTGGCCACAGCAGCCGTCCGCTTTTCCGTACCCTGCACGATCAGGGCATGGCCATGGAAGCGAAACCTTTTGCAGTGGGCTTTCGCATCGAGCATCCGCAAACCTTCATTGACCGCACTCAGTATCGAGACTATGCAGGGCATCCTCGTCTGGGCGCTGCCAGCTATCAGTTGACGTGGCACGACGATGTGCGTGATCGCGGCTGCTACACCTTCTGCATGTGTCCTGGCGGACAAGTGGTGGCCGCGGCCAGTGAAGCGGAGCGGCTTGTTGTCAATGGGATGAGTTATCATGCGCGTGACATGGTCAACGCCAACAGTGCGCTGCTTGTGAACGTGGGGCCAGAAGACTTCGGAAGTGGCATCCTTGATGGGATTCTTTTTCAGGAACGCATTGAAGCAGCATGCTATCTGCTTGGCGGCGGAGGGTATAAAGCACCGGTACAAACCGTCGGCGATTTTCTGCGTGGGTCTGCGACCACAGCCCTTGGCAGTGTAGAGCCAAGCGTGCGTCCGGGATATGTGCTGAGCGACCTCAGTGGACTCTATCCCAACGCTTTGACCGATAGCTTGCGCGCGGCCATTGGCGGCATGTCTCAACGCCTGCATGGGTTTGACCGACCTGATGCGGTGCTCACTGGCGTAGAGACGCGCTCTTCGTCGCCGGTGCGCTTGCTGCGTGATAAATGGACCCGAGAAAGTTTGAATCTGCATGGTGTTTATCCGATTGGTGAAGGTGCAGGCTATGCAGGCGGCATTGTCAGCTCCGCCATTGATGGCATTGCCTGTGCAGAGCAGATCATTCGCACGTTCCGTGCAGATTAAAGGAGGTTCATCATGCAACATGTCATTATGCTGGACGATTTGCCCGATTGGCAGAATCAGCTGCAGCCAGAATCTCTGCGTATCATTCGTGAAGCACAGGTCGAAGGTTTCAGTAATTTTGGCGGATTCGCACTCTTTTCATTTGATTGGTACAATATTCATAGTGACATTGAAAAATTATTTCGCATTCTTATATACATGGATCAAGAGGACTTATTTTTCATCTGTAAGAATGACAGCGCTTATCAATATTGCAGCAAAGCGATGAAAGCCATCGACAATACACCGCCAACGCTATCCAATGAACAGTGCTTGTATCGTTTCTTCATTCAGCTGTTCCGCGGTGATATGGATTATCTGGAAAAGATTGAAGACCAGCTCGATGGCATCATGACCAGCATACTCTCAGGCAAGCTGGCAAACACCTTGGACGCCATCGTCGCCAAACGCCGTGAACTCGTGCGTTTGAAACGCTATTACGAACAGATCAACATTGTTTTCGACGATATGCTTCTCGATGACACACCGTTCTTTTCGCAGACCATCCTTGATCGTCTCTCGATTCTCGATGCCCGTACCGACCGTTATTCCAGCAAAGTGCAGAATCTGCAGTCCATCGTTGATCAAATGCAGGATGCCTATCAGTCGCAGCTGTCCATCCAGCAGAACGATCTCATGAAAGTATTCACCATCATTACTGCAATTTTCCTGCCGCTGACACTGCTCGTCGGCTGGTATGGCATGAACTTCACCGACATGCCCGAACTTCACTGGCGTTACGGCTATCCAGCGGTTATAGTTGTCAGTATTCTCATTGTCGTTGGGCTGTTTTGGTACTTCAAACATAAGAAATGGCTGTGAGAGGAAAAAAATAGACACCTGTGTGAAACGGGTGTCTATTTTTCGTTTGAGATTAGTAGATTTCGTTAAAATGGTCGTGAACAAATTGATAATATTGCCATTTTGGCCCATCAAAAAGCAGGTCATGAAGCAGTTTTTGCAGTTCTGCTTTTTTTCGATGCTGAATATAGTATTCCAGTCTTTCAGCGATTTCTTTTTCAAATTCTTCATCTTCCTCGTTGGCGCGTTCCACTTCGCAGATGAACTGTTTGGCCTCGTCTGGAAAGATGGTGAAGTAGAGAGCCACCATGTGCTTGCAGACGACATAGCGTCCGGTGGCAAAAGGGCAGGTGCACTGGCTCTTTTTTGGACGATCAAGATCAATAAGAACGTCATAGACGTTATCACTGCTTCCGGAAACGCGACCTTGATAGTGGGTGCTGTCCAGCTGCTCGTAGTCTTTGACGGCATTGTGTGTGTAATACTCGTAGCCGCGAATCGCTGATTGTGCGCTGGCGGTGGATAAAAGATCCATGGCAATCGCTCCTTTGATGGTTGTTGATTGGTACTTACACATAGCATAGGACATGCGCCGGATTTTGTCATCACTTTTGCGAAAATTTTTCAGAAAGATGTTTCTGTTAAAAATACTATCGTCCGCGAGAAATGTACGCTATACTGAGTATAGAACGCTGTGACTGAAACGAACGAGGAAAGAAAGGTGAGGACGATGGCCGGAAAATGGCGGAGATGTTGGGCGTGGGCGTTGTGTGTGGCGATGGTTTTGAGCATGATGCCCGCTGCGAGCTGGGCGGATGAGGGCGATGTGGCATATGAGTATTATGAGAATGGTGAATGGAAAACAGGTATTTTAAAGCAGGGGGAGTATACGGAAGTTACAAGGGGATTCTCGAATTGGTCAGAGGGATGGTATGTTGTACCGCCATCGGCAGAAGCGTTGGTAATTGGTAATCGTGTGTCGGTTAGTGGAAACGTGCATCTTGTATTAGAAGATGGCAGTAATTTGGATTGTAACTTGGGAATTCGTGTGCCACCGGGCTCTAGTCTGACCATTTATGCTGAAGCGTTAGAGAGCAGCGAGGCTGAAGGAAAATTAAGAGCAACTGGAAAAAAGACGGATGGTGGTTCGTTCAATAATGCTGCTGGTATTGGCGGAAATAAAGGAGAAAGTGCAGGCGAAATTACTATTTACGGCGGAAATATTGAAGCCCGAGCCGGCGGTAATGGTGCCGCTATTGGTGGAGGAGACAATGGCAGTGGAGGCATCATTAATATTTGGGGTGGCTGTGTGGATGCTTTAGTAACTCCGTTTGAGGGTATTTCAATGCCAAGCTATGGTGGTGCCGGAATTGGTGGTGGCTATGAGGGAAAAAGTGGTTCAATTCATATAGGTGGAACAGCGAATGTGACAGCGACAGGCGGTGTTCATGGCGGTGCTGGAATTGGTGGTGGTGCAAATGGACACTGTCAAGATATTACAATATCCGGTGGCAGTATCAATGCAACTGGACGTGGTGGTGGCGCAGGCATTGGGGCTGGTGACTCTCGTTATGGTCAAGGAACAATTAAAATTGCTGACGCTCATGTGATTGCGATAGGAAGTACTCAGAGTGGTGGTTATGGTAGTGCTGGTATTGGTGGGGGAGGAGGCATAGGAACAGGAAGTGCCTATGCTGGTGGAAACATCATTATCAATAGTGGTTATATAGAGGCTTATGGTGCGGTAGGAGAGGCTCCGCATAATTCGGGCGATGGCATTGGCGATGGCGGTGGATATACAGAGGGTGAAACGAGCACATTCAGCACTGGCGACAGTGGCTGTGCGACGATCTTTGCCTATTCCGGTGACGATTCGGGAAAAGCCATTGCGGATACAAGCGGCAAAGATCATAAAGTGTGGAAAGGCATTATCTTTGAAAATAATAGTGGTGGTGTTTATGGACAGATGACACTCACAAGCGATCTCACTATTGCTGAAGGACAGTCGCTGTTGATTCCCGAAGGTTCCGCATTAACGGTGCCGGATGATGTGGCGCTGACGAACAATGGTGTTATTATCGGCAACGGGACGCTGAAGGGTAAAGTTGCGGGCAATCCGCCGGAATCTACCATTGATGATGGTATGGCAGGCGTGACCGTGGCGGTGGAGCCGGTGCAAAGTGGTATGGTTGCGGGCGAAGGCCGCTATGAAAAGGGGACGTCTGTGACATTAGAAGCGAAAGCAGAGAACGGGTATCATTTTGTGGGATGGAAGGTAGATGGCAACGCTATCGAAAACACCGGTGCAACCTATACGTTTACGCTTGAAAACGATTGCCAGATAACGGCTGTTTTTGCACAGCACGTTCCTGGTGCCTGGCAGCAGGATGCAATCCATCATTGGAAAAACTGCACTAAGTGTGATGCATGTGTCGAGCAGGCAGCGCATGACTGGCAAAATGGGGTGTGCGTAATATGTGGCAATGTGTGCCTGCACAACGGCGGCCAGGCATCGTGCATTTCGCAGGCACAGTGCGAACGATGCGGCGAGGCTTATGGTGCACTGAGCGATCATGACTATCAGTACTGTGAGCGCGTAGCGCCAACGTATGATGCTGCAGGCATGGCTGCACATTACGCATGCAGCGTATGCAACCGTCTGTTTGATGAAGACAAGATCGAGACAACGCGTGAGGCGTTGTCGCTGCCACGTTTGATGCCACCGGTGATTGTTCCGCCGGATCCGGAACCGGAGCCAGAAGAGGTTCCGCCAGAAGAACCGGAAGAAGAGCTGCCGCCGAGCGAAGTTGTACTGCCGTTCCATGATGTGGATGAAGGAGCCTGGTATCACGATGCGGTGGCAGATGTCTATGCGCATGGCTGGATGACAGGCACGAGCGCCGATTGCTTTGCGCCCGATCAGGCGATGACACGTGCCATGGTGACAGCCGTTCTTCATCGCATGGCGGGCAGCCCGATGGCTGCAGATTCGGCGTTCTCTGATGTCGCCTCTGGTGATTGGTACGAAATGGCTGTTGCCTGGGCCGAGCAGGAAGGTGTGGTCAATGGTTTCGATGCTGGTCGTTTCCAGCCAAATGCTGCCGTCACGCGTGAACAATTGGCAGCGATGCTGCAAAATTACAGCGCTTACCAAGGCGTCAATATCGATGCGCGTTATGATTTGAGTGGTTTTGAGGATGCTGACGCGGTCAGTGACTGGGCAGAAGAGGCGGTTTCCTGGGCTTGTGCGGAAGGTGTGCTCGCAGGCATGACGGAAACGACGTTGGTGCCGCAGGGCATTGCCACGCGTGCACAGATGGCTGCGCTGTTGCTGCGGCTGACATAAAAGAAAAGGCTTGGCTGATTGCCAAGCCTTTTGCATGGCGAATTGTCAAGTCAAGTGCAACACCTCAGAATGATACAATTCAAACGGTG
>JAHZHI010000065.1 GCA_019420345.1 Peptococcaceae bacterium
TCCTGGCAATGGTGTAGCAACTTTATTTTACCAGAAGTTCTATGAGTCATTTTTTTTTGCACTTAGATTGTAAATTCGCCACAGAAAAACAGCTCACTTATTGATATAAACTATCAATAAGTGAGCTGAAGATTGTTAATCAATTACCCTGTGCGTTTTTACGATTGCAAAGAAATAAATCATTAATCCCAACCATATACAAGCAAGAATCACTTGAACGAACGGTAAATGACTCACAAAATATAAGCCAATTCCCATACTTAATGTAATTGTTATTGCAATCCGAAGTTTAGTCGTCAAAGTCATTCCTTGGCCCTGAACATAGCTTTCAAGATTTTTCTTATATATTGCTGTAGAAGTGAACCAATGATGCAGCCTTTCTGAACTTTTCGCAAACAAAAGTGTCGCTAACAGATAAAATGGTACGGTTGGAAGTACAGGTAAAAAGGCCCCTACTGTTCCCAGCGCTAAACACAGGCATCCAAGACCAATCAAAAGCACTCTTACGATCGTCAATGACATCCCTCCATAAAAAATTTTGTCATTTCAAAGCACAAATACTCACACAGCGTGTAGGATGATCATAGACCACATCCATTCCTAAATGTTCCGAAACAAAACGAATAGGAACCAACGTGCGATTACCCACCAGCTGAGCCGCTGTATCCGTCTCTACTTCTGTGCCGTCTACAACAGTCGTCGTATCATCTATTTTCAATTCAATATGATGACCATTATAATCTATTAAGATAGGTTCGTCGTTGTTTGTCCATTCTACTTGACCGCCTAACGCTTCTGTAATGAGTCTTAATGGCACCATTGTACGATCATTGATAATCACCGGCGGCTGATCCAATGTATAACTTGTTCCATTCAGCCAGTAAGTGGTATTACCCACATACAAATCAAGCAAGTTATATGCGTTATTGCCTAGGAGTGCCTCTCCGCGTAAATTACCTAACGTTGCAACAATTGTTCCATTTGCAAGATCACCCGTGCTTGTGATGGTCATGTAGCCATTATCACCGCTTCCGTTAAAGCCTTCCACACTCCAATCGACAACACGTGGATCCAACAGTACTTCGGTACCATCCTTTTTTGTACCATAAAGTGTCGCTTGAACGACAGAGCCATCGCTCACCATAAATTGATTGGTTTCCACGCGAAGACTTGTCAATCCTTCTTCACCGATAATATTTACATTTCGTGACACTGTTGCACCACTACTATTGGTAATATTAACAGTTTCGGCACCCGTTTGTAAAGCAACATAATTTAAACCTGCTGAGGCTCCCAAGCCATTCACAGACGTAATGCTGTAGTCAGCAGTGTTGACGCCTAGCGCATGATAATTTGCATCCCAGGCTTTCGTTACACCAAAACTGCGCGTTTCACCGACGACCATTGTATCAGGGCCGGTCGTGCTAAAACCGGCAACATCGCCAACAGGTGTGCTATTGTATATGCCAATACCATTGACAACCGGTCTTAACGCACCATTTCCCTCCGGTGCTACAACAGTTGAAAGATTATTATCCCCTAAATGCTGCACCACCATTGTCGTTGAACCACCGCCGTCAAGATTAACGGCTCGCCATGCACCTAGGTATTCCATAAAATATCCCATTGTCGAAAGCTGCGCCCCAACACTGCGATTGGTACGCCCCTCTGCACAAACAAACCAAAGTGTTTTCCCATCCTGGGAAACAGCGGCTGCTGTACGCGCACGTACACCCGCTAATGAGCTTAAATCCTTGTAATAAGGTACCATTTGACCATTATCCGCCAATAATGCATGACCACCAACAAGGAATTTCCAATTTCTATCTGGAATGATTTGAGAAGTTATCTGGACTTTAGAGCCAATTGGACAATGCGCATTAATGAAAGTCTCTCCAATTCCATTAACCTGAAGAATAGTTTTGCCATCTGGCACTTCAAAAGGAAATGTTGCGCCACGAGAGATCTGTTCAACCGTGCCGTCTGCTCCAATTAAGACCTCAGTATTTGTGGAATGTCCACGTGAACTGGATCCCCAAAGATCATTGTACATTTGAATGGTGTTTGTATGACTTTCTTGCCCTGAAGGATCATGCCAATAATAGGTTTTGTTTAAGCCATCTATCGGGAAGCTGGCACCATCAGCTGCTGTGACACTTCCATTATAGCTCATCGCCTCAATACTTGCGGTATTATCCGCCGTAATGCCAAGCGAATAAATGCCTTCAATCACTGCTGGCGAAGAAGCAAGCTGCCCATTGATCAACGATGGTCCAATAGGTGCGCCTTGCAATGCCATATTAAAAAAGTCCCCATTTAACATGGCAACTGCACCGGTATTTTGAGCCATAGCCGGTACTGTTGCGCGTTCGGTGTATTCACCTTGACCAGCAACCAAGCGTAGATCTAAATTTGGATTATTAAGATCACATTTTAAAACTTCAAAACGAATAGGACCATAATTCGTATTCCAGTAGTGTGATTCATGAATAACACCAGGTGCTATCGGTTCTTCCCCGGTCTTATACGGTGCATCTTCTGCCATGACGGCGCCTACAAAGAGCGCACTTGCAATGCCAAGAATTGCCGTGTGCTGTAAGATCTTTTTAACGAATTCAATTTTCTTCACATTATTCCCTCCTTTTTAAAATATTATAAAATAATCTGTCAATTGCCTCAAGGCTTTGTAGGATCTGTTGTCGCTTTGTTTCTTTCTTGACCTGAACCGTGGCGGTTCTTTATAATGGAATCATATTTGAAAAAGGAGTTGTAACACGATTGAAAGCTTCAGAATGGCGCCCTTACAACAAAGATTTATTTGCAAAAATGCGACGAGCCAGCCGCGAATTTGGTCTAATTGAAGAAGGTGATCGCATCGCCGTCGGTCTTTCCGGAGGTAAAGACAGTACACTTCTTCTATATGCTATGGTGGTTTTACAACGCACATTACCTTGCAATTTTTCTATCCATGCCGTTTCTCTAGATCTTGGCTGGGGAAATGATTATACCGAAATGATAGCTTTTTGCGAACAGTTGAATGTCCCATTAACAATCATTCCCAGTGAAGTTGGACCGCTGATCTTTGAAGAACGAAAAGAAAAAAATCCATGTTCACTTTGCGCACGTATGCGACGTGGTGCTATCAATAATTGGGCTCATGATCATCATTGCAATAAAGTTGCTCTGGGGCATCATATGGACGATGTCATCGAGACGCTTCTCATGAGTTTATTCTATGAAGGTCGTATCCATACTTTTGCGCCACGCTCCTATCTTACACGTTCTGAAGTCACTGTGATCCGTCCACTGATTTACGTCAACGAAAATGATATTATTCATATTGGCCGTAAACTAAATCTACCAGTTATTATCAATAAATGTCCCGCTGATGGGCATACAACACGCAGCGACATCAAAGATCTCCTTTCATCACTCTCTAACAACAATCCACGAATCAAAGAACGTATCATGAGCGGCATTGATAAAGATCTTTGGCAACAATATCGTCTCACAAACATTCAGGAGGAATGAATCATGCTTGCACAAATTCACAGCGCAGCATTGAACGGACTTGCTGCTTGTGCCATTGAAGTAGAAATCGACTCTAGTCATGGCATACCGTCTTGGGAAATTGTCGGTCTCCCCGATACCTCAGTAAAAGAAAGCAAAGAGCGTGTTCGAACAGCATTGAAAAATCAAGGCTTCGATATTCCACCACGGCGTATCGTTGTCAATCTTGCGCCTGCATCTATAAAAAAAGAAGGTCCCTCTTTCGATCTAGCTATTGCAATAGCCATGCTTGCTGCAACAGAACAGGCACCTCTGGACGTTTTAGACCATTTTATCTTCATTGGAGAACTGGGCCTTGACGGAAGCATTCGTCCAGTTAAAGGGATTTTACCGCTTGCACTGGCAATGAAAAAAAGCAACCGCGCGTTGATCACATCCTCGGAAAACGGTGTTGAAGCATCCATCAGCGGGATGCCTTCCTATGCATTTCAAACCCTAAAAGAGGTCATTGATTTTCTTTACAATCCTGGCTCCTGCCATCCTTTGCCGCAGCCCAATATCGAAAAACTGCTCGCTGAAGCACCTACGACCAGCATTGATTTTTCAGGCATTAAGGGGCAGCATGAAGCCAAACGTGCCATGGAAATCGCCGCAGCTGGCGGACATAACATCATCATGATCGGTTCTCCAGGTGCTGGAAAAACCATGCTCGCGCGTGCGCTTCCTTCTATAATGCCGCCTCTATCAATAGATGAATGCTTAGAGTGTTCCGAAATACATTCCATCGCTGGTTTATTAAACAGCACACATCCTTTGATCACTGAGCGGCCATTCCGTGCTCCACATCACACCTCTTCTCAAGCCAGCCTCATTGGCGGTGGACGTATTCCTACGCCAGGTGAAGTTTCTCTCAGCCACAATGGTATTCTTTTCATGGATGAATTTCCAGAGTTTCAAAAAAACGTACTTGAAGCATTGCGCCAGCCTCTTGAAGATGGATTCGTCACCATATCAAGGGTAAATGCGCAGTTTACCTTTCCTTGCAATTTTCTTCTGGTCGCTTCTATGAATCCCTGTCCATGCGGATACCTTAACGATCCAAAGCACGAATGCACCTGCACCGACGCAAGCATCACCCGATATAGGCGAAAAATTTCTGGTCCGCTGTTGGATCGATTTGATATTCAATTGGAAGTCATGCCGATTGCATTCAGTGATCTTTACGATGAAAATACTATTGAAGAATCTTCCTCAGCAATACGTGAACGGGTCATATGCGCACGAAACATTCAAATGGATCGTTTCAAAAACACAGGCATTTATTGCAACAGCAATATGACCCAAACCCAGCTCCATTCTTTTTGCCAGCTGGACAATGCGTCAAAAAAATTATTGGAACGCGCCTTTGAAAAGCTTGGAATTTCCGCACGTGCTCACAATCGAATTTTAAAACTCGCACGAACAATTGCTGATCTTGACGGCAGCGATGTGATTCATTCAGCGCACATTGCCGAAGCCATTCAATATCGTGCACTCGACAAATCTCTTTGGAATTAAAAAAAGAAAGGACAACAACTATGGATCCACGTACTCAAACACTTGCTCATAAACTGATACACTATTCCACCCATTTAGAAGCTGGCGAACGCATTCTTATAGATATTGGCGGACAAGACGCCTATCCTCTGGCCGAAGCCCTCATTGAAGAAGCCTATTCTGTTGGCGCTTATCCTTATCTTCATCTTTCCGACGCACGCCTTTCACGCGCTTTACTCATGGGCGTCAGTGAAGAGCAGTTGAGCTTTAACGCGAAGCTGCTTCTGGATCAAATGAAGGGCATGGACGCCTATATTGCCGTCCGTGCAGGAGATAACATCTCTGAAAACGCAGACGTGCCAAAGGAACGCATTGCGCTTCAAAACAAAGCCTATGCAGATGTTCTTGACGAACGCGTCAATAACAGCAAATGGGTCGTTTTACGCTATCCAAATGGCTCAATGGCACAACTCGCAAATATGAGCTCACGCGCTTTTGAAGACTTCTATTATAATGTGTGCAATCTTGACTATGCCAAAATGAGCTTGGCAATGGACGCGCTTGTTGCACGTCTAAACGCAACGGATCAGGTGCACATCATTGGCCCTGGCACTGATCTTACTTTTTCCATTAAAGATATTCCTGCTGTCAAATGTGCCGGCGAATGCAATATTCCTGATGGCGAAGTGTACACTGCACCAGTACGCGATAGTGTCAACGGAACCATCACCTATAATACGCCTTCCCTTTATCAAGGAACTGTCTTCGAACATGTAACATTAACCTTTAAAGACGGAAAAATCATTCATGCCACTGCTAATGAAACAGAAAAAATCAATGCCATTTTTGATGCTGACGAAGGTGCGCGATATGTCGGCGAGCTAGGGATTGGTGTGAACCCATACATTACCAAACCAATGAAAGATATTCTTTTTGACGAAAAAATCAGCGGCAGCATTCATTTCACCCCAGGAAGCTGTTACGAAGACGCACCAAACGGAAATGATTCCACCATTCACTGGGATCTTGTGCTTATTCAAACGCCTGAGTTCGGCGGCGGAGAAATTTACTTTGATAACGAATTGATTCGAAAAGACGGTCTCTTCGTTCCAGAAGATCTACAGTGTTTAAATCCCGAAAACCTGAAATAATGTTATAAGTACATAAAGAAAGCCTCTGCAAGATCATGCAGAGGCTTTCTTTGTTTTATGAGACTTGCTCAAACTGACTGTTGTACAGATCGGCATAAAAGCCGCCTTTGGTTAAAAGTTCTTCATGTGTGCCGCTCTCAATAATGTCGCCATGATTCATGACAAGAATCAAATCAGCATTTTTGATTGTCGATAAGCGATGTGCAATGACAAACGATGTACGATTTTCCATCAATTGATCCATTGCAGATTGAATTTGCTGCTCCGTACGCGTATCAACAGACGACGTTGCTTCATCGAGAATGAGCATTGGTTTATCAGCAATCATTGCACGTGCAATCGTAAGCTGTTGCTTCTGACCTTGTGACAAACTGATCTGATCATTAAGAACCGTATCGTACCCTTTTGGCAAGGTGCGAATAAAATGATCCAGTCCAACAGCCTTGCAAGCAGCAACCATTTTTTCATCGCTGACATTTTCTGTGCAATAAATCAAGTTTTCACGCAGTGTGCCTTCAAACAGCCAAGTATCTTGCAGCACCATACAAAATTCACTTCTTACCGCTTCACGCGTCATTTGATTGGTTGGTGTTCCATCAATACGTATTTCACCACTCTGGATATCATAAAAACGCATGAGCAAATTAACCATAGTGGTTTTACCAGCACCTGTAGGGCCCACAATAGCAATCTTTTGTCCAGGTTTAGCGCTGGCCGAAAAATCATGAATAACAATTTTATCCGTGTCATCATAACCAAAGCGAACGTGATCAAAGTCAACATACCCTTCCACTTTGCCAAGATCAGAAATCTTACCACTTTCGTCATCCATTTCTTCGGCTTCCAAGAATTCGAAGACACGCTCACCAGCTGCAGCTGCCGACTGTAAAGATTGCGTAGCTTGTGCAATTTGAGAAAGAGGTTGTGTAAAATAGCGCACATACATCATGAATGCAACAATAACGCCAAACCCAATCATGTCGTTGAACGCCATTGCACCGCCAACAACGCAGACTGCCACATAACCAAGATTACCGACAAAGCTCATGACAGGCATCATCATCCCTGCTAATGTTTGAGCGCGGAAACCGCTTTCGCGCAGTTTGTCGTTCATTTCGTCAAACGTTTGCTGCGCTGCTTCTTCGCCGTTGTAAGCTTTTACAACCGTATGTCCTGTATACATTTCTTCGATATGCCCATTAAGTGCACCAAGATGACGCTGCTGACGCGCAAAATACTTTTGACTGCGGCTCATGATGGCAAACATAACAGCAAAACCAATTAAGCTTGCAAGGACAGCCGTCAAAGTCATCCATACATTAGTAATAAGCATCATAAACAAACTGCCCAAAAGTAAAATGACTGAGGTAATAAAGTTCCCAATACTCTGGTTCAGAGATTGGCTGATTAAGTCAATGTCATTTGTAACGCGCGATAGAATATCCCCTGTGCTGGTGCGATTATAGAATGACATCGGTAGTTTATTGATCTTACGTGAAATATCTCCGCGCAATGATTTTGACACTCGCTGTGTAACACCTGCAGTAATCCATCCTTGAACAGCTGAGAATAAATAACTCAAAGCGTAGAAAACAACAAGCGTTAAGCCTATTGAGCGCACCTTGTCCATATCAATACCAGGCTTGATAAGGTGATAAATAGATTCTGGCAATTCGTCCATTGCTTCTAATGCATCGCTGCTATTATTAGGATCAACATCACTCATGACAGCCAATGCAGATCTCTGATCGGCACCACTAATGGTCGTTCCATCAATAGTCACATCTGTATAAAGTGCTTGTGTCACCGAAGAAGGCAATTCATTAACAACTTGTTGCAGACTGTCTGAATCTGACTGATTCATGGCCGCAAACAACTGTAATGTCTTCTGCTGATCAGCCAACGATATTTCGGAACCATTTACTGTAATCGCTTTAGGTGCATCACTTTTCAGATTGGCCGAAATCTCCGCACTCATTGTTTGCATGTTTTTTGTCATATTTTCGGAGACTGTATCGGTAATTTCTGTTAATATCGCTGTATTCGGCGATAAACCTTCAGTGATGGCATCGGTCATATCTGACAATTTATCTGGCCCCATCAAGGTTAAAACAGTCCCTGCTGCTGCACAGATCAATGCAATCATAAATACGGCCAAATATTTACGACAATATCCCAGCAATTTTTTCCAAGTACCAATTAGATCTTTTGGCTTATTATGACCGCGATAATGACCGTGCCCATGTGATGACGATTGTGCATTATATGTCTTTGTCATTATGCCAATTCCTCCTTCGAAAGCTGAGAAAGCGCGATCTGTTGATAAACGTCACATGTCTTTATGAGTTCTTCATGACGTCCCATTCCAACAATGCGACCATCTTCTAATACAATGATCTTATCCGCATCTCGAATGGTTCCAATTCGTTGTGCAACGATAAAGCGCGTTGCATCTCCACATTCTCGATCCAATGCTTCACGTAATGTGCGATCGGTTTTATAGTCAAGCGCTGAAAACGAATCATCAAATATAAAAATTTCCGGTCTTCTTGCAACGGCTCGAGCAATTGATAAACGCTGTTTTTGACCGCCGGAAAAATTATCGCCGCCTTGAGCCACTCGACCATCATACCCTTGTTCAATTTGATCAACAAATTCTGCTGCTTGCGCAGTCTCAACAGCTTTTTTTACGATATCATCTGACATTGGTCCTTGACCGTTATCACCATATGCAATATTTGAGCGCACTGTTCCTGCAAACAAAATAGCTTTCTGCGATACATACCCAATCTTATTGCGCAGCGCTTTTTGACTGTATTGTCGCACATCAACGCCATCGACAAGGACTTCGCCTTCGGTAACATCATAAAAACGTGGTATGAGGTTGATGACCGTACTCTTGCCACATCCTGTAGCACCAATGAGAGCAATTGTCTCACCTTTTTTTGCGGTGAAGGAGATATTTTCCAAGACGCTGTCTTCCGCATCTGGGTAACAGAAACTTACATTCTTAAATTCAACCTCTCCAACCTTACCTTCTTCACCCTCTTGTAAGGAGCCATCTTTGATGGCAGGTGCTGTTTCAAGCACCTCATTGATACGTTTTGCTGCAACCTGCGCACGAGGCAATATCATAAATATCATAACCAACATCATGAAAGACATCACCACTTGAATCGCATATTGAGAAAATACCATCATATCTGAAAAAGTTGCCACTTTGCCAACCATATTCGCATTCTCAATGAGATAGGCACCAATCCAATAAACTGCAAGTGTCAAGCCACTCATGATCATTTGAATGCTTGGCATTAAAAAAGCCAACGTGCGTTGCGCAAAAAGCTGAGTTTTTGTTAACATATCATTAGCATCATCAAACTTATGCTCTTGATAGGCTTCTGCATTGTAAGCACGAACAACACGCAACCCCGTCAAATTTTCTCGAGTAACGCGGTTTAAATCGTCCGTCAATTGCTGTAACTTACGAAATTTAGGTGTTGCCAGGCATAAACAAATGCAGACAATGACTAACAGGACCACCACTGCAACGCCTGTTGTAAGTGTCCATTCCCATTCCTTATTGGCAATTTTGCAGATAGCCCACACGGCCATAATTGGTGCCATAATAAGCATTTGCAAGCCAAGTACGATTAACATCTGCACTTGCGTAACATCATTGGTAGATCGTGTAATCAAGCTAGATGTTGAAAAATGGCCAATTTCTTCCATGGAAAAAGCCTGTACTTTACGAAATAATTTACTACGCAGCGTTGCACTGAAATTTGTAGCAATTTTTGATGCGCAAACCGCTGTAACAACAGATGCTGCTAATGCACCTGCCGCACATAACAACATCATCCCGCCAGACGTCAAAATTTCTTTCATGGTACTGCCTGGAGTCTGAACATACATCGTGATGTCACGCATATAATCCGGCATTGTCAGATTTAGCCATACTTGCACTACGATGAATGCTACAGATAAAACAGCCAGCGCCCACTCCCTCTTCGTAAAGTTCTTTAATAATTTAAGCATACATTCAATCTCCTTTAACAATATCATGTAATATATATTTCATTAGTATCCTGCGAGCAAAGAATTTAAAATCGCTTTAGGTGGTTTTTCAAGGATTTCTGTAATTTCTTTTGCAATGCTCGTAAACTCTATCAATCGCTCCATTCCAATGGTATCTATAAGTCGATTGATTTGATCATAGATTTCTGTACGCAATGCTTCCACAGTTTCCCAGCCAAAATCTGATAAGCGAACCACTGTTGTGCGTGCATCCGTTGGACCAGTTTCACGAATAATTAATCCTTTTCCTTCCATTTTTTTTAGTAAAGCAGCTACTCGTGCAGTACTAATTTGAAGCTTGGTTGCAAGTTGTCCAGCCGTAACCATTTCATCTGACATAGAAAGATATCGTAATACTGCGCCCATTCCAGCAGAAGCCTTATCCATTTGCCGCCAAGAATGATGTGGATGAACCTCATGAAACAACTGAAGTATTTTATCAATTTCCTCTTGAGACGCCATCTTCTGCCCTCCCATCTCAATTTATCTAATAGGGTTAGATTATAAGACGATACCGATGTATTGTCAAGCCATCCGCTAGCCACTTAACAAAATCACAATAATTAACCTTCAATGATCGCAACTCGATAAACTTCTGCAAATCAAAACCACCCGTTGAACGGGTGGTTTGATAGGCCCTATAAGGGCCTGTTACTTGTGGTTGCACTCTTAAGAGTGCTTTGAACAGGTCTGTCAACCACTCTCTTATCACCGGCTGCCCCTTCAAAGGGGTGAACAGGTCCAATAAAAACGGACAATAGACAAAACACCCTCTGATGTAGGAAACTAAAACTACTACATCAGGGGGTAAATTTATGTCCAGACAAA
>JAHZHI010000066.1 GCA_019420345.1 Peptococcaceae bacterium
ATGAGAAAACCCTATTTTGGCAAAAATGCCAAAATAGGGTTTATCTACAGTCTGGCAGCTCCGAAAATCGGAGCTGCTTTTTTTGCATGCAATACTTCACCTATATCTAGGATGGTTTTCCATCCAAATTTTTGCTGCACGCTTCAGCAAATACTTCACCAAAACGATATGGACGAAACGAATACACCCGAAGTACAATTTTCCAAAAACATTATGATAGTTAACACATGTTCTTACTCGAAGATCCTGCCATGAGGCAAGTGGCGGGGCACACGTTAAGCTGACATAAAAATCAAGATGCTTGTCCCTTTGCCCTAAGACGATCTTATCTTCTGTTTCAAAAAGAATCAACCGCTTAAAATCACTGTCTGTCTTCACGCCGAATGGTTTCATCAAGCGATCTCGTAGCATCAAAAGCCATGCCACTGGTTTTGGCGGCGTCATAAAAATTAGCCGAAAAAGGTCTGAGGCCATCATTCGTTGTGAATGTTTTACAGTTTGCACCATACAATCCTCGTAGTCAACCACTTTTCTTGCAGGCATTGAATACACCTCCCTTTTGCTATAATTCTAATACTACCATTCTCCCTCTTCTTTATCAAAACCCCTATCATCTATTTATTATTTAAGCAACAGCGCACCACCCTGTCAACAAAATTCTCCCAGCCTTTAGGGCGTTCCAATATTTTTCTTGGGCAATACACGCCTGACCACATTTCGTGAGTAAACAATTCTTTTAAACCAAAGGTCTTCATTAGTGCGGCACATAAGCACACTGCATGTTGTTCTGCCTGTTCATAAGAGATGTCCCCGCAAAGGACAACGCCAATTGTTGCATGATTGCCTTCACCAGCATCATCCCCTGCCTGCCAACTCACTTCATCCACCGGCAATGTCTGAACGATGTGTTGTTCATCCACGAAAAAATGCGCACCTGCAAGCACTGTATCATTGTTTTCAATGCATTGCAGTTTATTTGCCCATTCTGACGCACTTCCTTTTGCATCATGAAGTGTCAGACCAATCGGCCAATCCATAGGTATCTGTGTGCGTACATTTGGTATACACCCATGCCCAATAACAATTCGTTTTTCAAGCGGAATATGATCGATCATTGTATTCATTACAATGCCGTCTTGTATCATCAATGGTTTCATAATTATAACACCTCCTAAAAATATCCCCACAAGATCCAAGATCATTTCAGGAGGTGCACGACACCTTCTCATTTTCCGCCTTTCTCATTCTAACCATCTGATAAGAGAATATTTTACGCATTCTATCCTTCAACAAAAATAGTACACAAAAAAAAGAACCTTGCTCCAACTGGAACAAGGTTCTTTGATTGTTATGACTGATCAGTCGTTGGTGTATGGCAACAAGGCCATGGTTCTTGCACGCTTGATAGCAACGGTCAATGCGCGCTGATGCTTTGCGCAGTTACCGGTGATGCGGCGTGGAAGAATCTTACCACGTTCGGTCATGTATTTTTTCAGACGGTTCGTGTCTTTATAATCGATGTGTTCAACTTTATCGACACAGAACTGGCAAACTTTCTTGCGTGAACGTCTGTTGCGTTCTCTTCTTGCCATGGTAAAAACTCCTTTCTCACTTAAAACGGCAGATCATCGTCGCTGAAGCTGACTTCAGTGCCGAAGGAGCCAAGAGAATTATCACTTGGTGCTGCCTGAGTGAATTGATCGTTTTGACGTTGATAGTTTTGGTTTTGACCACCGTAATTGCCGCCATAACTGTCTCCGCCATTATTAGCGCTGCCACCGCCGCCAAGAAACTCGACACGGTCAGCAACAACTTCGGTAACCCAACGGCGTTGCCCGTCGTTACCATCATAACTACGGATCTGCAGACGACCATCTACAGCGATCTGACGGCCTTTGCTCATATACTTAGCAGTGTTTTCCGCAGCTTTGTTCCAAACAACAATGTTGATGAAATCAGCACCACGTTCACCGCTCTGTGAATTAAACGGACGGTCAACAGCAATTCGAAAACTGCACACTGCCGCACCATTTGGTGTGTAGCGGAGCTCTGGATCTGCAGTTAAGCGACCGATTAAAATAACTTTATTCATGCTCTAGGCCCTCTTTCTTTTTGACGAGAAAATTATTCGTCGACACGGGTGATCATGTGGCGAAGAAGATTTTCGTCGATCTTCATCAAACGATCTGCTTCGTCAACGGCGTTGGCTTCGCCTTTGAAGTTCACTAAAACGTAGAAGCCATCGGTGTACTTCTTATCGATGGTGTAAGCGAGCTTTCTCTTGCCCCATTTGTCAACCTTTTCTACGGTAGCACCTTCGCCTTCGAGGATGCCAACATAACGGTCGATAACAGCCTGAGTCTGTTCTTCGCTTAATTCCGTCTTAATGATATAAAGAAGTTCATAATCGCGCATTTCTTTGCACCTCCTCCCCCCGGACTAACGGCTCTGCTTTGCAGAGCAGGGATTACAGCAATATATTTTATCAGAACATCGCTGAATTTGCAAGAGATTGTCCGCATCTTTTTTATTTTATGCAACCATTTTTTCAACAAAAAACGCTCTGCATGCATTTGCATACAGAGCGTTCCGTTATACAATAACAAAATTATTCAGCAACAGCCTGAGCCGCAGTGATGATAGCAAGTTTATATGCATCTTCTTCATCACAGCCGCGGGAAAGGTCGTTGATTGGCTTTGCGAGGCCCTGAAGGATAGGCCCAATGGCTTCGTAGCCGCCAAAGCGCTGTGCAATCTTATAGCCAATGTTACCAGCTTCCAAGCTTGGGAAGATAAAGGTATTGGCATGACCAGCAACCTTAGAACCTGGGGCTTTGCGTTCACCAACGCTTGCAACAAATGCAGCGTCGAACTGGAGTTCACCATCAATAGGAAGTTCTGGAGCCAATTCCTGAGCGATCTTCGTTGCTTCTGCAACTTTTTCGCTTTCAGGAGAAACAGCGGAACCTTTGGTGGAGAAGCTCAAAAGTGCAACCTTTGGATCAATGTCGAAGGTCTTTGCAGTCTTTGCACTTTCAACTGCAATTTCACCCATTGCCTGTGCATCAACAGTGATGTTAATAGCAATATCACTGAAAAGATAACGTTCGTCGCCTTTCAGCATAACCATTGCGCCGCTGACACGAGAGCAGCCTGGTTTCATCTTAACGATTTGAAGTGCTGGACGTACGGTATCCCCAGTGGAGTGGCAGGCGCCGCTGACCATACCATCGGCTTTGCCGAGGTAAATAAGCATGGTACCGAAGTAGTTAGGGTCACGCAGCTGTACGCGTGCCTTTTCTTCAGTCGCTTTGCCTTTGCGGCGTTCAACAAATTTAGCAACCATATCGTCATATTCTGCGTAGTTGTCTGGATCGATGATCTGTACACCTTCGATATCGATGCCGTTTTCCTTAGCCACTGCCTGAACTTTTTCAGGGTTACCAAGAAGAATTGGCACGATCAGGCCATCTTTGTGATGACGTGCAACAGCACCGAGGATGCGGACATCTTCGCCTTCTGGAAATACGATGGTAAGATCTTTACCTTTAATGCGTGCTTCAAGTGTTTCCCAAATGTCACTCATTGATTGATTCTCTCCTTTGAAGTGGTAGTATCTATGATACTTTATATTTATATCATACTACAACTTCTTGCATTATTCAAATCGAATTGTTCAACAAATCCATAGTCGAAATAGTTGCGCTATTCCGCACAGTAATTTAGTCTTCAAGGTGATCTTCAATAAATTCAACAACATCAGCGACAGTCTTTAGTTCCTGCGCTTCTTTATCAGAAATTGTAATGTCATAAGTCTCTTCAACAGCCATGATGAGTTCGACGGTATCGATAGAATCCACACCGAGATCACGCACGAGGTCGGTATCCATATCGATCTTTTCTGCATCACAGCTCAAGATATCGGCCAGACTTTCTTTTACTTGATCAAAAACCATTGCTCTCCCCCTCCATCCTGTTGTGTAATAGCTTTCGCTGTCTAGTATAACTTAATTTTGGAACATGTCAATAAAGTTTTATCAAATTCCTATAGGCAATCTGAACTTCAATTTTCTACCACATCTTCAACGATTGCCACTTGTCCTGCGACGCGAAAGCGAATATCATAGCCACCAAACGCAACACCATAAATGCGTTCAGGGTTCTTTTGATAATGTGGGATCGGGTTCTGAGCAAGCATGGCCATTGCGCCAGCCCGCAAATGCTGTGGCAGCTTTTCAAGCAACGACGACGGAAAATTTACTTGAAGTTGTTCATCGACAACGTTCTCTGCAAATCCAGCCCGCGCATCCGGATGACTATCGGTAAACGGCAAATACGGTTTAATGTCATAGATGGGTGTGCCATCCATCATGTCTGCCCCATCAACAATAAGCACTGGACCATATTCTGGATCATCTTCCACACGTAGCAGTCTCACCGATGACAGCGCCAGCGGATTTGGTCGAAAAGGGGAGCGCGTGGCAAACACGCCACGGCGAACGTTTCCACCTAAGCGTGGCGGACGAACAGTTGGAGACCATTCTGCTCTAATCGCCTCTGAAAAGGACCAAATCAGCCACAGATAGTCATAGCCTTCGATGCCTCTTAAAGCGTCCTTATTCCGAAATTCTGGTTCAAATACAACGCGGCTTTCCAATTTCGTGACAACACCGCTTTGACGAGGAACACCAAATTTACTCTCATAGGGAGTATGAATGGCAGCAATCGTTTTCAACGTCACATGGAGCGCTTCAGGATTGATGTCTTGCGTATTTTTCACGAGCATTCCACCTTTCTTGTAATTTGATGACACAAAAATCGACATTGGCTTTCATACGCCAATGTCGATCGAATCTTTAACATAGACATCAATCGTCTTCGTTGTCTGATTTATATTTATCAATAATTTCTTGTGCCAATTTAGCAGGTACTTCTTCATAGCTGTCGAATGACATGTCAAAATTACCACGGCCTTGTGTCATCGCACGCAATTGTACGCCGTAATCCAGCATTTCTGCATATGGAACGCGTGCCTTAACGGTTGTAATGCCATCTTCGCCAGGTTCCATACCCAAAACACGACCATGTTTGGAGCTGATGTCACCAATAATATCACCCATGTACTCTTCTGGCACCATGACATCTACAGCGTAAATTGGTTCGAGAAGAACAGGGTTTGCTTCTGGGATGCCTTTCTTTAATGCAAGAGAAGCCGCTACTTTGAAAGCCATTTCAGAGGAGTCGACACTATGGAAAGACCCATCTTTCAACGTCAATTTAATGTTAATCAGTGGATAGCCGGCAATGACACCTTTGGCCAAGGTTTCAACCGCTCCTTTTTCAACTGCTGGAATAAATTGACGAGGAATAGCGCCACCTACAATGGCATCAACAAATTCAAATTCCTTGCCATCGGTTGTTGGTTCAATATCAATCACCACGTGACCATACTGACCATGACCGCCACTCTGTTTTTTATGTTTGCCTTCAGCGGTCGCTTTGCCACGAATGGTTTCACGATATGGAATATAAACCTTGTCGATAATGGCTTTTGCACCATATTTACGTTCCATCTTACTCATGATATGATCAAGATGAACTTCGCCCATGGTTGACAGCTGCAGCTGTCCGCTTTCAACATCTTTTTTCAAAACGCATGTTGGGTCTTCTTCTGCAATCTTGTTCAAAGCAATACCTAGTTTGTCTTCTTCGCCTTTGTTTTCTGCACGTACGCAAACCGTGTAAAGAGATGGCTGGAATTCAATAGCTGGATATTTCACCGGAAATTCTTTGCTGGCCAACGTATCACCTGTACGAACGTCATCCAGTTTAGGAATGACAATAATATCCCCTGCCGATGCACTGCTTAGTGGTTCTTGACGCTTACCAACCAACGTGAACATTTTCGAAATTTTACCTTCATTTTCGCTGGAAGTATTGTAGAAGCTCATGCCTTCTGTCGCCTTCCCACTAATCACACGTACATAACTGAGTTTGCCAGAAAATGGGTCTAAACTGGTTTTAAAAACAAATGCAGAGAATGGATCGTCATGGTTAACCAAAAGTTCTTCACCAGTATCAATATTAACCGCTTCATTAATACGCTGAGTGGTATCCGGCATAAACTTGATCAAGCAGTCTAAAAGCAGGCGACTGCCAATATGAGACACAGCACTGCCGCACAATACAGGGCAAACACGACCGCCCTTCATCCCTTGATAGAGGCCCTCATAGATTTCATCCACACTCAGAGGCTCCCCTTCAAGATATTTTTCGAGCAGTTCATCACTGCCTTCTGCAGCTGCTTCCATACACATATCTAAAACTTTGTTCACACGATCCTGAAGCTCAGCAGGGATCTCACATTCCTGACGTTCTCCATTCACCCATTCATACGCTTTCATGGTTGGTACATCAATGATCCCACGGAAGGCATTACCTTCACCAATTGGAACCTGAAGCGGCATCACCGATTTGCCGAACAACTCACGCATACGTTCCAGTGAGCCAAAAAAGTCGGCATTTTCCATATCCATCTTATTCACATAAATCAAACGTGGAAGATGCAATTTCTTACCATACTGCCAAGCACGAATGGTGTCGACCTGAATTCCGGATTCTGCTGATACAACGAGCATCAATCCATCTGCCGCGCGCAATGCTTCACTGACTTCACCACAAAATTCCGAATACCCAGGCGTATCAATGAAGTTGAGCTTGTAGCCATTCCATTCACAAGGTGCCATTCCAAGTTGAATGGTAACATTGCGGGTGATTTCTTCTGGTTCAAAATCCAGAATATGCTTGTTGTCCTTGCCGCGTCCGACCGAATCGACGCCTTTACACATTAAAAGCATGGACTCAACAAGCGCCGTCTTACCAGCCCCATCATGGGACAATACCGCAATGTTACGGATGATATTGCTGTCATAGTCTTTCATAAAAGTACCTCCTTACAGCCAAGTTGGCAATCAATCCATGTTTATAAATATATCTTAATAGCTTCACTGTCATTTGACAATATGTTTTCATAAAATTTTAAATTTTTCTCAACTTGCTAATTTCTTAGATATCGGTCTCACTGATAAAGGTTTCCAATTGCCGCTGATGCATGCTTTTTGTCTCTTCTACTTCCACTACCAAATGCATAATGGTGGTCTCACATTCCATCAATCCATCTGTTACCCATTGAAGCTCACGCTCAGCTTTTTCACGCGCCATATTTGCAAGGGCCAGCGAGTCCTTATAAAAAAACAAATCCAATGTATTTACTGTAAGACGTTCGCTAAAATGCAAAATTTCCGTTTCCCATGCGTCAATTTCATCAAAAGTCTGTTCTAATTGGTGAAGCTGAATGCGCAATTCCGACAGTCCTGAAATAAAAGCGACCTCAATCTTATCTCGGTTCTTTTCGTCCTTCACAGCATCAAGTTCTTGAAGATTGCCTTCCAGCTGTTTCACCTTTCGTTCTGCCAGCTGACTTAAATCACGCGCCTCTGCCAAAAGTTTCAACTGATGTGAATCATAATTGATTTTTTCCTGCATACGAATGATTTCTTCACGGTGAATGGAATAATCTAAATGTTCAACATGAAGCAACAATGCCTTTTTATACGCTTCTTCCACACCGTCAAGTGCTTTCAACTGACGCACCACGTCTTCTTTTTCTTTGGCAACATCAAATGCATGACTTTTAGCATCATTCAGTGCTCGCATTGCTTCGGCAGCTTTCTCATTGTTTTCCAAAACACGAGCTTCATATTGCCCGCGAAGTTTAAACCAAAACTGCTTAAAATCATTGCTCTCAAATTTTCTTACATCAAGATTTTCACGTTCACACCGCATCTGAGCGTCCTGTTCCAATTGTTCAGCGTGTTTTGCTTCTTCCTTCAAGGCTTCCAGCCGATGCTCCAGCTGCTGCTTATGCTGATAAACGACGCTGATTTCGCTCAAACTATCCATACGGTCACCTCCATCAATCTTCATTGTTGCAATACATTCACTTTTCTTAACTATACCACAAACGAATAAAAAAGTCATCTGCAACTTCGAAAAGCTGCAGATGACTTTGAGCGACTGCCTACTAATGAGACGATTGTTGTGAAGTTTTCTGACAGGCTGACTCAGATGTTCCGCCGCAGTTACAGCCACAACCGTTACAGCATCCACAGCTGCAGCCACCGCCATTTTTATGCTTGATCCAGATTGCGCGAACAGCAAATCCTATCACAACAACCAAAATCAACGCAGTGATAATCGTTCCCATCCTTGCAACACTCCCTTCAAAACAATCTTAATAAACGCCAGCAATCACTAAAACGTTACCCTTATTTCGACTGCGTCTGTGCATAGCATCCACCGCATGCTGAGCCATTATTTTTTGCCGAACAAGCACGACTGTCTGGACATCCTATGCATTTTTGGCCATTCTTTTTGGCTGTATAAATATACCCAGACGCAGATACAACAATTATAAGCAATACAATCGACAAAATAACATTTATCACTTTTAATTCGCCCCGCTTAAAGCATATTCTTTAGCAATATTGTTTTGTGTTCGCAAGCACAGATAAGTAAGAATTGCTGCGAAAGCGATCACAGCAATCAGCCCAGGAATGAATCCAGCGCCAACCGTGCCTGTTGTCGCCAATGTACCAATTTGGTACACGAGGAACCCTACTGTATAGCCCGTACCAAGCTGCAGCCCAATCCCGCCAAACAGCCATTTTTTGCTCTTCATTTCAGAATTCATCGCGCCAATAGCAGCAAAGCAAGGCGGGGTGTAGAGGTTGAACATCAGGTAAGCCAGTGCAGCAACTTTGGTAATCGCAATGACACCAGAGATTTCAGCGCCAGTACCTGAGAGCATCGTCAGTTCTTCTGTATCAATCAAATTTTCAAGACCGACAAAGCAGACCGCCAATGTCCCAACAACATTTTCCTTGGCAATGAAACCTGTCACCGCAGCTGCGGCCAACTGCCAGCTTAATACGCCAACGATTGGAACCAATAAGTATGCAAATGGCTGGGCAATAGAAGCAAGAATGGAAGAATCTGCTGTTTCAGCAACTTGGAAGCTCCAATTAAAGGTCTGCATAATTTGAACGACCGTATTGCACACGAGAATGATCGTTGCTGCTTTTACAATATAAGCCCAACCGCGTGCGCACATTGCCTTAAACGCAAAAACAAAAGACGGCACCTTATATTCCGGCAATTCCATAATAAAGAACGATTGACGATTTTTATAACCGGTAATCATCTTTACAAGTAATGCTCCTAAGAAAATCAAAATAATGCCAGTAAAATACATTAAGAAACTTACCCAGCCAGCATCCTCAAAAAAGGCGCCAGCAAACAATGCAATGACTGGAATCTTCGCACCGCAAGGCATAAATGGTGTTAACATTGCTGTTGCGCGGCGTTCACGTTCATTGCGAATGGTTCGGCTCGCCATAACCCCTGGAATCGCACACCCTACACCAATTACAAATGGAATGACCGATTTCCCGGACAGACCTACTTTTTTGAAGATCGGATCCAAAACCACAGAAACACGTGACATATAACCGCAGTCTTCAAGCAATGCGATCAAGAAATACATTACCATGACCAGCGGCAGAAAACCAACAACTGCACCAACACCGCCAATAATCCCATCAACTAGAAGAGCGGAGAGCAGTGGATTGGCATCTGCTAGAACTTCTCCCACATAGCCTTGGAACGTTTCAATCCAAGCAACAAGCCAATCGGCAATTGGCGGCCCTACCCAAACCTGAGAGAATTGAAAAACAAAAAACATGACGACCGCAAAAATAGGAATGCCTAAAATCTTATTGGTCAATATTGCATCGATCGCGTCGCCTTTACCTTTGTCCTTTGTTTTTATTTTACGTGTTTCCACTTGTGAAACAATACCATTTACGAAAATAAAACGCTGGCGGTCCGCTTCTTCAACCGCTTTTTTATTCGTTAAATCAATATTTCCTTCTGAGTATGGTGCTTTTTGCTGTTTTCCCTTGGCGGCCACAGCAGCTTCCACTACCGCCTTTAAACCTTCTGATGCAATAGAAACTGTTTCGATAACAGGGCATCCAAGTTTTTCCGACAAAGCAGCAACATTGATTTTTGTTTCCTTCTTCGCATTGATGTCGCTCTTATTGAGCGCCACAACAACCGGAATGCCCAGTTCTAAAAGCTGCGTTGTAAAGAACAGGCTGCGGCTTAAATTGGTAGCATCCACAATATTGATGATGGCATCAGGTTTTTCTTTTCTGACATAGGCGCTTGTGATGCTTTCCTCGGAAGTAAACGGCGACATTGAGTAAGCCCCCGGCAAATCCACCACAACCAACTCTTGCGAGTCACTTACGAAACCCTTTTTGATAACATGTTCTTTTTTCTCTACGGTAACACCTGCCCAGTTCCCTACTTTTTCATTGCGCCCTGTCAAGGCGTTGTACATTGTGGTTTTGCCTGAGTTAGGATTGCCTGCCAATGCAATACGCATACACATTTACCTCCTTATTATTTATATTACAGCTCCAGAGATAGTCCAAGCTAACTCTAGGGCATAGTAATCCGTTCTTAAAAGAAGATGCCCTCATATTTCAATAGCACCTGCCAATTGATTATCAATATTGTATCTGCCATCTTTAATGGATACTACACAGCTTCCCCGCATACGAGAAACAACTGTAATTGGTTCGCCTGCATAACACCCTAAAGAGAATAAAAAACCATTTAATTCTTCATCATCAATGTTGATTTTTTTTATTAAATATTCTTCCCCTTCAATTACATCCATCAATGTCATATCATTCACCTTTTCATTCTTTCAATAATGATAACTTGAAAATTGACCTCGAAATAAGTCTACAAGTTAACTCCAACTAACAATTGATAGTGTACGCTAATTTCGTTTCTTTGTCAAGTATGCGAACTAAGTTTTTTAGTGATACTCCCATCATATCGCAAAAAAATACCTCCAATAATTTTACAAATTATTGAAGGTATTTTTTACATATATTCGCATATTATTTCAATGGTTTTATAGCAAAACGCCTGTCACCCAGATTTCTATGCCAATAAAAATCAATATGACGCCACCAAAAATAGCTGCTTTGCTCGAAAATTTATCACCAACAGTCTTGCCTATTTTTAAGCCGCCCATACAGATAAAAAATGTTACGATAGCAATCAAGACAGCACATACAAATGCCATCACTATATTATAAGACGCTATTGTAAAACCAACCGAGAGAGCATCAATAGATGTTGCCACACCTTGCATCACTAAAGCACTCATACCAACACCAGAAACCTCTGACATGCCCTCGTCATCATGTCGAACCGCTTCCAATACCATCTTTCCACCAATGAAAAGCAGCAATACCAGAGCAATCCATGGAATGGCCTTTTCAAAAGCTTGAAAATATTGAACGATGGTATGCACGCAAATCCAACCAACCATCGGCATAAACCACTGAAAAAAAGCAAACGTACCAGCAATCAACGACATCCTACCCAAACGCATATGTGGTTCATTTAATCCGTTGGCAACCGATACAGAAAATGCATCCATTGCCAAACCAATGCCTAGCAATAGGCTATTAATAAAAAACATTAAACTCCAATCCATTGTCTTAAAAATCCTTCCTCAAAACTGAATCGACATGCGCATAAAAAAACTCAAGTATGACGCCGCCACACTTGAGTTATAAAATCACCCTGAAATTTGTGATTGCTATCAATCAAATAGCCTTTTCTTCCTCTTGTGATGCCTTTAATTGTTGCTGTCTTTCCTTTTTAGCATTACGTAAAAACGAATTGTAGCGAATCAGCATCACCAGTGCAATACCAAAACATACGATTGTTAAAATCCCTGGCAAAATACTTCCACTTACAAGATAAGCAAAGTAAAACAAAATTGCCATTACAACAAAAGGAAAAGTCAGGATAAAAATTCTCAGCATCGACCATTCTCCTTCATTCATAATAATTCACTGAGACAACAATAACTTTCCTTTTATTTTACTCCATCATAAATACGAAATCAATGTTTCTGACGTTTTTGCTTTTCTTTTCTAATAAGATTCCGCTCTTTTTTAAGATCATGACGCTTTTTATATAAGCCAATACGTTCTGCCACACCAGTAATGTCTTCTACAACATTACCAATCTGTGCACTAACAGAAACGATCACATCTCCAGCCATGTGTTGAATATTTTTATAAGCTGACGGATGCGATTTGCAACGCAAATCATAATCTTCATCATGTGGATGAACGTTTGCACGATTACCCATGCTGCTTCCAATCGATGAAAATAGTGGATCATCTTCAATTGCATCGTGTTCTTCACGTGTTGGCTCGGAAGCAGAATGTGTCAAAGCACTCTCTTGTTGTTTTGTTGGAGTCGCTGTCTCTGTTTGCACAGCTGCGTCGTCAGTCTTTTTATCATCGTCTTTTTCAACAGACTGTTCGACTTCTTTCTCAATTTCTTCAGACACTATATTTTCGTCGCTATTGACTGTCTCTTCTGGCACCTCTTTCAACCCTTCTTCAGATGTTCGATCCGTTTCCGCAAGGATTGCAGGCGCTTTCTCTTCCATTGCTAGATCTTTTGATTCATCAGATGCCTGTTTTTTATGCTCAACAGCTTTTGCCTCTTCCACTTGCACCACCCAGCGACGCAAAGTGCTATAGCCAATATCAAGATCAGATGCACAGGCTTTCATCGTTTTTTCAGGATGTTCCTGGCAATAGGCTACAGCCCGTTCTTTGAATCCATCTTCAAATTTTCTTCTAGCCATCCAGACGCCTCCTTTTTATTTGTGATAAATATGGGCAATATCTTCTGCTACAATTGGTAGTTCTGGGTCAAACATTGCAATGCCTTCAAATTTAAAACGACTGATCCGATGCAGGCGATCAATTTGTTCACGCAGTTCATCAGGCACTTCGCCCGTACGAATATATGTGTTCAACGTGTCATAAGTGAACCCAAGAACATCCTCATCGGTTTTCCCTGTCAAACCATCAGATGGTGGTTTTATTACAAAACGTTCTTCCAACCCAAGAGCACGTCCCAACTGGATAACTTCATCAGTGGTCAGCATAGCCAGTGGTGAAAACGCACCTGCAGTGTCGCCATACAGTGTTGCATAGCCTACCCAGTCTTCAGACAAATTCGATGTATTTATGACCACTGCATTTAGACTTTGTGCAACAGCATAAAGTAATGTCATGCGCACGCGTGGCGGCATGTTGAGTTTGGTTTGACGGCTCACCTCATCAAAGAAGGAGCAATTGCCGAGCACTTCATAAAAAGCATTGGTCATGCCAGAAATATTGATGACTTCATGGCGAATATCCAGGAATTTGCAAAGGTCTTTTGCATAATCAATATCGCTTTGTGCGCCATCTGGCATCAGGACACCATAAACATGCTCTTTGCCATATGCAGCCACACAAAGGGCAGCTACTGTCGCACTGTCTTTTCCACCAGAGATGCCAACAACAGCATTCTCTGCACCGATCGCATGCAGGCGTTCCTGCATCCAGGCAATCAAATGTTCTTTCATTTGGTCGAGTTGTAAGTCAGATAATTTCATAATGGGCGACCTCCCTAAGTCGTAATGATTACGTCTATTGTAGCCCAAAGCGCTCTTAAACGTCAAGCAAGGATACCAAAGCGCTCTCAAAACAGCCGCTAACGTTGCCAAAATAAAAAAGGAGCTAGAAAACACTAGCTCCAAATAAGCATGCAGACGCTCTTTGTTCTACATTATATATACTGTTGAAAGATCGAACTAAAGCTGTCAATCAACCGGCGTTGCTGCTGGTTGGCATCTTTATTATGAACCATATACAGTTCAAAGAAAATATTCTTCGTGTGCAGTGGAATATGAACACATTCAGGAAATGCACCACGTGTCACATATGGTGGATATGAGTACATCAATGCGTTACCTTCGTTGAGAAGCTCTTTAGTCATATTTGTATTGTTGGTACTTAAAAGGATATGCATATCCACTTCGTCTTGCAGTGCGTGCTCACCCTGAATGCCACCAGCTTCATAGATAATCAGAGGATAATCTTTGATGGACTGCAATGACAAAGTATGTTGACGCGCCAACGGATGACGTGGTGACATAGCCATATAGATCGGATAAGTGTTAAGAAGCGATAGCTCAACATTATCCGGAATATTATTAAAGAAATGCTTTAATGTGTTTGCCACCAATACATACCCTACATCACCAGGATGTTCCGATACTTCCTTAACAATATCATCCTGATAACGTTCCTGACAGAACAACTGAACTTTTGGGAAATTATGCTTATAATCCACATACACCACCGGCAAAATACAAACGCTGATCATTGGTGACGTATGAACATTCATTTTCCCACTAATGACTTCTGTAGAATCTTCTTTCAGCGCAGAGATTTGTCGCAGCATTTGATCATAACGCGCAACAATCGCCTGAGCCGCGCTGAACACTTCTCGACCACGCTCTGTTAATGTCACACCTTTCTTGGTGCGATTCAGCAAAGGAAATCCGATTTCATCTTCCAAATTACGCAATGACTGATTCAAACTCTGTTGTGAAATAAAAATTTTCTTGCTAGCTGCATTGATAGAACCTGCTTTAACGACTTCGATAAGGAACTCTAACTGCTCTATTTTCATTCTGACACCTCAATTCTAGCAATGATGTATGACCTCCCGTCCTCCCTAATTTTCTCGATACAGTATTTTTATTTTAGCATAGAATTGTAAATATATCCATATGAAAAAGCATACTAAAATTATTTATATTTGATGTGATTTTATAAGAACCCCTCGTACAAGCAAGTATAGAATATACCCTAGCATTGAAAATATACTGAGCGCTATACCTAGCATCTTTCCCGGCGGTGAAAAAGCCACACAGATATTGTGATTACCACTAGAAAGCGTACAACCCACAAAGGCTGTATTGACACGCAAAAGGTGCACTTCCTGCCCATCAACAAAGAGCTTCATCCCCTTCTGCATAGGAATGGTTGTCGCCAAAACGCTGTTTTCACGGCAATCGATTTGTCCGCTTAAAATTCCTTTATCAGAAATGGTTTCTAAAGTTGTAAATCGTTTCTGATAAAAATTGGCTGCATCATAACAATGCCACTGTATGCCATCAATGGTGTAGCGGCCAGGAGAAAAATTGATGACCAATGACTGGACGCCATCGGGGGTTGATGTTGAAAATTTATAATGAAAGCATGTATTTTTATTCGGATATGGCGCCTTCGCACCAGAAAGCATGTTCCGCATGCCATTTATATCAATAACCACCGAACGCGTCGTTTGATTATGAACATCAAACTGGCACAAAAGGATTTTTCCTGGCTGAGGATTTTTCATCTCAACCTCGATGCTGCACGCCTGTTTTGCATCAATCAGCCATCCAGCTTCCGTTTCCTCAATGGTCAATCCTTCGGGCAATGCTTTCTTTAACGACCATTCTGGTATAAAAGCAGGCATACCAGCCTGAAGATCTACCGGGGCTGCATCATCATCTACAACAGTTTTGCGTGCAAGCACATCCAATTTCTCATAAGGAGACAACGTTTCAAACCAATCTTGTGCAACCACGTCATCCGTCACATAAGCACGAGGCGACACATGTTTATTTTCTGCCAAAACAGCATGACCCGACTTCATGATGACATCATATCCCTGAGGCACTTGATTTTCTGCTGTTTCCAGGTATCGCGTACCTAGAACATTCAGCAAAAACGGATCATTGGCCGTCAGCAATGCCACTCGATTATTGATTTGGATCGGTGCTAAAAGCGTATCGTAGTAAAGCGACGCATACGCCTGATTGGTTGCCGACGAATACATACTACTTCGCGGCGCAGCGCCTTTCTGCAAATTGGCTTTTTCCAAAGAATGATAGGCACTATCAAAATGATACTGGGTGTTAAACACCGTATCATTTTCTGCTGAAACTTCCACGCCCTCAGTCATGACGGCCAGTTCTTCGCGTGACACCCAGTCTTCTGTAGCAGCATTTGTAAAAAATAAGCCTATCGGCGCAACAAGAAGAAGAACCATGACGAGGTATCGGGGCAAGCGCCAAAAACGCATCGCCAGCGCCAGCAGCAGCAAAATGCCCACATCAATTATCATCCAAACCATACGTGCATGTCCCATCCATCCCCCAAGCACCGGAACAATAATAACAAAAGGCAAAAGCGGCATCCATAAGCGTCCCCTACACGTTCTCTCTTCACATTGCGCCAAGAGCCCAGACAAATATTTCGCCATAAGCAAAATCACTAGAGGAAGGAATGGCATCAAAATTTTTGCGCGCGCGTACAACGTGCCATTGAGTACATAACTTGAAAGCGGAAACACACACAGCAGCAAAATAAAGATCGCATCCACACGCAGATGTCTATCCCGTAAACAAATAATAATGACATACAAAGCAAGCGCTGAAAGCCCAATGCCATATTTATCAAACAAGAGACTGCTAAGGTTCCAATGCGGTGTCAATAAATCAATCAGTGACACCCCTCCACTCTGACTGCTTCGATGTTCCAGCAATACCAATGCCGATGGCAGCAGCAAAAGTGCCGCCATGCCACTCGCCGCTAAAGACGCTGCCAGCCAGCCACGCCAAAAGCTTCTGCCCTTGAGACGATACCAATACCAACCAACCACTACAAAAACAGCAGGTGCATAATAAAAACTGCTCACGCATACACCAAAAAGACACAGCGGCAGCCAATAATAACGCTCTTTTTTCAGAGCGATCAGCGCCAGCAGTAAAAAGGGAAAATAGTTTACAAACATAATTTGCCGATGTAAATGAAACATGCAGCCAGCTGTCATAAACAACACAGCTGCCAGCCACGCGGCATCCCGCCGTTCCACCTCCAAAAGCAGCCAACGATACACCAAAATCACACTGAAAAGACCAACAGCCAGTGCATAACCTATTAAAATGGACGCCATCGAAACCTGGGGCAACAGGCAGCCTATTAGGACATCCGGACGCAAATAGCCATAATAAGCAAACTGATAGCCATTCGATCCACCGCCTAATTCCAGCCAGTTCGGCAGCAATGTGTGCTGTGCCAAACAGGCATCGCGAATGGTTTCTGCCAGCGCAACATGCTGACACAGCCAATCAATGTTTGAGCCAAATACATGCCCGGATGGCACACTGAGTATAACAAGCAAGCCGTATACAATCACCAGAGCTAGAAGTGCGAATATTTTTTTCATGGGAATGCCTCCTTCTTACATCCCCTTAGCATATCTTCTAATTCTTAAAGAACAGCGAAAGCGCTTCTAAAGAATTCTTAAGAAATTATTGTTCTTCCCTAAAATCCGTTATAATAAACCTATCTAAAGAAAGGAGCGTTGAGGATATGACCGACTACTTTCAAGATCACGCGCCACAAGTACTCATCGTTGATGATAATCCGGAAATACGAGAAATACTTGCCATCCTCCTTGGTGGTGAAGGCTTCGCTCCCCATGAAGCTGCCAGTGGTGCTGAAGCACTCTCAATCATTCAAAAAAGGCCCTTCGACTTGATCATCCTCGATGTCATGATGCCTGATTTAGACGGCTATCGTACATGCCTAGCCATTCGCGAACACACCAATGTTCCCATCCTATTTCTTAGCGCCAAGACACAAGAACATGACAAAGTGCTTGGATTTGCCAGCGGCGGCGATGACTATATCGAAAAGCCTTTTTCTTATAACGAACTGATGAGCCGTGCAAAGGCGCTGGTGCGGCGGTATCATGTCTATCAGGGACGACAGGAAAGCGTCACACCTGTGTATCGTATTGACGATTTGATCATTGATACACGCACAGCCACCGTCAGCAAGGATGGCACCGAGCTCGCTCTAACGGATCTGGAATACGCCATCCTCCTGCTCCTTGTACAGCACCGCGGACAAATTTTTTCTGCATCACATCTTTTCGAAACCGTGTGGCAGGAACACCACTATCACGGCGCCAACAACACCGTGATGGTTCATATTCGCAATTTAAGGCGCAAAATCGAAGACGATCCTGCCAACCCTAAAATTATTCGCACCGTCTGGAGGAGGGGATATCGCTGTGAGTAAAACCGCTCCCTTTGCTGCAACCCAGCATTTACGCACAAAGTTCCTACTGTTCATCGTTCTGTGGGCAGCGTGCGCCATCGCATTATTCGCCATTCTCTGGCACAATCAAGGGAACGCCGCTCAAATCGCCGAGGACATCGGGCTAATCGATTGGTTTGACGAACCAGTTTTTCGTGAAAAAGCCAGCCAAATGGCGAAAGACTATACTGTCCCCGCCTACCATGAAATTGACGAGGGCATGGACGATCCCGAAGTCATTGCGATACAACCCTACCTTAATGCACTTTCAGATGAATTCACTGGTGTTTATATTTATGGCATGGATGATGGGCTTTATCGTGCAGGAAAGTCCGCATCTATTACGACCCGCTCATGGTTTGATTCCATATGGACCCTTGAATTCAAGATGCTGGGGGAAGAAATTGCCGAATTTCCAGTTGAATTTTCCAACGGCACCTATACATTGCTTTATATTTCCTACCATCGGGTATTATTTGCCTATCCATACACAATTGGCAGCGCGCTTTTCTGCATCGTGCTCTTTCTGACAGGCATATTGCTCTTTGTCAACCGAATGGTGCGGCGTATTCAGCGCATTGAGCACGCCATCCTTAAAATGTCCAGCGGCGATCTGGAAACTGCCGTGCCAGCCTGCGGAAAAGACGAAATTGGCGTTGTCGCCCAGGAGCTTGACGCTCTACGCCATACGCTCGAATCATCTATTCAACAGGAACAGCACAGCCGCCGAGCAAATCAGGATCTCATCAGCGCGCTCTCACACGATCTGCGCACGCCACTGACTGTTCTCACCGGTTATCTTGAAGTATTAAAACGACTCCCAGACACGACAGCACTACAAGCATCAACGATTGATCGATGCTTAAAGAAATCTGCAGATATACGCATCTTAGCAGATAAAATGTTTGACGCTGCACGCATCGAAGATGCAATCGTACCGCCAGCTCTGACAAAGCTGCCGCTCAGCACATTTACATCTTATCTTAACGACAATATGGACTTTATAAAAATCGCTGGCTTCACAACAAACGCTCAATACACCCCATGTGAGAAGTATTTTTTTGGCGACGCCATCATGATAAAACGGATTGCTGATAATCTATTTTCCAACATCTTAAAATATGGGGACAAACATACACCAATTCGACTCACCTTAGAATGCAATGTATCCACATTGCATCTCACACTCAAAAATGGTATTCGCACCCATTCTGACATGCTGACAAGCAGCCACATCGGACTCCAAAATGTTCAGCAAATGCTCAGTTACCATCACGGAAGCATTCGAACCCACCAAGACAACAACATATTTATTGTTGAACTACAACTGCCACTGACAAATGAATAAAGTAAAAGCCATAAGAAATACACGATGTATTTCTTATGGCTTTTACTTTATGACAAAAAAAGATCAGGACAAATTGTCCTGATCTTTTAATGAGCAAAGATTATTCAAAGATCTTAGCTACGGTACCTGCACCTACAGTGTGGCCACCTTCACGAATTGCGAACTGAAGACCTTCTTCCATTGCGATTGGGTGAATCAGTTCTACGGTCATGGTTACGTGGTCACCTGGCATTACCATTTCTACGCCTTCTGGAAGGGTGATGGTACCAGTTACGTCGGTCGTACGGAAGTAGAACTGTGGACGATAACCATCGAAGAATGGTTTATGACGGCCACCTTCTTCTTTCGTCAGTACGTATACCTGTGCTTCGAACTTGGTGTGTGGGGTGATGGTGTTTGGATGTGCCAATACCTGTCCACGTTCGATTTCTTTCTTATCGATACCACGGAGCAGTACCCCGATGTTGTCCCCTGCTTCTGCATGGTCAAGGATCTTACGGAACATTTCTACACCTGTGCAGACGGTCTTCTTGATTTCTGGCTTGATACCTACGATCTGCAGTTCGTCGCCGACTTTCAGCTGGCCACGTTCTACACGACCGGTTGCTACGGTACCACGACCGGTGATGGAGAATACGTCTTCGACTGGCATCAGGAATGGCTTGTCGATGTCACGGGTTGGGGTTGGGATGTATTCGTCTACAGCTGCCATCAGTTCTTTGATGCCTTCTGCCCATGGACCGGTTGGATCCTGCAGTGCCTGATATGCGGAACCACGAATAACTGGGATGTCATCGCCTGGATATTCGTATTCGCTGAGCAGTTCACGAATTTCCATTTCTACGAGGTCAAGCAGTTCTTCGTCGTCTACGAGGTCACATTTGTTCATGAATACAACGATGTATGGTACGCCTACCTGACGTGCGAGCAGGATGTGTTCGCGGGTCTGTGGCATTGGACCATCAGCTGCACTTACTACGAGGATTGCACCGTCCATCTGTGCAGCACCGGTGATCATGTTCTTTACATAGTCGGCGTGCCCTGGGCAGTCTACGTGTGCATAGTGACGGGTATCGGTTTCATATTCAACGTGTGCAGTGTTGATGGTAATACCGCGTTCTCTTTCTTCTGGTGCCTTATCGATATCTTCGAACTTGGTGGATGCTGCTTTACCTTCCAGTGCGAGCACTGCGGTGATTGCAGCGGTGGTGGTGGTTTTACCATGGTCGACGTGACCAATGGTACCAATGTTTACGTGTGGTTTTGTACGCTGATATTGTTCTTTTGCCATTGTTAAATTCCTCCTAAAAATCGGATGATTTATTACTTACCATTGCGCTTTGCGATGATTTCATCAGCAATGGATTTTGGAACTTCTTCAAAGTGGTCGGACTGCATGGTGTAAACACCACGGCCCTGAGTACGGGAACGCAGATCGGTTGCATAGCCAAACATTTCAGACAGTGGAACGAAACCACGGATAATCTGAGTGTTGTCAACTGCTTCCATACCTTCAATGCGGCCACGACGGGAGTTCAAGTCACCCATAACATCGCCCATGTATTCTTCTGGAACGGTGATTTCAATCTTCATCACAGGTTCGAGAAGGACTGGATCAGCCTTTACTGCGCAATTCTTGAATGCCATGGAACCGGCAACCTTAAATGCCATTTCAGAGGAGTCGACATCATGGTAAGACCCGTCAACGAGGGTAGCCTTAACGTCAACAACTTCATAACCGGCAACAACACCGTTTTCCATTGCTTCCTTAATACCTGCTTCGATAGGCCCAATGTATTCTTTTGGTACGGCACCGCCGACGATCTTGCTTTCGAACTGGAAGCCAGAACCTGGTTCAAGTGGTTCAAGATCGATGACTGCGTGACCATACTGACCACGACCACCGGACTGACGAACGAACTTACCTTCGCCATGAACAGCCTTGCGAATGGTTTCCTTGTAGGAAACGCGCGGCTTACCAACATTAGCTTCTACGTTGAATTCTCTCTTCAGACGATCAACGATGATATCGAGGTGAAGTTCACCCATACCAGCGATGATGGTCTGACCGGTTTCTTCATCGGTCCAAGCCTTGAAGGTTGGGTCTTCTTCAGCAAGCTTAGCAAGTGCGATACCCATCTTATCCTGGTCACCCTTGGATGCTGGTTCGATAGCGATGTTGATAACAGGATCTGGGAATTCCATGGATTCGAGAATGATTGGATTCTGTTCATCGCAGAGAGAGTCACCAGTACCTACATCTTTCAGACCAACAGCCGCAGCGATGTCACCTGCATAAACCTTGTCAACTTCCTTACGATGGTTAGCATGCATCATAACGATACGGCTAATACGTTCGCGTTTGCCCTTGGTAGCATTATAAATGTAGCTACCGCTTTCAAGAGTACCGGAATATACGCGGAAGAAAGTAAGCTTACCAACGTATGGGTCGGTCATAACCTTGAATGCAAGCGCAGAGAATGGTTCACTGTCGCTAGGATGACGTTCAGCTTCTTCACCATCTGGCAGGGTGCCTTTGATAGATGGAACGTCTACTGGAGATGGGCAGTAATCAACGACTGCGTCGAGAAGGAACTGCACACCTTTGTTCTTAAATGCAGAACCGCAGAGCACAGGAACAGTGTCGTTCGCGATGGTTGCTTTACGGATAGCCTTTTTAATATCCTTAACTTCGAGGTCGCCTTCTTCGAAGAATTTTTCCATAAGGGTTTCATCAAGTTCAGCAACATCTTCAACGAGCATCTGACGATATTCGTCAACAGTGTCCTTGAGATCTTCTGGAATTTCGATTTCTTCGTAGTTAACGAGTTCGGTACCTTCAAGGAACTTGTAAGCTTTCATTTCTACAAGGTCAACAACCCCAGAGAAATCTGCTTCTGCGCCAATTGGCACCTGCATGATAAGAGCATGTGCACCAAGGCGTTCCTTGATCTGGCGGCAAACGTTGAAATAGTTTGCACCAGTACGGTCCATCTTATTGACAAAAGCAATACGTGGAACGTTGTAACGTACAGCCTGACGCCATACGGTTTCGGATTGTGGCTGTACACCGGCAACAGCGCAGAATACTGCAACAGAACTATCCAATACACGCAAGGAACGTTCAACTTCGACGGTGAAGTCTACGTGCCCTGGGGTGTCAATGATGTTAATACGTTTACCCTTCCAGTGGGCTGTGGTTGCTGCAGATGTAATGGTAATCCCACGTTCTTGTTCCTGTTCCATCCAGTCCATGGTAGCAGCGCCATCATGAACTTCACCAATCTTATGAGAACGGCCGGTATAATACAGAATACGTTCTGTGGTAGTTGTCTTACCTGCATCGATATGCGCCATAATACCAATGTTACGAGTATTTTCGAGCGAATATTCTCTTGCCACTGATAATCCTCCTTTATAATAATAGTCGATATGTTAAGTAATTGATTACCAACGATAATGAGCGAAAGCCTTGTTGGCTTCTGCCATTCTGTGGGTTTCTTCTTTCTTCTTCACAGCGCCGCCAGTATTGTTGGCTGCATCCATGATTTCGTTAGCGAGACGTACATCCATGGTCTTTTCGCCGCGCTTGCGAGCGAAGGTTACCAACCAACGCAGACCAAGGGTCTGACGACGATCTGCACGTACTTCGATAGGTACCTGATAGTTTGCACCACCAACACGACGGGCTTTAACTTCAAGCACTGGCATGATGTTTTTCATTGCTTCTTCAAAAACATCAATGGCTTCATTTCCGGTTTTTTCAGCGATGATATCAAATGCGCTGTATACGATATGTTCAGCTACACCCTTTTTACCATCAAGCATGATCTGGTTGATCAGCTTGGTGACTTGCTTGCTGTTGTAAATTGGGTCAGCGAGTACTTCTCTCTTTGGAGCTCTAGCTTTTCTGGACATGAGTGCCTCCTTTCACTGTTTCCATCCTTGTGATTATATTTTATCCCCTTAAATTACTTAGGGCGCTTGGTGCCATATTTAGAACGGGACTGTCTGCGGTCGTTAACGCCTGCTGCATCCAAGGTACCTCTTACGAGATGATAACGTACCCCTGGAAGGTCACGTACTCTCCCACCGCGTACCAGTACAACGCTGTGTTCCTGCAGGTTATGACCGATCCCTGGAATATAAACAGTTACTTCGGTGCCATTGGTCAAACGAACACGGGCAACTTTGCGAAGTGCAGAGTTAGGTTTCTTAGGGGTCGTGGTGTACACTCTGGTGCAAAGACCTCTTTTTTGTGGGTTGCTCTGCAGTGCAGGAGTAGTAGATTTTTTACGACTGGACTGTCTTCCTTTGTTTACCAGCTGATTGATTGTTGGCATACTGCCACCTCCTTATAAAAATATGTTTTCGTCAGGACTGACTGCACGTTGATGCAAGATCGCAGCGGCAGTATCAAGATGATTTGTTTGTCTGACGACTCCCATGCTTGTGAACGGTAGGTTTCCCTGCATTCATCCGGGAACCTTCGACAAACACAATTAAGAATATATCATGCGAGACAACAATTGTCAATGCTTTTTTAAAAATTTTATATCAACGTTTCCCCGTGTGTCCACTTCAAAAAAATACCATTATAAAGCGCTTTTGGCAGGAAATATTATTATTAAGTTCATGTTAAAATTAAAAGAGCACAATCGAATTGATTGTGCTCTTTATAACGATTTTCACTCTATTTTTTAAATGAATACAGGACGATCGTCTTTCTTCTTCTCAATAGGCTCAACAGCTACAGGCTGACCGCCTTCACCATCTTCAGCAAACTCTCCGGAAATAGCATCAGCGACTTGATCGTATGCGCTTTCATATGCTTTTCCTTCCAGTTCAATGCGACGATAATGACGCATACCTGTACCGGCTGGAATAAGCTTACCAAGGATAACGTTTTCTTTCAAACCAATGAGATGGTCATTTTTACCCTTGATAGCAGAATCTGTGAGAACCTTTGTAGTTTCCTGGAAGGATGCCGCCGACAGGAAGGAATCCGTTGCCAGAGCAGCCTTTGTAATACCAAGAAGCTGAATTTCACCAACAGCTGGGCGAAGGCCTTCGGCTTCAAGGCGTTCATTTTCTTCATCGAAATCGATGATATCTACCTGACTGCCTGCCAAGAACTTACTATCGCCGATTTCTTCCACTTTAACCTTGCGCATCATCTGGCGGACCATAACCTCGATATGCTTATCGTTGATATCAACACCCTGCAGACGGTAAACCTTCTGCACTTCACGCAGCAAATACTCCTGTACGCCGAGAGGACCTTTGATCATCAAAAGATCCTGTGGGTTGATAGAACCTTCGGTCAGTTCCTGACCAGCTTCCACCATCTGACCTTCCATGACTGCCAAATGTGCAGCAAATGGAATGACATACGCATGCGCTTCGCCATTATCAGTGATAACAGTAACCTCTGTGCGGCCTTTGTTCTCACCAATAGATACGCGACCATCCACTTCTGTGATAACAGCTTGCCCTTTAGGACGACGTGCTTCAAACAATTCTTCGACACGAGGCAAACCTTGTGTGATATCGCCGCCGGCAATACCACCGGTATGGAAAGTACGCATGGTGAGCTGTGTCCCTGGTTCACCAATGGACTGTGCAGCAACTGTACCAACTGCTTCCCCAACGTCAACAACGACGCCGGTTGCAAGGTTACGGCCATAGCACTTACTGCATACACCATGGCGGCTGCGGCAAGTCAGTGCACTGCGAATACGCACTTCTTTTACGCCAGCAGCTTCAATTGCTTTTGCTTCATCGTCACTGATGTAATCGTTTCGATGAGCAAGAATCTCTCCTGTTTCAGGATGCAGAACATCTTCGGCAAGATAACGTCCTGCTACACGTTCCCATAATGGTTCGATGGTTTCTGTCCCATTCATGATAGCACGTACAATCAAACCAGCCTCTGTACCGCAATCAAGCTCACGCACGATCACGTCTTGTGCAACGTCAACGAGACGACGGGTCAAATAACCAGAGTCAGCAGTACGCAGCGCTGTATCGGCCAAACCTTTACGTGCACCGTGAGAAGAGATAAAGTATTCCAACACGGTTAAGCCTTCACGGAAATTTGCCTTGATAGGCATTTCGATGGTTTTACCAGATGGGTCTGCCATCAAACCACGCATCCCGGCCAACTGACGAATCTGCTGATTGTTACCACGGGCCCCGGAAGTCGCCATCATATTGATGGAATTGAACTTACCAAGGTTTTCAAGCAACGCATTACCGATGTCATCGGTGCATTTTGTCCATACTTCAATGACCAGTTTATAACGTTCGTCGTCAGTAATCAAACCACGGCGGAACTTGGTTTCAATACGGTCAACCTTTGCTTCAGCGTCGTCCAGCATAGCATGCTTGCTTTCAGGAATATCCATATCCATGTAACCAATAGAAATCCCTGACTGAGTAGAATATTTAAAGCCCTGTGCTTTAATGCCATCGAGCATATGTGCAGTACCGCTGGCACCATAAGCCCGGAAACAAGCATCTACAATATTACCAAGTTTTTTCTTGCCAACAACTTCATTGATGTACGGAACTTTCTCTGGAATTGGGTTATTAAAAATAATGCGCCCAACTGTGGTTTCAATGATTTCGCCATTATCCATACGGACATGGATTGGCGCTTGCAAATGGATCGCACCAGAGTCGTAAGCAAGCTGTGCTTCGGTTGGGGAGCAGAAATACTTTCCAGATCCCAAAGCATCTTCACGAACAATGGTCATATAGTAGCTGCCCAAAACCATATCCTGGGTTGGCACAGTAACTGGTCGTCCATCCTTAGGATTCAAAATATTATTTGCTGCAAGCATGAGAATACGTGCTTCTGCCTGTGCCTCTGTAGAAAGCGGTACGTGAACAGCCATCTGGTCACCATCAAAGTCCGCATTGTATGCAGTACAAGCCAGAGGATGCAGTTTCAGTGCACGCCCTTCAACGAGGACAGGCTCAAAGGCCTGAATACCCAATCTATGCAATGTCGGTGCACGGTTCAACAATACAGGATGATCCTTGATAACATCTTCCAGAACATCCCAAATTGCATTGTCGAAGCGTTCTACCATACGCTTTGCGCTCTTGATGTTATGAGCGGTACCATCTTGTAATAATTTACGCATTACAAATGGCTTAAACAATTCAACAGCCATTTCTTTTGGCAGACCGCACTGGTGCATCTTAAGCTCTGGCCCTACGACGATAACAGAACGACCAGAGTAGTCAACACGCTTCCCTAACAGGTTCTGACGGAAACGCCCCTGTTTCCCTTTCAGCATGTCAGACAAGCTCTTGAGTGCACGGTTACCCGGTCCCGTTACAGGACGTCCACGACGGCCGTTATCAATCAGCGCATCCACAGCTTCTTGCAGCATACGTTTTTCATTTCGAACAATAATATCTGGTGCGCCAAGATCCAACAAACGTTTCAAACGATTGTTACGATTAAGCACACGACGATACAGATCATTCAAGTCGCTGGTTGCAAATCGCCCACCATCCAGTTGCACCATTGGACGAATATCTGGTGGAATAACAGGCAGTACATCCAGCACCATCCAAGCAGGATTGTTGCCAGACGCGCGCATACCTTCAACAACCTCGAATCGGCGGACAGCTTTCACGTGACGCTGACCACTGCTGTTTCTAATTTCTTCCTGAAGTTCATCACTCAGTTTATCCAAGTCAATTTCTTCAAGCAATTCCTTAGCTGCTTCAGCACCAATTCCTGCACGGAAACGATTACCGTACTGAGCACGCATATCGCGATATTCGCTTTCACTAAGAATCTGATATTTGCTCAATTCATCGACATCGCCCGGATCAATGACGATGTAAGAAACAAAGTAAATAACACGTTCCAGCTGGCGTGGGCTCATGTTTAAAATGAGCCCCATGCGGCTTGGAATTCCCTTAAAATACCAGATGTGGGTACATGGTGCGGCCAATTCAATATGCCCCATACGTTCACGGCGCACCTTTGAGCGGGTAACTTCAACACCGCAACGATCGCAGATAACACCTTTAAAACGCACACGTTTATACTTCCCGCAGCTGCATTCCCAGTCTTTCATTGGCCCGAAAATACGCTCGCAGAACAGGCCATCACGTTCTGGCTTAAGAGTTCTATAATTGATGGTTTCCGGTTTTTTTACTTCACCGCTGCTCCAGCTACGGATAACTTCCGCACCGGCCAGATTAATCGAAATATGATCGACTTTATTGATGTTTCCCAAAAGAGACGCTCCCTTCTAAATCGAACGGTATCAGTCGTCTAAGTTATCATCGGCGATGACAAACAAATCGTCATCATCCTCAAAATCTCCCTCTTCTTCGAAAAGGGAAAAATCTTCATCGGCAGGTGGTTCCTCATCAAAGGACTCATCATCGGTATTTACATCGACAACTTCATCACCACGATGATCACCATCACTGTCTGAATCATGCATATGCTGCTGAGCAACAAAATCTTTTGGCTGCTCTTCAAATTCATCATCATCATCAGACATGTCAATTTCATTGTTATCTTCATCGAGAATACGAATATCCAAGCAAAGAGACTGCAGCTCTTTCATCAATACCTTAAATGCTTCCGGTACACCAGCTTCTGGCAGATTTTCGCCTTTAACAATGGCTTCATAAGTTTTAACACGTCCGACAACATCGTCACTCTTAACGGTAAGCATTTCCTGCAGAGTATGCGATGCACCATAAGCTTCCAATGCCCATACTTCCATTTCCCCGAAGCGCTGGCCGCCAAACTGAGCTTTACCACCCAGAGGCTGCTGCGTAACAAGAGAATATGGCCCAATAGAGCGCGCGTGAATTTTATCATCAACCAAGTGCATCAACTTGAGGTAATACATATACCCAACCGTAACAGGGTTATCGAAAGGACGACCCGTACGTCCATCACGCAGTACAAATTTACCACTGCGATCATATCCTGCCTTTTCAAGCATATCACCGATGTCATTTTCGCTCGCACCATCGAATACGCTTGTTGCAAAATGCAGGCCTAACGCCTTTGCTGCCATACCCAAATGTACTTCCAATACCTGCCCGATATTCATACGGCTAGGTACGCCCAATGGATTCAGCACGATGTCAACAGGGGTACCATCTGGTAAGAATGGCATATCACATTCAGGAAGTACGCGGGAAACAACCCCCTTGTTCCCGTGACGACCCGCCATCTTATCGCCCTGAGAAATCTTACGTTTTTGTGCAATATACACACGAACCACTTCGTTGACACCCGGAGACAATTCATCGCCATCTTTGCGGGTAAATACTTTAACGTCAACGACGATCCCACTGCCGCCATGAGGAACGCGCAAGGATGTATCACGTACTTCTCTGGCCTTTTCACCAAAGATTGCACGCAGCAAACGTTCTTCTGCTGTCAGTTCAGTTTCACCTTTTGGTGTAACCTTCCCAACCAAAATATCCCCGGCACGAATCTCTGCACCTACACGAATGATCCCGCGATTATCAAGGTTTTTCAAAACATCTTCCCCGACATTTGGGATATCGCGTGTGATCTCTTCTGGCCCTAATTTAGTATCACGGGAATCACATTCAAATTCATCAATGTGAATAGAAGTATATACGTCTTCTTTTACCAGACGTTCACTAATCAAAACAGCATCTTCGTAGTTGTAACCTTCCCAGTTCATGAAGGCAATCAACGCATTACGGCCCAATGCCAACTCACCATTTGAGGTAGATGGACCATCCGCAAGAATATCACCAGCATTGACATGCTGTCCCTTAGAAACGAGAACATGCTGATTAATGCAGCTGCCCTGGTTAGAGCCCTTAAATTTGGTCAACTTATAAACATCACGTTCGCCGCCATCGCCGCGCACATGAATTTCATCTGCAGATACATAGCTTACAATACCGCTATGCTTTGCAATAGCAAATACACAAGAGTCATAGCCAGCACGGTATTCCATACCAGTACCAACAAATGGTGCTTCAGTAACGAGCAGTGGCACCGCCTGACGCTGCATGTTCGTCCCCATCAAAGCACGGTTCGCATCATCGTGTTCCAAGAACGGAATCAGTGCCGTTGCAATGGAAACAACCTGCTTTGGCGAAACGTCCATGTATTCTACTTTTTCTTTTTCAATGACAATGTTTTCTTCACCATGACGCGCATCAACTTTTTCCGGAATAATCATATTATTCTCATCCAGTTCAGTATTTGCCTGCGCAATAGTGAATTTTTCTTCAACATCAGCTGTCAAATATTCAATATCATCAGTAACATGGCAATCATTGACCTTGCGATAAGGTGTTTCAATGAAGCCATACTCATTGATGCGGCCATACGTAGCTAAAGAGTTGATCAAACCAATGTTTGGGCCTTCAGGCGTTTCAATAGGACACATGCGGCCATAGTGAGAATGGTGAACGTCACGCACTTCATAACCAGCACGTTCACGACTCAAACCACCAGGCCCCAATGCAGACAGACGACGTTTATGCGTTAATTCTGCCAGCGGATTAATCTGGTCCATAAATTGTGACAACTGGGAACTACCAAAGAACTCTTTAATACTAGCAACAACAGGGCGGATATTGATCAAACTCTGTGGCGTTACTTCATTTGGATCCTGTGTTGTCATGCGTTCACGCACGTTACGTTCCATTCGCGTCAAACCAATACGGAATTGATTCTGCAAAAGCTCCCCAACGCTGCGAATACGGCGGTTACCTAAGTGGTCAATATCATCTACACTGTATCCCTCTGCACCATGCATCAGAGAAAGCATGTAACGATATGCCGCTAAAATATCTTCAAGCGTCAAATTCTTGGTGTGTTTATCCACATCAAGGCCAAGCTTTTTATTGATCTTATAACGACCAACTTTTGCAAGGTCGTAGCGCTTGTGGTCAAAAAACAGGGAGTGAATCAGATTGCGTGCACTATCAACCGTTGGAGGATCACCAGGACGCAAACGTTTATATATTTCAATCAGCGCCTCTGGTTCATTAGAGGTTGTATCCTTTTCAATAGTAGGATTGATCAATTCATCATTATTGAACAGCGCCAAAATATCTTCATTATGGCCATATCCCAAAGCACGAAGCAATACAGTAGCTGGAAGCTTTCTTGTACGGTCAAGACGCACATACATAACGTCATTGGCATCCGATTCCAGTTCCAGCCAAGCCCCACGGTTTGGAATAACTGTGCAGCCATAGAGTGCCTTCCCAGCTGTATCAATTTCACGATTATAGTAAACACCAGGACTACGAACCAACTGACTGACGATAACACGTTCAGCCCCATTGATTACAAATGTACCTTGTTCAGTCATAAGTGGGAAGTCTCCCATGAAGACTTCCTGTTCTTTAATCTCGCCGCTCTCCTTATTGAGCAGACGTACCTTAATACGCAATGGTGCAGCATAGGTGGCGTCACGATCCTTACATTCTTCCACACTATACTTTGGTTCACCAAAACTCGAAGTCAGAAATTCGAGCTGAAGCGTATCAGAAAAATCCGTAATTGGAGAAACCTCTTCAAAAGTTTCCTTCAGCCCTTCATCAAGAAACCAATGATAAGAATTACGCTGAATAGCGATTAAATTTGGCATCTCCATGATTTCTTTGATCTTCGAAAAACTATGTCGCTTTGTCAATGCATGGCTGCTTAATTCAACCAAAGCGTTCACCCCTTACTAATACTATAGACGAAGCTGCTTACGACAATAATAGTAAACAATGGTATACCGTCAATGATACCATTATAACAATAGCTAATCAAGTTTAGTGCAAAACGAGCAATTTGTCAATAGAAACTTTGAAGAAAAATACATTTTTTCACGCAACAAAAAAGCACTCCGCATAACTGCGGAGCGCCTTTCGTCCTATCCTGGCAATGACCTATCTTCCCAGCAAAAG
>JAHZHI010000067.1 GCA_019420345.1 Peptococcaceae bacterium
AGCGCATGACTGTTAATCATGATGTCACTGGTTCGAGCCCAGTTCGGGGAGCCTTAAAAGACAGGAAGCGATTCCTGTCTTTTTTTGTTATACTTATTACAGAAATGTTGTCACCATGTTGTACGAATAATGTTCAGTTAATTTTCATAAAGGAGTGTTGAACGATGTTGGTTGTTGATTGTTGCATACGTGGCGATGAATCCTGGACCAGAAAATATTATCAATCGTTTCTTGAAAAAAATCATATTAAGAATGTGGATGTCGTAGATCTCCAACATATGACGATGGTGCCTATTGATGCGGCGTATCTGCAGCAGCGCGATGCATTGCGTTACGCAGGTTGTTACGACGACTCATTTTTTCAATTGGCACGGCAATTTCGCGATGCCAATGAAATTTTGATTGCTGCACCTTACTGGGATCTTGCTTTTCCGGCCTTGCTGAAAGTTTATCTGGAACATGTTGCTGTTTGCGATCTCACTTTTGGCTATGATGCTTCCGGCAAAAACGTCGGCTATTGCAAGGCCGATCGTTTGCTGTATTTTTCCAGTTGCGGCGGGTATATTGAAGGTGAACATCTGGGCTTTTCATATGTGAAAGCTTTTGCCAATATGCTTGGCATTGAAAACTGCCAAAGCTATACGCTGGAGGGGATGGATATTGATCCAAGCCTGAGGCAGTCGATCTTTGATCAGGCCGTTCAAAAATTCTAAAACTGTTGTCCGATGTTCAGCCGTGGCTTAATGTTATAATTGGAGGCTGATTTTTGAATGATTATGGATGCAAATTTTTGGATTCTTGACTGGATTCAACAGCATTTGCGTTCGCCTTTTGGAGATATTGTCGTGCCGCTGATCACTTCCCTGGGAAATGCGGGTATTTTATGGATTCTCATTGGCCTTGTGCTATTGACGCGGCGATCCTGGAGAAAAACAGGCGTTGTGCTGCTGCTTGCCCTCCTTATTGAAGCGTTCTTATGTAATATTGTATTGAAAAACCTGGTGGCCATGCCTCGGCCATTTACGCTTCACGAAAATGTACAGCTGCTCATACCGGCGCCGCAGGATTATTCTTTCCCTTCAGGGCACACTGGCGCTGCCTTTGCGTCTGCTGCAGCACTGTATTTTTCACGGGCAAGATACTGGATTATGGCGGTTGTTTTAGCGGTATTGATTGCTTTCTCAAGATTGTATTTGTACATGCATTTTCCGACAGACATATTGGGCGGTATCGTCTTAGGTATAGCCAGTGCCTGGATGGCTGTAAGATGCGTTTCGCTGATAGACTCTCGGTATTTAGAACAGAAGGATTGATGGTCCTTCTGTTTTTTTTATGCTAATTGTAAACTGGTTTAACATAATGGTTGACAATAGGAGGGGCATGTGAGATACTCTTTCTAACCCAAATGTGGGAAAACTTGGTTTGCTTCAAATCGAAATGAGGGGAACAGGACGATTTGAAGCAAAAATAATCTGAAGGAGATGGACAATGAAGAGAAATAAAACAAGGGATTTACTATTATGCGCTTTATTTGCTGCCTTGATTGCGGTGGGTGCGTTTATACGGGTGCCGATTCCTGTGCTCCCGTTTACGCTGCAATTTTTATTTACCATGTTGGCAGGTATTTTGCTTGGGGGCCGTTTGGGCGCGCTTTCGGTTTGCGTGTATATGGCCATGGGCCTCATTGGTCTTCCGGTTTTTACAGAGGGTGGTGGTATCATGTACATTTTTAAACCGAGTTTTGGTTATATCATCGGGTTTGCTGTGGCATCGTATGTGACAGGCATGTTGGTTCAGCGTGCAGAGACGCCGAGCTTCAAGCGGCTGATTTTGGCGAACTTTGTTGGTTTGGTGATCGTTTACGCGTTTGGCATGGCGTATTACTATTGCATGAGCAACTTTTACCTAGGTAATCCGATCGGCTTGTTTCCTTTGTTTTTGTATTGCTTCGTGCTCGCTGTTCCGGGGGATATTGTGTTGTGTATCATTGGGGCCATGATTGGCAAACGGTTGATTCCAATGATGAAGATGAATGGCGTAAGGCCGTGGTAAGGAAAGGTGAACGTTCATGAGAAAAGGTTTGTTTATCACAGGGACTGATACAGATGTAGGAAAAACATACGTCACCAGCTTGTTGGTGAAAACGCTGCAGGATTGTGGCGTGCATTCGGCGTATTTCAAGGCAGCCATGAGCGGCAATAAGAGAGATGTTTGCGGTCAGCTGGTGCCAGGAGACGCTTTGTATGTCAAAGATCAATCAGGCATTGATCAGCCGCTTGATTCAATGTGCCCGTATCTCTACGAAGCCGCTGTTTCCCCGCATTTGGCGTCGATGATGGAAGGTAACCCACTGGTGTTGAGTCATGTGCTGCGCTGCTATGATGCGTTGTGCACCAGCTATGATTATGTGACGCTTGAAGGTGCAGGCGGCATTGTCTGTCCCCTGCGCTTTGACGATCAGAAGATTCTGCTGGAAGATTTTATCAAGGCGCGTCCGATGAATGTGGTGTTGGTGGCCGATGCAGGGCTTGGCACCATTAACGCGGTTGTGCTGAGCGTGGAATATATGAAAGCACGAGACATTTCGGTAAAAGGCATTATTTTTAATCGTTTTGAACCAGGGAATAGGCTTCATGAGGACAATGTGAAGATGTGTGAATGTTTGACTGGTGTTCCAATTCTTACCTGCGTCAAAGAAGGCGACACTACGCTCGCGATGTCTTGTGACATGTTGGCCATGTTGTATGAGTGAGGATGGTGACGACGATGATCTGGTATCCTTATACACAAATGAAAACGATGAAAGCACCCTACAAGATTGAACGCGCTCAAGGCGTGTATTTGTACACGCAAGACCAAAAGTTGATTGATTCAACGTCGTCATGGTGGAGCGTGATCCATGGGTACAACCACCCAGCCCTGAACCAGGCGATTGAAAAACAGCTGTCATCATTCGCTCATGTGATGTTGGGCGGGCTGACACACGATGCGGTTGAAGCGCTGTCGGATAAGCTGCAGGCGTGGCTCCCTGGTGATCTTGATTACTGCTTCTTTTCAGATTCAGGCAGTGTAGCGGTAGAGGTGGCCTTAAAAATGGCCCTTCAATATTATCTCAACCGCGGAGAGACGCAGCGAACGACGGTGCTGGCGCTGGAGCACGCCTATCATGGTGATACCTTTAAAACCATGGAAGTTGGTGACGATGACGATTATCACTTTATTTTGAAAGCTTCCAATGCGCACAGAGATGTGATTCATATTCCGACCACCTTGGATGCCTTGGAACAGGCTTTCGCAGAACATCATTCACATTTGAATTGCCTGATTGTCGAGCCGCTGCTGCAAGGCGCCGGCGGCATGCGCATGTATGATGTGTCGTTTTTGAAACGTGCGAGAGAATTGTGCGATCAATACGGCGTGTTGTTGATTTTTGATGAAGTGGCGACAGGCTTTGGACGCACGGGCCAACTTTTATGGGCAATGCTTTGGCTTGTCGTGTCGCGCTGGCGTCCATCGACTTGTTCGAAACACAAAATTACCTAGAGAAAATCAAAAAAATCGAAGCCATCACAAGGCGGGAAATATCCGGGTTTGATGACCCACGCATTAAAGAGATCCGCATCATGGGCGGCTGTGTCTGCGTGGAAGTGTACGATGCCAGAACCCTCAACGGTTATCAGACCTTTACCTATCAGCACGGTGTGTTCGCGCGCCCGTTTTTGAACTATCTTTACGCGATGGTTCCTTACGTCATCGAAGAAGAAGCGCTCATCAACGTGCTGGCTACCATGAAAGCATGGTTTCAAAGGTAGATAAAGATGACGCTTCAAGAATGGCTGCCGTTTTTGATTCCATATAAGAAAAGCTAGATTGTTGATGAACAATCTAGCTTTTCTTGTTAAATATTACATGACCTTAATTAGAGAAAAAAGCGCTTCTTGCTGCTCTTTAGTGAGTTTGTCCCACTGTTCTAATAGCGCGCGTTGTGACTCTGAAAGTGCTACTGGTGCATCTCCTTCGGCAAAAAGTTGAGAAAGCGTAATGCCGAACGCCTGACAGATTTTTTCAAGCGAGGGCACTGTAGGCACCAGATTTTTGCGATACCACGATGAAATGGTAGATTGTGGAAGTCCAGAGCGCTCAGCCAATTGATATTCTGTCCATCCACGCTCCTCGCGATAGCTGGATATTGCAGCTAAAATATTTTTCAAAGCAATCACCTTAATACTTGTGTTTTTCGTTAATTATAGTTCGATAGATTGTTGAATAATAATCATTTAAATCGTATAATTTTAACGAAAAGATGAAGTAGTACTAAAATTCCTAGGTGTGGTTTTTTAGGCTGTATGAAAGAAGTCGTTGACAAAGGGGAGAAAGGTATGGAATTTAAGAAAAATGATAAAGAACCAGTTGTAACGGAAGTAGAACCAGTCACAGAGACAAAACAAGATTCAAACATTGAAACGACAAGTAAGGGTGGGTGTTCAAAACTTCTTGCCAAATGGATCGCTTTCATTATTGTGGGCTTTATTGTATTTGGACCAAACATTTTTTCTGATTCGGATACACAAGAAAATAAAGAAAGCATGGAGGAATATTATTTTTCTGTGGCAGAGCAGTTAGTGAGTGAAAATTTGAAATCGCCATCTACCGCTTTATATAGTGAGGAAGAAATTGTTGAAGAAGATGATTATGGAAGAGTACTTGTTCGACTTGCTGTGGATGCAGAAAATGGCTTTGGCGCAACCATTAGAAATTATGCAGCGGTTGTTATATTGGATTATGATGAAGACGAAGAAACCTTTAGATATAATCCTTATTTTGCTGTCCAGCTTTATGACAGTAAATCTTCACAAGAAAATGTCGAAGATGTTGTGAAATCTAACAATAATTGGAATGAGCCATTTTCGGACGATGAAGAAGATGCATAATTTTACCTGAATTTTATTGTTTTTACTTGAAACAAAAAAGGCCGATTGAATGTGTTAGCACTCAATCGGTCTTTTATTGTTATGTATTTATGCTTAGAATTTTAGAGTAGCGAAGAGGTCATCAACGGTTTCAGCACGACGGATGAGGGTGACGCTGTGGTCTTCGTTCAGAAGAAGTTCAGCGGAACGAAGTTTGCCGTTGTAGTTGAAACCCATAGAGTGGCCATGCGCGCCAGCGTCGTGGATCACGAGGATATCGCCTTCGTCAATTTTTGGCAGGTCGCGCTGGATGGCGAATTTGTCGCAGTTTTCGCAGAGGCTGCCAACGACGTCGTAGACATGATCGTGTGGAGCGTCTTCTTTGCCAAGAACGGTGATATGATGGTAGGCACCGTACATCCCTGGACGCATGAGGTTTGCCATGCTGGCGTCAACACCGATGTAGTTGCGGTAGGTGTCTTTGTGATGGATGGCAGTGGTAACGAGATAGCCGTAAGGACCTGTTACCATGCGGCCGCATTCGAGCATGATTTTCAGTGGATCAAGCCCAGCTGGAACAATGATGTCTTCGTACATTTTCTTAACCAAGCTGGAAACATATTCGAGGTCCATAGGATCTTGTTCTGGACGATATGGGATACCGATGCCGCCGCCAAGGTCAACGAAGGAAATGCGAACGCCAGTCTTTTCGTAAACTTCAACGATGAGATCGAACATCATCTTTGCAGTTTCAGCGAAATATTCAGGGTTCAATTCGTTGGACACAACCATGGTGTGAAGGCCAAATTTTTCGCAGCCCTTTTCTTTGCAGATGGCATAGGCTTCGATGATTTGATCCTTGGTCAGACCATATTTTGCTTCTTCTGGCTTACCGATCAGTTCGTTGCCGTCGCGCAGTGGACCAGGATTGTAGCGGAAGCAGATGGTTTTTGGCAGCTCATGCTTGCGTTCAAGAAATTCGATGTGGCTGATGTCATCAAGGTTGAGGATAGCGCCTAATTTAATGGCATAGTCGTATTCGGCCATTGGGGTATTGTTGCTGGAGAACATGATGTCTTCACCAGTAAGGCCAACCTGTTCAGAAAGAATCAGTTCTGGCAGGGAACTGCAGTCGGCGCCGAGCCCTTCTTCTTTAAAAATCTTCAGGAGGCTTGGGTTTGGCGTTGCTTTGACAGCAAAGTATTCTTTAAATTCCGGTGCCCAGCTGAATGCATTCTGCAGGCGATGGATATTGTCAACGATGGCTTTTTTGTCGTAGATATGAAATGGTGTAGGGTAAGTTTCAATGATCTTTTCCATTTCTTCTTTGGTAAATGGAACGGTTTTCTTAGACATGTTCTTTCCTCCTTGAATAAATATGCTTTTAGCTTAAACGAACCTCTTCTTATTGTCAAGGTTTGTCATGGATAAATCGTTTGCATAGGCTATATTCACACTATTCTATATGTTTTCGTATGTAATGTATTTTCATGCAATATACTGCATATCGATAAAATAAATGGAAGTTGTAGCAAGAAAAAAATTGCGGATATATTGTTACAGAGCAACGTTATCTTTTGACGCTGAATTGTGGTCGTGTTATACTGAGAGGTAGCCTGGCAGAAAGTGCTTGGCGATCATTAAGCAGAAAATTTCGCGTGAAAACGCTTAAAAGATGGAAGGTGATTTGATTTGAGTGAACAGGATGAGAAGAAGAAACCGAATTATTTCAAGGAATATTTGCTGCCGATCATCATTGCCCTGGCAATCGTGGTTGTGCTGAGAATGTTTGTTATTGGCATGTATTATGTGCCAAGCGGCTCGATGATTCCTACTTTACAGATCAACGATAAAGTTATTGCGACCAAGTTTTCCTATCAATTACATGAACCGGAACGTGGAGACGTTGTCGTTTTCAAATATCCGGTCAATGAAGAACAGGGATTGGATACTGTGATTTACGTAAAGCGGCTCATTGGTCTGCCAGGGGAAACGCTGGAAATTAAAAATAATACGGTGTATATCAATGGGACGCCATTGGAAGAGGATTATGTCAATAGCAACACGAATATGCCTGATTTTGGACCTGTCACGATTCCTGAGGGTGAATACTTTATGATGGGCGACAATCGCAATGATTCCAGCGACAGCCGTATTTGGGGTACTGTAAAAGAGGAATATCTTGTAGCTAAGGCACAGTTTATTTACTGGCCGTTCGATCATATGGGGAGGTTGAACTAATGGCGACAATTCAATGGTTTCCAGGACATATGGCGAAGGCACGGCGCATGATCGAGCAAGAATTGAAGCTCGTGGATGTTGTTATTGAACTGGTCGATGCCCGTATTCCTGAGAGCAGCCGCAATCCGCTGTTAGGTGAGATCATTGGCAAGAAACGACCACGATTGATCATTTTGAATAAGGCCGATCTGGCAGATCCTAATCGCACACAGTATTGGCTGCAAAAATATACAGCCGGCAATCATCTCGCTGTTGCTGTCAATTCAACCAGCGGCCGCAAAAAATTGCAGCAAACCATTGTGGATGCTGTGTATGAATTGACCGCTGCCAAGCGTCAGCGTTTTTTAGATAAAGGTGCAACGAGCGTTACATTGCGTGTGATGGTGGTGGGCATTCCTAATGTAGGAAAGAGTACTTTCATCAACATGCTGTTGGGACGCGGTATGACAACAACAGGCAATAAGCCAGGCGTTACCAAGGGCAAACAGTGGGTGCGCCTGACGGATGATATTGAACTGCTCGACACCCCAGGGCTGCTTTGGCATAAGTTTGAAGATCAGGAAGTAGGCAACAAATTGGCCATGACTGGTGCCATCGGTGATGATGTTTTTGTTTGGGAAGACGTTGCCTATCGTTTTTTACAGATTGCTCAGGAGCGGTATGCAGCCTTGCTGGCAGAACGTTATGCGTTAGATGCCCAAGAGGTTGCAGCAATGGATACCTACGAGCTGATGCAAAGCATTGGCCGCAAACGTGGCGCAATTGTACGTGGCAATAAGGTCGATGATTTGAAAACAGCGCATATTATTTTGAAAGATTTTCTTGATAATAAAATTGGTCGCATCACATTAGAATAGGAGGAAAAGAATGCTCTTAAAAGATTTGATGGCGCAGCCTGCTGCTTATGCTGGACAAGTGGTGGCATTGAATGGTTGGGTGCGTTCGAATCGTAAATCAAAAGCATTTGGATTTATTGCATTAAATGACGGTACCACATTAAAAAATCTCCAGCTTGTTTACGGAGATGGCTTGGATAATTTTGAGGACATCGGTCATCTTACTGTTGGCAGTGCCCTTTCTTGTGAAGGAACCGTTGTTCTTACAGAAGGCGGTCAGCAGCCTTTTGAAATTCAGGTGACGAAATTAGAGATTTTAAATCAGGCGCCAAGTGAGTATCCTTTGCAGAAAAAACGTCATAGTTTTGAGTTTTTGCGCACGCAGGCGCACTTGCGTCCGCGTACCAATACATTTTCTGCGGTATTTCGCATGCGCTCTGTGATCGCTTATGCGGTGCACCAGTTTTTTCAGGAACGCGGCTTTGTGTACACGACGACGCCGATCATTACGGCAAGCGATGCAGAAGGCGCTGGCGAAATGTTTCGTGTGACGACAGGTGAAGAAAAGGAATTTTTCGGAAAACCTGCCAACCTTTCTGTCAGTGGTCAGTTGAATGCGGAGGCTTACGCGCTGGCGTTTCAAAATGTCTACACATTCGGGCCAACCTTCCGTGCTGAAAATTCTAATACGGCGCGTCATGCTGCTGAATTTTGGATGATTGAGCCGGAAATTGCCTTTGCCGGACTGGATGAAGACATTGCCTTAGCGGAAGATTTCATTAAATATATGATTCAAGCGGCGTTTGACCGCCTGCCTGATGAGATGGACTTCTTTAATGAACGCATCGAGAAAGGCTTGATCGACCGTCTGACACATGTGAAGAATGCAGAATTTACACGTATGACTTATACCGATGCAGTGGCTTGTTTGGAAAAATCTGGGCATGCATTCGAATACCCTGTCAGCTGGGGCATTGATTTGCAAAGTGAGCATGAGCGTTTCTTGACGGAAGAGATCGTCAAAGGGCCAGTGTTCCTGACCGACTATCCAAAAGACATCAAGGCTTTTTATATGCGCGCAAACGATGACGGCAAAACGGTGGCGGCCGTTGATTTACTGGTGCCAGGCATTGGCGAAATCATCGGCGGCAGCCAGCGTGAAGAACGCTTGGATGTTCTCACAGCACGTATGATGGAATTGGGCATGGATTTGGACAATTACGATTGGTATTTGGAGCTTCGTCGTTTTGGCGGCGTTCAGCATGCTGGCTTTGGTGTCGGCTTCGAACGCTTGCTGATGTATTTGAGCGGTATGGCAAATATTCGTGATGTCATTCCATTCCCACGCACACCAGGTTCAATTTTATTCTAAGGAGAGATAACCATGGCAAAAGACGCAACCTTTGATATTGTTTCCGAAGTAAATATGGCAGAAGTCACCAACGCTGTGAATCAGACAGAACGTGAAATCACGCAGCGTTATGATTTTAAGGGCGTACAGTCTGAAATCGTTCTTGACAAAGATACTGTCAAGATTACCACCGCAGATGATATGCATCTCAAGAGCATCATTGATGTTTTGCAGTCCAAGTTTATTAAACGACAAGTGCCAATTGACAATCTTGAATATGGCAAAGTGGAAGCTGCTGCTGGCGGTGCAGTGCGTCAGGTGGTGACAATTAAGCAAGGCATTGAGAAAGACTTGGCTAAGAAAATTACAAAAGATATTAAAGACTCCAAGTTGAAAGTTCAGACGCAGTATATGGAAAACAAAGTGCGTGTGAGCGGAAAGAAAATTGACGACTTGCAGGCTGTTATTGCCAAGCTGAAAGAAAACGATTATGGTATTGCCTTGCAGTTCAACAATTTCCGTTCATAATTTATTTGAAAATATGATAAGCATGCCTGTGCGATATGCACAGGCAATTTTTTGAGGTGAAAGAAGCAATGAAACGTAACATTGATGCATGCCATACAAAGCTAGCAAGCTGCGGCATTTGTATGGCGGCGAATTGTCAAGTCAAGTGCAACACCTCAGAATGATACAATTCAAACGGTG
>JAHZHI010000068.1 GCA_019420345.1 Peptococcaceae bacterium
ACCGTTTGAATTGTATCATTCTGAGGTGTTGCACTTGACTTGACAATTCGCCATAGAAAAAAATCCTGTGCAAGAAGTGCACAGGATCATTTTTTATTCCGCTTTATGTGGTGGGTAAGCATGAAGGCTGCAGATTGGAATGCCACGCTTGTGGAAGCGGCGCTCGTATTCTGTAGCAATGTTGCTTTCCGGCAGGTTGGCGTAGAGATCGTGGGTAACATCTTCGAGGCGCCAGCCGCATTCGGTGAATTCTTCAACCGACCAGTCGAAAAATTCGCGGCTGTCGGTTTTGAAGTGAACGGTGCCGTTGTCGGCGAGAATGTAGTCGTAAATGTCCAGGAAGGTGTGGTAAGTCAGGCGGCGTTTGGCGTGACGATTCTTTGGCCATGGGTCGGAAAAATGCAGGTAGATGTCACTGACTTCTCCTGGCGCAAAGATTTCGTCGAGGTGTTCGGCGTCCAGCCAAAGAAAACGCACCTGTTCAGGGGCACCGGTTTTTTCTGCGTAGTCATCGATGGCGTCCATGATGATTTCAGGCACTACATCGATGCCGAGAAAGTTCAGTTCTGGGTGACGCTTGGCGGCGGTGTAAAGCCAGCGGCCGCGGCCTGAGCCGATCTCGATCACCAAGGGTTGAGGGGTTGGAAAGTTGTCCTGCCAATGCCCGCGCTGGGCATGAGGTTGGTTGATGGTATAGGGAGAAGCCAGCAGACGCTCCTGGGTGCCGGCTACACGACGAACGCGTGCCATAAAATCGCCTCCTAGTCTTTATTTTCAAGCGAAGATGGATTAAAATAATACAAGCATGATGGATCGCTGGGCGATCCGTTCAACTGTACTATCATAACACATGAGATGCGTTTTTGCGAGCAGCGACGCATTTTTTTAGGAGGTCTTGCGATGAAGGGTCATTTGGAATTGTTTGAACATCGTCTGAAACAGGTGGGCGAAAAACTGCCAGGCATGGAAGGAAAGAACATCGACGATATTTTCGATGCATTTGTTGAAGCACTGGGCAGTGACGAGGTACCGTTCTATGATGTCCATAGCGGCTCCACCTTGGCAGACTATTATAATTCCCAATTTATCCGCTTTGTGAAAAAACACGCAGGGAAATAAAAAATAGTCATAGAGTGACTAGACGCAGCATTTACGGTCGTTTATTATTATAATAAAGTTGATTAATGAAAATGAAGGAGTGCTCTTAATTATGGAAAAACTGAATGACAATACTTTTGAAGAAATTATTTATGATGATGGCGAACCTTGCCTCGTAATGTTCTCCCGTAAGTCCTGCCATGTTTGCCAGGCTGTTCATCCAAAAATCGAAGAATTGGCTGCTGATGACAAGTACAAAGGCAAATTCGGTTTCTATGAAGTAGACGTTGAAGAAGAAAGAAACCTCTTCGCACGTTTCTCCCTCAAGGGTGTGCCACAGGTTCTGTTCTTCAATGATGGCGAATATGTTGGCAAAATGGCTGGCGAAAAGGACATCGAAGAATACGAAGAAAAGATCGATTCCATCATTGGCTAATCAGCATCTTGCGGACCGTCGCGTTGCGGCGGTCTTTTTTTATGCTTATTGTAAACGATTAAAATAAAATGGTTTACAATCGGCGGGCAGGTTATTATAATGTAACTACAATTGCTTGAAGGAGGAGAAAAAATGGAAATGAATCGAAAACGTGTGGACAGCAGACAGCTGGTGCTTTGTGGATTGTTTGCGGCATTGGTGGCCATTGGTGCCTTTATTCGCATTCCACTGCCGCTGATTCCGTTCACGCTGCAAACCTTTTTTGTGACGATGGCAGGATTTTTGCTGGGCGCGCGTTATGGCGGTCTGAGCGTGGCGCTTTATGTGGCACTGGGACTTTTCGGACTGCCGATTTTTACGCAGGGCGGCGGCCCAAGTTATGTGCTCAATCCAACATTTGGCTATTTGATTGGGTTCATTATTGAGGCGTATGTGGTGGGCAAGCTCACTGCCGGGCACGGCGTGCCGTCGCTGAAGCGGTTGTTGGTCGCTGGGTTTGTTGGCTTGGCGGAGGCCTATCTTTTGGGTGGTGTGTATTGCTATTTCATCACCAATTTTGTGTTGGGCATTCATAACAGCGCTTGGGCAGTGTTCCTTTCTGGTTGTGTGCTGGTGTTCCCAGGCAACGCGGTGTTCAACGTGCTGGCTGCGTACGCGGCACGACGGATTTTGCCGCATATGCCGGATTTTAGTAGGTAAGTGCCGGTTGGTGTGATAAAATAGTGGGTATAAATGAAAACGCTATTTTATCAATTCAGAGGTGATCCATTATGAGTCAGGCACTTTTTATTGCAGGCACAGCGGAAGGCGTTGGCAAAAGCACAGCCGTACAGGCGATGATCACGGCACTGAATGGTGCAGGTTATGAGACTGCGTTTTATAAGCCAATCATCAGCGGCACCGACAGCATTCCAGAGAGTGACGCTGGCCGTGTGCGTGAAGCTTGCGGGCTTGATCAGGATGTGTTATCCATGACGAGCTATGTTTTTAAGGAAGCCGTGTCGCCGCATCTTGCTGCGGCACATCTCATGCAGCCGGTCGATGTGGATATGATTCAGGCTGATTTTGCGGGCGTGGCATTGTTGCACGATGCAACATTGGTTGAAGGCAGCGGCGGCATCATTTGCCCGCTGACGCTCATGGCGGATGGCCGGCGTGTGATGCAAACTGATGTTATTCGGGCGCTGGGGCTGACGAGCGTGCTTGTTGCTGACAGCGGCGTGGGCACGCTGAACGCGACGCTGTTGACGCTGGCGTACATGCGCCAGCAGAATCTGCCGCTGGCAGGCGTAATCATGAACCGCTTTGATGCGAGCAGTGAGGTGCATCAGGATAATCTATCCACCATTGAGCTCTTGGGCGAGATGGATGTGGTTGCAACCATTGCCGAAGGCGGCGAGATGACATTGCGCAAGCCTTTCTTTTTATTGGAGAAGGAATAAGGAAAGGGGCGTGGCGCGTTGCTGACGCTTTTGGCCGGAGACTGATGTGCAGCATAGGGGACGCTTGGCGGCTTTCGTGAAAGAAGCCGATGCTGGCGAATGAAAAGTATGCTGAGAATTTATTCGGAGAATGCAAAGAGCGTTTTACAAGGCGCGCGCGGTATGTTAAGATTGAAGCATAGAGAATGGTTTCTCTATGCTTTTTTATTGTAAGGATACTCACGAGCCTGTGAGTTTGATCATCAGCCAACCATTAAAGGAGGGCGCTGTAGAATGAAAATGATCTCATGGAATGTCAATGGCTTACGCGCCGCGGTCGGCAAAGGTTTTTTGGATGTGTTCGCAGACTTGGACGCAGACATCTTTGCACTGCAGGAGACAAAACTGCAGCCTCATCAGATTGACCTGGAGCTGCCTGGCTATAAGCAGTATTTTAACAGTGCAGAAAAGAAGGGGTATTCCGGCACGGCGATTTTTACCCGCCGAGAGCCGCTGGATGTGCGCTATGGTTTGGGCATTCCTGAAATGGACAATGAAGGCCGTGTCATCACGATGGACATGGGCGATTATTATTTTGTAACAACTTACACGCCAAATTCTCAAAGTGAACTGGCGCGCTTGGATTATCGCATGAAATGGGACGATGCCTGGAGAGACTGCTTGTGTCGACTCAAAGCTGAGAAACCGGTCATCGCTTGTGGTGATTTGAATGTCGCACACACGGAGATTGACCTTAAAAATCCAAAGACGAATCGGCGCAATGCCGGTTTTACTGATGAAGAACGCGGGAAGTTCACAGAGCTTTTGGATGCTGGCTTTATTGATACGTGGCGTTATCAGCATCCGGGTGTGGAGCAAGTGTATTCTTGGTGGAGCTATCGCTTTAAGGCACGCGAAAAGAACGCTGGATGGCGTATTGATTATTTCGTGGTAAGCGATGACCTCAAAGACCGCATTGTCTCGACCGATATTCACACGGGCATTTTGGGTTCCGACCATTGTCCGGTGGAGTTGGTGCTCAAAGATTGATTCCTGCGTGTTGAGCAAGAGAAAGAGGGAACAGCAATGAATGTAATCGAACGTTTTAATCGTGATATTGAATGCGTTTTTGAACGTGACCCAGCGGCCACCTCAAAAATTGAAGTCATTTTGAACTATCCAGGGCTGCATGCCATCTGGATGCATCGCATCACTCATAAATTGTACAAGTTGCATCTGCGGGTATTGGCGCGCTTCCTGTCACAGGTGGCACGTTTCTTTACCCAGGTGGAGATCCATCCAGGTGCACAGCTTGGTGAAGGTCTCTTTATCGATCATGGCTGCGGCATTGTAATTGGTGAGACTGCCATTGTTGGCGATAATGTAACGCTTTATCAGGGCGTTACGCTGGGCGGTACCGGCAAAGAAACCGGCAAACGTCATCCAACTGTTGGCGACAATGTGATGATCTCCAGCGGTGCCAAGGTGCTCGGCAATATCAATATTGGCAACAATGTTAAGATTGGTGCTGGCTCTGTGGTGATTAAAGATGTACCGGATAACTGCACCGTGGTTGGTGTGCCGGGGCATATCGTGCGCCAGGATGGCAAGCGTGTGCATACCGATGCCCATCATCCAGATCTCAATCATAATCAACTGCCAGATCCTGTCGAAGATTGCTTGGAAATCTTCAAACATCGTCTGGATCAGATCAGTGAACATTTGAAAGAATTGGAGGAAAAGCTTTGAACCAAGTGATGATTTATAACACTCTGGCAAAAAAGAAAATGCCATTTGAACCCCTTGAAAAGGGAAAAGTAAAAATGTATGTCTGCGGACCAACCACCTACAATTACATCCATCTCGGCAATGCCCGCCCAATCGTTGTATTTGATACGGTGCGCCGCTATTTCACGTATCTTGGATATGATGTGACCTTTGTATCCAACTTTACAGATGTTGACGACAAAATCATTAAGCGTGCCAATGAAGAAGGCAAGGACCCAATGGCGCTCTCTTCCTTCTATATTGATGCGTATTTTGAAGATACGAAAGCGTTGAATGTCATGCCGGCTACGGTTCATCCAAAGGTGAGCGAGCACATTGATGAGATCATTGCTTTTGTGCAAGGACTTATTGATAAAGGCTATGCATACGCCCTCGACAATGGCGATGTGTATTATTCTGTGCGTAAATTTGCCGATTATGGCCAATTGTCTGGCCGTGATATCAATGATTTGCTCAGCGGTGCGCGTGTTGAAGTCGATGAAAAGAAGCAGGATCCGCTTGATTTTGCGCTTTGGAAGAGTGCAAAGCCAGGCGAACCTTATTGGGAATCACCATGGGGCAAAGGTCGTCCAGGCTGGCATATTGAATGCTCTGCCATGAGCGCAAAATATCTGGGTGACACCTTTGACATTCATGGTGGCGGCCAGGATTTGATCTTCCCACACCATGAAAATGAAATTGCGCAAAGCTGCGCCCTGCATGATGCACCAATGGCCCGCTATTGGATGCATAATGGATTTATTACCATCAACCAGGAAAAAATGAGCAAGTCCAAAGGTAATTTCTTCCTGCTGCGTGACATTCTTGAACGCTTTGATCCTCAGGTGGTACGCTTCTATCTGCTCAGTGTACAGTATCGCAGCCCACTGGATTTCGATGATGAAAAGATCGAAGTGGCTGGCCGCGGGCTGGAACGTTTGCAGCATGCAGCTGATGCTGTCGATAAAGCCATGAAGCTTGCTGGCGAACATGAAGACGAGGATGCCGTGCAGCTGCGTGCACAGGCAGAGAAAGCCAAAACCGATTTCTGCGCCGCTATGGATGATGATTTCAATACTGCGCTTGCCATTGCAGCACTCTTTGAATTGGCAAAAGACATCAACATCTACCTCAAGAAGGATCAGTTCGATGCAGCCAGCCTGGCGCTCGCTCAGCAGGTGCTGAAAGAACTGGGTGCGGTGCTTGGCATTGAATTTGCACAGCAGAACGCTGCAGATGATGATTTGGCAGATCAGCTCATGGACCTCATCATTGCCATCCGCAAAGATGCTCGTGCCAATAAAGATTTCCAGACTGCCGACCGTATTCGTGATGGTTTGGCTGAAATTGGCATTTTGTTGGAGGATGGGAAAGCTGGCACAACTTGGAAACGCCAGTAATCATTAAACGATAACATAAAAAAACACATTCATTACAGAACTGGTGCATAACCAGAGCTTGTAACGAATGTGTTTTTTGCTTATAATGATTGGGCGTTGTCCACGGCCAATTGTGCCAGATTCACGGATTTGAGTGTGTTGTCAATGGAATTCTGCACATCGCTGAGTACGTAATGAACGGCGCAAAATTCTGGTGTATTGCGCGCACATTGACCGTCCGGTGCGGTGCAGGCATTGAGAATGAAGTCGTCTTCCATCACGTGAATGATGTCAAAGAGGCTGATGTCTTCTGGTGGCGTGGTGAGCACGTAGCCGCCGCGTTTTCCCTGGAAAGAGATCAGATAGCCTGCATCTTTGAGTCGTGGCACGATTTTAAGAAAATAGTTGTAAGGAATGTTCATCTTATCTGCGATGACTTTTCCTGAACAGCTGCCGTCCGGTGCAAACAACGGATCCGGATCATAATAATTTGCCAAGTACATCATGATGCGGATGGCATAATCTGTTGTGATATTAAGTGACAAGAAAGCCGCCTCCTTATAAATTGTTAGGATAATGGTAACCTTATCAGGTATCTATTATTTTAACAGATTGTGGCGAGGGTTTCTATATATAATTGGAGGTGCAGACTCACTTTTTTATTCTTTGTGCATGAAACCAACAACGAAAAGCATGTTGACATTTGGTGACAGGCCAACAGAGTTATGGAGTTTTGGAGAAAATGACTTGGCATTTAGAGGGAAAGTATAGGAAAAATCCGTTGTTTAGAGTATACTGGATGTAATCACTATGAAAAGATCCTGGAGGAATTGTTGATGAAGTTGCAACATTTTTATCAGATCATGAAGCGCTGCGCTGCGGTGCTTGTGCTGATAGCTATTGTATGTTCTATTTATGTGGGCGTGGTACGCGTGCAGGCAGAACAAAGCTATAAGAATGTCAATCTTTCTGTAAATGAGTCTGATATCCGTTCTTTGGCAAATGCTAATGGAAAAAGCATAGACCTTATGCTTGAAACGCTAAAGGATAAAGGAATCAGTCAGGTGCTCTTTAAGGAAAGCACCATTGCCAGCTTGGAAAACGCTGGGGCGTTGACGATCGCACAAGGCGCAGACGTGCTGACCTTGAGTGTGGCGGATCGTCTGCCGGCAGATTTGCCAATAAATGAAACCAATTATTATCTGGTTGTCACCGATGATAACTGGCGCGACCAGGTGCTTCGCGAAGTGCCTGCAAAAGTTCGAGGGGCAGTCGCTTATGATGACGGTGAGTTGGGTGTTGTTGCTGTGCCAACGAGCATTGAAGCCACTCAGAGCACCCAAAATAAAGCACAATTATCATTTGCCAGCATCGGCGTTGGCTTTGATCAAGAATGGATGAACACCGTTGCCAATGCAGGTTTTGACATCATTGCACAGGTCAGCAGCTGGGAAGAGCCAAGTGATGAATCGCTGGAAATGCTGGCCAATGATATTAAATCGGTGCCAAACCTCTGCATGCTGATGTTTAATGACAAGTATATTCCTGGCTATCCGGACCCAGATAAAATTGAAGAGTTCTATCAACTCTTGCTCGATGACAATGGCAACATTGTTGCGCCTCTGGGACAGATCGAATTTAATCCACAGGAAGGCTTTAATACCCTTGCCAATTTAGCCGATAAAGATGTGGTGCGTCTGCATACCATTTCGAATGATGAAATGAGCAAGTTTGAAGGCGAAACAGGCGAATCAATGGACGCTGGCATTACTGAAGCCCTGGACCGCTGGGATCTGGCTGCGCGTGAACGTAATATGCGTGCATTGTTGGTGCGCTTCTTCAGCATTGATATGCCAGGGACCTATTACGACACCAATATGGCCTATTTAGATGCCATCCATACGCAACTGCAGGACAGTGGTTTTAATGTTGGCGGTGATGTGCAGCAAATGCCATCGCTGGATATTCCGGCCGCTGTACGCTTGCTTGTTGGCGTTGGGATCTGTGCGGGCTTTATGCTGATGCTGATGGAAATTGGGTTCCGCCGCATCGCTTTGGCCGGTTTCGTTCTTTCGTTGATTGCCTGGATTGGCATGTATATGGTTAATCAAACATTGGCCATGCAGTTGATGGCGCTGGCGAGCGTCATAGAATTCCCAATCTTATCGTGTCTGAGGTTCCTGCCGCCGAAAAAAGATCTCACCTTTGTGCAATCCATTGGCAGGCTGCTTGCCTTGTGTGCGGTCAGCTTCATTGGTGCCGTATTGATGGTTGGTGTGCTGAGCGATAAAGCGTTTATGCTCAAATTAAGCTCCTTTATCGGTGTAAAGATTGCACATGTAATTCCTATTATTGTTGTACCTTTTGTTCTTTACATTGTACGCGACAAGAAACCACTGACGCTTTGCAAATCGCTGCTCAACAAAGCGCTGGATTATAAATGGGCGATTGTTTTTGCGGTCATTGCTGTGGCATTGATGATTTATCTGTCACGTACTGGCAATGAAAGCGGTGAAATCTCAGGTGTTGAAGCAACAATGCGTCAATTCTTAAATGATACCATGGGTGTACGTCCTCGCAGCAAAGAATTTCTCATCGGTTATCCGGCAACTATCTTGTACTTGATGTATGCTGCCAAACGCCGCGTGCTGTGGGTATTGACCATTCCATTGGTTATTGGACAGATTTCCCTGGTCAACACCTATGCGCACATTCATACACCGTTGCTGATTGCACTTCAGCGCAGTCTCAATGGGTTGATTCTGGGCATTATTGTGGCGTTGATCGTGGTATTGGTGGTAAAATTGTGTATCCGAATTTTTTATTGGGCCACAGATAAATTGGCCAAACGAGAAGCATAACAACGAGGAGAGTTGATGGAATGGATATGAACCCGAAAATTGTCATGAGTGGCTATTATGGTTTTCAAAATGCCGGTGACGATGCGGTGTGCTACGCCATTATTGAAGCTTTGCGTCAGGAAATGCCCGACTGCAGCATCACAGTGCTGTCTAATGATCCGGCACTGACAGAGAGGGTCTACGGTGTTGCTGCCGCAGACCGTTGGAAAATCGGCAGCATTTGGCGCACATTGCGCCATGCCGATCTTCTGGTGAGTGGTGGAGGAAGTTTGATCCAAGATGTGACGAGTAAAAACAGCTGCCTCTATTACTTGGGTGTCATTTTTATGGCGCTTTTACAGCGCAAGCCCGTTGTTATTTATGGGCAAGGGTTGGGGCCGCTTGTTGGACGACGCAATCGCTTTTTAACCAAATGTGCCTTCAATCATGCACGCGCCATTTATGTGCGTGATGATGAATCCCATGCTTTGCTTCGTGAGTGCGGTGTGAAAGCACCAATTCAGGTTGCGCCAGATCCTGTGCTGGGTATCGACAATGATGTGGTGGATACCCAGCAGGGACATGTTCTCTTGGAAAAGCTTGGCTATGATGGCAAGCGCCCTCTGGCTTTGATGGCGCTGCGCGATTGGGGCGGAAAAGATCTGGTTCACGAATTTGCTGCTTTGGGCGATTATCTTTACGATCAAGGCTATGCCGTTGGACTTTTGGCAATGCATGTCGATCAGGATGATGTTCTTGCCCGGGCTGTGGATGCTCATATGCGCGGCGATTCTTTTGTGATTGCTGATGCCTATGACACGCCAACGCTGTTTTCCATTTTTGATAATGCAGCGATTGTCGTTGGCATGCGTTTACATGCTCTCATCATTGGGGCTGCTTTGGATAAGCAGGTCATGGCAATCAGCTATGATCCGAAGGTGGATTCTTTTATGAAAATGATCCACAATCCACATTGTGTCGCTTTGAATGTGGTGACGGAAAAACTGTTGATTGACACGGCAACATCTTGCTTCAATGAGGTTAAGCCTGAAGTTGCACATCGTGTACGGACGTTGAAGCGGCTCTGTCATACCCCTGCGAACAACTGCCATGAAATTCTCTTGCATCATTGATGCAGATTATGCTTGAAATTCGCGATTATGCTCTTTACAATAGTAAAGAGTGAGTAATAGTTTATTATTATATATGGAAGTGATCGTGTGGTTAAGGAGTTGCTGTTAGTAACCGTCTGCGCCTTTGTGCTGACAACCTTTTTTGTGCCGATTGTAAAACTGCTGGCTGTGCATATTGGTGCAGTAGACAAACCTAACGCGCGTAAAGTGCATCATAAGGTGATGCCGCGGATGGGTGGCCTGGCAATATACGCTGCTTTTTGGTTGGTGGTCTTTACCTTCTATCCGTTTTCGCAGGCTTTGCTGGCTTTTTTCCTTGGCGCAACAATGCTGGTTTTTGTTGGGATTGTTGATGATGTCACCGATATGCCGGCAAAATTAAAGCTGCTGGGACAGATCATTGCGGCATGCATTGTGACATTTGGTGGTATTCGCATTGACTTTGTAACGAGTATGTTTGGTGATGCGGCTATGACAACATTGAACGTGCTCAGTGTGCCGGTTAGTGTCATTTGGATTGTTGCCATCATCAATGCCGTCAACCTGATTGATGGGCTTGATGGCTTGGCTGCAGGGGTCAGCGGCATCAGTGCTGCAACATTGGCCATCTGCGCATTGTTAAACAGCACTGGAAATATCGCGGTGTTGTGTTTCACTTTGCTAGGTGCCTGCTTAGGCTTCCTTATTTACAATTTTCATCCGGCCTCCATCTTTATGGGAGACACCGGATCCATGTTTTTGGGATACACATTGGCTGTCTTGTCCATTATGGGTACGGCGAAAGGTGTAACTTTTGTTTCTGTGTTTATTCCGATCCTCGCATTGGGGATTCCGATCTTTGATACGCTGTTTGCCATTTTGAGGAGAATGATGGCAAATAAGCCAATCTTTGAAGCCGACAAGGCGCATTTGCATCATCGTCTGATGGCACGTGGCCTGAGTCATCGAAATACGGTGTTGTTAATTTATGCCATTAGCATTTGCTTGTCGGTGTGTGCCATCATAGTCAACGAGCTGACCAGTGAGCGCGGGTTTGTGGTCGTTGTTCTGGTGGTCACTGTGTTGTTGATCGGAGCGAATAAGATCGGCATTCTTGGAAGTGCCACAAAAAAGGACAAACAAAAGTAAATCATAAAGGAGCGAATCATTGAGATGACAAAGAAAAACATTCTTATTGCGATTCTGGGTGCTGTCGTATTGGGTGCGGTGCTGGGCCTGCTGATTGGTCTGATTGGTGGCTTCTTCACCTCGAGTGATGACACTGCTTCATCTGCAACGACTGAAAGTCGGACAACTGTTGAGGAAGAACAGGCCAAGCAGAAGGAAGAAGACGAAGCGGCAAAAGAAGCAGCGAAAGATGTTGTTGCTGATGAAAACAGCGATTCTACAGATAAGTCCAGCGACAGTTCTTCGGATAGTGATAGCAGCAAGAATACTGATTCAACAACTTCCAGCGATGATAAAAACAGTTCATCGACCAGTGACAGCAATTCAAGCAGCAGCCAGAATACCGCTAATGCGATGGGTACTGGTACGGTAGCGACTGGCGGCTCCGGATTGAATTTGCGTGCATCAGACAGCACCGACAGCAACATTATCGGCAGCCTGAACAATGGCGCTTCTTTGACCATTATTGGTGAAAGCAATGGCATGTATCAGGTTCAAACGTCTGATGGACAGACTGGTTGGGTATCTTCACAGTATGTAACCATGAACTAATTTGGTTGATGGTCAATAAATATTAAGGAGGATGTAAATATGAAACAAAACGAAAAATTCTCTTATGATGATGATGCAGTTCTGATCATGGATGAAGCTGTTGCAGCTCAAAGCTATGATACTGTACAGAAAGCCATTTGTGCTGTACTTGGCCTTATTGGTGCAACCGTAGTTGTAACCTTCTTCAAGAGTGCAAAGGCACGTCGTCTGGCTAAAAAGCAGGCAAAGAAACTTGCTCGCCTTTACAAATAATCAGACTTCACAGCATATGAAATGATGACACGGGTCCTGATTCCAAATTGGAATCAGGACCCGTGTTTTTTTAATGACAGGTTATTTATAAATACTATGTCCCAGGGAATTGACGGACCTAAGAATCATTTCCTAAAATAAAAGTAATGAGAATGAAAAATAAAATCAATATACGGAGGTCTTTTTATGAAACGCTCTTTTCCTCATCTATGCAGTCCAATCACCTTGGGCAAGGTGACCTTCCGCAATCGCATGTTTGCGGCACCAATGGGCAGTACAGATATTACCGCTGATTGTGGTGTAGGTCCACGTACCCCGGGCTTCTATGAATTGCGCGCAAAAGGTGGTGCAGCTGCTGTCACGGCCAGTGAACTTGTTGTTCATCCAGCAACAGATGGTTCCCACATGCTGCATTTGGATCTGCAAACACCGGGACTATTGGCGGGCTTCACCTATCTTGCCGATGGCATCAAGCGTCATGGTGCCGTGCCAAGCGTGGAATTGTCTCACTCCGGACAATACGCTGGCACCTACCTTGTTGACAAGGATAAAAAAGCGGGTCTCTGTCAATATGGGCCAAGCGATGGCACGCGTCCTGATGGCATTCCGGTGAAAGCGCTCACAAAAGAACAAATCGACGATATCGTTAAAGCTTACGGGGAACGCGCTGCGCTGGCAAAGCGCGCTGGCTTCCAAATGGTGATGGTTCATGGCGGGCACAGCTGGCTGATCAACCAATTCCTCTCGCCATATTTCAACCATCGCACCGATGAGTACGGCGGCAGCTTGGAAAACAGACTGCGCTTTGCTCGCGAAGTGCTGAAAAGCGTGCGTGAAGCTGTGGGTCCAGGTTTCCCAATTGAATTTCGCATGAGCGGTTCTGAATTGTTTGAAGGTGGCTATGACCTCGAGGAAGGCTGCCGCATCGCACAAGGTGTGGAAGACCTCGTTGACATGATTCATGTTTCCGCAGGTTCCTACCAATTTGGTTTCTTTCAGACCCATCCATCCATGTTCTCTGACCATGGATGCAACGTTTACCTCGCAGCTGAAATTAAAAAGCATGTCAAAGTGCCGGTAGCAACCATTGGTGCGCTCAACGATCCAGCGCAAATGGAAGAAATCATCGCCAGCGGTAAAGCCGATGTGGTGGAAATGGCGCGTGCACTGCTTGCTGATCCAGAACTGCCAAACAAAGTCATGGCCAACCACCCTGAAGACATCATCCATTGCCTGCGCTGCTTTGCCTGCATGGCTGAACGCCCAACCACGCAGACCAGACGCTGTGCCGTCAACCCACGCATTGGCCGTGAACTCGAAGGCATGGACATCGTTCCAGCTCGAAAAGCCAAACGCGTGCTTGTTGTAGGCGGCGGTGTGGCTGGTATGGAAGCTGCGCTGGTTGCTGCACAACGCGGCCACGATGTCACTCTATGTGAGGCCAGCAGTGAACTGGGCGGCATTTTAAAAGAAGAACAGGCCATCCCATTCAAATATGAAATGTATGAACTTGGTGTTACCTTGGAAACCCTTCTGCGCAAAGAAGGCGTCAAAGTCTTCCTGAATACACCAGTCACCGCAGAATTTGCCGATCATTTTGCGGCTGATGCCCTTATCGTTGCTGTTGGTTCCACACCAATCGATCTGCCATTGCCGGGAAAAGAAAACAACACCGTCATACTTGTTAACGATTACTATCTCAAAGGCGATCAGCTCACTGACAACGTTGTCGTCATGGGCGGCGGCCTTGCCGGCTGTGAATTGGCGGTGCATTTGGGCCAGCAAGGAAAAACGGTTCATCTTGTTGAAATGCGTGATTCGCTTGCTGTTGACTGCAACATTCGCCAGCGTCCAATCCTCATGCAGATGGTTGACAAATATGTGCAGGTTCACACAGGCTGTGCCGGTAAAGAAATCACCGCCGAAGGCCTTCTCTGTGAAACCGCCGATGGAGAATCTCTGCTCGTTCCAGGCACCAGCATCGTCATGGCTGTCGGGCAGCGTGCCAACAGCAAAGCCGTCGACGCTCTGCGCGATGGCGCCCCATTTGTCCGCATCGTCGGCGACTGCCAACGACCATCCAACATCCTCAATGCCATGTACGCCGCTTACCACGCAGCCTTGGATATATAAAGCAGAAAAAGGAAGCTCCGACGAGCTTCCTTTCTTATTTTGCGAATAAAAAAACCTCGAGCACTTTGCTCGAGGTTAAAATCATGGAGATAAGGGGATTCGAACCCCTGACCTTCTGAATGCCATTCAGACGCGCTCCCAACTGCGCCATACCCCCAGATACGAATATTATGATACACGATGTATCGTTGTTTTGCAAGGCTTTTGTATATAATGGCTGGAATAAATGATCGGGCAGTTGGTTTATGTGATTTATTTCCAGATTGTAATGCTTATATACTAGCCAGTCTTGTGAATTTTGTATATAATAGTTATAATTACGGTCTTTATGAATCAATATAGAGTATCATTTTTAGTGATCACAAGGAGTGAGCGTTTCATGAAAAAAAGAGTCATTGCAGTGCTGATGGTTCTGGCGCTGTGCCTCAGCTTTTTGCCGACGGCGGCATCTGCTGATGTGCTGACGGAAGACTTGCCGGAAGTTGGTGCTGCCAATTATGTGGTGATCGATGGGGACACACATCAGGTTTTGTTTGGCAATGATTATGATAAGTCGATTGATCCAGGCAGTTTGGTGCAGATGATGACGGCGGTCATTATTATCGATGAGGGTAATCTGAATGATTCTGTGACGGTGCCGGAAATCCCAGAAGATGCCAACAATGGCAATCGCTTGTATCTGCGTAAGGGGGAGAAGATCAATCTCAGCGATCTGTTGGAAGGGATCATCATTTATAATGCCAACGATGCAGCCATTGCTGCGGCCAATCATCTTGCGGGTTCGGAAGATGCTTTTGTTGAAAAGATGAATGCCAAAGCGAAAGAATTGGGCATGGATGATACCACTTTCACATCGGTGTATGGTTCTGCTGATGGCCAGAAAAGCACGGCGCGTGATATGGCGGTTCTCGCTGCCTATGCATCCAGCCTGCCAAAATATGTTGAGCTGGCCATTCAGCCAACGTTAGACTGGGACAGTGAAATGAACCAGGATACGGTGACCAATGTCAATGGCATGCAAAATGTGGAACAGCAGGCAATTGGCATTAAATTGAGTCCATCCGACCCTATCAATTTGACGGCAAGCCTCAGCCAAGGTGATCGAACCATCGTTGGTGCGATGATTGACTGTGAGAGTGAAGACGATGCTTATACAGATATGCAGGAAGCGCTCAATCTCGGTCTTAAAAATACATCGGTGGTTAATTTGATCACAAAAGATGAAACAGTGACGACCTTAAACTTTGGTGGCAAAAAATCGGTGCGCCTTGCTGCAACAAAAGACTATGCGATTACGACTTCCCAGGGAGAAAGCGGCAATTATCATTCTTCAATTGTTGTTGATCAACCAGAGCTGCCGATCAATGAAGGTGATCAGGTTGGCGTGATTCGCATTTACGACGGCGATGAAGCCATTGATGAAGTGCCGCTTGTGGCGCAGGACAGCGCCAAGTCGGGGATCAATTGGCTCTTTGTACTGACTGTGCTCCTTTCGATTCTCTATATTGCGACTTTGATTTATAATGCACTGAAGCGTGTACAGCGTCGCTCTGGCGGCAAACGTTTGCCAAACAAGCTGAGCGGCAATAAGAAAACACCGGCTTCTCGTGTCAGCCGTCCACATCAAACCAAGGCGCCTGGCGCGAAAACACCGCAGCATCCACAGCAGCGGCCCGCTTCAAAGGCACCAGCAGGCGGTCAACATAAGAATGCCATGAAGAATCCTTCCATGGGTTCCAATGCAGGACGCCAAGGGCTGGAGCAGCGTCTTAAAGAAAAAGGCGGCAATAATGGAGGCCGTCGGTGAGCCTGCCAAGCGGCGTTCGCCTGTATTATGGCAATGATGGATTGCGCATGGATCAGACCATTGAAAAAATGATTGAGCGGGTGCTCCCTGATGAGGGCACCCGCCCTTTCAACCTTGAGCGTGTGGATGGTGAGGCTGTACGCCTTTCTGAGATCCTTGTGCTGGCGCGTAGCCTGCCATTCATGGCAGAGCGGCGTGTTGTTGTTGTAAGGGAACCGTCGTTTTTTGCAGCCGGTGCACGCAAAAAGGGGCTGATCACAGCAGAGGAAGAGAAAGCACTTCTTGAATTCTGTGCTGCGCCCAACCCGGATGCGCTATTGATTTTTCGCTATACCATCGAAGAAGCCCCTGGCGCATTTCTGAAAAAGGTGATTGCCAGCAGTGAAGCCATGCAGTGTCAGCAGCCAAAAGGCCGCGATGTAGCGCCATGGCTGCGGGCAGAAGCAAAAAAAATGGGCAAAGCGTTTACGCCGCAGGCATTGGCTATTTTGGAAGACATGGCGCCGCAAGATGGCACCTTGCTGCTTGCCAGTGAATTGGAAAAGCTTGCACTGTATCTTGGCGATCGGGAGGATGCGTTGATTACGGAAGACGATGTGGCAGCCATTGTCACACCAACACCGTCACGCACCATTTTTAATCTTACCGATGCTCTTGTAGAGGGCCGCACCAGTACAGCGCTTGCTGCTTATCGTGACTGCCTTTATTTGGGCAGCAAATCGCCGCAGGTGCTGCGCCAGCTTTTGGATACGGTGCGCCGGTTGCTTGAAGTGCAGTCTATGCTCGCAGAGGGGATGGGCCAGAGTGCCATTCGTGGTGAGATTAAGCGTCATGAGTACTATGTGAAGAAGCTCATCAATCAGGCGCGCCATCTTTCGACCGAGGCGCTTTCCAGTGCGTATCTCTATCTTGTGGACTGTGACGTCAAAAGCAAGAGCACCGCGCGCCTCGACATGGACGCTTTCGTCGAAGAAGCCATCATCAACTGCTGCGCCACCATTGCCGTGCGTGGCCGCCGCATGGTTCGATAAGTCACCAACGCTCACAGTAACACGCTGTGGGCGTTTTTTGTTGGGCACATCGGTTTTTTCAGCCAGCAGCAGAAGCACGTTTCAAATTTCCTGGCATAGCCCTTATAAATAGTGATGGATTGATGGAACAAAATCTGACTGAAAAAAGACTACCCGCTATGGGTAGTGGAAGGCGGGAAAACCTGTGCTATACTAAAAAAGGAGCTTCATAGCATCAAAAATGGAGATTTTTGTGGAGCTGTTCACGTACGGTTGATATAATGAAAATAAGGGGGATGGTCATATGAAAAATAGAAACATCATTATCTTTCTGATTGCAGTGTTGTTGTTTTGCACAGGCTGTTCTAATACTGTCACAAAAGAAGAGGTGCCAACCACGATTACGGTTTGGCATGTCTATGGCGGACAAACGGATTCTCCCCTCAATGATCTCATTGACCAGTTTAACCAAACTGTGGGAAAGCAAAAACAGATCAATGTGCAGGTGACTTCGGTGTCAAATACCAATACCATTCATGAGCTGGTTCTGGCTGCTGCCAATGAAGAACCAGGGGCGCCTGAATTGCCGGATCTTTTTATCTCATATCCCAAAACGGTGCTGGCGCTGCCAGACGACAGCATTCTCGTGGACTATAAGGACTATTTCAGCGAAGAAGAATTGTCTGATTTTATTCCGGCATTTATAGAAGAAGGCACGATAGATGACCACCTGGTCATTTTTCCGGTGGCAAAATCTACGGAAATCATGTTCATCAATCAGACAATTTTCGATCGTTTTTCTCAGGAAACGGGTATAAGCATGGAAGATCTCGACACTTGGGAGGGCTTGTATAAGGCTGCAGAAACTTATGCTGAATGGAGCGATGCCCAGACACCGGATATTCCGGGAGATGCGAAGGCCATGTTTGTCCACGACTATTATTTTAATTATTTTCAGGTGGGGGTCGAATCTCTGGGCGAGGATTTCTTTCAGGGAGATAAATTGGCCTTTGGGCCTGTTTTTCAGACAGTGTGGGAGCCATTGGCGCAGGCTGCCTTCAAGGGCGGTGTCTGGCTAAAGGGCGGCTATGCCACTGAATCAATCCGCACCGGTGAAAGCATCGTCAGTGTGGCGTCGTCGGCCAGCATTCTTTATTACAGCGATGTTGTGACCTATTCAGACAACACTTCCGAGGATATCACCATCGTCTCTCGTCCATGTCCGGTATTTGAGAACGGAGAAAAGCTGGTGATGCAGAGAGGCGCAGGATTTTGCACCGTCCGCTCCACTCCAGAGCGCGAACAGGCTGCGGTGACTTTTCTAAAGTGGCTGACGGAGCCGGAACACAATGTAGAGTTTGTGACTAGAACAGGCTATATGCCGGTGACCAAAAGCGCATTTGAAAATGAATTGCCAAAAGCCATTGAGGAGTTAGAGAGCGCCAAATACGTTTCTCTCTATCAAGCATATTTGGATACTCAGAAAAACTATGAATTTTATGTGCCGCCGCAGCTGCAGAGTTATCTGAGCCTTGAAACGACATTGGAGGATAATGTAAGAGCACAGTTTGCGCTGGGGCGCCAGGATTATCTGAATGGCGGAGAGGCCAAGTTGGCGCAGATCAGCACAGAGCGGCTCAAGACCTTTCAGGAGATTATGGAACGGTAATAGAGGAAGGGAGGAAATCCTGTGCTGAACAAACTGAAAGAGCTGCGGGCGCTGAATGCTTTTGCAAAAAAGCAAAGCGTGGGCATGCAGAAAAAATTGATGCTTTATTGGGCATCTATGATATTGGTTGTTTTTGCAGCGATTATCCTTCTTCTATCTATTGCTGGAGGCTTTTCACAAGATGACGAACAACTCCACGAGGTTATGGAAATTCAACTAAAGAGCACCCGGGATCATCTGGAGAATCATCTGGATAATTTGACCGCGCAAAGCTTGAATCTCTCGAAAGAATTAAGCCGGGAAATTGAACGCGTACTGGTTCAGGAAGGAATATCTTTTCAGGAGGTCAACGATTCACCGGAACAGCTGCTGCATCTGCAAGAAGCCATGTATCCGCTGATCAGTACAACGCTGCAGGTTTCAAACTGTAATGGTGCGTATGCAATTTTAAATGCAACCACCAATACTGGATTGGATGGAGCAGAAAACTCCAGGAGCGGTATTCATCTGCGCTATTCTAATCTTAGCGCCAGCAGTCCAATTACACCTACCGTGGTATATTTCCGCGGCATTCCTGACATCGCGCGGCAAAAGGATCTGGAATTGCACAACCGCTGGAATTTGGAATTTGACATCCATCAAATTCCAGGTTGTCAGGACTTGATGAATACCTCTCTGAATCGGCCTGCCGAGCAATACTTCTGGTCTACTCGAATTGGGCTCAAAGATACGTGGGAATCTGCGATGCTGTTGTGCGTCCCTATTGTGGGCAGCGCTGGGACAGTGTACGGTGTCTGCGGCGTCGAAATCAGCGCATTGTATTTCCAGTTTTCTTATCCTACAGTGGAAGGTCAATTTGGCTCCGTTGTTACCATCCTGGCTCCGCTTCAGGACGGCCACCTGCTATTGTCTGACGGGCTGGTTGGCAGCGTCAATGGCACCTACTTAAATGGCCAGGAAAATCTTGTCATTCATCAGGGGCGGTACTATAACGAATACGATGCGGACACCGGAAAATACATTGGTCTGCATCAAATCATCCCAGTTTCAAAAAATGATTCGGAGGATACGGTTTGGGCTGCTGCTGTTTTGATTCCCCAAGAGAGCTATGTTGCATATACGAACGGTGTCCAGCAAACCTGGATTATTGTGTCCATCGTGTTGCTCTTCATATTGTTGGTTGTTTCGTTCTTTTTGGCGCGGAAATTTGTCCGACCGATTACTGACAGTCTCAAACGGTTTCAGCAGGAAGAAATGTTGGAACAGGGAGTGTCCTCCGGAATTTCTGAGGTGGATGAGCTGGCAGAGTTTCTGAACGCCCGGGCGCGGAATCAGCGATTGGAGCAGGGGGAACTTCCGCCGAATATTGCTGAACTTTTCGATCAGTTTATAGAGCGAAAGGATTTGCTTACAGAGGCAGAACGCAACATTCTTCGCTATTACATCGATGGTCATGAAATTGCGGAGATTCCGGAGCTTGCTTTTATAAGTATGAGCACCGTTCGCAAGCACAACCGACATATCTATAAAAAGCTGGGTGTGGCCTCCCGAGATGAATTGATGCTCTATATCGATCTGCTTCGCCGTTGCGGAAGACTGCAGGAGCTTTTCTGAGTGTTCTCCAAATATTAAGCAAAGTGCACAGGAATCTGAGAAGGATTTTTGTGCACTTTTTGTATTATCCAATGGATACCATCTGTGAAAAGTATCCATTGGATAATATATTTTCCTGACCTGCTTCTGATATAGTCAATGTAAGGAAGGTGGTGAATGCGATGTTAAATCTTTTGTACAGTCATTTGGAGGATTGCTCCACACCACAGTATTTTTGTTTTGCTGTTCGCTGTGAGGTGTGCGGTGAATTTTGGTACAGCAGCAGTATTCCATTTTCTAAAGCAAAACAGGCGGCCGAGGATTTGGAAAAGAAAGAGCTGTATGATGCCATCTATCAGCGAGAGAAGCGGCAAGCTCGATTAACGGCGGGAAAGGAAGCGAGGGAGCGATTCAGTCAGTGCCCCATCTGCCGACGTTTGGTTTGTGATTCCTGTTTTCTGATCTGCGAGGAGATTGATTTGTGCAGAGAGTGTGCCGCGCGGATGAAGGAATGCGGAGAGCCGGTGGCGCCATGAAGGTTCAATGGCTATCTCTTGTTCTTTTGCTGTGCCTGTTGCTGACGGGATGTGTGTCGGCGCCAAGCGACAGATATTTGGTTTCCGATGCAGAGGGCGCTGAAGAATATGTCAACACTCTGGGCACCTATCTTTCTGAGTATGACATTAGGGAACCGAGGGATGCAGTTTTTGCAGAGGTGGAAAATGGCAATGCGGTCGTTTGTTATGACGTTCAGGCGATTCCGGCGCTGAATCAGGGTGTTGGTCGGTATTGGTATCCGCAAGTATTGGGCACCGTGGTTATAGCTGTGGACCGTATACGGACCGACATTGATATTACTGGCTGGAACAGCCTTCGGGAAAGCCAAATTCCTGTCGGCATTGGAAGTGAATCCATCATTCGCAATATGCTGGCCATTGCTGCGCTGTCCTATGGGTTGAACCCGGAAGAGCCAGCCAAACAGGATGCCCTGGCGTTCTTGGAGCATCTCAGCCAGAACGGGAAATTCGAGCTCAATGATTCGGATGCGCCTATTTTGCTCTGTATGGATTACGAAGCCGTTGCGTGGAATCGAGAAGGGGGACAGTATGAGATCATTGTGCCGGCGGAGGGAACTTTATCTTATCGCATGGGGCTGCTCTCAGATGTTCCGCTGACACCCGATGTCGGATTGGATGAAGTGCTTTTGTCTGTAGGGCTGCCGCTGGTTAGCGGGGAGCGGCCGTGGGGATTTCCGAGCGATTATCGGTCGGCCCATGTGCTGGAAGGGAGTGACTATGATTGGGTTTTAGAGATCACTGGTGACAGCAGCAGAGATCTGCGCCGACAGGTTTTTCATACTCGGCTCTATACCTCCGCTGACCTTAGAGAACATATTTTATCTGCCCTGCTGGCAGTGGCTGTCATATTGCTGTGGAAAGGAAGCGTTTCCCATCGAATGGTTCGTCACGACGTTCGCCGGGTGGTCGATGTGATGAGCTGGTTGATGGTGGGATGGCTGCTGCTACGTTTGTTCAAATATCAGCTGATTCAAGAAGCTGCCCTGAGTCGGATGTGCTGGTATGGCTATTATATTTTTCAGTTGGCTTTGCCTGTTACACTTTTGTATTTGGTCAGGCTCACAGGACGCGCAGAGGGAGAAGGAAAGCCAGTGCATTTTCTGTGGCCGCCGTTTGTTTGCTATGGACTTTCTGTGTTGCTGGTGATGACCAATGACTTTCATCAGCTGGTATTTGTTTTTGATCCTGATGGAAATTGGGCCAGTGATTATGGCTATGGTGCAGGATTTTGGTTCATTGCGGCTGCGTCGCTTTTAATGGTAGTGGTGGCCGTCGGCAAACTGTTTTATCAGGGGCGGCGAAGCACCTATTGGGGAGGAAAAGTATTTCCACTGTTGTTCTGCGCAGGGTTGTTTGCGTATGTCATTGCCTATATTTACCGGGTGTCCCTGGCCTGGGAAAGTGACCCAACGGTCATTATCTGTGTTATTGCCGTTCTGTTCTTTGAAACCGTACTTCATGCAGGGCTGATTCCGGTCAATGTTCAGTATCAGCGTCTCTTTTTCTCTGCACCCATTGGCCTGACGCTGCTCGATGAGAATGGTCGAACCATTTTGTCTTCCCTTGACGCGCGTCCCATTTCAAGTTCTCTATGGAAGCGACTGCTTATGGATATGGACCACCCCTTGCTGAGAGACAGCCAGACGCAGCTCCATGCGGTATTCATCCCTGGAGGCATGGCGGTGTGGCAGGAAGACCTTTCTCAGCTCAATCGGCTGCGGCAGGAAATTCAAGATGTGCAGACACGTCTGGAGGCGGCCAATGCGCTTTTGCAGGAGGAAGGTGAGATCAAAAAGCGTTTGTACACTTCAGCCACCAATCGAGCGCTGTTTGAACATCTGGATCGTGATTTGGAGCGTCGTGTCACATCTCTGGCACATTTGCTTGAAACATTGGCGGAAACAGAGCATTCGAGAGATTTGACCGCCTACATTGCATTGTGTCTGTGCCATATCAAGCGCAGATGTAATTTGTTTTTCCTGGCACGCCAAGATGTCTCACTTCTGGCAGATGAGATGAGCGTTTATTTGGACGAGCTGGCGGAGCTGGCTTCCTATGCGGGGATGCAAATACTGATCCGCAGCGGGCAGAGTGAGGGGATGAAGATTCGCAACGCAGCGGTCTGCTATGATTTTGCCTTTGAAATCATAGCATGGGCGTGGTCAACGAATACTTCTCCGGTGATGGGTTGTTTAGAATCCGAAGGGGCGCATCTGGTGTTCCGTTTTCTTTTGAGCAGTGATACAGAGAAATGGCATTTTTCTGAGGAACTGATGGCTGCGGTTTCTTCTTTAGGAGGACGCATCGCCTGCAAGGACCTGGAGGATGCTGCGGGGATTGTTTTGACCCTGCCCTTGGGAGGTGAGGAATGTGGCTGAGTTTTATCGCCTGCCTCAGTGGATGCTGATTGCATTGGTGATGCTGATTGCACTGTGCATCGTGCTGCAAAGCCAGGCTATTTCTTACAGCATTCGGCGTCTGCGTATCGGATGGGTGCGCAGGATGGAAAATGGGATGGAGTGCCTCATTTTGGTGATGCTGTTTGTCTTTGCCGCACTCCTTGCCCAGGTTCAATATGCGCTGTTCTGCGGATTTCTGGCACCTAGCGGCTATGTCCTCACTCGTCAGATGGTATTTTTGCTGATCGCAGTGGTTGCCATTATTGTTGCCTTGGGAACGGAGTTGATATGGCCGTTTTTCGTTGCTGCTGGGGCGGCAGTTCTGCTTCCCATAACAGAAGCGGCTGCTGGTCGCGCATATCCGCTCTTTTTCCTTGTGGGTATTCTCTATTTTATGAGCCGCAGTGTACACATCTGCCTGATTCGCCGACGGGAAATTCGCACTCAGATTTCGTTGGTTTCCATCAAAGAAACGATTGACATTCTGCATACTGGGTTGCTGTTCTTTCGCCCGAACGGCGACATCCTTCTGTGCAATCGTCGAATGGAGCTGCTCGCTCAAGAGATGACCGGACAGCATTTGCGGAACGGAAGAGCGTTTCAACAGCTTTTGGAATCAGGGCCATTGCGCAGTGGCTGCATGCGGGAATTTCTGGGAGGCCAGCAGGTATTTCGCCTTTCAGATTCCTCAGTGTGGCGTATTTCCTCTCATAATATTCCAATACGACATCGGACATTGGTGCTGCTGACCGCCGATGACATTACGGAACAATGGGAGGCTGTGACGCTCCTTGCGAATCAAAATCAAATATTGGAGAAACGCGGACAGGAGCTTCGCCATACCATCGAGAATTTACAGAGCATCTGTGAAGCGGAGGAGATTGCCCGGAGCAAGGGCAGGGTGCATGATGTCTTAGGCCAGCGCATAAGTCTGCTGCTGCGAGCCCTGCGGGAGCATAAGCAGTTGGATGAAATGCTGTTGATAGATTTTGTACGCAGCCTTCCAAAAGCCTTTTCGGAAGATTCGGCGCCGAGTCCTGCGCATCGTCTGGAGATGCTGAAGGAAACCTTTCTTGGAATGGAAGTGGCTGTCGAAATCCAGGGAGAGCTGCCAGAAGATAGGACGGTGGCCAATAATTTTGCAGAGATTGCCGTGGAGTGTGTGACCAACGCTGTGCGTCATGGGTATGCCACGCGCATCCAATTCCATTTTTTTGAGAATGATTGTTGGCGCATGACCGTGACGGACAATGGAATTCCTCCTGTCGGACCAATCAGGGAAGGCGGAGGAATCAGCGAGATGCGCCGACGGATCAACAGCCTGAATGGTACGCTGGAGCTTTATCTGGTGCCGCGGTTTTGTATCCAAATATTTGTTCCAAAGGAGGGAGTGCATAAATGATCAAAGTTTTAATAGTGGAAGATCATGCATCCATGCGAGAGTCGCTGACAGCAGCATTGACGGCTTCTGGTGAATTTTTAATCGTGGGGGAAGTCGCCAGCGCCGATTATGCCCTTGATTTTTGCAAGCGGCTGCATCCCGATATGGTTTTGATGGATGTATGTACAGAAGGTGGAGCTTCTGGCCTGAAAGCGGTGGAGACCATTCGTCAGTATGATACAGACATCAGGATCATCGTCATGACGGCTTTTGATGAGATCTCGTATATTCCGCGAGCCAAAGCTGCTGGAGCCAATGGTTTTGTGTACAAAAGCAAGAGCCTGAATTGTTTTTTGGAGGTGGCCAGAGAAGTGATGGCGGGTGGCAGCTGTTTTCCGGAGCCTAAAACCATTCCCCTGCCTCAAGGTGAAGCGCCGCTGACCGACCGTGAAATGGAAGTGTTGAGACTGATGTGCAAGCATATGACCAATAAGGAAATTGCGAAGGAATTATTTATCAGCGAAAACACCGTCAAGTATCATAAAATGAATATGCTGGGCAAGACCGGATTTTCTAAAGCAGTGGACCTGGCCTTTTACATGATTGCCAATGGCTGGATCAATCCCCTGTATTAGCCCAGCGTTTTCTGACGTCGGACAGATCCAGGCAGCGCAGAGCTGGCGGGTCAGTAAAAATACATAAGAAAAATCCACAATGAGTTGGATGGCCAATTCATTGTGGGTTTTTTTTATGGCTCATTTTGGCAAAAACTACCCGCTGCGGGTAGGGCGCAGGTACAAAAAAGCCGATACAATTAGGTCAAAATACAGGATATGCAGGGGGGTGGGCATCTGAAGACGGTCGTTTTAATCATGCAGCGGGCCTCTTTGGCCCAGGGGCTGATCACGAAGGTGCGGCATGATCCTGGCATCCAGTTGCGCTATGAACCGGATTATACCAGGGCAGATGTGGCAATCCGTGATCACTTGGCTGAAGGTGCTTTGCTGGAAGTATCGGAGGATGGCGCGCATGACATTGGTTATTGTTTGATGCTGTGTGCATGGCTGAGACAAGTCCTGCCACACTGTCGACTGATGCTGATGTGTTCGGAAAGTAGGATGGAGGATGTCCACCGTGCCATTGAAGCGAAGCAGAGGGGCGAAATTGATGACTTTGTATTTTATGATGCATCATTGGATTATTTGGTCGCCTGTCTGCAGGCACTGTAGCATGAAATCTGTTTTGGCGATTGTTCCGCAGTGGAAATGAGAGAAGGCTGGCAGGCTTGTTCGCCGAGACAAACGGGCGTGGGTGGAAGGAAGAATGCTTCTAATGTGAAAACGTGAGAGGAGATGAAACGATGGGGCTTATTAAAGCGGGACTAGGAGCTGCCGGAAGTGTGCTGGCCGATCAGTGGAAAGAGTATTTTTACTGTGAAGCCATTCCCGCAGATGTTCTGGCGGTAAAAGGCAGGAAAAAAGTGTCCGATCGCTCCAGCAATTACAAGGGTGACGAAAATATCATTACCAATGGCTCTGTGATTGCTGTTGCCGACGGTCAATGCATGCTGATTGTAGAACAAGGAAAAGTGGTGGAAGTATGTGCCGAGCCTGGCGAATACACCTATGACACGTCCACGGAGCCAAGTATTTTTGCAGGCGATTTGGGAGAGAGTATTGGCCAGGTCTTTCGGAACATCGGCAAGCGTTTCACATTTGGCGGAGAAGCGCCCAAAGACCAGAGAATCTATTATTTTAACACCAAAGAAATTGTAGGGAATAAGTACGGAACGCCTTCTCCGGTTCCGTTTCGAGTGGTGGATCAACGGGCGGGATTGGATATGGATATTGGCGTCCGTTGTTTTGGAGAGTACAGCTTTCGTATTGTCAATCCGTTGTTGTTCTATACCAATGTTTGCGGCAACGTAGATGAGATGTACAGCCGAGAAGAGATTGCAGGACAAATGAGAACGGAACTTTTGACTGCGCTGCAGCCAGCGTTTGCCAAGATCAGCGACATGGGAATACGATACAGTGCACTCCCTGGTCATACCACTGAGGTGGCAGAAGCGTTGAATCAGGAACTATCTGCCAAGTGGCATGATTTGCGAGGCCTTACTATTGTTTCTTTCGGTATTTCCAGCGTAAAGGCCAACGAAGAAGACGAGCAGATGATCAAGGAGCTGCAGCGCAATGTTGCCTTCATGGACCCCACCCGTGCAGCGGCGCATCTGGTGGGTGCCCAGGCCAGCGCCATGCAGGCTGCAGCAAGCAATCCTAATGCCGGTCCAGCCATGGCTTTTATGGGAATGGGCATGGCTGGTCAGATGGGCGGCATGAATGCGCAGAGCTTATATCAGATAGGTGTGCAGGAACAGCCGCAGCCGACCACGCCTTCTGCACCAGTCTCCGCCAGCAGCTGGGTATGTTCTTGCGGACAGAGCGGCATCACCGGTCGTTTCTGCCCAAATTGCGGCGGCAAAAAGCCAGAACAAAAGCCATCTGCTGACAGCTGGAGATGTCAGCAGTGCGGCGCAGTGGTGAGCGGTAATTTTTGCCCCGAGTGCGGCACGAAAAAACCAGACGCACAGTCCAACGGCTGGACTTGCTCCTGTGGCGCGATGAATAAGGGAAAATTCTGTGCGGAGTGCGGCAAGCCGAAACCTGCGGGCGTTCCTCAATATCGCTGCGATCAATGCGGCTGGGAACCAGACGATCCCCAAAAACCACCAAAGTTTTGTCCAGAATGCGGAGATCCCTTCGACGATGGAGATCTTCAAGAATGATTCATAGTGTATTTATATGAAGCAGGGCAAAAACAGCCCGTTGTCCATGTATTGTCAGGAAGAAGCGGTCATTTTAAGAAAGGAAGAAAAATTATGAAGAAGAAAATGAATATGGTGTTTGCTTTGATTTGCATGTTTAGCCTATTATTTGTGACCGGATGTGGAGGAAGTGAGAAAAGTCCTTATGAAGGGAAGTGGATAGCAGTTTCGGCACAGATGATGGGCATGTCGATTGGCGTTGAGGAAGCATTCGGCGGTGCATTTGAGCTTGAAGTAAAGAACGGAGGAAAAGTAGATGTTGTCGTTGGTGAAGACAGCGGAAAAGGGGAGTGGTCCGTGCAGGACGATGAATTCACTCTCACAATCGAAGGGGAAGAAATGATCGGCGTGATTGGCGAAGATACAATTTCTTTTGATGACATGCTGGGCATGGGCGTAAAGCTTATTTTTGCAAAAGAAGGAACGGATGCCATGAACCCGGAATTGTATCTGACGGAAGAAGAAAAAGCAGTCTTGGGTGAGTGGATGTCAGAGAGTGTGGAAGAACTTCTGGGAAGTGGCCCGCAGACATCCATGGAAGGTGTAGATGACATTCATGATGCATTGCGTCTTCATTTTAAAGCTGACAGAAGTGTAGATGTGTCCTATAAAGGGCAGGAAGTTGGAACGTTCCCATGGTCTGTGGCTTTGGGATACTGTACGATAGAATCAGATAACCCATCTCTTTTTATAACAATAAATACAGATGGAACATTGGATGTGGATTATAGCACAGATGAGGATTATTACACCTTTCATTGTACGAAAAACAGTACTGAAGGGGAGTGAAAATAGAACGATAAAATAGAGGGATGCCAAATGAAAGGTCAGAGTTTTTTTAAGATCGCATCCATTCTTATGATCATAGGTGGTGTTATTGGTTATATCGCAGGTGTTATTACCATTTTATGGATCAGCATGCTGGCTATATTAGCAGGCAGCGTAAAAGGAACGGGTTTGTTCTATGTCAGCTCCATAATTTTAACGACGGCCTCGGTCATTCAATTTATTGCAGGCAGGAATGGGATTAGTGCTTGCAGTGCACCTCAGGAAGCTGTTGTTTGTATCAAGTGGGGCAGTGTCGTTGCAGTTTTATGCATCATCTCTTTGATCGTTGGGTTCGCTGCTGAAGGTGAGTTCAGTCTGGTCAGTCTGGTTCTTAATTTTTTGGTGCCGGGCGCTTATATTTACGGGGCCATGCAGATAAAGAACAACGGCAGCGTTTGATCGCATATAGAAAGGAATGTGAGATATGGGGCTCTTTGGGAAGTTGTTTGATAAAAAGGAGTGCGCCGTTTGCGGTGGTGAGATCGGCTTGCTTGGCGCTCGTAAACTTGAAGATGGGAGCATTTGCAAGAACTGCGCCGCGAAGCTTTCGCCATGGTTTAGTGAGCGACGTCAGAGCACAGTGGCAGAAATCAGAGCGCAGCTCTCTTACCGGGAAGCCAATCAGGAGAAGGTGTCCTCATTCTGCATCACTCGAACCCTGGGTGAGCGCACAAAGGTGCTGCTGGACGAAAACGCAGGGCTGTTTATGGTCACTGCTGCCAAAGATTTGAAAGAGGCGAATCCGGACGTGCTCTCCTTCTCCGATGTTACAGGATGTAAGCTGGATATTGACGAACGTAAAACGGAAATCGAATACCGGGATGAAGAAGGAGTGCGACATAGCTTCAATCCTAAGCAATATGCCTGTTCTTATGATTTCTATATTGTGATTCACGTCAATCATCCTTACTTTAATGAAATACGGTTTAAACTTAACAGCGATTCAGTGGACAATGACGTGGACACATTGTTTGACGGGCCTGATGCCATGCGGTCGCTGCGTGGTGATTTGTGGCCAGGCAGCAGTCCTCGAACATCCAACGCAGAAGAAGTTCGTGCCAGCGTGGAATACCAGCAATATGAAGCAATGGGGTTGGAGATCCAGGAAACATTGCTTCAGGTTCGACAGCAGGTTCGGGAAGAGATGGCTGCGGCCGCAGCTCCGAAGGCAGCGGTGATTTGCCCATTCTGTGGAGCGACAACCACACCGGATGCAAGTGGCTGTTGTGAATTTTGCGGCGGCGCTGTGAATGGATAGGCAATAAAAAGGAGGTCCATCATGAAAAATTATGAAATCTTGGGTGAAAACTTACCGGTTGTTGTATGTGAATTATCTGCCGGTGAATCCATGATCACAGAAAGTGGAAGCATGAGCTGGATGAGCTCGAATATGAAAATGGAAACCGTTTCTGGCGGCGGCATGAAAAAGATGCTGGGCAGGTTTGTTTCAGGCGATTCTGTTTTTCAAAATAAATTTACCGCAGAAGGCGGAGATGGGACTATTGCATTTGCATCGAGCTTTCCAGGGGCAATCAAGGCACTGAACATCAGCGATGGCCATTCGATGATCGTGCAGAGGAGTGCTTTTCTCGCCTCAGATGAAGGCGTAGAGTTGTCTATGTATTTCCAGAAAAAACTGGGTTCAGGAATATTTGGCGGTGAAGGTTTCGTTATGCAGAAACTCAGCGGAAACGGCACGGCGTTTATTGAAATTGACGGCCATGCGGCGGAATATGAGCTGAGCGCTGGACAGGAAATGCTGGTCAGCACGGGATACCTAGCGGCAATGGAGGAAACTTGCACCATGGATATTGTCACCGTCAGGGGCGCAAAAAATATGCTGCTCGGTGGCGAAGGCGTTTTTAATACGGTTGTCCGGGGGCCTGGAAAGGTGATCTTACAGACAATGCCGATCAGCAAAGTGGCTGAACTGTTGATGCCGTTTTTTGTCAATAATAAAAAATAAATAGCAAATAATAAATGCAAAGAGGTGAATGGCTATGAAGAAAAAGATAGGGATAACATGTCTGCTTTTTACGACACTGATGTTGTTCACCTTTACCGCCTGTGGCAAAGATGCCTCGGAAACTCAGGAGCAGACATCGGCAGGAACAAAGCAGGAAATACCTGCTTCGGTGAAATCTCCGAAGACAGTAAACGCCAGTCTTTGGGATTTGGTTTACGATGAGGAGGATGGCTGGACCTATGAAGAAGATGATTTTTATGATGAGGAAACAGCCTCTAGAATCACTCTGTCGATACCAAAGGATGGAGGAGATGAAAACTTTGTCAGTGCAGATATCTACGTTTCAGTGGAAGAACCTTACACGTTTCGCGACTATCTCACCAGCTATGGTTTTGATGAGTACGAATATGCGGTCAATGAATCTTACGATCTGACCAATATTGGAGGTGTTGACTGCCTCAAGCAGGAGGGAAAATATTGGGGCTATCCTTGCCTGCGGTATCTGAATCGTGTGGAAGGTGCCAGTGCCACTGTTTTGATTGAGGTCGTCGGTGAATACGAAAACGAGTGCGTGGATAAGCTCTTGTCCGGCCTGACGATTCGATTGGAGGATAAGGGGCATAAGGATGGACCTTGGTATTGGGAAGGCGAACCTTTTTCTGCCGAATCACGCAGCGTCATGGTGGGAACATTTACGATGGACAGCCAGTGGCTGCCTATTACAGACTGCATCGTGACAAAAGAAACCTTTGCCCATGACGTTGCTGTTGTTGGGAATCAGGCTTTTCTTTTGGTCGACGGTGCGCTGAAACGCTACGATTACGACGGCAAATCACTGAAATTTTCAGAGGATGTTACATTGAACGCGGAATATAAAAATATTTCCGCCGACGCGTCTGGAACCATTTGGCTTGCGAATTTCATGGAGCCGCTGATCAGTTGGAAGGATGGGAAGCAGACGGCCTCTTATGAGGGCCCAGAGTATGTGAGCATGCATCCGTCGGGAACGTGGGGCGTCAGTTGGTTCTCAAGTGCGGAGTGCGAGAAGATGACGCTTTCTGGCGGTGCGCTGAAAACAGAGCCGATTGTTTTTAAAGAAGTTGATGTGATCAGCCATCTGCTGATTGATGAAAACCATATCTATGTTTGTGGGTCTGCAGTGGATGACAGCGGTCATAAAGTGTTCGTCTATGATGCGAATGGTGTCTTGCAAATGACGCTGGCAGATTCCGATGGAGGCAGCCTGGGAAGCATTACCTTTGTGGCAGAGACGACAAATGGCTATCTGGCCTTAGACGGAAACATGCGCACTGTGGTGCTTTGGACGAAAGACGGCACCTATATTGGTGAGGCAGATGGCAGCGATTTGTTTGCTACAAGTTACCCATGGTTTTGCAGCGGCGCAAAACTGTCAGATGGCAGTATTTTGGTTATTATGACAGAAACCAGAGCGGATAAATCCGCAGAGGAATTGCTTGCTTTCAAGCTTAGCGGTTTTTAATAAAGAGAACCGATTTGTGAGAGCTGATTTCTGAAAAAACAAAGCGCGCCATGACAGGCGGAGCCAATAAACCGATGAACAGGTCAAAAATTTTCCAACGCAGTTGGAGTCAGTTTGAAAACATTGCATCATCCCCGCTTTTGTTTTCGCTACATCGAGTTTGGCCTCAGTGGATGGTCTCATTGACATGACTCCCGCTCCAAAAGGGGCGGGAGTCATGTGTTTACGCTCTGTGATGCGAGCGCTTCTGGAAAGCTGGAGCATGTCTGCTGTGGTTTTGGCAGTAAGGTGTCCAAGCTTGACAATTTCTAACTGATTTCGGCGAGAGGAGGAAGATCATGAAAACAATTCTATTTATTTCAACCAATAAAATACTCGGTCAGGGATTATCGGCAGCCATTCTGGCCAAGCCGGAGATTGGTTTTAAGTGGGCGGCCCAGCTCAATTACTCGCAGGCTGTTGTCGGTGCGGATATTTTTCATGCTGATATGGTCATCGTGGATGTCGTGGATCAGATGGATATGGAGTACGCCGCTGACATCTGTCAATCGTTGAGGGAAAACAATCGTGCTGTTAAGATTCTGCTCTTGGTCAGGCCGGACCAGCCCATTGTTCGCAGAAAGTCTGTGGATGCTCAAAAGGCAGGCCTGATAGATAATTTTGTTTTCTACGATAGTTCTCTGACCTACCTGCTTGCGAAGTTGGAGGCCTTATGATGGTAGAAGCAAAATGGAAAAACCATCATTAAATAACTGGCACGGAAATATGCTGTGATCGGGCGCTTTTGCTGCTCGTATTAACGAAGGGGCTTTCCAAAACATAGAGCTCGCGCGGCCCGTTTTTGTTTGGCGTGCGTGGGAATTTTCCTGAGGAAGAGGTTTTCTTTGGCGGCGTTTTGGTGTATGCTGTAACAAATGTGCAAAGGAGTGGGACGATGCGAAAGTGTATGCTGGTGATGGCGCTGCTGGCAATGATGCTGTTGAGTGGCTGTGCGGCGCAGTATCCGAACAATGAGTTTGTTGGCAGCTGGCAAGCGGTGAAAGGCGCTATGGGCGGCGTCGAAGTGAATCTCGAGGACATCGACAGCCATTTTTCGCTGACGCTCGAAGACAGCGGCAAAGCGGTGCTGAAAATCGGTGAAACGGAACAGGAAGGCAAATGGTCGCCGCTGGAAGATGACAAGGGCATCACGCTGGTGGTGGATGATGAGACTCTGGAATTGTCGAAGGTGCACGAAGACACGCTCAAAGGTCCCGTGCAAGGCATCACGATGACATTTGAAAAAGACGATGAATGATTCGCAGACTGCGCTGTCGCCGGACGGTGCAGTCTGCTTTTTTATGCGGTGCACGATGGCTGAAAAAGCTTACGGGAACCTTTGGACGCCCGCTTTAAGGGCGCTGGCAAATATGCTATACTGATAGGCAACAGAACGATTTGAGAAGGAGCTGCATTCATGAAGTCTTTGTATTTTTCCGCCACGCTGCGTGGTGCTGAGGCGCCGGTGTGGCGTCGTTTTTGTGTGCCGATGGAGTATGATTTTGCCAAGCTTCATCAGGTGCTGCAAATTCTTTTCGGCTATTCTGGCCGTGAAGGGTACGAGTTTGTGTTTGACGATCCTAAGCTGCGCATCACCAGTGATGTGGACCTTTACGAGCGCTATCGCTTTTTGAAGAGCGATGAAGGCAAGCATTATTTGGCTGATAAAGAAAAGGAAGGCTACAACGTGGACATGTCGGTGGAAGTGGCCTGGGCGGAGGATCTGCCACTGGATCCATTATCGTTAAAGCATCGTCAGTTCCGCTACATCTACGATTTTAGCGATGATTGGACGTATGATATTGAGCTGGTGGATATTCTCGAGGATGTGCCGGCTGTGCCTGAGCTGCGTGAAGGCCTTGGCAATGCGCCGTTTGAGGCTTGCGGCGGCTTTGATGGTTATTATGAATTGATGGAAGCCTTGACGACACCGGAGCATCCTGACAATGAAGCGGTGCGTGCCTGGGTAGAGTCGATGGGCTACCATTTTTATGATGCAGATGCGGTTAATCACGCCCTGCGCGACTATCATGAAAGTCTGAAGAAATAGGTGTTGACATCATCGATTCACCGTGGTAAAGTGATAAAGCGAAAGGAGCGCGAAGTATGAAAAACTATTCCAAACTCACCCCTGAAGGCACACGCGACGTATTATTTGAAGCAAGTGAGGCGCAGAGCCATATTGAACGCAGTCTGCGTACTTTTTTCTATTGCCGTGGCTTCCGCGAAGTGCGTACGCCGGGGATTGAATTTTTTGATGTATTTGGTTCGAACGGGAAATATTTTCCAGCAGAGAGCATGTATAAATTGAGCGACCGCAACGGACGATTGATTGTGATGCGTCCGGACTCCACAATTCCAATGGCAAGATTGGTAGCCACCAAGTATAAGAATAAGACCATGCCGCTGCGTCTTTGCTATGACCAGACGGTATACCGCACCAGCCGTACGCTGGACGGGATCAGCCATGAACTGCGTCAGATGGGCGTGGAAGTCATCGGCGGCAGTGGTGCAAAAGCCGACATGGATATTCTGAAGATGGCCTGCGATGTGTTCTATACCATTGAAATGGGCGAAGATTACCGCCTAGAAATCGGCCATGTGGGTATTTTCAAAACGCTCGTAGATATGCTGGACATTGATGAGTTGGAACGCGATGCGCTCTTTGGTGCGGTGGAGGAAAAGAATTACTCTGCCCTCAACGATATTCTTGAACGCCATGCGGACAAAAAAGCTGCTGAGGTTATGCGCATGCTGCCACGTTTGTTTGGCGGCCGTGAGACATTGTCGCAGGCTCGCGCGCTGATGGACGGTTTGGCTCCGGCGATTACAGAAGCGATTGATCAGCTGGCGTGGATTTACGACCAGTTTGAGGCAATGGATCTGGAAAAGAACATCATCATTGATCTCGGACTGATCAACCAAGCGGATTATTACAGCAGTCTCATTTTCCGCGGCTATCTTGGCGGAGCTGGCCAGGCAGTGCTTTCTGGCGGCCGTTATGACCATCTGCTGTCGGATTTCGGCATGGACGCTGAAGCCATTGGCTTTGGGGTCAGTGTGGATCAGCTGGCAGCTGTGTTGTTAAAGAAAAATCCGCTGTTTTATTCGACGCTGGATCTGGTTTATGCGGATATGAAAGACATGCCGGCCGCGTTTCAGTGGATGAGCGCCCGCAAGATGTGCGCGGAATGGTCACTGGCAGATTCCCTTGATGAAGCAATCGCTGAAGCAAAGGAACGCGGTGTGCCGACGGTGATCTATTATCATGATGATCATGCAGAATGGCTGGAGGTGGAACATGCTTAAAATCGCGTTGACAAAAGGCCGCCTGGAGAAATCTACGGTGGCACTCTTCGAAAAAATGGGCCTCGATGTGAGTGCTTTTGAAACAAAGGGGCGTAAGCTGATCCTGCAGGTTGGCGACGACATCACAGTGGTTTTGGCGAAAGCACCAGATGTCATCACCTACGTGGAACACGGTGTGTGTGACATTGGCGTGGTTGGCAAGGACACGATCTATGAACGCGGCGGCGCCTTTTATGAGGTGCTGGATCTGGGCTTTGGCAAGTGCCGCTTTGCGTTGGCGGTGCCGGAAGGCAGCGATTTTTACGATGGTTACAGTGTGAAGCGCATTGCCAGCAAGTACCCGCATGTGACGCGCGACTATTTTGCACGCAAGGGCATGGATGTGGACATCATCAAGATCGAAGGTTCGGTGGAATTGGCACCGCTCCTGGGCTTGGTGGATGGCATCGTGGACTTGGTGGAAACAGGCAACACGCTGCGTGAAAATGGCCTGGTCGCTATCGAAGATGTGATGCAGGTAAGTGCACGCCTGATCGTTAATGTCGTTAGTATGAAGTTGAAAAAAGATGAGATCAATACGTTGATCGATAAGATAGAAGCATTGAAGGAGGCTGAGCAATGATCCAGACGATTATTGCCGATGGTAAAGCAGAATTTGATTATTTGAAAGCGCTGAAGGCGCGTCAGCAGGAAACCAATGCCGATGTGACACGCTCTGTGCAGGCCATTCTCGATGACGTACGCCGTGAAGGCGATGCAGCGGTCATGCGTTACAGTGCCAAGTTTGACCACATGGAAGGGCCCATCACAGTGATCGAGGCCGATGCCATTGCTGCAGCAAAGGAACGCATCGATGCAAAGCTCCTGGCAGCTATGGAACGGGCAGCCGTGAACATTCGCCGCTTCCATCAGCAGCAGGTGCAGGAAAGCTATGTGGATTTTCGTGAAGATGGCTCCATGATGGGGCAGAAGGTGCGCCCGCTGAAACGTGTGGGTTTGTACGTGCCGGGCGGCACGGCCGCTTATCCATCTTCTGTGCTGATGAATGCCATTCCGGCGAAGATCGCCGGGGTGCCGGAACTGGTCATGGTCACTCCTCCAAATGCGGAAGGCAAGCCTCGTGACGTTATCTTGGCTGCTGCTGCTGTGGCTGGTGTGGACCGCATTTATATGATCGGCGGCGCACAGGCTGTGGCTGCGCTGGCCTATGGCACGGAAACCATTCCTCAGGTGGATAAAATCGTCGGTCCTGGCAATATTTTTGTGGCCACGGCAAAACGCCTGCTTTACGGCGTGGTGGATATTGATATGATCGCTGGTCCAAGCGAAATTCTTGTTGTGGCCGACGAAAACGCCAACCCACGTTACATTGCAGCCGATTTGATGAGTCAGTGTGAACACGATGTACTCGCCGGCGGGGTGCTGCTGACCGATTCTGCAGCATTGGCTGAGGGTGTGAAAGAAGAAATCACGCGTCAGCTCGAAACGCTGAGCCGTGCCGACATTATTCGCCAGTCGATGAACGATTATGGCGTGATTGTGGTTTTTGATACCATCGATGCCTGCATTGATTATGCCAACGACGTGGCACCAGAGCATTTGGAACTGGCGGTGGAAGCACCGGAAAGCTATCTGGGCCGCGTTGAAAATGCCGGTTCGGTGTTCCTTGGTGACTGGACACCGGAACCTGTTGGCGATTATTACGCTGGCGCCAACCATGTACTGCCAACCAGCGGAACGGCGCGATTCTTCTCACCGTTGGGCGTTGACAGTTTCTATAAACGCATGGGCTTCACCGCTTACAGCAAAAAGGCACTCATGACAGGTGCTGATGACATCATTTGCTTTGCGGAAGCAGAAGGATTGACCGCCCATGCCAATGCAGTGAAAGTGAGGAAGGAACAATAATGAGAATCAGTGACCGTTTCAAAGGCAGAGAACCTTATAGCCCAGGCGGCAAACCATGCCCTGTGATTTTAAATGCCAATGAAAGTTTTATCCGCCCATCTGCAGAAATGATGGCGGAATTCCATGCTATTTTGGATCAATGCGATTTCAATCGTTATCCTGATCCACGTGCTGAAGAGCTGTGCCGTGCGTATGCTGACCTTTACAATCTTGATTGGGAAAACATCACCGCAGGCAATGGTTCTGATGAGCACATTGAGCTGCTTTATGCAGCCCTTGTCGCACCTGGCGATCGCGTAGTGACGGTGGCACCAGATTTTTCCATGTATGGTGCTGGCGCTTATATCAATAGTGTAGAACAGTTTATTTATGAACAGGAAGATTACCACACCAATGTGGATCATCTTTTGGCATTCGCTCGGGAAAAAGATGCAGCCATGATCATCTTCTCCAATCCTTGCAACCCAACAGGCGTTGTTGTGCCGCGCGATGAAGTGCTGCGTCTTGTCAACAGCTTCGATGGACTGGTTGTTGTCGATGAAGCGTACATGGATTTTGCAGAAGAAAGTGTTCTTGATCAGGCGGGTAAATTGCCAAACCTCATCGTTTTGAAAACCTGCTCCAAGGCCATCGGCCTGGCTGGGCTGCGTGTTGGCTTCACCATCACCACGCCAGAGCTGACCAAGCTTTTGCAAATTGCCAAGGCAACGTATAATGTTGGCCGTCTGACACAGCAGCTGGCAACCTGTGTGCTGCGTCATGGTGACGAGCTGTGCGAAGCTGTGAACACAATTAAAGCAAGCATGGATGAGATGGTGGCAGGATTGACACCAATCGTCGAAAAATATGATACCTTGGAACGCATGCTGCCAACGTCCACCAACTTTGCTTATATCATCACCGACAAAGCCCCAGAGATTTTTGAAAAAATGCAGGATCATGGCGTGCTCATCCGTCAGCCTCAGGCCAATGCTCTGCGCATCAACTGCGGCACTGCAGAAGAAAACGCTGCTTGCCTGAAAGCGTTGGAGGCTGTGGTGAAGGAGCTGGAAGCATGAGATCGGTAAATAAAGAACGGCAGACCAAAGAAACGAGCATTTCACTGTTTTTGAATCTTGACGGTGGTGAAGTGCGCGTGGCCAGCGGTGTGGGCTTTTTTGACCATATGCTCACCGCCTTGGCGGTGCATGCCGGCTGGGGATTGGTGCTGAACTGTGATGGCGACACCTGGGTGGATGGCCATCACAGCGTGGAAGACATTGGCATTGTGCTGGGCCAGGCACTGGCCGATCTTATTGACAAGAGCGGCATCCAGCGCTATGGCTGCGCCTATATTCCAATGGATGAGGCGCTTTGCCGCGCAGTGGTCGATGTCAGCGGGCGTCCATTCCTTGTCTATCATGCTGATGTGAACGCACCAATGATTGGTGAGTATGACACCGAACTGACCGAAGAGTTCTTCCGTGCCTTTGCCATGAATGCTGGCATCACGCTGCATATTGAAGCGCTCTATGGCAAGAACGCACACCACATCGTGGAAGGCGTGTTCAAAGCGGTGGCTCATGCGCTTGCTGATGCATTGGCACCACGTGATGGCGGGGTGCTTTCAACAAAAGGGGTGTTGGAATGATTGCAGTGATTGATTACGGTGCAGGGAATCTGTTCAGCGTATGCAACGCTCTGCGCTATTTAAAACTGCCGCATGTGATCAGCCGCGATGCAGCTGAAATTGCAGCTGCTGATGGCATTATTCTGCCGGGTGTCGGCGCCTTTGCCGATGCCATGGAAAAACTGACGGCGACTGGCTTGGTGGACCTGCTCAAAGAAGAAGCGGAACGCAAACCATTTCTCGGGATTTGCCTGGGTCATCAGCTGCTTTTCGAAGAAGGGCTGGAATTTGGCAAGACGCCAGGGCTGGGCCTTTTGCCAGGCGTTGTGCGTGAACTGGACGCCAAAGGACAGAAACTGCCGCATATTGGCTGGAATACGGCTCACAAGCTGCACGACTGCCCGCTGACCGAAGGCGTTGCCGACGACAGTTATTTCTACTATGTACATTCCTTCTGCGCGGACACCGATGAACGCTACGTTGCGCTGGCTACAACCTACGGTGAAACGTTCCCAGGCATGGTCTGGCGCGATCAGATCTTTGGCTGCCAGTTCCACCCGGAAAAAAGCGGCGATGTTGGCCTGCGCATTCTGCAAAACTTTGGGAGGTTGGTTGGATGATTATTTTACCAGCAATTGATATCAAGGACCGCACACCAGTGCGCCTTTATCAGGGTGCCTTTGACACGGTTCATCAGGTAGCTGCCGATGCGCTGGAGACAGCACGTCAATTTGAAGCGGCTGGTGCAGAATGGATCCACATGGTGGATTTGGATGGCGCCTGCGAAGGTCATCCTGTGAACGAGGACATTTTCCTCAGCGTGGCGAAAGAAACCAGCCTTAAAGTGGAACTGGGCGGCGGCATTCGCACCATGGCGGACATTGAGCGTTATCTCGACCATGGCATTTCCCGTGTCATCCTTGGTTCGGTGGCGCTTCACGATCCTGCGCTGGTGCGTGAAGCCGTGGAAAAATACGGCGCAGCCATTGCAGTCGGCATCGACGCGCGCGATGGCATGGTGCGCGGCGGCGGCTGGCTGGAAGCCTCGGACGTTCATTTTGTGGATCTGGCGAAAGCCATGGCTGAGGCTGGCGTGCAGACGATTATTTATACCGACATCAGCAAAGACGGCACCTTGTCGGGCCCAACACTGGCAGATTACGAGCAGTTGATTGCAGCCTGCCCAAGCGTGCATATTATTGCGTCTGGCGGCATTCGCGACATTGACAATATCGCTGATCTCAAGGCAGCAGGGCTTTACGGCGCCATCTGCGGAAAATCCCTCTATGAAGGCACTCTTTCCCTGGAAGAGGCGCTGATCTTGGCAAAGGAGGCGTGAGTATGCTTGCAAAACGCATCATTCCATGCCTCGATGTGCGCGATGGCAAGGTCGTCAAAGGCATCAATTTTGTCGGCATCAAGGAAGTCGGCGATCCTGTGGAACTGGCCAAACAGTACAGCGATGCCAACGCCGATGAAATAGTTTTTCTCGATATTACCGCCAGCCACGAAGGACGCAGCACCATGCTGGATGTGGTGCGCCGCACCGCAGAGGTGGTATTTGTGCCCTTGACGGTGGGCGGCGGCATTCGCACCATCGACGATGTGCGTGACACGCTGCGCGCTGGCAGCGATAAGGTTGGCATCAATTCAGCAGCGGTGCGCAATCCGGATCTGATCAACGAAGCAGCAGAAATGTTCGGCCGTCAGTGCATCGTGGCAGCTGTTGACGCTAAGAAAGTGGAAGACGGCAGCTGGCACGTGGTCATCAACGGCGGCCGCATCGATACTGGCAAAGATTTGCTGGAGTGGGTGCAGGAGCTGGAAGAACGCGGTGCTGGTGAGATTTTGCTTACCTCCATGGACGCCGATGGCACCAAGGCCGGTTACGACATTGAAATGACCAAGGCGGTGTGCGACCTTGTCAATATTCCGGTCATCGCCAGCGGCGGCGCTGGCAGCGTCGATGATTTTGCTGATGTATTCGAAGAGACTGGCTGTGACGCAGCCTTGGCCGCGTCCTTGTTCCATTATGGCGAGCTTACCATCGACGAAGTGAAGACCGCCATGCGTGCACGGAACATTCCAGCCAGATAAGGAGAGCCTCATGGATTTAGAAAAATATTTTAAGAAAGGCGAGCTGATTCCAGCCATCGTGCAGGAAGCAGGCACAGGAGAAGTGCTGATGCTTGCCTATATGAACCGAGAAAGTTTGGCAAAGACCATTGAAACAGGTTACACATGGTTTTGGAGCCGTTCTCGCCAGGAACTTTGGAACAAAGGTGCCACCTCTGGCCATGTGCAGCGTGTCGTCAAAATGATGGGCGACTGTGACGATGACACCTTGCTCATCACTGTGGAGCAAACGGGTCCGGCTTGTCATACAGGCAGTCACAGCTGCTTTTTCAAACCGATCATAGATGGGAAGGAAGAATAAAAACATGGAAAGCATGGAACATATGTATCAGGTGGTCAGCGACCGCCGTGTCAATAAACAGGAAAACTCTTACACGTGTTATCTGTTTGAACAGGGATTGGACAAAATCTGCAAAAAGATTGGTGAAGAGGCATCTGAGGTCATCATTGCTGCCAAAAATGGCGTGCAGGAGGACACGGTTGGCGAAGTTGCTGATCTGCTCTATCATCTCGTGGTTATGCTGGTCGACCAGGGCATTCCGCTGTCAGCTGTTGATGATCTGCTGACCCAGCGTGCAGGTAAGATCGGCAACCTCAAAACCTTCCATAAGGTCGACCACGACAGCTGAGGAGGATGACCATGAGCAATCTGCAACCTCCTCGCTCGCCGGTTGCTCTGGGCGGTATGATGGCAGCACTGGCGGTGGCTTTTGGCTTGCTGAGCCAGCTGCTGCCAATTTTTTTCGGGCTGCTGGCACCGCTGCCATTGGCGCTGGCCGCCATCTGGCTGCCAACGGGCATGGCTGTTTTGTCGGCAATGGCGGCGACACTTGTTCTGGGCATGCTTCTAGGTCCATTGGCGGGGCTGAGTTTTCTCTGTCAGACGGCCATCTTTGGCTTGGTCTGCGGCTTACTGGTCAAGGCGCGGCAGCGCTACGCCGTGATCTTCAGCGGTGCGACGCTGGCGTTGGTTTTAGGCACTGGCTTGATGCTGCTTCTGCAGCTGTGGCTTACAGGTGCTGCACTGCCAACGTTTTCCGCCTTGGAAAATGAAATGCTTGCCAGCGCCAAGAGCATGGATCTCTTTAATGCGATGGCCACCAGCAGCATGACTGCAGCAGAGGCACAGACCATGTTTACGCAGCTTGTACATACCATGGTGCAGCTGGCTCCAGCGATCTATGTGCTGATTTTTGCGCTGGAAACGGGTGTGGTGCTGCTGCTTTTGTATCTGCTATGTCGTCGGCTTCACACCGAGGTGCAGGTACCGGCGCTGCACTGGAAAACGATTCTTATGCCGCCGGCGGTGCTCGTGCCATTTCTTCTGGCATGGATCGCTCTTTTGGCGGAACGGTATTTTGACAATCAGGTCTTGTGGATTGTCGCCGCAAATGTTATGGTAATAGGAGCAGCTGGTATGGCGCTGGATGGTTTTTCTTACGTCATTGCTCGGCTGAATTTCTCGAAAAAACCGCTCATCACCCAGTTTTTGTATATTGCGCTGGTGCTGTTGATGGGTGGCTATTTGATTGTTGTATGTGTGGTGCTCGGCGTCTTTGACAGCATCGCCGATTATCGCCATCTGCGATCACAGAAAGGAGCAAAACCACAATGAAAGTGATTTTAACGGAAGATGTACCAAAAGTTGGGAAACGTGGCGAGATCGTTGATGTGAAGAGCGGCTATGCCCACAACTTCCTTTTTAAGAATGAAGTGGCAGTAGAAGCCACCAAGACCAATCTCAAACGCCTCGCTGAACAGCAGGCCCAGGAAGCTGAAGAACGCGCCTACGAAAAGGCACAGGCTGAAGGCATCGCTTCAAAGCTGAACGATCAGAAGGTCGTCATCAAAGCAAAAGAAGGTGCTAACGGCAAACTCTTCGGCACCATCAGCAACAAAGAAGTGGCTGAAGAGATCAAGGCTCAGTACAATGTAGACATCGACAAACGCAAGATTGCCCTTGAAGACAAAATCAAGGAACTCGGCACCTATAACGCTACCATCAAGCTTCATCCAGAAGTCAAGATCGTTGTTAAGGTGCAGGTTGTTGCTGAATAATTCAGCTGTCAAAGCATAAAAAGGACGCCCTCGCATTTTTGCGAGGGCGTCCTTTTATTATGTTGTTTTTATACATTGAGCACCTGCTGCACGGCTTGCCAAGTGTTTTGAAAAACCTGGTCGGGCGCTTGGCTGGCGTCGATGGTGGTGACGTTGTCAGCATGACGCACATCGGCGAGCATGCGGTACATGTCGCGCACTTGATAGAGCTGACGCTGGGTTTCGTAACGTTCATGGTCATCGCCGCGGGCACCAATGCGTGCCATGGCGGTTTGCGCGTCGAGATCGAAATAGAGCGTGAGGTCTGGGTGCAGGCGTTTATCGGCTTCCTGGTTGAGGGCCAAAATCCATTCCAACGTCAGTGACTGGCTGTTGTAAGCCAGAGAGGAGAGCACATAACGGTCGCAAAGCACGATGTCGCCAGCGGCAATATGCTTCTTCATTTCGCGGATGTGCTCCAGGCGGTCGGCTGCGAAGAGCAGGGCGATGGTGGCTTCGTCAAACTGGCTGCTGTCTTTGAGACTTTCGCGAATGAGGCGGCCGATTTTGTTATCGGCGGGCTCGTGCGTCACCCATACATTGCAGCCAGCGCTGATCAGCCGCGCACGCAGCATTTCCAGCTGGGTGCCTTTGCCGCTGCCGTCGATGCCTTCCAGGACAATGAGCTTGCCGCTCATGCTTTTACGCCTCCCAGATTGAGGTGCATGGCTTCTTTCACCTTGGCGATGTTTTCATTGCCGATGGCATTGGCGTGGGCGTTGCCCTTGCGGATGATGTCACGGACGTCATCGAGATGGGCTTCATAATAAGCGCGGCGTTCACGGAATGGATCGAGCAGATCGTTGAGGCTCTGGGTTAAGCGCTTTTTGCAGGCCACACAGCCGATGGTGCCTGCTTTGCAGCGTTCACAGATGTCGTCGTGTTCTTCTGGCGTGAAGACGGCGTGGTACTTATTGACCACGCAGATGTCTGGATGCCCAGGATCGGTGGCGCGAATGCGGCTAGGATCGGTGACGGCTTTGCTGACTTTTTCTTTGACGGTTTCTGGTGTGTCAGAAAGATAGATGGCGTTGCCGAGGCTCTTGCCCATCTTGGCGTTGCCGTCGAGACCGGCCAGGCGTGGAAATTCGCTGAGCTTGATTTCTGGTTCTTTGAGCAGCGGCGCGTCTGGGCAGTAAAGATCGTTGAAGCGGCGTACCAGCTTGCGTGCCAATTCCAGATGAGGTTTCTGGTCTTCACCGACAGGAACGAGGTCGGCGTTGCAGAAAGTGATGTCTGCAGCCTGGCTGACAGGATAGCCGATGAAGCCATAGGTCATATCGTCATAGCCATACTGTGCAGCTTCGGTCTTAACCGTTGGGTTATGGCGCAGCACGTTCATGGTGACGAACATGGAATAGAAAATGGTCAGCTCTGCAATGGATGGAATCTGGCTCTGCAGGAAGAGCGTGGTTTTTTCTGGGTCGAGACCGACGGACAGGTTGTCGATGGCGACCTGCATGATGCTGTCGCTGATCAGTTCTGGACGTTCAAAATGGGTGGTCAGCGCCTGAATGTCGGCGATTTCAATAAAGGTGTCGTATTCGTGCTGTAATTTCACACGGTTGGAAAGACTGCCCACATAATGGCCGATATGCAGACGGCCGGTAGGACGGTCGCCGGTTAAAATACGTTTCATTGTCATACGTTTACTCCTTTTGTATCGCAGGGTTGCGTCATTTTTACATGTAATCAATATAAAGTATAAAATCTATTTCGTGTAATGTCAAACAATAGCGCCGTTTCCGGCAAAAAAACGGCTTTGCTCGTCGGTGGTGCTCTTGATTTACGCGCAGAGATAATTTATACTATTTTGCAGAATAAAAATACATTGGAGGAATGGTTCATGTCATTATTAGCCAAACACGCCCAAGGTAAGGGCGGTCCAGACGTCATCTTCGCTTATTCCGCACAGGCAAGCGCTCGTGCCAAAGAAGTTGGCAAAGAAAATATTACCAATGCGACCATCGGTGCATTCTTAAACGCTGATGGCAGCCTGAAAACAATGAATACTGTAGAGGAGGCCCTCGCCGCCATTCCTTTTGACGAAGGTGCCAACTATGCGCCAATCAACGGCCTGCCTAGCTACATCGAAGCTATGACGGAAAGCGTTCTGCGCGACCATCGTCCAGCGAATACTTATACTGCTGGCATTGCCACCCCTGGCGGCACTGGTGCGCTGCACAACAGCTTCTTTAACTATTTGAATCCAGGCGAAGTAGCCATCACCACCAGCTATTACTGGGGCAACTATCGCAGCATGCTGACTGAAGTCGGCCGCGACATCAAAACCTTCAACACCTTCACCCCAGAAGGTAATTTTGACGTAGCAGCATGCGAAGCAGCATGCAAGGAAGTGGCAGAACAGCAGACCAACGTGCTCTTGCTGTTGAATACACCTGCTCACAATCCAACTGGTCTCGCTGTCAGCGACGATGAATGGAAAGAATTGATTGCGAACTTGAAGACCATCGCTGAAAATGGCAAAAACAATGTCATTCTCATGGTGGATACTGCGTACATCGACTATGCTGGCGAACGTGGCCGTGATTTCTTTGAATTCTTTACCAATCTGCCAGAAAACTTCCTGGTTATCGTTTGCGCCAGCACCTCAAAGGGTTACACCCTTTACGGCTATCGTCTCGGCCTGATGTTCTGCATCGCACAGAGTCAGGAAGTGTGCGACGAATTTGAACGTGCCAATGGTGCTTCTGCGCGTGCAACCTGGTCCAACGGCAGCCGTCCAGCAATGGAAGCGGTAACACTGTTGAACACCGATCCAGAACGCCGTGCTGCATTCCGTAAGGAACAAGATGAATTTGCAGCCAGCCTGCAGCATCGTGCTGATATCTTCATGAGCGAAGCTGCTGAAGCAGGTCTGCCAACTTGCCCATACAAGAGTGGGTTCTTCATCTATGTGCCAACTCCAACCCATGAACAGGCAGTTGCCATCTTTGACAAGCTTGCTGCTCAAAATATTTTTGTTGTACCACTCGGCAATGGTTTGCGCGTTGCCATCTGCGCCATCGATGATGCGAAGATCGTTGGCATGGCAGGAAAATTCAAAGCTGCTTATGACGAAGTCGTCAAGTAATTTTTAGGATTAAAAAGAACGCTCGACGCTCCACGTTTATCGCTGGATCGTTGAGCGTTTTTTTGTGCTTATGGTGAAATTGTGCATTGCACCAGAGCAGCACGCTTCTTATAATGAATGAAGATGAAAGGAGGCAGCACATTCATGAAGACCAAAACGGAATATTTGCTGCTGGGAATTTTTTCGTTGCTTTTGGGTGCGCTTTCAGGCGTCGTCCTTTGGGTGGTGCTGCAGCTTATGCATTTCGGCATTGCTTTTGTCTGGGAAATCGCGCCGGCACAGCTGGCCTTTGGTGACAGCGTTCTTTATCCGATGCTCGTTTGTATGCTGGCAGGTGTGTTGATTGGGTTGATTCAAAAACATTGTGGCGCGGTGCCGGAAACCATGCATCAGGTGATGGTGACGGTGAAGGCTGAGGGCGGTTACGCCGGACGGCGGATATGGGTGCTCGTGGTGGCATTTTTGCTACCGATTATTTTTGGCGGTGCCATTGGGCCGGAAGCAGGGCTTGCTGGGCTGATCGCAGCACTGTGGACAGTTGTCAGCCGCAACATCAAGGTGCGTGGTGTGCAGGTGGAGGCTATGGCAGAGACAGGGATTGTTGCGATTTTGGGTGCTATTTTTGGCGCACCATTGTTTGGGATTGCTGAAGCGGTGGAACCAGACGATGCAAGTGAACACTATCGTGACAAATTGTTGTCCAAGAAAGCACGTATCTTTTTTTATGGCATGGGCGTCGTTGGTATTTTTGTCGCCCTGGCACTTCTTGCACCATTTGGCGTTCCTAATGAAGGGCTGCCACGTTTTTCCTGGTATCATGCCATTGGATGGACACAGTGGAAATGGTCGCTGGCACTTATTCTGCTGGGAATTGTGATGGCACTGCTCTATGCGGTTTTTGATGATGTGACGGCAACATTTGCAGAGTGCCTGGAAAAGTATCCGATTGTGGCTGCTGTGATCGCTGGCGCGCTTCTCGGGCTTGTCGGGCATTTTGTGCCGGAAATCATGTTTTCCGGTGAAAGCGGGCTGCATGAGCTGCTCACCACCTGGAACGGTTATTCCGCTGGTGCTTTGTTTGGCATTGCGCTGCTGAAAGGGCTGGCGTCAACTCTCTGCATCAATTTCGGCTGGCGCGGCGGGAACATTTTCCCAATTATCTATATGGGCGCGGCAGCAGGCTACGCGTTTGCGCTGGCAGTGAATATGTCTGAAGGCAATGACATGCTGGATGGCGGCTTTGCAGTGGCGCTGGTGCTGGCGGCCATGTATGGATTTATTTCGCAGAAACCAGTGACGGTTGCTGCCGTGCTGCTGCTCTGCTTCCCAATCACCTATATCTTGCCAATCGCCGTGGCAGCGTTTATTTCTGCGAAATGTTCGCTGGTGTTTTATAAGTGGTGGAAGGCGCGCGTTCAATAGAGATTTTCATATAAAAGATAGGAGGTTTTTTATGGCTCACACCTTGACGCTGGCGGCCGCACGCGCTACAATGAGTAATCATAAGAAATGCGATGACGAGGAGGACGTTGGCATCCTCTGCATTCCAGAGAGGGCGGTCTTGGCTGAGAGCCGCTCATGCAGCGCATAACGTCTACCACCTCCAAGCAGCGTCGGGATGAACCGACGACGGCAGCCACCGTTAACGGCAGAAAGTGGGCTGGCGGCTTGCCGCTGGTCAATCTGGGTGGAACCACGGGAATGTTCGGCGCTCTCGTCCCTTTTGGGATGAGAGCGCCTTTTGTATTTTTGAAAGAGGAGATTAAAATGATCAACATCACGTTACCAGACGGCAGCGTCAAGAGTTACGACGCTGCATCCATTTCACCAATGGAAATTGCAAAAAGTTTGTCTAACAGCCTGCCAAAGAAGGCTGTTGCAGCGAAAGTCAATGGCGAAGTCTGCGATCTCTCAACGGTACTCGACAAGGACGCAGAAGTGGCTATTTTGACTTTTGATGATGAAGAAGGCAAGGAAGTGTTCCGTCATTCTTCCAGCCACGTCCTGGCTGAAGCGGTTCAGCGCCTCTGGCCTGGCACCAAGCTTGCCATCGGGCCTGCTATTGAAAATGGTTTCTATTATGACTTCGACAGCGAACACACCTTTGTGCCAGAAGATCTTGAAAAGATTGAAAAGGAAATGAAGAAAATCGTTAAGGCGGGCGCTGCTTTTGAACGTCGTGAAGTGTCTCGTGAAGAAGCGCTCAAATTCTTCAGCGACCGCGGCGAAACCTACAAGGTTGAACTGATTGAAGACTTGCCTGAAGATGAAACGATCAGCATGTATCAGGATGGCGATTACGTCGATCTTTGTGCAGGTCCTCATCTGCCAAAAACGAGCGCCATTAAAGCCATTAAGCTGATGAGCATTGCAGGTGCTTACTGGCGCGGCGATGAAAAGAACAAAATGCTGCAGCGTATCTATGGCACGAGTTTCCCTAAACAGGATGCACTCGATGAATACCTGCATCTGTTGGAAGAAGCCAAACGCCGCGACCATCGTAAGCTGGGCAAAGAACTCGATCTTTTCTCCTTCGTGGAAGAAGCACCAGGGTTCCCAATCTTCCATCCAAAAGGCATGATTTTGCGCAATGAGTTGGAAAAATTCTGGCGCGAAGAACATGAAAAAGCTGGTTATTCCGAAATTCGCACGCCGCTCATCATGAACCGTGCGCTTTGGGAACGTTCCGGCCACTGGGATCATTACAAAGAAAATATGTACTTTACGGAAATCGACGAACAGCCATATGCTATCAAGCCTATGAACTGCCCTGGCGGTATCCTGCTTTATAACGAAAGCTTACACAGTTATCGTGAACTGCCACTGCGCTGGGCTGAATTGGGCCTCGTTCATCGTCACGAACTCAGCGGTGCCCTCCACGGCCTCATGCGTGTGCGTGCCTTCACTCAGGATGATGCGCACATCTTCATGCGTGAAGATCAGATCATCGACGAAGTTGTTGGCGTTATGAAGCTTGTGGACCGTGTTTACAGCAAGTTTGGTTTTGAATACCATGTAGAGTTGTCCACCCGTCCGGAAGACTCTATGGGCTCTGACGAACTGTGGGAAAAAGCTACCGAAGGGCTGCGCACGGCATTGCAGACGGTGGGCAAAGACTACATTGTCAACCCTGGCGATGGTGCCTTCTATGGCCCTAAGATCGACTTCCATCTGAAAGACTGCCTGGGACGTACCTGGCAGTGCGGCACGATTCAGCTCGATTTCCAGATGCCAGAGAAGTTTGATATGACTTACATCGGTGAAGATGGTGAAAAACATCGACCAGTTATGGTTCACCGTACGGTATTCGGCAGCATTGAACGTTTCATCGGCATTCTGACCGAACATTTCGGCGGCGCTTTCCCAACCTGGATGGCACCTGTTCAGGCAAAAATCATTCCTATTACGTCTGATAACGCTGACTATGCTGATGAATTGGCTGTACAGCTGAAAGCCGATGGCGTGCGTGTGGAAGTTGACCATCGTTCCGAAAAGATGGGCTACAAGATTCGCGAAGCAACGGTTCAGAAAATCCCTTACATGCTCGTTGTTGGCGGCAAGGAAGCAGAAAGCGGCACGGTTTCTCTGCGTTCCTATAAGAACGGCGATGAAGGCGTGAAAGATTTTGCCGAATTCCGTGCTGCATTGAAGGAAGAAATCGCTGAACGCCGCATGTAATGTTGACCAAGAATTCCAAGGAAGGAGGTGTCTGCACTGAAACAGCAAAAAAAGAAGCCTGCCGCGTCAAAAAGTTCTGGCAAGCGTCCGGCGCAGAATGCGTCGGCACAGGCGAGGCAGCGACGGCCTCAAAATGGTGCGGCATCGCACACGCAGGCACCTCGTTCTGCGGCATCACGCACAACACAGAGCGGTTCGCGTGCCAATAAAAGCACAGGTGCAAGACCACCGCAGTCAAGCAGCCGTACCAGCGCAGGACAGCATTCTGCACGCCGACCAGCTGGCAATAATGCACGTTCTTCTCAGCAGCGTGCTCGCGCATCGCAGCAAGGCGGCAAACGTTCGCCGCAGCAGGGCGCTCGGCGTTCAGCGCCGCCGCGCCGGCGAAAACCGAAGCGCACACTGCGCTGGGGCAGAATTTTGGCTGTTTTGCTGGTGATTGTCGCCTGTGTGGCCTTGGCTGTTACGGTGAAGAACCAATTTTCTACCACGCAAGAGACCAATGCGACCGTGGCTCAGTCTGTATCGAAGCCATTGATCAGTGACGCCGACAAAGCTGGCTTTGATGCGAGCATCAACAGCGATTCGGCCATTCTCATCAACGCCGACAATGGCGATGTGCTCTATGAAAAAGATGCGGACGCGCAGCGTGCGCCGGCCAGTCTTGTAAAAATGATGACGGTTTATGTGGCCATCAAAAACAATGACGACTTAGATCGTGAAGTGAAGATGCCTGAAGAAGCTTTTGAAGGGCTTGAAGAGGAAAGCGCCTCGCAGAGTGGCTTGCAAAAAGGCGAGACGGTCACCGTACGTGATTTGCTGTACGCAGCGCTTTTAAAATCAGGCGGCGATGCGGCTAATGCGTTGGCGCTTGTCACCAGCGGCAACATTGACAGCTTTGTTGAGCTGATGAACGAAGAAGCGAAAGCCCTTGGGCTAGACAGCACCACGTTTGTCAATCCGACGGGGCTTGACGACGATGCACAGGTGTCAACTTGCCGCGACATGGCGCGTTTGCTGAAGGGAGCGCTTGGCAATACTGTTTTTGAAGAAGTGTTCACCAGCCGCACTTACACGACTACGGCCAACGATACACATAAAGAAGGCCTGACCCTGACGCACACCATGGATGAAGATCTTGCCAACTTCCAACGTTATTTTGACACGTCAGGATACGAGATCGTTGGCGGAAAAACAGGCTATACAGCAGCGGCTGGCAATTGCCTTGCAAGTTTGGCTCAGAAGAAAGGAAAACCAAACTATATTGTTGTTACCATGCATGCCACCGGTGCTGGCGATCAATACTATCAAGCGGTACATGATGCAGTAACCTTGTATGGCGAGGCCTATGGCCAGTAAAAAAATTATTGTCGTTGCACGAACAGCGTCATTGCGTAAGCAATGGCGCTGTTTTTTTACACAATCGTTTACTGATTTTTCATAAAAATTGATTTGCAATCGTTGACAGAGTGTGACAAAATGAAAGCAGACCAATCGCAAAGGAGTTATGAACCATGAAATTTTTTATTGATACTGCCAAGATTGACGATATTAAAAAAGCCAACGATATGGGTGTCATCTGTGGTGTTACCACCAACCCTTCGCTGATCGCCAAAGAAGGGCGTGTATTTGAAGAAGTCATTGCTGAAATCGCTTCCATTGTTGATGGCCCTATCAGCGGTGAAGTGAAAGCCACCACCACGGATGCCGACGGCATGGTAGAGGAAGGGCGTGCCATTGCTGCCATCCATCCAAACATGGTCGTTAAGATTCCAATGACGGTGGAAGGTTTGAAGGCCGTCAAGCGCCTCACGGCACTGGGCATTAAGACCAATGTAACCTTGATTTTCTCGGCCAACCAGGCTTTGCTGGCGGCTCGCGCAGGCGCCACCTATGTATCGCCATTCCTGGGCCGTCTCGATGATATTTCCACGCGCGGTACGGATCTCATTCGTGACATTGCGGATATTTTTGCTGTTGCAGAAGACATCGACACCAAGATCATCGCAGCCAGCGTGCGTCATCCAATGCATGTTACCGAATGTGCCCTTGCCGGCGCAGATATTGCTACCGTGCCATACAAGGTCATTGAACAGATGGTGAACCATCCATTGACCACTGCAGGCATTGAAAAATTCCGCGTTGATTATGAAGCCGCCTTTGGCAAATAAGACGGTGATGGAAAGCTATTGCACCACGGGGCAGTTCGCCAAACGCGACAGAACTTATCATAAACACTGCGGCCCAACGGCAATCACCAATCTGGTGCTGACTTTGCGGCCAGATTTGGCAAATGCGCCGGCGCAGGTGTTTGATGAGGTGGCAGCGTTGGGACGCCGCTTGCTGGCGTATTGGAACGTTGGCGCCGGCAAATGGCTTGGCGGCACCAGCGATGGGCTTGCCGGCTTGTATCTGCGGCAAGCGCTGAACCACTTTGACTGCGGGAACGTTAAAGTGCGCTTTGGCGGACCGGCGACAGAAGGGCGTATTCGCGCAGCGTTGGCACGCGGCAATATTGTTTATCTGGAGATGCATTTTCATCCCAAGTACCGCAACCATCATTTGCTGCTTTACGGTTATGGATGGCAGGGCTTTCGCAGTGCCGATGGCTGGCGCAAGGAGCCGGTATATTTAAGCGCGCGGGATCTGCGGCGCTGTACTTTTTTCAGCGTGGGCCCCGTGGCGGCAGAACAGAATGATAAAAAAGAATAATCCATTAAAAAGCACACGCATCGATAAGGATGCGTGTGCTTTTTGCGTTCATGGCTGTTTGACAGCATTTTGAAGAAAAACAGCAAACGAAGGAACATTCAGTTTTCTTTCCGGTGGCTCATACTTTGGAACGATTTACAAGTTATAAATCTGTTGGTAAAATTTTTTTAGTGAATAATTGCTGCGAAAAAGGAGGTGGACTATGGAACCGATTCTTGTTCTCAAGCCTGCGTTGGCGGCGCAATTTGATGATGCCATGAAAAAATATCGGATGATCTTCATCAGCGCACCGTGTGGGTTTGGAAAAACAGCAGCGGTGCAGCTGCTGCCGTGACTGTATCGGCGCTGTTGGCGAAGTGAGGCGGCAACAAAAGGATGTAACCGTCCTGACATTAAATCTTCATAGCAATTTAAGCTGTTTTTCAAGAAGCAACGGTATCATAAAATACGTAGTAAACACCTCATAACGTTGGCCACCAATTGCTGGCCTCTTTCCTATTAGGTAACACCACCCCTCGGTGTTATAATTGCCCGTCTGCTTTCTCCACAAAGGCAGGCGGGCCTTTTTGCGCGGCGAATTTACAATCTAAGTGCAACAAAAAATGACTCATAGAACTTCTGGTA
>JAHZHI010000069.1 GCA_019420345.1 Peptococcaceae bacterium
GTAACAGGCCCTTATAGGGCCTATCAAACCACCCGTTCAACGGGTGGTTTTGATTATCAAAAATGTTAAGGCTGAAAACGAGAGAATTTACTTTAAAAAATAGTTCTCACACATTTTTTGAAAAGCCAGTTGTATTTAATATATAAATGGATGGCTCCCTTTTCAAAATGAATAAGATGCGTTATTATAGAAAGGTGACATAAAATGATTTTATTATTAAGAGAAGGGACGATGTATGCAGCTCAATCAGTTTAAATTTCTTATTGCGGTGGATAGATACGGTTCGATTTCAAGAGCGGCACAAGAGTTGTATATCTCTCAGTCAACGATCAGTCTTTCATTGATCAATCTGGAGGAAGAGCTTGGCTATGTTCTGCTAAATCGAAGTAAACGTGGTGTAACGTTTACACCAGAAGGCAAAGAGGTCTTGAAGCGTGCTTATGAGATCCAAAATGTTTTGGACAGCTTAAAGGACATTACTGGCAGTTCGGAAGAAATCATTGGTGAAGTGCGTATTGCCAGCAATAGCCACTTGGGTATGAATATCATTACTGATACCATGTTGCAATTAAAACATCAATACGAAGGCATTCGCGTTTATGCTCAGCGTGATGATGTAAAAGAAGTGTTGAAAAAAGTGGCCCAGAATGAATTGGATATGGGTTTTATTACGTATCATTCTTTGGCTGCCTTGGATATTAAAAACGATCTTAAACGATTACAACTTGAATTCCATAGAACGTATTTTGATAAGCAAGCGGTTTGCACGCGTAAGGATCATCCGTTGACGAAGTTGCCGGAAGTACGTTTTGAAGACGTAGCGCAATATGAACGTGTAACGATGGTGGCAAAAAAAGATCCGTTTTTGTCGCAAAACTTTGGCGTAAAGAATAGTGATATATCTATCGTTACTTTGGTGGACGTATTGAACTTGCGCAAATATGCCACGCAAACCGATGCAGTGGTTATTTTGCCAAAAAATGAAGCGCTGAGAAGTAATGAGATGTTTCCTTATAAGCTGACGGTGCTCGATGTGAAAGACTTTGATGTGGACCTTATTGGCGGTTGGGTACATCATGGTACACATGAAATGAATGCTGCTGAAAAATGTGTGGCGCAGGCCATTGAAAACATTTGCCAGAGCTATTCGGAAATGACCTTGTAATAAGGTGAAAAGGCTGTATGTATTTTTACAATACGTACAGCCTTTTTATTATTGGTAAAAATCATGGGAAAATGGATTGTTATATTTTTTCTTAATGATAAATATTGATAAACTAGGCTTTTAGAAACCATAAGCTGGATATATCATAAAGGCGTGGAAAGAAATCACGTATGAGTTGATGGCCATCAAAAATTTTGCGTGAATCTCTGGAAAGGAAAATAGCCACAAAGGAGAGGTTAATATGTCTGAGGCAGTAAAAAAGAAGAATACGATGTATTACATCAACTCTATTATTACATTAGTTATTATGTTTGGATTTGGTCAACTTCCTGCGGTTGCACCACTGACGCCGTTGGGAATGAACCTGATTGGGATTTTCCTGGGGCTGTTATATGGCTGGATTTTTGTTGACATTGTTTGGCCAAGTATGGCTGGGCTATTGGCGTTAATGTTGATCGGTGGTATGACACCAGCGGCTGTATTTAATTCAAGCTTTGGTGATTCCATTGTCGTCATGATGTTTTTTATCTTTATTTTCTGTGCAGCAATCGATCAATATGGTTTGTCCCGCTTTATTTCGTTATGGTTCATCACACGTAAATTTGTACAAGGTAAGCCATGGGCGTTTACTTTTGTCTTCTTGGTATCCATTTTTATTCTTGGGGGTCTTACCAGTGCATCTCCAGCAGCGTTGATCGGTTGGGCAATCCTCTATGCGATCTGCGATCTCTGTGGCTACAAAAAAGGTGATGGCTATCCAACAATGATGGTCTTTGCCATCGTTTTTGCAGCACAGGTTGGGATGTCCATGATCCCATTCAAGCAAGTACCACTGACTGTTCTTGGTGCATTTTCTAATATTTCTGGAACCAACATTGACTATGCAAAATATATGGTTATTGCCATTGCATGCTGCATTGTGTGTGCGATTCTCTTACTGTTTGTTTGCAAATTTATCTTCCGTCCTGATGTTTCCAAACTGGTTGATCTCGATGCTACCAAACTCGATAAGACTGGTGATGGTCTTGTTCTTACAAAAGTTCAGAAGATTGTTCTTGGTTTCTTGGTTGCACTTGTTCTTTGCTTGCTTCTGCCAAGTTTCTTGCCAAAGAATTTCTTCTTAACCCAATTCCTTAACGGTATCGGTAGCACCGGTGTGTGCGTATTTATCGTTGCTGTTATGTGCTTCATTAAAGTGGATGGCAAACCACTTCTGCAGATTAAAAAAGCCATTGATAACGGTGTTGCTTGGGGCATCATTTTCCTGCTTGCAGCCGTTCAGCCACTTTCTTCCGCAATGACCGCCGAAGGTAGTGGTATCACAGAATGGCTGATGGGCATTTTGAACCCAATTTTTGGTGGCAAGAGCCCAATCTTCTTCATGGTTGTCATTGGTCTTATTGCAGCACTCCTTACCAACGTTATGAACAATGGTGCGCTTGGCGTTGCACTCATGCCTATTGTTTACAGCTATTGCATGTCCAATGGTGTTGATCCACAATTGTCCGTTATCATCATCGTTATGTGCGTACACTTGGCATTCCTTACTCCAGCAGCCAGCTCCAGTGCATCTCTGCTGCATGGGAATGAATGGGTTACCACCAAGGATATTATGAAATCTGCAGCACCGGTTGTTGTCTTATCTTGGGTTGCAGTAACAATCATTACCATTGCTGTCGGTTCACTTATTTTCTAAATAGACTCCTTAAATTAGCGAAAAATTTTCAGAAAGAGGTGTTGGCGTATGCCACCAATCATTGACAAAGAAAAATGTATTGAATGCGGAACCTGTGCGCAGATCTGCCCATTAGACGTCATTCGCTTTGCGAAGAACGAAGAAGGGAAGAAGATCGTTGTTGTGAAATATCCTTACGAATGCTGGCACTGCCGTGCATGCGTAAAGGATTGCCCTAAAGGTGCAATTTCGATGCGTTATCCATTGTCACACATGATGTTCACCATGGATGTTCCGGAAGAAAAGCTCGCAAAAGAAAGAGGTGCTGAATAATGGATGTCAAGGTTCGCGACGAAATCATTAAAACAGAATACTTAATCATCGGCGGCGGTGTTGCAGGTTTAATGTCTGCCATCACAGCAGCAAGCAAAGGCGTCGATGTTCTTATTGCTGAAAAAGCAGATACCCGCCGTTCTGGTTCTGGCTGCGGTGGTAATGACCATTTCATGTGCTACATTCCAGAATGCCACGGGGACGATTTTGACCGTGTCATCTCTGAAATCAATGAAGGCATGGAAGGCGGCCCATGGCAGGATCAGGCTATGCTGCGCAAGATGATGCTGCGCACCCAGAGCGTTGTAGAGCGCTGGGAAAAATGGGGCGTCAATATGAAGCCTACTGGTGAATACCATTTTGAAGGGCATACCATGCCATCCCGTCAGTGCTATCATCTGAAATATGATGGCGCCAACCAGAAACGTGTATTGACCAACGAAGCACGTAAAAACGGCGCGAAGATCATGAATAAGCTCTTCATCAACGACATTTTGACCAATGATGAAGGCCGTGCGGTTGGCGCAATTGGGTTCATCCTTGCAGACGACGAACCAGAAGTGGTTGTTATCCAAGCTAAAGCTGTACTCGTAGCAACTGCTCAGGCCATGCGCATGTATCCAAATGTTAACCCAGCCTACATCTTTAATACTCATAGCTGCCCAGCAGCTGCTGGTGGTGCTGCCATCGCTTATCGTGCAGGGGCAAAGCTGGTTAACATTGATGTTCCATATCGCCATGCAGGCGTTAAAGGTTTTGCTCGTAGTGGTAAAGCAACCTGGTTTGGCGTCATCAGTGACATCAACGGCGATTCCATTAGCCCATTCTGTGACAAGCCAGATCGTAAGCGCGGCGACGCACTCATGGATATCAACCCTGGCGTCTTTACCAAACGCCTTGAAAATGCTACCGGCCCAACCTTTATGAACTGCACCGGTTATAGTGAAGAAGACCATGCTTACCAGCATCAGCAGTTCAAATGCGAAGGCATCGATTCTATCACCGATTATCTCAACCAGCGCGGTGTAGACTTGCATAAGAGCATGGTGGAATTTGGTACCTATGACTATTCTTTGGCACAGCGCGGCATTGACATCGACCTTGATGCAAGCACCAACGTACCAGGCATCTATGCAGCTGGTATTGTTTGCGGCAACGTACGCGGCAACATCACCAGTGCTTCTGTTTGGGGCGATGTCGCCGGTGAATCTGTGGCTGAATATGTAAAGACTGTTGACGAATATGATGTATCTGGGCACCCAGACATCCAGAAACACATTGATTTCTATAATAAACTGATGAACCGTGAAAATGGTGCATACTGGCTCGAAGCAAACTCCACTCTGCAAGTCATCATGAACGATTATGTCGGGCTGAAGCTGCGCAGCGAAGATATGATGCGTGCTGGTATCAAATATCTGGATGATTTGAAATCTTATGCACAATCTGATATTGGCTGCGAAGATGCACATCAGCTCATGCGTACCATGGAACTTTTCGATCTTATTGATCTTGCCAAAGCTGTGGCTATTACCTCTCGTAACCGTAAAGAAAGCCGCGGCAACCATAAGCGCATTGACTATGATTATACCAATCCATTGTTGAATAACATGTTCCAGACCATTCACCTTGATAAAAATGGCGAAGTGGTATTGGAATGGCGTAAGAGAAAATAAGACATTGTGGTTGATTGATGCATTGTCCATGGGAAATTTTTTCCATGGACAATGCCTTTATTGAAGGAGGACTGGGCGATGATTCAATCCATTGATCAAGAAAAATGTATTGGCTGCGGCACCTGTGTAGAAATTTGCCCCTTGGACACCATTCGTCTCGATGAAAACGGTAAAGCTTTCATCGCTTATGGAGATGATTGCATGACCTGTTTCAAATGTGAACGTCGCTGCCCGGCAGGAGCGATCTTTGTGCATCCGTTCAAAGAAGCGCTGCCTATGGCTTTTGAGTGAGTGGAGGTGCTGTTATGGAAACAACGAACGTAAAAGACATTCGTCTGAAAACCGATGTGTTGATTATCGGTGGAGGGTCTGCTGGGCTTTGGGCGGCAGACCATGCCAAAGAACTTGATCCTTCTCTTGATGTGCTTGTTGTAGATAAAGGGCCTGCTGATTGGGGCGGTCTCATGTCTATGTCCGGCGGCGATTTTGACGTGATATTGCCAGGCGAAAATATTGATGACTGGGTGGAAGACCTTGTGTATTATTACGATGGCCTTTGCAATCAGGAATTGGTAGAATCGCTGCTTTCCCAATCCTACGCGCGTATGCAGGATTATGAACGTCTTGGCTGCCGATTCTTCCGCAAAGAAGATGGATCTTTGAAAGGCATTCCACAGCGCGGCTTGCCTCATGTAAAGCTCTATCCTGCCCAATACAAAGGTAAGGGCGGCGAGGATATGGCGCGCAATCTTATCAAAGAAGTAAAAGAGCGCGGGGTCAAACGTCTTGGCCGTATTTTGATAACGGACCTTCTCAAAGATGGAGAACGTGTTGTTGGTGCAGTAGGATTTGACTCACGAAGCGGAGACTTCTATGTTATTGAAGCGCGGGCCGTTATTTTAGCAACAGGATGGACCGGCTGGAAAACTTCCTATGGGAAAAATACCACCACAGGTGAAGGTGCTGAATTGGCATTTAAGGCTGGCGCAAAACTCAGCAATTTTGAATTTGGCCGTGTTTGGAACGTGCCAAAGCTCTTTGGCTGGGAAGGTCAGACGGCACTGTTCCCATTGGGCGCAAAAGTGGTCAATGGCATCGGTGAACCGTTGATGGATCCATATTCCCCCGTGCTTGGTGCCAATACCGACCCACATTTTACGACGCTGGCGATGGCTGTTGAACACCGAAAGGGCAATGGTCCATTCTATCTTGACATTAGTGCCGTCAATCCAGACGACTTGGTTCTTTTAAAACCTCAAGATGGCTGGCAAAAACTGAATTATGACAAACTCTGCGACCTTGGCATCGACATGTTCAAGGAAAACAGTGAATGGATTCCACAGCTGACCTGCGGCTTCGGCGGCATTGAAGCAGAACTTGATGGCTATACCGGTGTGCCAGGACTTTATGCAGCGGGTACTTCTCGCAGCTTGGACCCAGGGGTATACATGGGTGGTTTCGCACTCGAAACGACGGCTTCTGGTGGTTACATGACAGGTGAAGCGGTTGTAAAAGCATTACAAAATACAACGCAAGGCGAGCTCGATGAAGCTGTTATTGCTGAAAAGAAAGCGGCTTTGTATGCGCAAATGGGTGATGACGGGCTTATGCCACATGACGTGCTGCGCGCTATTCAGGAAATCGTGTTCCCTTACGAGGTTTCCATCATCAAGAGCGAACGTTCGCTGAATGAAGCACTTGAAAAACTTCAGCAAGTTCAAAAAGATATGCTGCCACGCATGAAAGCGAAAGATCCACACTATCTGTTAAAACTCATTGAAGTACAAGGTATATCCTTTATCAGTGAACTGTATTTGCGCGCATCCTTGCAACGCAAAGAATCCCGTGCGGGACATTTCCGTGAAGATTATCCAACCCGCAACAACGACGATTTCCTTGCGTGGATTGTGGCTGAACAGGATGGTGACGACGGTATTGCATTTTCTAAGAAAGCGGTACCAGTGGAACGCTATAAACATAAAATTGATAAATACTATTCCGATAATTTTACGTTTTCCAAGCTCTTTTCCGAACAAAAGGATAACCAGTAATCTGTTGTAAACCAGATGTTTTTAATTTGAATACTTCTATTTTCTAAACCTTTCCTATATCATTGAAAGAGACGCATAGCTTATGCTGGGCGTCTCTTTCTCTATTGTTAAAAAGTTGCGTTTCCGGTTGTCACAATGCAATGTCATTGTGGCAATACAAAGTGTTCTGTATTTTAAGCTATGCTAGAATAAATTGTGTTTGCTTTTTATATTTTTGCAATGTTTCTTAAGTATCTGTGAAGATTGTTTTAGACAGGTTGCGATGGCTTGAATGAATGGTATAAACATGTTAAGCTAATCAATAAGTGAATTTAAAATGTCCAAAAATGTACATATGAAATGATGATGCCTTCTTGGAGGTGGATGTGTGGATTTTAAGAAACTGCTCAAAAAATACGAAGAACAATGGCATTATTTGATTGTTGGATGTGGCACCACACTCATCAATTATGTGCTTTATTTTTTGTTTAATTTTCTTAACCTGCAATACATTGTCAGCAATGTTTTGGCATGGGTTGGTGCCGTTACTTTTGCCTATTTTGCGAATGGTGCTTGGGTATATCGTTCTACATCACGGCGGAGCATACGAGAGGCAACTGCTTTTTTTCTTTCTCGCTTGTTTTCGCTGGGCCTTGAAACGGTGCTTTTGGTGTTGATTGTGGAATGGGCAGGTATTGGTGAATATTTGGCAAAAATTGTTGTGGGCGTCATTGTTGTGGTGATTAATTACCTAACTGGCCTGCTGGTATATAAGAAGGGAGTGTGAGTGATGCTGTCAGTGATTGTACCTGCCTATAATGAGGAAGGCTTGGTGCTTACAGCGGCTCAGCGCCTGCATGAGGTGCTGGCAGGTGCGGACATTCCATATGAAATTATCTTTGTCGATGATGGCTCTCGTGATCGCACCTGGAATGAAATCGACGTGGCGCATCAAACCTTTTCTGATGTCCGAGGTTTACGTTTTTCGCGTAATTTTGGCAAGGAAGCGGCAATTTTTGCGGGCTTGGGTGCAGCAGATGGTGAATGCTGTGCAGTGATTGATTGTGATCTTCAACATCCGCCGGAAAAGCTTGTTGAAATGTATGCTTTGTGGCAGGATGGTTGGGAAGTGGTTAACGGCGTGAAAGAAGACCGCGGAGAAGAAAGTGCAGCTCACGGGTTTGCAGCCAGATGTTTTTACAAATTGATGAGCCGTGCTGCAAAAATCGATATGAGCCGTTCCTCGGACTTTAAATTGATGGACCGACGTGTGGTGAATGCTTTGCTTGCCTTACCGGAGCGAAAAACATTTTTCCGTGCTTTGGTTGGCTGGGTGGGTTTTCGTTCAATTGATGTGCCGTTTTCAGTAGAAGAACGGACAACTGGAACCAGTCACTTTTCAACGCTGTCATTGATTCGCTATGCGCTTTCGAATATTTCTGCGTTCTCATCGGCGCCGATGCAGATCGTTACTGTGATTGGCGGTATTTTTCTTCTTTTGGCAATAGCGCTCAGTGTTCAGACTTTAGTGTTGTGGGCCAGTGGCAATGCTGCCGATGGATTCACGACGGTGATTATTTTATTGCTGTTGATTGGCAGTATCATCATGATCAGTTTGGGCATCATTGGCTATTATATCGCACAGATCTATATTGAGAGCAAAGAACGTCCGCGGTATCTTGTTGCACAAACCTGTGAGCAAATGCCGAAGGAAGGGAGGGCAGAACAATGATTCTCGCACCAGATGCGGCCTTTGAACGTTTTCGCAAAAGTGTTCCTTCCTATACCAGGTGGACGTTCGCAGCGTCCGTCGTTTTTGGATTAATTGCGCACCTTTATATGTTGACGAATAAGCTGCCAAATCATGATGATATTTTTCATCTTTTTCAATGCGATTATGGGACTCAGTCTGGACGCTGGTTTTTGCCGACAGTGTTGCAATGGGATGGCGATTTTAGTATGCCATGGCTGATCGGGGTGCTAAGTATCCTTTGCCTGGCTGGAACGGCGTGCATTACAACCAGTTTGTTTCGCATTCATCGTCCGTTGGCATGTATCATCACGGCTGCGCTGTTGGTCTCTTTTCCAACAGTGGCCGCAACGTTTACTTATATGTTTACGGCGGATGCTTATTTCTTTGGCTTGTTTTTGGCTGCTTGTGCAGCTTTTGCTGTGGCACGTTTACCAATCATGGGACTTCCGTTGGGTGCCATTGTGCTCATTTTGTCGATGGGCGTTTATCAAAGCTATTTCCCAGTAGCGACGGTGTTGATGGTTGGCACATTGTTGTTTGATTGTTTGGAAGGCCAACGCTCTTTTCTTCAGATTTTATTACGTGGTATCAAAATGGTTGTTACCCTTGGCCTTGGCATCGTTGTATATATGGCGGCTGCGCGCTGGGCAACAGCCAATATGGGCGGGCTTTCTGATTATATGGGGATCTCCAGCATGGGGTCCGTTTCATTGGACCAACTGCCTTCACTTATTCGGAAATGCTATGAGTGCTATCGTGAGTATTTCATTGACAATCAATTTGGTTGGAATTTTAGCTTTATCCGTTATTTGCTTTTAGCAGCGGCAGCAAGTGGCTTGGTGATGCTCCTTCTTTTGATCGTACGACGTAGTGTGGGAGTATTACGTGGTATTTTGGCGCTGGTATTGGTTGTATGCTATCCATTGGCTGGAGCCCTCATTCATATTATGGTGGGCGGCGCTGAGATTCATTTTCTGATGATCTATGGCTGTGTTTATATTTTGATCCTTCCTATCGCGTTGGCCAGCTTTGCTGGCGAACAATTCGCGGAGACGGGCAGCTTGCGTTACAGTATACAGGCAATACTGAGTTGGATTATTATGATTGCAATGGCATTTACTGCTTATTCGTATATAGTGGCAGACAACAAAGCGTATTTGTCGATGGAAGTAAGTCTTGAGCAGATCAATGCGTATTCCAATCGCTTGGTATCTGCCATTCAAAGCGTGGATGGCTATACGACAGACATGCCAGTGGTGCTCGTTGGCAGCAGCGGCAGCGATGCCATGCTGGACTTGACACCTGAGCAAGATGAGATCACATTAACGGGTGTGTTAAAGGCAAGTACTTATCGCACGCAGTACAGTTATGGCAATTATCTCAATCGCTTCATGGCATTGCCAAATGCCGTTTACATGGATGATATGCCGGATGAAATCAAGACAGCGATCGGAGATATTAAATCTTGGATGCCAACCTATCCGCAGGAAGGCAGTATCCAGATTGTTAATGGCTATATCGTGGTGCGGCTCAATTAAATAAAACAAAACTGTTACCCCTGAGAACAAAGATGGTAATTTGTTCTCAGGGGTTTTGTATTGAAAAAATAATAATAAAATGGCGTGTATGTGATAAGTGCTGTTCCATACACGCTCTTTTTAGTAGGGCGAATTGTCAAGTCAAGTGCAACACCTCAGAATGATACAATTCAAACGGTG
>JAHZHI010000007.1 GCA_019420345.1 Peptococcaceae bacterium
AGATCTGGCTTTCCTGTCCAAATTTATTGTAATAGGAGGTTCATCCCATGTCCCATATTGTTGTGCTTCACGGCAGCGCACGTCGGCAGGGCAACACGGCACAGCTGGTTCAGGCCTTTGTGCGCGGCGCAGAAGCGGCTGGGCATCAGGTGACGGTGCTGTCTATAGCGACACTGAACATTCATCCTTGCATCGGCTGTGAACGCTGTGCCGCGGCGCCTGACCATGCCTGCTTCCAAAAGGATGACATGACGCAGGTCTATGCCGCCCTTGCTCAGGCAGATACCCTCATCGTCGCGTCTCCTGTGTATTTCTACGGCATCAGTGCCCAGCTCAAAGCCCTCATCGACCGCCTGCACACCCCCCTTGCGCAATACATTTGCCATCAAACACGCAGCCTTGCTGCTCGTTTCCGGCAATACCCTGCCCGATCTATTCGATGCCATTCTTCTGCAATACCGCATGATCCTGCGTTACTTCAACATCGAAGACCTTGGCCATATCCTCGTCAGCGGCGTCCGAGAACCTGGCGCCATCAGCGGCCATCCAGCACTGGAAGAGGCCTATCAGCTGGGGAAGCGGCTTTGAACGAAAAAAATCAGCCCCGCGTTTGCTGGAACGCGGGGCTGATTTTTTAAGGGGGTGTATGTATGCCAATGTAGGCAGGGAGTCAATGTTTCTGCATGTTTTATTCGAGATTATTCAATAGCAATGGTGGAGCCGCTTGGAACTGCTGTCTTATCGAATTTAGGAACGGACAGTTTCAAGATGCCGTCTTCATATTTTGCATTGATATCGGTTGGCTGAACATCGCCAACATAGAAACTACGTTTGCAGGTGCCGACATAGCGTTCTTGGCGGATCAATTTGCCATTGTCGTCCTTTTCGTTGGTTTCGGTGTTGCGTGCAGCACTGATGGTCAGGGTGCCATCTTTCAAATCTACCTTAATGTCTTCTTTCTTGAAGCCTGGCAGGTCAATATCTAATTCATAGGTGTTGTCCATTTCGCGCACGTCTGTTTTCATCATCTGAGGTGCAGCGTTGTGTGTCATAGGACGCATCATAAAATCATCATTAAAGAAATTGTCAAATAAGTCTTCACCAAAAATTCTAGGTAACATAAGTCATTCCTCCATTTCTTTGAACATATCATTTATTGCTTATGCCCTATGGGGAGGAACCCCTTTCAGGTCCTTCTCTCTTGGTACAATTGTATAATAGCACAATTTATTAGCACTCGCAAGTGGTGAGTGCTAATCATGACATTTTCACAACATTTGTTGCCAATTCATGACAATAGGCACAATGGAAATATGCAGAAAAAGACTTAAATGTAAAAAATGACGATTTTTGAAAGAAAAAGAAGGTAAGGACTAATATATTTGCAAGAAAATGCAGATTTTGCAAGAAATAGGAGAAAGAAATTGATATTTCCTGGAAAAATATGCTATTTTAAGAGAAAGGAGGTGCGTCATGGAGTATTTCTATAAAAAATGGTACAAGAACTGGAAAAATGATGAGCAAGGGGCGCGCGATTACCATGCTGCGCTGATGCAGGATGAAACGACTGTTAAGCTCCCCTTTACGATTTCTCCGATGTATAGCGAGGACATTTTTCAGCTTTACTACCGGCCTACCAATGAAATGATGGTGCAGATGGCGTGCATCTATCAGCAGGATGCGGCGCTGATGATGCTCGACGGCCAATTGCCAGGCATTGCTAAGGAGCAATTTTTGCGCAATCTTGTTGTCGATGAAATTTTTAACAGCAACGCTTTGGAAAATGTTCACAGCGCGCGTGCTGAAATTGCCGAAAGTGCCCGTCTGCTTAAACAAGGCAGTGCAGATAAACGTCGGCTGACCAGTATGATTCATTCTTATTATGGCATTGCCGAGGGAAAGCTGTGCTCACCAAGCAGCGCTGAAGATGTGCGGAAAATTTATGATTATGTGACTGAAGGCGAAATTGCTGCTGATGATCTGCCTGATGGCAAGCTGTTTCGTTCCGACGCTGTCAGTGTGCTCAGTGGTGTTGCTGGAAAAAGCATTCATGAAGGGCTTTTTCCAGAATCACGCATCATTGATGCGGTAGAGAATTTGGTACAGTTCATGACAGGGGCACCGCTGCCTGACTTGATCAAGATTGCTGTTGGTCATTATTATTTTGGTTACATTCATCCGTTCTATGATGGCAATGGCCGTGTTGGACGGCTGCTTTCGAGCCTTTATCTTTCGAAGGCTTGTTCCAAATATACGGCGTATTCCCTTTCCCAAGGTTGCCACCAAAATCAGAAACGCTATCTTGAAATGTTCGCGCGCACCAATAAATTCAATGCCTTTGGCGAGATGAATTATTTTATTGAAGGTTTTCTTGCCATCCTTGCCGATGGTCAGCAATCCATCATAGAAAATCTTCAGGAACGGCGCGCCTTGCTCGAACAAACGGAGAAACGCATAGAACACGATAGGACATTCCAGAATGATCACTTGAAAGGAAATGTGATGCGGATTCTCGAGCAGAAGCGGCTGTTCGATGATTTTGATGATGGCTTGAATCAGCAGGAGCTGTTGGACATTCTTTCTGATGTAAAGAAAAGTGCGCTGCGGCGTAGCCTTGATGCATTGGAAGCAGAAGGTTACATCCATCGTATCAAAGAACGGCCTATCACTTATGCGTCAAGCTGGTGAGGATGTGCTGCCGCCGTCGGGTGCTGCCCGGCGGCGTTTTTTTGTGGAAAAGTTTATGATGAGTTTAAAAATGAGTGCGGCGGGTGTGTTATAATTTTTGTATCAATCATGAACACGATGGGAGGGCTGCACGATGAAGATCCGCACACGTTTACAGGTGTCGAACTTTCTAATGATCGGTGTGCCGCTGGGCATCACGGTGGCGACGGCGGCGTTTTGTCTGGCGCTGGTGTGGATGGCCATGTCGTTCGGCGGCGGGCTGGGCTTTGATGACCGCGAGGATTTTGAAGAAGTGGGCGCCACGGTGACGCTGGCGGCGCAGCAGGCGCTGCAGGCCGATGATGACGACACACGGTTGTCACGATTGGAACGTTTATCGGGGCTTTTGGATGAAAATGCCATGCGCCTGATCGTTGAGCGCAACGGCGAACGGTTTTACACCCACGGCGACGAAGATGCTGCCGATGCAGCCTTGCAGGCTGCCGGTGCAGCGCTGCCGCAGGATGGCAGCATCAGCCAGCAGAGCCGCAGCCTTTACACACGCACACTGGATGCCGACGGCGACAGCTATCGCATCTACCTTTTCGGCAGCGCTCAGGCGATGATCGGCGATTTCTATAAAATGCTGCTGTCGGTGGCTGCGGTGATTCTCATTGCTGCCATTCTCATTGCCCTGATCCTGACCAACCATTTTCTTACGCGTTTTGTTTTCCGCAAGATTGAAGAGCCGCTCGATATTCTTGCCGAAGGGGTGCGGCAAATCGGCGCGGGCAACCTTGATTACCGCATTCATTACGAGGGCGACGATGAATTTGCGCCAATCTGCGACCAGTTCAATGAAATGGCGCAGCGGCTCAAATGGTCGGTGGAAGAAAGCCAGCGCCAGGAAGAAAGCCGCAAGGAGCTCATGGCGGGCATTTCCCACGATCTGCGCTCGCCGCTGACAGCGGTGCAGGCTTATGTGGAAGGGCTGCTCGACGGCGTTGCCAACACGCCGGAGAAACAACAGGCCTACCTGCGCACCATCAAAACCAAGGCCGAAGAAATTCAGCGCATGGTGTCGCAGATCTTCCAATATTCCAAAATGGACCTCGAAAACTATCCCCTCAATATGGAACCGCTGCAGCTGGACAGTGAGATTGCTGCCTTGCTGGAGGTGGTGGCGCCGGAATATGCCGCCAAAGGGCTGGAGGTGCAGAGCACCACGCTGGCACCGCTGCGCGTCAATGCCGATGCCGAGCTGGTGCGGCGCATTCTCGTCAACATTCTCGACAACAGCCTCAAGTACAAAACAGCGGCCACCGGGCACGTGATCATCAGCCTCGACGACAACGGCGACGCCGCCTGCCTGACGCTCGCCGACGATGGGCCGGGCGTTGCGCCGGAGGCACTGCCGAAGCTGTTTGACGTGTTCTATCGCAGCGACCCATCGCGTCACAACCCGAACCAGGGCAGCGGCCTTGGCCTCGCCATTGTCGCCAAAGCCGTGCAGCGCATGGGTGGGCAGGTCACGGCGCGCGCCAACACGCCGCATGGTTTGACGATCGCAATCACTTTGCCGAAAGGAGAGGCGCAACATGGATAAAATCTTGATTATAGAAGACGACACCGCCATTGCTGAAATTGAACGCGATTATCTGGAGCTGGACGGTTTCAGCGTCGACATTGCTGCCGATGGCAACACAGGCCTTGAACGCGGGCTGTCCGGCGATTTTGACTTGATTTTGCTCGATCTCATGCTGCCGGGCATGGACGGCTTTTCGATCTGCCGCCGTCTGCGCGAAAAGCTGGATGTTCCCATTCTCATGGTTACCGCGCGGCAGGAAGACATCGACAAAATTCGCGGCCTTGGCCTTGGCGCCGATGATTACATCGAAAAGCCTTTCTCGCCAAGCGTGCTCGTGGCGCGCGTCAAGGCGCATCTGGCGCGGTACCGCCGCCTCACCAAGGCGGAACACAAGGGCGCCGAAATTCAGATTGGCGGCATTCGCCTCAACGAAGAAACCCACCGTGTCTATGTGGAAGGCGAAGAGGTGGAGCTGACCCACAAAGAATACGAACTGCTGCTCTTTTTCATGCTCAACGTCGACGTTGTTTTCAGCCGCGAACAGCTTTACGAACGCATCTGGGGCTGGGACGCCATGGGCGACAGCGCCACCGTGGCGGTGCACATCAACCGCCTGCGCAAGAAGATCGAAAAAGACCCAGCCAATCCGCGCTACATCGTTTCTGTGTGGGGCGCAGGCTATCGTTTCAATGCCTGCTGAGCGCTCCTAAAATAAGAGCGCTCGCATACGGCGAAAAGTTTATAATTTGTTTAATAGTATGTAATCGGTCGTTTAAGCCTCCTTGTTATACTTGGTTCATCAAATGGAACAACAATCAAAACAAAGGAGGCTTTTACAATGACAACTTTACATAATGAAATCATGAACTGGGATTTTAAGCGCATCGCTAAGAATTATGCCATCTTGGCCGTGGTAGCGGCACTTGTGGCTGGCTGTCTGAGTGTGTTTCTTCTCTGGCCGCAGCTGAGCGGTGCCTGGAGCGACATGGAACAGGCAGGCATGCCGCTGGCTTGGCGATTTGAAGGGCTCGAAGAAATCATGGAATGGAGCCTGGCTGGGTACAGCATCGGCACCGTAGGCGCCGTGTCCCTGGGAACGCGCACGCTGCTTCTCGTTGTGGGGCTGGTGCTGCTGGCCCTCGCTGCTGGCTATTGGCTGCTCGTCGCTGGCTGGCTCTATCAGCAGGCTGTGCGCAGCGACATGAACGGCGTGCTCTGGCTGCTGCTCGGCCTTGTCGGCAATCTGGCAGCGGTGGTGCTGTTTATCGTTTATCGCAGCGTGACACATGTGGCGTGTGACGACTGCGGCGGCTGGTCGCCAAAGGATGCTGGCTATTGCCGCCACTGCGGCGCAGCCCTCGGAAAAAACTGCCCGGTATGCGGTGAACCGCTGCGCAGAAACGACCGCTACTGCAGTCACTGTGGCGCAGTGACAAACCAGGCGGAAGAGCCGGCTTTTTGAGCAGATCGGCCCGCAGCGGTTGCCAGTGTGCGGCGGATGGGCTATAATAATGAAATGGCATAGAGCGACAGCGGCTGTGTGAACAGCCGCGTCTTTTTGAATCATTCAGCGTGAAGGGAGAGAAACAATGCTATACAACATTTTCCATGGCTTCTGTATGGCGCTTGCCGACAGTGTGCCTGGCGTGTCTGGCGGTACCGTTGCCTATATCTTAGGCTTCTATGAACGCTTCATCGACGCCCTGCATTATCTGTTCAATGGTTCCATGCGTGAGCGCAAGGAAGGCTTGCGGTATCTCTGCAAGCTCGGCATTGGCTGGGTCATTGGGATGGTGTCCTCCGTCCTCGTGCTGGCGCAGCTGTTTGAAACCCATATCTATTTTCTCACCTCGCTGTTTTTGGGTCTGACGTTGACAGCGCTGCCCTTTGTCATCAAAGAAGAACGGGACGTTGTCGTTGGGCATTACAGCAAACTGCCGTTTCTGTTCATTGGCCTGGTGCTCGTCTGCGGCATGGTCTTTTTCCGTGAAGGCACCGGCAGCGGCGCAGTCCTGAATTTTCTCACGCTGGGCCTCGGCCAGTACATTTATATTTTCATCTCCGGCGCCCTGGCCATCTCGGCCATGGTGCTTCCTGGCGTCAGCGGTTCCACTGTGCTTTTGATCATGGGCGTTTACATTCCAATGATCAGCGCCTTTGGCAAGCTGGCCCGCCTTGAATTTGGCGTTCTGCCAGGGGTGCTCGTGCTGCTCTGCGGCATACTCTGCGGCGCCGCCGTGTCTGTGCGTTTTCTGCGTGCAGCCCTCAAACGTCACCGCAGTGCTATGGTCTATCTCATCATCGGGCTCATGCTCGGCTCTCTTTACGCCATCATCATGGGGCCAACCACCCTCGCCGAAGGGGAAGCGCCGCTGACCCTCGCCACCTTCAACCCACTGGCCTTTGTGCTGGGCATTGCCATTCTTTTTGTTCTCGAAAAGATCAAGGCCGTCGGCCAACGCCGCGAAGCCGAACTGCAGGCGCTGATGGACGACGACACCCATCAATAAAATTTTTATTTGATCACCAGAGACGATTGTCATCGACGATCGTCTCTTTTCTTTTGCGCAACCGCCGCTCAGGGCTGTCATTTTCCGGCGGGAGCGGGTATAATAAAAGGTACGAACCCTGCACACTCCCAGAAAGAAAGGATGGGGAAGATGCTATTAGACATCACTCGAGAAGAAGACCTGCAGACAGCAGTGGATGCGCTGCGCGCCGGCAAACTCGTGGCTTTTCCGACCGAAACCGTCTACGGCCTTGGCGCCGATGGTTTCAATGAAGAAGCCTGCCGCGCCGTGTATGCCGCCAAGGGCCGTCCATCGGACAACCCGCTGATTCTGCATATTGCCGACATGAGCGCGCTGCGCGATATTGCCGAAGATATTCCGGAAGCCGCCATCGATCTGGCGGAAGCCTTTTGGCCAGGACCGCTGACCCTCGTGCTTAAAAAGCGCAAGGTTGTATCCAGCGTTGTCAGTGGCGGCCTTGATACTGTTGCTGTGCGCATGCCGGACAACGATCTGGCGCGCACCCTGATCCGTGCCGTTGGCCACCCGCTGGCTGGCCCAAGCGCTAATCTTAGCGGCCATCCATCGCCAACGCTGGCGGTTCACGTGGAACATGATTTCGGCGACCACATTGCTGGCGTCGTCGACGGCGGCCCTTGCCGCGTCGGCGTGGAATCCACCATCGTGGATCTCACCGTCACCCCGTACGCCATCCTGCGTCCCGGCGGCATCCCTCGCGAAAAAATCGAGGCCCTCATTGGCCCCGTCACAGAAGCGGCGCCCCTCGGCCCAGACGATGCCCCAAAGGCCCCTGGCATGAAATACCGCCACTATGCACCGCAGGCACCGGCTTACCTCTTGACCGGCGACGACCGCGCCGAAAAAATTCTCGCCCGCCTCAAAACAGCGCCGCGTCCAGTGGGCATGCTCATTGCCGACGAAACCCTGCAAGGCTTGGGCACCATTCCAGAGGATGTCTTCGTTTGGAACATGGGCAGCTTCGCCCATCCCGATGAAGCCGCGCATCGCCTGTTCGACGGTCTGCGCCGCATGGATGCCTACGGCGTCAAAGAAATTTACATCGACGCCTGGCCCCTCGCCGACCTTGGCGAAGCCATCATGAACCGCATTGGCAAGCTCAGCCAGCCATGGCCGGACACCTCCGAAGGAGTGTGACCCCATGAACCTGCTCTTTGTCTGCACCGGCAACACCTGCCGCAGCCCCATGGCGGAAGCCATCGCCCTCGACGCCTTGCGCCGCGATGGGCACTTCTCGGGTGCGGCGGTCGCCTCTGCTGGCATGGCTGCTTTTCCAGGCGATGGTGCCACACCTGAAGCCGTGCGCGTCTGCAAGAACCACGGCCTCGATATCAGCGGCCATCGTTCCCGCGCCCTGACCACCGACCTCATCGCCTACAGCGACCACATCTACACCATGACCCTTGCCCAGGCGGTGCAGCTGCGCCAGATTGTGCCGCAGCATGCCGCCCGCATCGCGCCGCTCTCGCCGGCGGGCGATATCGCCGATCCCTTCGGCGGTGACATCGACACCTATCAACACACCTACGATCAGATTGCGTCGGCCATTGCGGCGCGTCTTGACGAATGGAAAAACGAACAAACAAAAGGAGAATGAAACGTGAAAATTGCATTAGGATCTGACCACGGCGGCTACGACCTCAAAAGCGCCATCAAAAAACACCTCGAAACCCTCGGCCACGACGTTGTCGACTTCGGCACCGACAGCCACGACTCCTGCGACTATCCGCTGATCGCTGAACCAGCTGCCCGCGCCGTTGCCTCTGGCGAATGTGACCGCGGCATCCTCGTTTGCGGCACCGGCATCGGCATCGGCATTGCTGCCAACAAAGTGCCAGGCATTCGCGCAGCCCTCTGCCACGACACCTTCTCAGCCCGCGCCAGCCGCAACCACAACAATGCCAACATCCTCACCATGGGCCAGCGTGTCATCGGCGAAGGCCTCGCTCTCGATATTGTCGATGTTTGGCTGGAAAGCGAATTTGAAGGCGGCCGCCATGAACGCCGTGTCAACGAAATTAGTGACATCGAAAAGAAAATGGCCGAATAAGTAACACATCGGTGCCAAAGTTCTTGAAGAATAATGACAATCCTTTCGACATCCGATGACAGACCAATAACAATTATCAAGATCACCTGTATTTGCGCCATTTCTATGCTATAATTATGCAAAGTTTAAACTTTTTTGTGCGTTTTTTAAGGAGGGAATTGAACAATGAAGAAAAGATTAGTGGCCATCGTGGCGCTCGCTGCGATGCTGCTGAGCTTGCTGCCAGCTGCTGCCTTTGCTGCCGACACCAGCAAAGACATCAACATCACTGTGGCGAGCTTCAACAACAACATCGAACAGAACGAAAACGTGCTTGTTCTGATCACAGGCAGTGACGTTGAGAAAAACATGCGTGTTGTCTGCTACCAGGAAGGTGTCGCTGATGCCATCTACACCGGCATCGTTGCTTACGACAGAGAAGACACCATCTACATTCCAAAATCCAAGATCAAAAATCTGGATGACATGTCTGCCAACAACAAAATCACGGTGAACGTTCAAAGTGCCGATGGCAGCAAGGTTTATGCATCCAGAACCGTTTCTCAGGAATATGTAGCCACCATGCCAGCATCCATCAAGGCTACTTTTGACAACAACGACGGCACCAAAAACCGTGCCCTGACCGTCACCTTTGACAGCAAATACATTCCAGACAGCGACGACCGTATTTGCCTGCAGAGCATCGACGCCAACGGCAAAGCCGGCACTTCACAGTCCATCACTGTGCCAAGCCTGACGAAGGGCGACGACGGCAGCCTCTATTTCAAGAAATATAACCTGACATTTGACACCAACGCCGCCAAGGTGCGCGTCACCTTTGAACGCGACGGTGAACTCGTCGATACCCTGTCTCAGACCCTGAGCCTGACACCTAGCTACGGCACCCTCGACCACTACGAATTTGACTTCGGCGGCAGCGTCATCGTGCGCGGTGAAACCACCACTGGCAAACTCTACTACGTCAACACCGACGGCAAGAAGTACGACGTTACCAGTGAAGACGGCATGCTCTACACCTTCACCAACGAAAGCCTCATCGATGGCAAGGTCGACAACACCAAGCCTGACATCACCCTCAAAGACGACGCCACCGTTGGTGCCAAAGTGCGTGTTGTGGCCATCTACAACAACAACACCGTCGCCACTGCCGATCTCACCGTTGTGGACAACATCGAAACCGGCAAGGTGCTGACCAATCGTTCCAGCTACAACGCTGGCGAACAAGCAGGCGTTGAGTTCAATCTTGTGGACAACAAAGGCAATGCCATGAAGCTCGACTTCTTCCCAACCAACATTGACATCCGCTGGATCGACTCCTCTGTCAGCGACCCAGGGTTCAAAGTCATCCTCACCGACCACGGTGCTTCCCTGACCAGCAAAGGCACCCTGCTCACTGCGCTGCAGTGCGACAAAGCCTGCACCGGGAAATTTGAAATCACCTTCACCGACGACAAAGGCAACGCTTACCAAGTCGTCAGTGACACCTTTACCTTCAAAGATCCTAACGCCAAGGCTCAGAAAGTGGAACTGACCATCGGCTCCACCGTCATGAAGGTGGACGGCAGCACCGTCAACATGGACGTTGCTCCGCTCATCTATCTTGACCGCACCTTCGTGCCGATGCGTGCAGTGGCCCAGGCTTTCGGCGGCACTGTCGACTATGTCTACGATGACAACACCATCACCATCAAGCTCGGCAGCACCACCATGGTCATGAGCCCAGGTTCCAAGACCTACACCGTTAACGGCACTACCAAGACCACCGACGTTGCGCCATACATCATCGCCGATGCTGGCCGCACCATGGTGCCATTCCGTGTCATCGGGGAAGAACTCGGCTATAACGTCGACGCCATTTCTCGCCCAGACGGCACCACCTCCGGTGTGCTCTTTGAAGCCAAATAATCGCTGCCGCGTGCAGCTTGTCCCCAAAAGCCCTGGCGCTTTTGGGGATTTTTTGTTACTCTAAAAACAACCCCAAGAAAGGAGGCTCTGCCATGCACGACATCTGGAACCCCTGGCACGGCTGTGTCAAAATCAGCGAAGGCTGCGCCCACTGCTACATGTACTACCTTGACCGTGTCCGCGCCGGCGACGACGGCGCCCGCATCTACCGCACCGCCAACATGCGCTACCCCCTCGCCAAAGACCGCTGCGGCAACTATAAAATCCGCGCCGGTGAACTCATCCGCGTCTGCATGACCTCCGATTTCTTTCTGCCCCAGGCCGATCCCTGGCGCGACGAAGCCTGGGCCATCATGCGCCAGCGCAGCGACGTTATCTTTTATCTGCTCACCAAGCGGCCGCAGCGCGTCGCCCGCTGCCTGCCCCGCGACTGGGGCGACGGCTGGGACAACATCTTCTTCAACGTCACCTGCGAAAACCAGCGCCGTGCCGACGAACGCCTGCCGCTGCTGCTCGATCTGCCCTTCAAGCACAAAGGCGTCATGTGCGCGCCCTTCATCGGTCCTGTCAGCCTGGCGCCCGCCCTCGCCACAGGCCAGATCGAGCAGGTCATCTGCGGCGGCGAAAACTACGACGGCGCCCGTCCCTGCCATTTTGAATGGGTGCAGCGCCTCCACGACGAATGCGTCCGCGCCGACACCACCTTCTGCTTCATCGAGACCGGCACCCGCTTCGTCAAAGACGGCAAAACCTACCACCTGCCTTCCAAGCGCCTGCAAAGCCGCATGGCCCACCGCTCCGGCATGAACCACCAAGGCCGCCCCCAGCACTTTCTCCTGCGCGATCCCCTCGGCTGGCCCATCGCCGACAGCGACCGCTACACGCCGCACTACGGCAGCCAATGCCGGGAATGCGCCAGCCGCCTCATCTGCAACGGCTGCGCCGACTGCGGCCAGTGCGACCGCCGCGCATAAAAAAAGCCGCCGTGCACAGCACAGCGACGCATTCTTGTCAACAAAAAAACGACAGCTGCGGGGCTGTCGTCTTTTTGTATCTCTCGATTGGCCATGGAAAAAAGGGAGAGAGAAAAAAACATGACCGTTCGAGTGGTTTCTCGGGATATACAGCTGAGGTGTTGAAAGGGGGGGAGAAAACAACTTCCTCAACTGATGTTCTTATTATAGCGCAAAACCTTGCCCAAGATGTTCGGAAAGATTAAAGAACCTTATAAGCAATTATGAAGAATGATGTTACCAAAATGACAAGATTGGCGGCTTTTCCGCTGTGAAAAGTGAGACAATTCTTGAAACAGCCGCCGCGTAAGAATATAATGAAAGAAAATACAGCCCACAATCACAGAACAGGAGGATGGACCATGAAAAAAAGAATCTTGAGCCTGCTTGTCATCGCAGCATTTTGCCTGAGCCTGCTGCCACAAGCGGTTCTCGCAGCATCGGCTGGCAGCGTCAGCATTGGCGCGCTCACTTTGAGCGGCAGCACCGACGCGCCTGCCTATGCCTGCACCAGCGCCGATGGCACCGTGACCACGACAGGCGCTGACGAAAGCAACTACAACATCAAATGGGACGGCGCCACCCTGACCCTCAGAAACGCCACTGTCAACGCCAGTGATGCCGCTGTCAACGAAGGCGACGCCGTCCGCGCCGCCAACGACATCACCGTCAACCTCATCGGTGACAACCGCCTCACCGGCATTGGCAAGCAAAGCGCCGGCCTCGCCGTGTACAACCAAGGCGCCCTCCGCATCGGCGGCAGCGGCAGCCTCGTTGTGGAAGGCGCCCATGCCGGCATCTATATTCACGACAACGCCTTCACCATCACTGGCGGCAGCATCACCGCCAACGGCGGCGTGTATTGCTATGGCCTCACCATGAGCGACGGCGCCCTGAACGCTGTCACCACCGCCAACCACATCGGCCTGATCTCCGAACAGGATGTCCGCATCACTGGCGGCAGCCTCAGCGCCAGCGGCGGCCTTTGCGGCATTGCCCTGTTCTATGACCACGACCTGCACATCAGCGGAGATGCCGCTGTCACCGCCACTGGCGGCGTCGATGGCATCCGTGCCCTCGTCAGCGACGGCCAGGCTGACAACTGCGACATCCACGTCAGCGGCGGCAGCCTCGCTGTCAGCGGCGGCGAACAAGCCATCAAGTTGCATGGCGATCTCCACATTGCCCCTGCCGACGGTGCCCGGGCAGCCGTTGCCACCGGCACCCATGCCGAAGACGCAGCCGAGCTGGAAGGCTCCCCATTCAGCGACGAAGCCCTGCTCACCGATGCTGTCGGCGACAGCAGCTACCTCAGCGTCAGCATGCAGGGCAGCAGCACCGCCCTGCCATTCACCGACGTGCGCGCGGACGACTGGTTCTACGATCCTGTGTGCTATGTCTATAACAACGGCCTCATGACCGGCACCTCGGCAACGACCTTTGAACCGAACACCAGCCTCAGCCGCGCCATGCTCGTGGCGGTGCTCCATCGCCTGGAAGGCAGCCCGCAAGCCAGCGCTGGTGACTTCACCGACGTGGCCGACGGCGACTGGTACGCCCAGGCCGTGAACTGGGCCGCCAGCGTCGGCATTGTCAATGGCTTTGACGATGGCACCTTCCAGGCAAACGCCGCCATCACCCGCGAGCAAATGGCCGCCATCTTGCGCAATTATGCGCAGGATAAAGGCCTCGATGTCACCGCAGCCGGCGACCTCAGCACCTACAGCGACGCCGCCAGTGTTAGCGACTGGGCGAAAGAGTCTGTTGCATGGATGGTTGGCAGCGGCCTGATTGGTGGCTACGAGGACAACACCTTGCGTCCACAAGGCACCACAACGCGCGCCGAAGTAGCCAGCGTGCTGCAGCGATATTTGGCAAACTAAATACAAACAACAACGACGGTCCTTTCGGGGCCGTCGTTTTTTGTGTGGCGAATTTACAATCTAAGTGCAACAAAAAATGACTCATAGAACTTCTGGTAA
>JAHZHI010000070.1 GCA_019420345.1 Peptococcaceae bacterium
TGACAATAGAAATACCCCCAATAATTCGGATGTCCAAATTATTGGGGGCACTACATTAAAATGAGAGCGCTTTTTTCGTGAAAAAAATAGGCAAAACAAAAAGCACTCGTGATGAGCGCTTTTTGTGTGTATTGAGGTAGAAAGGGGGGTTACAATAATCCTCTCTCCAGAGCAACAAATTAAACTTCGTCGTCGCAGATTTGTGGTTTTTCCTGGCCTTCATAAGCACGGCGATAAATTTCGATAACCTGTTCTTTGGTTGCTTTGCGTGGGTTGGTGAGGCAGCAAACGTCTTTCATAGCGTTGTCAGCCATGATTTCGAAGTCTTCTGGTTTAACACCGAGCACACGAAGGTTGGAAGGAATACCGACCTGCTTGCTAAGGGTGCGGATGGCATCGATGCAGCGGTTGGCTGCTTCGTTGGTGGTCATGCGGCTGGTGTCAATGCCCATTGCTTCGGACAGATCGCGGAAGCGGTTCATGTTTCCGATGATGTTGAATTCTTCAACAAATGGAAGGAGAATAGCATTGCATACACCATGAGGCAGGTTGTAATAACCACCGAGCTGGTGAGCCATTGCGTGTACATAACCGAGAGAAGCGTTGTTGAATGCGATACCTGCGAGGTATTGAGCATAAGCCATCTTATCACGAGCGCGCATGTAGTCGCCGTTTGCTACTGCTTTTGGCAGGTACTTGTAGATCATTTCAACAGCCTTCAGTGCAGCAGAGTCGGTCAGAGGGTTGGCTGCAGAAGATACATATGCTTCAACAGCGTGGGTCAACGCATCCATACCGGTTGCAGCTGTCAGTGAAGGTGGCATGCCCTTCATCAGTTCAGGGTCGTTGATAGCAACTTTTGGTGTAACACGCCAGTCCACAATAGCCATTTTAACTTTGCGGCTGGTGTCGGTGATGATGCAGAAACGGGTGATTTCGGAAGCAGTACCAGCGGTGGTATTGATAGCCATCAGTGGCATCAAATCCTTGGTTGCTTTGTCAATGCCTTCGTAATCATGAATTCTGCCACCATTGGAAGCAACGAGGGCGATCCCTTTTGCACAGTCATGAGAAGAACCACCGCCAAGGGAGATGATGGCTTCGCATTGATGATGCTGGAAGAAATCCACGCCGGCTTCTACGTTTTTGTCGGTTGGGTTTGGTTCGGCGCCATCGAAGACGACTGCTTTGATATTGGATTTTGCGAGAATATCAACCACTCGATCGGCCATGCCAGAGGTGGCAAGGAATTTATCGGTAACGATCATCGCGGAGTGAGCATTGAGGGTGAGCATCAAATCGCCAACTTCATTGACAGCACCTTCACCAAAAACGTTACGGGTTGGCAGAAAATAATAAGTAGACATAAGACAATCCTCCTTAATCGTTTTAGTGAATATCCTTGTATAGGAATTCACTGTGTTGAATGTTTTGAATTGATTGAATTTTAATTCTAAAAAAGAAGAATGTCAATGCATCAGGCGCCAGCGAAAATTTATGAAAAAAATTATTGTTGTGCGAAAACGGGCAAAGTGTATATTATTTCGTTACATAGAATAGGTTTGCGTACAGTGGATGTTTGTCCATGAAAATGCGGTTTCGTTCTATTCCAGTATATTTGGCGCAGAAAATAACTTGCACTAAAATGTGAACTATACAAATGAAAATATTATAAAGACGGATAATTCTTTAATAAGTTCTATTTGCTTTGTGAATAAGAACACAGAAAATTAAAAATATATAACTTCACAATGATTGCTTGTCGTGCAGGTGAAAAAAATTTGTTGGAGAATGCCAACTGAATGTTTTTGGAAACAACGGTCAAGAATTGCATGATCCATCATTGACAGAAGAAAATCGTCGTGCTACTATCATAGTATTATTGAAGAGATGCCTATTGTTGTCATATTATAGCAAGCGACAACGAGGGTTTTTATTTTTGCATGGTCTTAGCACTCAAAAGGCTAATTGGCTAATAAAGAAGGAGTTTTGTCAGATGTTTGTATTACCATTATATGATGTTCTCATGGTGCCGGGGGTGAATATGTATGTCCGCGGCGAAGAGTTTGAAGAATTTGCGCTTGCACCGGCAGCCATTCATGAAGATGTGGTGCTGTTGGTGGCGAAAGAACAGAAGCCGCGCTATGCGTACACTGCCGATGATTTCTATGAAATTGGCGTAGGCGGTTATGTAAGCGCCATTTCTCAGGATGGATTCGTGACCATTCGCACCAATGAACGTTTGCAGATTGATGCCGTTACTGTTGACGATGATGCTACGTTAAAAGTAGAAACCACACCACTCTATGATGTGCGTGATGTTGGCGAAGAAGAACGACAAGCACGTTTGCGTGCCATTAAGGAAGCGCTCAGTGATTTTGCCAAAGAGTACGACTGGGGCAAACAAGCGATGCCGATGATTGAAAACTTCCATACTATTGAAGAAGCTGGTGTTTCATTGTCACCATGGCTGGCAGCAGACAATGAAAAACGCTATGAAGTCTTGACTTATAACAGCGAGCGCGGTCGCATGGAGGCCATTGAGCAGATCATTTATGCGTTTATCGAGGTGGCACGTGCCAGCGCTGAAGCCATGGAACTGCAGCGTGAAGAGTACGAGCAAAATATGCGGGAGCAGGCGCTGCGCCGTCAGATTGATGTGCTGCAGCAGAAGCTGGATGAGATGCATCCAGAAGAGGTATCGGACCTGGAACGTTTTGCGAAAGCCATTGAAGAATTGCCGCTCAATGAGCAGGCGCGTGCTGAAGCCAATAAGGTGCTGAACCGCTTGGCAAGAGAAAATGGCACTGGCAACGAATATGCTTTGCTCTACGACTATATGGAGTATTTGCTGTCGCTGCCATGGCAGAAAGAAGAAGCCGGTGACATTGATGTGGCTGCTGCAGAAACCATTCTTAATGAAGACCACTATGGCTTAAAGAAAGTCAAAACCCGTGTCATTGAGCAAATTGCTGTCATGGCGCTGCGCAAAAAGCAAGCAGGGTCGATTCTTCTTTTTGTAGGGCCTCCGGGCACCGGCAAAACGTCAGTTGGGCAGAGCATTGCTCGTGCGCTTGGACGTGAGTATGTGCGTGTAAGCCTTGGCGGGGTGCGTGATGAAGCCGATATTCGCGGACATCGCCGTACCTATATTGGTGCCATGGCTGGCCGCATTATTGATGGCATTCATAAAGCGGGTGTGTCAAATCCGGTGATGGTGCTCGATGAAGTGGATAAATTGTCTGCCTCCTATAATGGCGATCCTGCCAGTGCATTGCTTGAAGTGCTCGACCCTGAGCAAAACAGCAATTTTGTGGACCATTATCTGAATGTGCCGTTTGATCTTTCAGATGTATTCTTTGTCTGTACCGCCAACACCACTGAAACCATTCCAGCACCGCTGCTGAATCGTATGGAAGTCATCAATTTCAATGGTTATACTGTTAATGACAAACTGGCCATTGCGAAAGAACATCTTCTTGCAGCTTCGTATGAACAGAATGGTGTGCCGAAAGATGCACTGGTGATCCCGGATGATACGCTGCGTGCGCTCATCGATGATTACACCATGGAATCAGGTGTGCGTGGTTTACGCAAACGCATCGACACCCTTTGCCGTCAGGCAGCGGTGAAACTTGCCAAACAGGAAGAGGCGCCATTTATCGTGCAGCCGGATGATTTGCACAGCTGGCTGGATATGCAGCCAATCCTGCATGACCACATTTTATCTAAGAAAAAACCTGGGGTAGTGACCGGATTGGCCTGGACGCAGGCTGGCGGCGAGATTCTCTTTATTGAAACGCTCTTTACCAAAGGCAGCGGCAAGCTTCTGCTTACTGGTAAGTTGGGGGATGTCATGAAAGAATCGGCGTATCTTGCCATGAGTTTGGTCAAGTCCATGTTCCCGGCAGAATGGGAGGATGTTGAAAAATGTGATCTTCACATCCATGTGCCAGAAGGCGCTGTGCCAAAAGATGGTCCATCTGCCGGCATTACTTTGACGACGGCCATAGCTTCTCTTGTTACTGGCCGTGCTGTAGCGCCATATTATGCCATGACTGGTGAAGTATCTCTGCGTGGCGCCATCACTGCGATTGGTGGCTTGCCGGAAAAACTCATGGCAGCTCAGCGTGCTGGCATTACCACCGTGTTCATTCCAAAAGAAAATGAACGTGATCTTGCCGACATCGATGAAGAAATTAAAGCAGGCCTTACCATTGTTCCGGTTGAAGAAGTGCGTGATGTATTGGAACAAGTTGGAATCATGGAAAAGGACGATGCTGTTATAGAAGCATAAATAAAAAACCGTGTTCGCATGAACAGGTCCAATAAAAACGGACAATAGACAAAACACCCCCTGATGTAGGAAA
>JAHZHI010000071.1 GCA_019420345.1 Peptococcaceae bacterium
TAAAGAACCAAGTTATTTAATTTTCATAGTGTCCAACTTTTTGGGGACAGCTCACCTTGTGGAGACGCTTTTTATATGACTATGAGGTGTAGAGATTGATGATTTGGTTATGCCATTTTGTTTTCAATGAAATGCTGGAAGATAGTCCCTCCGGGACTAGCGCATGCCAGGTACAGCATCTTTGTCGCTTCCTGGTTGATGAAGCGATCGCGTATTTGCTAGCCTTGTATGCGCGCGTCGCTGCAGGTGCTCTTACGCCATCTTATTTTCAATGAAACGCTGGAAGATGGCTGCTACCTGGGTTCTTGTTGCGGTGCCTTGTGGGTTCAGGGTGCCGTCGTCCATGCCGGCGATGAGGCCTTGCTGAACGGCCCAAACCATGGCATCTTGTGCCCAGCTGCTGATGCTGTCGGCATCGCTGTAGTTGCCAATGCTGCCGCTTACAGCAGGGCTGCCTACATAGCGATAGAGCATCGCTGCAAACTGTTCACGGGTCATAGAGCTGTTTGGCATGGTGCCATCGGAAATGCCGTTTTCCATAGCCCATTGCTGAGGACCAGCGTACCATTCGGAACCAGTGCCGCCAGGGATGTCGGCGCCTTCGTAGCGAGCCAGTACGCTCCAGATCATGGCGCGGGTCATTTTGCCTTCTGGGGAGAATTCATTGGCGCCAGTGCCTGCAAAGAGCTCACGGCTCGTTGCAAAATCGATGGCCGATGCGCCCCAATGGTTGGCTGATACATCGCTGAAGGACTTGCTGTTGTCCACAACCTTGATGGTTGCGCTGTCGCTGAGGGCAACGGTGATGCCGCCAGCGCTGGTGACGGTGTCTTTGATGACTTCTTCGGTGCCGTCAGGGTGCACAAGAATGGCCACGGTGCCAGGGGTGACATCCTTCACAGGCACTTCCACCTTGGTGGCATCTTTAGATGGCAGGTTGACTGTCACGGTTGGTGCCGCAGATTTGTCGGTTGTCACAGACAGCTCTGGCATAGGCAGCGCCACAGCGCCGCCGTCGGCATTGTTCACGGCTTCTTCTGTCAGAGTGACGTCGGCCTCAACCTTGCCGTCGGTGCCGACGGTGGTGGTAGAGGAGGAGCCGTCATCGGTGGTGACGGTGGTTGTGGTGGAACCATCCGGGTTGGTCACGGTGTCACCGATGTTGTCGTTATTGTCGTCGCCGCCTGTGGTGTCGTCACCATCGCCTGGCTTGTCAGGGTTTGGTGCAGGGGTGCCGCCGCCACCGCCGCTGTTGTTGTCGTCCTCATCGGTGTTTTCACTTACCACCTGATAATGGCCGTTGTCCAGCGTGCGGACTTCATAGCCCTTCGCCACATATTGCGTTGGGTCTGCGTCATAGGTGCCGGCGGAAATGCTGAGCGAAGCGCCGTCGCCGATGGTGAGCTGGTCAAAGCCGGTTACGGTGACAGCTTTGTCGATGGTGACAGCGGTGCCAAGGGTTTCGGCTTTCGTCACATGAATGGTGTCGCCGTCGGCAGCATCGGCAAGGGCTTTTTCAAAGGTGTAGCTGTCCGACGCGCCAACCACAAACGCGCCTTGTTTGGCTTCTGTCAGGTTCAGCTGGTTCTGCACATAGGCGCCGTTGTTGTTTTTGCTGAGGCTTGTGGTTTTGCCTGCGTAGTTGTTGGTGCCGTTGTTATTTTTGATGATGCAGATGTCCACAAGGTTGTTCTCGAAAGTGTTGCCGCTTAGCGAGACAGTGGCGTCACCGGTGATCACCCAGCCGCGGGTGGTGTCCACTGTGTTGTTGGTGATGGTGCCGCTGCTGTTGTTGATGTAGCCTGGCTGGCGCAGGTGGCTGAAGGTGTTGCCAGTGATGTCGATGTTTTCAGCGCCTGCTTGTACGGTGAGCGCGCGGCTGGTTTTACTGTCGGCTAAGTCGAATTGACCGGTGAAGGTGCAGCCTTTAACGGTGCTGTTACTGCCCATCATTACGATTTGAGTTCTATCTTTTGTATTAAGGTTGATGGTCAGCCCGCTCAGCGCAGCACCATTTGACAGATTAAAGGAATCGCCTGTTGAGGATGCTGTCACCGTTACCCCCTTATTTGCAGTGATGGTCACAGGGCGGTTGACAGTGATGGTGTTGTCGATGGTGATGTCGTTTTGAATCTGAATGGTGGCGTGATCTTGGGCGTCGTTAACAGCGGCCTGCAAGGTGGCATAACTGGTGCCATTCACGGTGATGGCGGCTGGTGCATAGGCAATGGCCTTGCCAAGACTTTCAGCATTCACTTTGCCGAATCCTTTTGCATGGATGACGAATTTGCTGGCATCGCCGCCAGCGTTTGAAAGGTCGCTATTGTCAACGTAGATCAGATCCACGCCGGTTAACGTTGCCTGCGATGCGTCGAAAGAGCTTTTGCTGATACCACTGATGTTGCTGCCCCAGCCGACGTTGATGGTGTTATTCCAGCCATTGCCGGAGAGGGAGAAGGTACCGGTCGCTGTTACTTCCGAGGCGTTGACCAAAAGGCCGAAGCCGCCCATGTTGTTCAGGTTGACATTGTGCAGGGTTACGCCGGTGGATTTGTACACATTGATGCCGTGCTTGGTTTGGCCATCGCCTGGGCGTTCAACGGTCAGATTCTGAATGGTGACGCCGCTGGCGCCGTTGATGCCAATGGCGTTGCCGTTGGCATTGTTGCAGTCAACCGTCAGTGTGTGGTTTTGTCCATCGATGGTGATGTTGTTTTTGTCGATGGTAATGGCCGCTGCATTATTGCTGACTGAGGTGTCCACCGTCAGATTGCTTTGCAGCTGAATGATGTCGCCTTCTTTGGCAGCGTCGATGGCTGCCTGTAAGGTTTTATAAGTATTTTGCTGTCCGTCATCGCCTTGGGCGGCAGCGTTTACATAGATGATGTTTTCAGATGCTTCAGCCACAACCGCTGTATTGAGCGGGCTCGTAGTCGAGGCGTCATCAGCAAACGCGGCGATTGGAAGGGACGTTGTCAATAGCATTGTCGTCATGACAAGGCTGGCAACCTGTTTCTTTGATCGAAATAACATAATTTTTTTCCTCCATGATTTGTTTCCGAGTCGTCCATTTGCTTTACTGTGATGCTTTCTTAAACACCACCTCCTTAGTAGGGATTGTTGACGGTAGTTTATCATAACTTCTATAGAATGTAAATAGATTTTTTAATAATTTTTCTGAAATGATTATTAGAGGGATTGTTTGCTCCGATAAAAGCAGATTTTCTGTGTATATTATAATATGCACAAAAAAGCGCCTCCCGAAGAGTGGTATGCTCCCTTTATGAGAGACAGTGAAATATAAAAATCGCTGTTCTCATGAAGGGAGCTTTTTGTATGGCAAGAAAATCTAAAGTAGAACTATCACTAAAACTCCAACTTGTCCAATCTGTCATCTTGGGTCGTCTATCTCAAAGCGAAGCTGCCAGACGTGCTAGTGTGGATTGGAAAACCTTAGCAGAATGGGTGCGCATCTATCGCACAGAAGGGGCTGAGGGCCTTCTTCCTACTACCAAGAATCGTGTGTACGATCCTGTTCTCAAAAAATGTGCTGTAGAAGATTACCTTTCTGGCAGTGGCAGCTTAAATGCGATCTGTGAAAAGTATAAGATCCATTCTCGCCGACAACTACAAAACTGGATCAAGGTGTATACTACTCATGGAGATCTCTCCAGAAGAAAATTCTCAGGAGGCGGAAGTACCATGAGTAAATCACGCAAGGTCACTCAAGAAGAAAAACTGGCTATCGTCAAGGACTGTCTTGCAAGTGGCGAGAACTATGGCGCTACGGCTAAGAAATATAAGGTTAGCTACCAACAGGTTCGTAACTGGACGATCAGATTCAAGGAATATGGCGAAGCTGGTTTGGAAGATCGTCGTGGAAAACGCAAGAAAGATCAAGAGCCACGCACAGAATTGGAAGAAGCACAGATCGAGATCGAACGACTAAAACATCAACTCTATATGGCAGAAATGGAGAATAATCTGTTAAAAAAATTGGCCGAGTTGGAAAGGAGGAATGGCCCTATGAAGTAAGAAACAGCTTGGCCTACCAGGCGATCAGATCCTGCCATGAAGAATACGGTTATCCCATCGACCTTTCATGCCAACTGTTGCATGTATCACGCAGCGCCTATTACAAATGGGAAAGCGGCAAGCTAAGCACACATCAGAAAGAAAATATAATGCTTGCAGAAAAGATCATAGAGATCCATGAAGCACATCCAGAGAAAGGGTATCGCGGGATCAGAGACGATCTGGAACGTTACCAAGGCATTCATGTAAACGACAAACGCGTCCTGCGTATTTGCCGTGCAAAAGGCATCCATTCCACCATCAAGTACAGGATCACTGGCTGCACCAAAGCAGATAAGGATCCACAACACATTGCAGATAATCTATTGAGACAACAATTTCACGCAGACAGACCGGATGAGATCTGGCTCACAGATGTAACAGAATTCAAATGGTATGAAGGACCTGTCGTCCACAAACTTTATCTCAGCGCCATACTGGACCTGTATGACAGACGCATCGTCGCCTATGTGATCAGTGACCGTAATGACAACCCACTCGTCTTTGACACATTCAGGCAAGCAGTTAAAGGAAATCCCAATGCCCATCCCATCTTTCACAGCGACAGAGGCTTTCAATATACCAATAACACCTTCCATCATATGTTAGAAGAAGCCGGAATGACGCAAAGCATGTCCAGAAAAAGAGAGTGTCAGGATAATGGGCCAATGGAAGGATTCTGGGGAATACTCAAAAGGGAACGGTATTACGGAAAAGCATTCTATAGCAGAGAGTCATTGGTCGGGATGATAGAAGGATTCATCCATTACTACAATACGGAGCGATTGCAGAGGAAGCTTGGTGTTGTAACGCCGATGGAAAAGAATGCGATGTACTATGCTGCGGCATAAAAATAGGCAGTAGCTTGAAAGCTACTGCCTGAGAAAATCTTATAATATTTCACTGTCCTATTGACGGGATGCGCACCAGGCTTTGATGGTGAGTTTGCGGAAGACAATGAAATATCTTTGAACTCATTATTTGTGATCGCTACATTGTTTTGAACATTCGTCGTGGTAAAAGCCAATTGAACACCGCGTTCAAAACCATTGATGGTATTCTCGCTGATGGTTGCAGTTGTACCATCAGGATGTCCATCTCCAAGGTGGATGGCTGCACGAGTAATTCCATTACCCTTAAAAGTGTTGTGTTGAATTGTAATGGTTTTTGCTTGATATGGCCAGATTAAATACTGTTTCTGGTAGCCTTTTTCTGAACTAAGTGCTGTAAAATCACAGTTTGTGACGGTCAAGCTATTGATTTCAGGTACAATATAAACACAGTTTCCCGATGCTTGGGTAAAGGCGCAATCATCAATAACGAGATCAAGATTCTTGTAACTGTCTGACGAGCCATAAGCACCGAATGTAGATGCCCCATTAAAGCTGAGATTTTTAAACGTAACCGTACCGTTTACTGTTGGCAAGGTTACACCACCGCTTATTGAAACACGAGTTCCTCCATTTCCTTCAATAGTAACAGGCTTGTTAATATTTTTAATATTATATCCCAAGTCACCCATGACTTTAATGGTGCCACCAGCATTAACTAATTCCATTGCTCTAGAAAAAGTTTGTACAGCGGTTAACTCTGAGGTGCCATCCCCGTCGTTATCCTGCGCATTTGGATTGACATATATGGTATTTGTTTCTGTTACATTTGTACCGGGTAGGAATAAGTCACCAGAGAATGTATTGTCTTCGTTTAAAGCCGTTGGATCTAAGATTGCCGATGTGATGGTTGAATTTAATTGGCGTAAAAAGCCAGATTCTTCATTGGACTTTGCAGTGAATGAATTTTCTGTAATGTTAATAGGTGTGTTGCTATAATCGCCAGCTGCACTAAATTGAATGGCGCCGCGTTTACCGATATTACTGAAAGTATTGTCGGTGTAGGTGGTTTGAGTTGTGCCACCGCCGTTCATATATACACCGCCAGAGCAATCTGTAAAGTTGCTGTTGGTAATTGAAACAGTTGCAGCTTGTACATCTTTAATGGCATAGCCGCCTAAGCCGGAAAAAGTGCAATCATCAAATGAAACACTTGTTTTGCTGCTGATTGGGCTTACTGCAACATTATCAAATGTACAATTTGAAAACGTAGTGTTTCCGGTGTTTTCAAATTGTAGTTCTGCGTCCAACTTGTCTTTTGAAGCGGTTGTTTGTTTAGTATTCCATGCTCCACAAAATAGAATGTCCGCCTCAGGCTTAACAAGTTTAAAGGTTACATTCGAAATGGAAATATTGTTTGTGCCTTCAAAACGTTGGTATTGGGTGTAGGCAATATCATCATAGAATTGAATGCGCTCAGGCGTGTTTTCTGTAACCTGGAGATCCTTGTGCTCATCATGATTTTGACGACAACCACTGGCAGGTTCAATTAATACAGTTATCGCTGGACCATTGTAGGTTCCGCCATTTTCTTCTACTTTTTTAATAAATTGACTGAGTGGCATGGTGTCGCCATCTGGCGAATTTGTATTTTCTGTCGCAGCAAAAGATGTTTGCGGAATGAAGGAAAATAGAATAGACATCGCCAGAATAAAACTAAGAATACATTTGCCTGCTTTCCTCATTTGGATTCCTCCTTAAGAAATGATAGTGGGTAACAATATATACTTTAATTTAATATCGTTTAAGCGGTTTTTCAAGAAAATATTACCTTTTTTGTTTGATTATATATATTGTTATTTGGACGTACGAAAATGTGAGAATAATTTGCCTGAGACAAGAACGGAAAACATTATAGTTGACGGTGATGACGTTTCTTTGTTGCACAAAAAAGCGCCTCCCGAAGGAGACGCTTGTGGGTAATGTGTGGTTACGCCATCTTGTTTTCAATGAAGCGTTGGAAGATAGCCGCCACTTGTGTGCGGGTTGCGGTGCCTTGTGGGTTCAAGGTGCCGTCGTCCATACCAGCGATCAGGCCTTGCTGTACAGCCCAAACCATGGCATCTTGTGCCCAGCTGCTGATGCTGTCGGCATCGCTGTAGTTGCCAATGCTGCCGCTTACAGCAGGGCTGCCTACATAGCGATAGAGCATCGCTGCAAACTGTTCACGGGTCATAGAGCTGTTTGGCATGGTGCCATCGGAAATGCCGTTTTCCATAGCCCATTGCTGAGGACCAGCGTACCATTCGGAACCAGTGCCGCCAGGGATGTCGGCGCCTTCGTAGCGAGCCAGTACGCTCCAGATCATGGCACGGGTCATGTCGCCTTCAGGGGAGAAGGTGTTTTCTGCAGTGCCGGCAAAGAGCTCACGGCTCGTTGCGAAGTCGATGGCATCAGCGCCCCAGTAATTGTCGTCCACATCGCTGAAGGACTTGCTGTTGTCTACAACCTTGATGGTTGCGCCATCGGTCACTTCAACCGTAATGCCGTTTTCAGACTGAATTGTATCCTTGATCACGGTTTCGTTGCCATCGGCATCCACCAATACAGCAACCGTGCCAGGGGTGACATCCTTCACAGGCACTTCCACCTTGGTGGCATCCTTAGAAGGCAGGTTCACAGTAACTGTAGCAGCAGTATCCTTATCAGAAGTGACAGCCACTTCAGGCATAGGCAAGGTCACTGCGCTGCCATCGGCCTTGTCAACCGCATCCTTGCTGACGGTGACTTCAGATTCCACAGTGCCATCGGTGCCGACGGTGGTGGTGGAAGAAGAGCCGTCTTCCTTGGTGATGGTGGTCGTGGTAGAACCATCTGGATTGGTAACAGTTTCTTCGCTGTCAGAAGGATCTTCAGGATCTGGGGTAGGAATCACCGTGCTGCCGCCGCCAGAAGAAGGCTTCGTCCAATGTGCATAGAGGGTGGTGTCTGCAGAGAATGGGGTTTCAGTCGTAACCTTATCGCCGCCGTCCGCTGCAGTGAACCAGCCATCGAAGGTGTAACTGTCGCGTGTTGCGGTAGGCAGAGTGGTGATGCTGCCATCTTTTACGATAATCATTTGGCCAACGCTGCAGTTCCCATCAGCTGCATCGAAGGTGATGGTGGAAACATTAGCCAAATTATTAGTAATCGTTACATCATTTTGAATCGTGACATTAACGGGAGTTGGATTATCTTTCCCTGGTTCGCCTAATACGATGGGGCCAAAGGATGCGTTTTCATTACCTGTGTCTACTGCGTTGTTACCGGTAAAAGTGCAGCCACTGATGGTAACGCCGGTCAATTTAGTATCGGTGCCATAGGTACTATCGGTGCGCGCTTTGATATGCAGTGCTGTGCCGAGATTTTGACCGTTGCCGGTGAAGGTGCAGTTGGTAAAGTTGATGTTCTGGTAGGACCCGTTTTTCAAATTGATGTCTACACCGCACATCCAGGTTTGATAATTGGCATCAACTTTAGTGGTGTCTTTACCATTATCAATAAATTTGCAGTTGTTAAAAGTAGAGTCGGTGAGTTTTTCGGCATAAAGCCCTTTGATGTAGCTGTTCTGTACAACAAGATTATTGGCGCTGATTTTTACAGGGTTTTCATTGAAAGGACCAGTGGTGCCGTTTGGATTTTTGCCAAAGTAGAGGCCATAAGTGAAGTCATCAATGGTTACATTAGAGAGTTTCAAATCTTTAATGCCATAGCAGCCGTTGTAGGTGCCAAGACCCATAAATGGTTCGCCATCCATTGTTTCGCCGACAGAGGCCTTCTCAGTGTTGCCTTTTAAGGTTAAGTCATGAATATTAAGACTGTCCAAATCCTTCTTGATATACAAGCCAGCACAGCCATTGGCGGTGATAGTGTAGCTATTGCCATCAATTTCAATGTTGTTTTCAATGTCGAGGGTGCTATCGATGGCAGTATTTCTGAGCATTAAAATGGTATCTCCATCTGAGGCTTTTTCAATAGCTTCATTCAGGGTAGCATATTGTTCGCTGCCAATCTGTGCGACAGGAGGCATGTTGATGACACAGTTTTCAATATTGACCGTGGCAGGTGGTTCTGCACCATACCAAAGACTGCCAACATAGCGCGTGGATTCTAAAATATCTGTTTTAGATGGGCCATTGTACAGCTCGCCGGTGAATGTGCAGCTCTTCAAGGTTGGTAGATTTTTTCCGCCGTTGTCTAAATAGGTACCCGCAAATGCGCCGCAGTAAATGCGGCCGTTGTCACTTTCCTCTGGGAAGGTGGTTTGCCAGACGACAACATTGTCTGCTGTGCAATCTTTAATGGTGTTGCCATAATGCAGAATACCGTTGATTCCGCCAATGCCGTTGTATGCGCCGCTAATGGTGATGTCTTTGACGGTGCAGCTGGTTGTTTTGCAGTTGCCTTCGCCCATATAGCCAACAATCCCACCTGCATAGCCTCCAGTGATAGCGACGGCAGAGGTGGCCGTGCCGTCACCTTCTACAGAACAGTTGGTGATGGTGGAATAACCTTTGCCCATGATGCCACCTACATACCACCATCCGCTGACTTGCACATTTCCGGTGACATGTACATTGTCAATTTTGGCCTCGGCAGCACCGCTTCCGCCCAAAACAGCTGCAACATTCAAGCAGCCGGAGACATCGACATTTTTGAGGGGCGAATTTACAATCTAAGTGCAACAAAAAATGACTCATAGAACTTCTGGTAA
>JAHZHI010000072.1 GCA_019420345.1 Peptococcaceae bacterium
TTACCAGAAGTTCTATGAGTCATTTTTTGTTGCACTTAGATTGTAAATTCGCCCCAGAAATACAATTGGGAATGGACTTTTGCCGGGTTGACCTCACAGGTATCTCTCTTCTTATTGTATTTGTTATTTTGCTGGTGTTTTCTTCTCAACAACAAAATCTTTGGCAAGCTGTTCGTATCATGCCTTGGTGGCTGAATGTGTTCTGCATGTTAACCGTTGGCGGTGTCTCTTATTGTTTATATCAGAACGCAATCACTTTTTTAGAAGAACAGCCTGTACTTCTGGCATGGCAAGCAGCTTATCCCGATATTCAAAATCTTCCTGAGTTAGCCAGTCTTTTTCTCGCGCTTATTGCTAGCCTGTTTGTGTATGTTTGTTTGGCGTTGTTCTGGAAATATTTTTCTGTTGTCATACAAGAATTGGCTATTTTTCAAAAACTGACGTTCTATGAGATTGTCTTCTATATCTTACTAGTCGGTGGCGCAATTCTTTTGTCCGCTTTGGTGTATAGCCATACAGAAGTTTTTTACGGCATGACAGGTACGGGCTACGATACCATCTACACCAGCGATAGCGGCGGTCTCTTATCTCAAATGGCCTATTTGGCGCTCAGCTTTCCGGAAAATGATCTTCGGCAACCACTATTTGCGGTATTCTCGGCACCGTTTGTTGGTGCGCCATATTTGCTGAGTCAAATTTTTCATTTGTCTCTTTCGTCTGAAGCAATCCTTATCAACAGTCTGCAAATCCCGTTGCTTTTTGCCGGTCATTTGGCTTTGGCAAAAGCGCTGTGTCTTTCCCCCGTTCAACGCTCCTGTTTTGTGTTGATTTCTTCTTTGACATATGCGCATCTGTTAAGCACCTTGATGATTGAACAATACGTCGTAGCATATTTTTGGCTTTGTATCACAATCTGCGCACTTGCCAATCGATACCACGCTGCCGAAATACCACTTTATGCTGCTGGTGGTACGCTTTTAACCAGTTTGGCGTTGTTGCCGTTTATCAGCATGACACCATTTCGCAAGTCTGTGCTGAAATGGTCTAAAAAAATTATTTCGTCGGCTTTTGGCTTTCTGATCCTACTGCTCGCTTGTGGTCGATTTGATGTGCTTTACAGCGTTGGTGCCAAGCTGCTCTCATTATCTACATTCAGCGGAAAAACGATCACATTGAGCGAACGCTTGCAGCAATACACACATTTCATCCATGATTGTATATTGGCCCCTGCAGCACATAGTGGAATCAATTACAATACCACGATACCGCATATATCCTGGATGCATGACATTGCAAACACTTTGAGTATCATTGGCATTGCCCTGTTTATTCTTGCCTGTTTTGGTGCCATCCTCACCTTTCGGCAACGCATCTCACGCCTTGCCATATTTTGGCTATTCTTTTCCGTGGTTTTGTTGCTGATCGTTGGCTGGGGAACCAAAGAAAATGGTTTGATCTTATATGCGCTTTATTTTAGTTGGGCCTTTGTAATATTGCTTTTTCAACTTCCTGTCTGGTTGGATCAACGATTACACACCAATGTCATTACGCCATTGAGCACAATTTTGTTTTCTGCGCTGCTTGTTTTTTATAATGTGCATGGTTTGTGGGACATGGTTTCTTTTGGCATCAACTATTATCCTGTTGGTTAAGAGAAAGATAAATATGAATATCGACAGCTGCACCTGCTCATGGTCGACGACCACATCCCTGCTGGTGCGAAGTTGTATTGATAGATAACTCTTTATTTTAATCGCAAAAAAGCAGATGACATCACACAATGTCATCTGCTTTTTTATATACTCTTGTCACTATCAGTTTATTGTAAAGCAATTTCCCAAGCACAAAGCAGCAAAGATAATGCCAATAAACCATTGATAACCCTATAGTGTTTTTCATAATGCGTCTGCAGCTTTACTCCTAAAAAAGCCCAAGTCAATGAAGCAACACTCCCTATTGTCGCAACTCCAAATCCTAAAAAAATCAATGTTAATAGCGTATCCACATACGGAATAAAATACACGGTGAGTAAGGTGGTAATATAAAAGTATATTTTTATATTTAAAAATTGCAATAAAAAACCCGTAGAAAATCTTGGTAATTTCTTTAAGTCAATTTGCTCAGGCTGACTTAACGCAATATGAATTGCTAACCAAACGATATAAATGACACCTGCATACTTCAATACAAACAACATAGATGAAAATGCCATATTTAATTGATACAGCACCAACGTACAAAATAGTTGAATAAAGAAATATCCACAGCAAATCCCAAAAATCAAATTTTTTCCTTTTCTCCAACCAAATTGTGTCGTAGTATTCATCGCTAATAAGTTTCCAGGGCCCGGTGTAAAAGAGTTTATAAATATATAGCACAACAACATTCCCAAAATAGATGCTGACATATCATATCCTTTCATTGCTTAAGACAAAACAGTGCGCGTATGTCTAAATGCAACACGCACTGTTTTTCAACGATACACAATCTTTCACGCTATTTCTATTTATTGAGCACAGATACCTGTTCAGCCATACGCTGACCATAGATTCTAAATAGATCTGCGAAGTCATCTATATTTGGAGCGATTGCAACAGGTCCTAAATGAATGACTGGCATACCTTTGGATTGACCACTCGAATAGACCATCATACCATCCACCATAAGATGTGTAAGAATGGTTTGAATGGCCAAATCACCTCCGCCATGGATGAATGCTGCTGTAGCGAAAGCTCCGCCTAATTTTCCTGCCACATTCAGTTTGACCAATTCTGTTTCAAGCCATATTTTTACCTTTCCAGATAAACTCCCATTATAAGTTGGCGTACCAACAATTAAAGCATTACTTTCTTTCACATAGCACTCATCGATATCGCCGATTTGAAACGCTTTCGCTTGAACACCAGAGACTTTTTCAATACCTTCAATAATATATTGCGCTGCCTTTGCAGTATTTCCTGTTTTGCTTTCATAAATAATTGATATCTGCATAAAAAGACCTCCTATTGATCAGATTAAAATACATGGTATACTTTTTATACCTACACCGATAATTATATCTAGAAACCTAAACTTCGCAATAACGCAGTAATTTCATACCTTGTATCAAAAAACATACCTAGGAGGATGTGTCCAATGAATTATCAGAATGGTGATGAAACAATCTGTCCACTGAAGCTAACCATGGATTTAATCGGAGGCAAATGGAAATTAACCATCATATGCCTACTTAAAGATGGAAAACCCATGCGATACAATCAAATAAAGAAAAGCATCCCTGGCATAACGAACATGATGCTGTCCCAATCCTTAAAACAACTGGAAGAATATGAGGTAGTGATTAGAAGACAATATAACGAAGTTCCCGTTAGAGTAGAATACCAGCTCACAGAAAATGGTTTTACATTACTTTCCGTTTTAACCTTATTAAATGATTGGGGAAGTCAATACATTGAAAAACATCCACAATACGTTTCACATTGCTCAAAATGCATTATGAAATAATGTTTTGCAACAACAACTACGTCACCCATAGCTTCCGTTCTCTATTTAATTTCTTTTTTTAAACTCTTATATCAATCGCAAAGTGTACAGCTGCTGCCCCTCATTATCAACAGACTGATCCTTAATTTTTGCTCGTTTATATGCTATACTTTTAGCATAAAATAGGCGTTAAGTTTCTTGTAAGGAAGGAGCATGAACATGGATATCATCGGTCTTATTCTTTCAATTGTGCTTCTCTTCATTCTACTTAGTCTGCCATTTCGTTTTCGAGAAGAACGAGAATATATGGAGAAACGTTTTAACGAACTGGAACAAAAACTGGATACTTTACAGTCAGCGTTGGAAGCACAAGCCACGGAATCCGTTCCTCAGGCCTCAGGAAAAATTGAAGCTTCAGAAGCTCGAGATTGATTTGACAGTATATTTCAACTCATGGTCACTGATTTTATTTGAACAGGCATCTGCACATGACAGATGTCTGTTCTTTTATATTATTCAACGTCGTATTCATAGCTCTTTTCTTATAATCATACAAACTATCATAAGCCGCACATGGCTTTTTTCGCCCAGCGACGATGTGCTATAGTGGTATATATTAAACATTGATCCAACTTGAAAAGAAAGGACCTTCACTATGACAACGCGTTACACCCCACCCTATTTTGATTTTGAAATCTGCGGCGTGAAAAGGAAATTGCCTTTCGTGAAGATCAAAGACAACATGGCACTCGCCAGTTTCTGCATTGCATCCGATACAGAGCTGGTGCAGGCTGTGGCACCAGAACTGATCAAACGGCTGCCAGAAGTAGATGTGCTCCTCACTGCGGAAGCCAAAGGCATCATCCTCACTTACGAGATCAGTCGTCTCTTGGGCATGAAAGATTTCGTGCTGGCACGTAAAAGCAACAAGCCTTACATGCAGAATGTGCTCGAAGCTACCGTCTATTCCATCACCACCCAGGCCAAGCAGACCCTCTACCTCGACAGCTGCGATGCAGAAAAGCTGCGCGGCAAACGCGTTGCCATCATCGACGACGTCTTCGCCACCGGCAATTCCCTGGCCGCGCTCGAAAAACTCGCCACCCTCGCCGGTGCCAGCATCGTCGCTAAAGCTGCCGTACTCGCCGAACTGGACTCCGTCTACCGCGACGACGTCATCTTCTTAAAAGAACACTACGTTTTCACGCCAAACCCGGACGGCACTTTCACGCCTATTGAATGCGACGAAAAAAAGCGCCGCTGTACCGATTGTTGATTAAAACCTACGGAAACAGACGCTTCCAAGAGTGGATTGCCTTGATTTTTCTCCTTCACCACAATTCTTTACCATTTCTCGACGTTGCTTTTTACATTGAAGTGGTATAATAATCTTATAAAAATAGAGTGAATTTTTCACAATAAATGAATTTTTAGGAGGAATAACTATGAGCAAGAAGATTTTGCTGTTGTGCGGGGATTACACGGAAGACTACGAAACAATGGTGCCTTTCCAGGCGCTGTCCATGCTGGGTTATCAGGTAGATGCTGTCTGCCCTGGTAAGAAGGCTGGCGAAACGGTTGCCACTGCTGTGCATGATTTTCTCGGCAAGCAGACTTACACCGAACTGACGGGCCACAACTTTGCTTTGACTGCTGATTTTGACGCAGTGAACACAACGGATTATGTGGGTCTGTTTATCACAGGCGGCCGTGCTCCGGAATACATTCGCCTGAATCCTCGTGTGATCGAAATTGTTCAGGAATTCTTCAAAGACAACAAGCCTGTTGCTGCGATCTGCCATGGTCCACAGGTACTGACCGCTGCTGGTGTGCTGAAAGGCTACAAGGCAACTTGCTATGAAGCTGTTGGTCCAGACATCACGCTGGCTGGCGGCGAATATGTCAACGTTCCTGCTGATGAAGCCGTTGTCGACAAAAACCTTGTTACCTCTCCTGCATGGCCTGGCAACACCGCTATTTGCCGTGAATTTGTCAAATTGCTTGGTGCCAAGATCGAAATCTAATGGCACAAAAAAACTGTTGCACGAATGGACAATAAACCACTCGTGCAACAGTTTTTTTATTTGCTTTTTTTCTCAAGAACATCTGCCATGGCAATGAAGTGATCGGCTTTTTCATACTCTGGCGCTGTGCAAAGACTAACGCCAACGTAGATCACACAGGAAATAGCTACACCAAGCACCACCTGAAGGGCCGACTGCAGTGCCCAAAATGAAGGCAGCGCTACGCCAAAACTGATGAGCAAATTGTAGCAGCAGTACACCAATCCCATGACCATCGATGCCAACGCACCTTTGGCATTGCCGCGCCGCCAGAAAAAGCCCAGCACCAGCGGCACAAAAACACCGGTCGTAATGACATCCGACGCCATCCAGGAAACCACCAGAATGGAGCGAATCCGCAAAGCAATGAGAATGGCCACCAATGTTACCAAAAGTGTTGCAATGCGTGAAAAGCGCAGCTTCTGCTGCTCTGTTGTCTGGCGTGTGTTGAGGTCCAGTGACAAGGTCATTGCCCCTGTATTGATCAGCGAGTCCATCGTTGACATAATCGCTGCCGCAATCCCCACAAAAACGATCGCGCCCAGCACTGGCGACATGTAATCCACAACAATTGCCGTCACAATGCCGCCTTCTGGCATTTCATCAAATAGCACCAGCCCAGCCATGCCGGTAAAAATCACCAACAGATAAAGCGGAATATATGCGAAGAAGCTCATAATCGTCATCTTGCGTGCGTCATTGTTGCTGCGTGCTGCCGAAATACGCTGCCACACATTCGCCTGAATCATCCACGAGCAGCCAAACGTGATGACATACCCCATATACTTAGACGCGCCCGCAACGGGGCTCAGATAGGTTGTCTTCCCCAAGGCCTCGGCTGTCTGCGCGATCATGCCAAAACCACCCGCCTGCTTCATGGCTATGATAAACACCACAATCGCAGAAATCAACAGCAGGCAGAACTGAATAATATCTGTCAGCACCACACCACGAAATCCGCCAAACATAGAATAAATCAGCACAATGCCTGTGCCAACCAGAATAGCAATCTCATAGTTCAACCCTAAATAAGTGCCAAAGAAGGTGCCAATGCCCACCATCTGCGACGCCGCATTCAGCGTCATAAAAATCAAAATCATCACGGATAAGAGCTTTGCCACACTCTTTGAATAGCGCGCCTCCATCATGCTGCCCTGTGTCAGGTACCCTACGCGGCGAATGCCCTTCGCTCCAAGCATCATTAAAAATGTTGACAGTAAGACCGGCACCGCATAGTACCAAAATGATCCCAAGCCATCGGTATAGGCCAAGTCGGCCGTAGAAATCGCTGAACCAGCACCCCACCACGACGCCACAAACGTAATCGACAACGCCCAAAATGGCAGCGTGCGCCCCGCAAAGAAATAATCCACAACGCTCTCATTCTTTTTTTCACGTGTCACCGCAAATAAGAGCACTGCAAAATAAACAATCAAGCCAGCGATTGATGCAATCTGTAGTACGCCCAAATAAATCCCCTCCAATTATTTTGTAAAGGGATTATACGACCCCCTCCCTGACATTTCAAGGCATTTTGCGACTACAGCCCATCGCCGCCGCTTATATGAGCAATTACGAAACAGTAAAAAAGAGGACAAAAGCCCATCAATTTTTTTCATCAATTTTACATAATTTTTATGGCATTTCTTGCCCAATTCCCCTACACTATTAGATGGCAACTAAGATAATAAAGGACGAACATCATGGGATCATTTAAACTGACAAAATTAGAGCGCAACTGGATTTTTTATGACGTGGGCAATTCAGCCTTCACATTATTGATTACAACCATCATGCCGATCTACTTCAACAGCTTGGCAGAAAATGCTGGCTTGTCGAGTGTCGATTATCTGGCTTATTGGGGCTATGCCGCATCGATTGTCACACTGATTGTGGCGGTGATGGGGCCTACATTCGGTACACTGGCAGACACGCGTGGTTACAAGCGTCCCATCTTCCTACTCTTTTTGGTAATTGGTCTGGTTGGTTGTGTGGCGTTGGGTTTCTCCAGCGACTGGCTGATCTTTTTAATTGTTTTCGTTATCGCCAAAACAGGGTACTCTGCAAGCCTGATTTTTTATGATTCTATGCTTTCCGATGTAACCACACATGAACGCATGGATATGGTTTCCTCTAGCGGGTATGCCTGGGGATATATCGGCAGCTGCGTTCCTTTCATCCTTTCCTTGGTGTTGGTGCTTGGCGGCAGTGCTGTTGGCATCTCTGTGACTCTGGGCATGCAGCTGGCATTCTGCATCACCGCTGCTTGGTGGCTGCTTTTTACGCTGCCACTCCTAAAAAGCTATCATCAAAAGCATTTTGTTGAAAAGCAGCGCCATGCCATTCGCGAAAGTTTTGCGCGTTTGGGGCGCACTTTCAAAAACATAAAGGCAGAAAAGAAGGTCTTTTTCTTCCTTTTAGCGTTCTTTTTCTACATTGACGGGGTTTATACCATCATCGACATGGCCACAGCCTATGGCACCGCGCTTGGCCTGGACAGCACCGGCCTTTTGCTGGCATTATTGGTGACACAAATCGTCGCCTTTCCCTTTGCCATTCTTTTTGGTCACTTATCTGGGCGTCACGCCACAGCCAAACTCATCACCGTCTGTATCATCGCCTATTTTGGCATCGCTGTGTTTGCGGTTTTCTTGACCCACCAATGGCAGTTTTGGGTGCTGGCAGTTCTTGTTGGCATGTTCCAGGGCGGCATCCAGGCCCTTTCGCGCTCCTATTTCACACGCATCATTCCGCCAAAACAATCTGGCGAATATTTTGGTATTATGGATATCTGCGGCAAAGGGGCCTCCTTCATGGGCACCACCCTTGTCAGCGCCGTCAGCCAGATCACCGGCGACATCAACACCGGCGTCGGTATGATCGCCCTGCTCTTTATCATCGGCATGGTCTTTTTCCAAATCACCATACGCATTCGCGATTAAACAAAAAATGCACCGTTTCAAACATGAAACGGTGCATTTTTATTATGGATTACAGTTGCCGCAAGGGCTGTACCCCTGGTCGATCAAACTTTGGCGTGTGGCGTTGACTTCCTGAGGATTTTTCATCTGCGCCACGCTGCTGCAATCGGGTTTATGAAATTTTTTCGAATTGGTATTGAGGACATAGGTCTGTGGTTGCTCAACAGCAGGTGCATTGCTGTTCCCACTGTTCACCTCATCAGCAGTGGTCTCCCAACTGTCGCCGCTGGCGTAATCAATGGAGATGCCTGGCTGCGCATTATATGCGTAAACACAGTAACAAATGCCTTCGCCTTCATCTTCTACCGAATACCCTTCCATGAGCACGCCGCTGGCAACAAGATTGGCGCCTTCAAAAATCGGCGTCACCCGATAGAGCACATGGTTGCCGGTCTCTTTCACATAATCGGCCACCATATTTTCAAAAGGCAGCATGCCTTCCATATTGAGTGCGCGCGTGCCAGTGATCAGATTCTGCTGGTTGGCATTTTCGCCCGTCAGCTGATAGCCAATCAAATGGCAGCGGTTGTAAAGATATTTTCCATCTACATTGTCGTATTTCACCGTATGCCAGCCGCTCGGCTTCACCTGGCCAATGCTGCCGCGGTCTTCTGTCGGCATCAAATCCTGACCCACACAGGCAAAAGCAACACCGCAGCGCCCGTAGCCGTCTAATGACGCGTACGACTCAAACGACTCGGTTGTCAAATCGGCCGCCGTAAAATATGGCACATTATCATGCACTGCCACATAGGCTGCACCATCATAAGATGGTACCTCCGCCAAAGAAAATCCAGCATCTGCGGTTTGCGGCAGCACTGTATCATCCGCATTGGCAGGCTGGGCCGTTTCTGACACATGCTCGCCTGTTGCCGATGACTCCACCTGTGTGCCATCACAAGCTGTCAACAAACTGAGACTGAGCAGCACACTCAGCAGCAAAGCTATGAGTTTAGAAGAATGCTTCATCGTTCGTAAACCTCCCGTGTAATGATATCGTGTGAATGACCAGAAAAATCAACCCTTTCCACACATCGCCATTGTGCATCCGTCAGTGTAAGGTCAAAATACTGATCCGCCGGATACACGCGATGCCAACGGTAGACAACCACACGCGCAACCCACTTCACAATAGGTGCCACCACCTGATCTTCCACAAAACACACGGCATTTTCCGGTGCTTCGCTCAAAAAATGCGGTGACACATGCACATTCCCCGCGCCCTCAAACAATGGTGCCGAATAGCCATTCATCCACAACGGACGTCCCTGTGCCTGCGCCAAAATATCGTCAACCACCACACGGTCACGGCTTTGCCTACGATGGTTAAACATCATGCCATTGTTCTCATCCAAACAAACAACGATTTCCACTGTCCATCCCCCTTCTAATCCACGAATACACGCATTATACCATACTCACTCAGTGATAAGCGATGTGATTTAATATTGCGACAATAATAAAATGCATTGACATTTATTATTATTCGATGCATAATATAACCATCGAGAGCAAGGGTGTTCCGAATGAATGGTTACCCCTTGCTCTTTTTTTATTTATCAATTATTATCCATCGCAGTAAAGGAGACTTGTCATGAATAAATATTCAAAAGAAGACATCATCCGCCTCGTTGAAGAAAACGACGTTGAATTCATCCGTATGCAGTTCACCGATATTTTTGGCCAGCTGAAAAACGTTGCCATTACCGCAGCTCAGCTTGAAAAAGCCCTCAACAATCAGATCATGATCGACGGCAGCTCTATTGAAGGCTTCACCCGTATCCATGAATCTGACCAGTATCTGCATCCAGATCTGAACACCTTTGCCATTCTCCCATGGCGTCCTCAGCACGAACGCGTAGCGCGCCTGATCTGCGATGTTTACAACCCAGATGGCACCCCATTTGTCGGTGACCCACGCCACGTGCTCAAGAGTGTGCTCGACAAAGCCGCTAAACTTGGCTACACCTTCAACGTTGGACCAGAATGCGAATTCTTCCTCTTCGACACCGACGAAAACGGCCGCCCAACCACAAAGACCAGCGACGAAGCCGGTTATTTCGACCTTGGTCCTCTCGATCATGGTGAAGGCACCCGCCGCGAAATCTGCATTACACTCGAACAGCTGGGCTTTGAAATTGAAGCTTCTCACCATGAAGTTGCAGCTGGCCAGCATGAAATCGACTTCAAATATGCCGATGCACTTACTGCTGCTGACAACATCATGACCTTCAAACTGGCCGTTAAAACCATCGCGCAGCGCAATGGCCTGCACGCCACCTTTATGCCAAAACCAATTTTCGGCATGAATGGTTCTGGTATGCACACCAACATGTCCATCTTCAAAGACGGAAAGAATATTTTCTTCGATGAAAATGGCGAACGCAAACTGTCTCGTGAAGCTTACAGCTTCATCGCAGGCCTTTTGGAACATGCAAAATCCATTGTTGCTGTAACCAACCCACTTGTTAACTCCTACAAGCGCCTCGTACCTGGTTATGAAGCACCTGTTTATCTGGCATGGTCTGCTTCCAACCGTTCCGCGCTCATTCGTATTCCTGCTGCACGTGGTCAGAGCACCCGCGTTGAACTCCGTTGCCCAGACCCAGCTTGCAACCCATATCTGGCATTGGCTGTTTGCCTCGCTGCTGGTCTTGACGGCATCGAACGCGGTCTCGTTCCACCAGAAGAAGTTACCGAAGACATCTTCTCCATGGATGCACAGACCCGTGCCGAAAATGGTATCGACAACCTTCCTGGTACCCTTTTCGAAGCACTCAAGCTCATGGAACGCGATCCACTCGTTGCAGAAACCCTTGGCGAACACGCCTATAAGAGCTTCCTCACCGGTAAATATCGCGAATGGGATGAATACCGCACCCAGGTCACCACTTGGGAAGTTGGCAAATATATGGTCATGTATTGATCCATTTCCAACGATGAGGCCTGTACATGGTATCGGCTTGATACCGTCAACGGATGAAAAACCTTCCTTCAGTCATCATCCTTGACATTCCTGTCCCCAATGTCCAGCCGATTTATCCAATAGCCTCATGAACTTTCATTCAAACAAAAGCTAAAAAGAATAGGAGGGCGTACAATGATTCGCACGATTATCGCATTGAACGACGACGCACTGGCTCAAAGCATGACGCAAGCGCTCATACATCGTGGCATCACTGTGCGTTATCGTTGCCAGACTGGCGCTGAAGTTATTCGCGCTGTGAAAGAGATGGGCGGCGGCGTGATCATCTGTTCTTTTAAGCTGCGCGATATGACTGTCGGCGAAATGGCCGACCGCTTGGAAGGTCAGGCTCTAATACTTGTCCTTGCCAAGGGTAATACGCTGGCGCTTTGTGACCGTGACGATCTCTTCACCTTATCTGTCCCAGTCCGGCCCAGCGAACTTATTGGTGCTGTCAACATGCTCCTGCAAATGGATGCCATGCGCGCTGCGCAAAGCATTCCAAAACGCAGCAATAATGATCGCGAAACCATTGACAAAGCCAAAGCTTTGTTGATGAAACGACACGGCATGACAGAACCGGAAGCACACCACTATCTACAACAACACAGTATGCGCGCAGGCGTTCGTATGGAAGTCATTGCCAACGACATCCTGCGTAATACCCCCAATTGATGTTTGAACCATCCAGCGGCACTTTCCTCCATTGCCGGTGCCGCTGTTACCTCATAATTCCATCTCTTTCTGGAAAGAGCAAGCCACCATCCCCCGGCTTGCTTTTTTGTTTGCCTAAAATTCATGCTGTTCACACAAGAGACAAAAAAGAAGGTTCACTTCCGATTCATGCATCGAAAGTGAACCTTCTTTTTTAGGTTAAAACTAAGGTACCATAATCACCGCTGTGCCATGCAGGTCTGGTAATGGCAGCAGAAGCAACGGACCATGTTCTGTCTCATAGTCCTGCACAGCCTGTGCTACCCCTGGAAAACGCGGATTGGCGTAGTCGTGCATCAGCAAGACACCTCCCTGATTCATGCGTGGCATAAAATAGTGCAGCGCCGCCATGGTTGGTGCGTAAAGATCGGCATCGATGCTCACCAGGGCATAGGATGTTTCAAGCGCTGCAGCTGTTTCTGGGAAGTGTCCTGGGTGCACCACAACTTGTGCAGGATGAGGCATGCGCGACACTACGGCGGCAACGGATGTGTCGGAGAAATCCACCTTGCCTTGCTGCTGAAGCGGAGTCGTTTCAGCAGCAAGATCTGTCTTGGAAAAGCCGTCAAAGGTGTCAAAAAGATGCAGACGTCGTTCTGGAAAAGCAGCATTTAATTGCCAGGCAAAATCGCCCTGATACACGCCCACTTCTGCCAGGTCTCCTTTCACATGACTGAGCCGCGGCAATAATGCTTGCAAGGTTGCAGCACGCAGATCAACATGCGCAGCAAGATCACTAAGTGCCACCACTTGACCGGTGTACCCTAAATCGCGTGCTTGCTGCTGCAATTCCTGGCTGCGTGCGCGGCCTGCCACTCCAATGAAAACAATGTCCGGCAGCAAGGCAAGCGCTGTTTCCACGGCATAGACAGGAACTGCTGCTTGCGGGTTATGGCTGGCTGGGTTGTTGTCGCCATAGGCCAGAAGGCGGATATTGTTTTTATTCAATAAGGCGGCAAGGCGCCGACCCATTTGGCCAGCGCCTAAGATAACGGCGGTTTTCATCGTGATGCCTCCTTTGTAAGAAGTTTGCGTTTGCCTGGATAAAGGGCGGTATGCTGCCCGTCGCAAAGGCTGCTGGTGACTTTTATGGCTGGATAAACGGCCTTGGCACGATGATACAGGGCTTCGGTGCAGTCTTTTTTGCACAAGGCTTGAATATGAAGCGTATCACCGGTGCGTTCGACACAAGTGTCAATCACATCTGGCAGCGCAAAAAGGGCATCGTCGAGGGCATAGAGCAACTTGGCATCCTCGCCGTTGCGAAAAGGCTGTGCAATGCGCTTGGTAATACTCTGGCAGGGGCAAGAATCCGCAAGGATATGTGTGCGATCGCCAGTGCGATAACGAATCAACGGCATGGCTGTCATGCCAATGGTGGTGATCACCAGCTCGCCTTCCTGCCCATCGGTCAGCGGACGGCCAGCATCGTCAACAATTTCTGCAATGACGTGATTTTCACGCACATGCATGCCTTGAAAAGCCTGGCAAGTGATGGCACCGCCCAGACACATTTCTCGGGAGCCATAATGCGGATAAAGTGCAAATTGCTCGGAAAGAATGTCAAACACGCCTTTCGGACAGGCATCGCCAGAAATCAGTGCCCGCGTCACACTCAAGGCCTCCCCCATGTACCGCGCCAGGCTGAGGAGCGGCACTGGAAAGCCGATATAACACTGCGGCCTGTGTGCAAGCACCAAGGCACTCAATTCACCATAGGTTTTACCCCAGCCTGCGCACAGAGGATGTGCACCTATTTTTTCAACAGCTTGTTTGATCAAATCGCCCAAGCCCAAGGCACCCGAAAAAGGCATGGTAATAAGCACCGTATCTCCGGGCTGAGCCATTTCGCTGATACCGGCAGCAAAAAAATGAATGGTGTTAGAAACATCTTCAGCGGTGTAAAAGACGCGTTTTGCCTGAGCAGTGGTCCCAGATGTTTGATCGGTGATGATGCGTGCAACATCCCCTTGTGACGTTAAAAGATAACGCGATGGCTTGACGGCAAGATCCTCTGCCGTTGTGAAGGGCAGGTTAGCAAGATCTGCCAAAGTTTCGAGATGATCAGGAAACTGTGTCTGTCCGTGGGCTCGCATGCGCTGAAGCACGTGGTTGAGCTTTCTCAGCTGAAGCTGTTCCAATGCCGATCGATCGAGGAAAGACAAACCTTCCTGCTCCATGATATACGCATCGATGTGCGAACGTTTCATTTTCTATACAGCGCCTTTCCGTCAACATTAGTAAGATTGTAGGAACAAAATGGCACCATGCCATAGGCACTGTCAACTTCGCAAATATAACAGCGCTGCAGGCGCTCTAAATCCAAATTCCAGGCATCCTGAAACACCATGCCGGAAACGGTGAAGGTGTTTTCGACCACTTTCTGCAAGAATTCATCCAAGGAAGAGGTCGCACTGTCATTGTCACAGCAGGAGACCTGGCCGCTCCATTGCTGCGCCACGGTGTCACGGGTTTCGCTGCTTTGGCAGCAGCAACAGCCTTCACGCTTTGGCATGGCTTTTACACCCGATGCACTGCGTGTGTAGCTGGCGTGGAAGGAGCAATAAGGGCTTTCGGCGCCGCCGCCGGAAAAATCACTGATCTTCATCATGCCTTGGGTCTGCGCTTCAATGCGGCGCAGTACCGCTGGAATGGTCAATCGGCTTTGATTTGGATCCATGCTGTTGCGTCCTAAAAACGACATTGGCTGGATATGCACACCACGCACATGAGGAGCATGGGCAAGTGCAAAGCGGATGATGTCACCCAAGACATGGTCGTTTACGCCTTTTGCCACCGTTGGCACCAGCACCACCGGCAATCCGGAACGTTTGCAATTGTCGATGGCCCGCAGTTTTATATCTTTCAGCGGACGTCCGCGCAGCACGCGATAAATGTCATCGTCTAAGCCATCAAACTGCAAAAATACAGTCGATACCCCAGCCGCCGCTAAATAATCGGTATAGCCATCTTCTTCTGCCAGGCGGACGCCATTGGTGTTGAGTTGGAAAAACTGGAACCCCTTTTCCTTGCCCAATGCAATAATATCGGCCAGATCGTTTCTCACCGTCGGCTCTCCGCCGGACAACTGAATATTATACGGACCGCCGTGCGCCATCAAATAATCGTAGGCACGGCCAATGTCTGCCAACGAAAGGTCCTTTTCTTCTTTTTCACCAGCAGAAGCAAAACACACCGGGCACGTCAGATTGCAGCGGTTGGTCAATTCCAAAAGTGTACAGCAGGTCGCCTGTTTATGATTGGTGCATAAGCCGCAATCGTTTGGGCAGCCACGCGCTGCCTGCTTTGCAAAAGGCAGCACTGGCGGCGTATGATGATCTCGTGCAGCCCATTCGGCGTAGCTCGCCGCGTCGCCTTCCCAAATCAGAGTGCGCCATGAGCCATGCTCTGGGCACGTTTTTTCCAAATAAACGAACCCATCTTCGCCGATCACTTTATCGGCAGGAAGTTGCTGCAGGCACACAGGGCATACGCTGACCGTCTTTCCAATAACGTTTGACATGAATCCACACTCCTCTCACTTTCATGCGTGCTTACAGCATGGCGTGATCATCCAGCAGCGTCAAGCATTCCTCAAGAGTTGCCGCCATGACAATGGGACAGCGCTGGATCTTGTTGCGATTGTCGCCATCCAAAATCTGGTAACACTCTGTGCCACCATAGTCTGCTGTGTACTCTTTGAACCATTCGGTAAATTGCAGCGCCATCTCCCGATAATCGCCATGTGCAGTCTCATCATCGGCGCCTTTGGCTGCATAATAAGCAAGCAGGCAAGCGCCGCCGGTCAGGCAGCCGCATGTGCTTCCGCTGCCACCAATGCCACCATTCAATCCCGCCAGAGCGCGTATCAAATCGGGATTGTTTTTTCCTTGGGCGTCAAGCACGAGACGCATCAAAATTTGTGCACAATCATATCCCTGCTCGTAAAGCGCCAGCATATCATCTAAATAATCGCTCATCGGTTCACATCCTTTCACAAATCATGAGAATATAGGACAGTCCTTTGCCGGTTGGCACGTTGTCTTCCTTCCACAATGCTTCTAAATAATAGGCTTTCCATTCCTCGCTGAGGTCTTCAATATGTCGGCAGGCAAAACCTGCTGCGCGAACATCGCCCAGTAAGGCCACAACATCGCTGCACACATCAGAAAATGCCAACTTTCCGCCTTTTTTAAGCATACGGGCCGCTTCTTTCAAAGCCAGTGGAACATCACCGCTGGCATAAAAGCTGCACTCACTGATGATGCCATCAAAACTTTCATCTGCATAAGGCGCATGGAGGTAATCGCCGCTGGTCACATCTTGTGCAGGGTTTAAATCGATGCCTTCCGCTTCATAGCCCAAGGTTTTCAATAAGCGAACGGTTTGGCCATCGCCGGCACCCATATCGAGCACGCGCGCACCTGCAGGCAAAAATGACAGTTCCATGAGATAACGGCTGTGCGCCTCGCCGCCAACATGCCCGTTCATTTGTCCTCCAATGCTTTTTCTACCGAAAGCACTTTCCCGAGCGCCAGTTCTTCAGGCACATAAACGAACCCACAAACAGGACATACTGGCAACTCCACAGGAAAGCCATTGTCAAGATAGGTAAACTTGGCCTTGCCTTTTTCCAGCGGCACCCCACATTTTTTGCACATGAGCTTGCCCTCTGGGTCAATGGTGTAGTAATTTTTTTCTGCCATGATAGCCTCCTCTATTCGCGCGGTGCGATCCCCATACGATGGCTATAAGCACCCACAACGAGATACCCGTTCTCTGTTTCTTTATATTTCACCCAAATGGTGACATTGCCCAAACGGGCACGTGTAATTGAAATACCAGTTTCTTCATCGAGAATCGCTTCATCGGTTTCGCGAAGCGCTGTCAGCACTTGCGCCACATCGCTTTTTAAAATCATGCGATCATCCATAATGTGCAGCGCTTCCGATGTGTACTCAATATCAAAAGGAACATCCAACAAGGCAAAATCCTCCTTCCACAGCTCACTGAGAAGCTGTTGTTTTAAGCCAAGACGATTGTACCGTTTCTGGCTGATGTCCGGGCAATGATCGGCACTGGTTCCGTAGACAAGTTCCAGAATATGCATGGATTCCCGTCCCTGACGTGCAAAACGATCACGACATGCCATGCAGTACGTCAAGTACGGTGCATCCGACCGCGACAAACACATATCTGTCATTTCATGAGCCACTTCACGATTGGCGTACTGTGTCAACCCGCCATAGCCACAGCAAGGCGAAGCATCGCCTTCATAAACTGTTGGCTGAATGTCACAATGCAGTTGCTCGGCAAGATGACGGATGGACTGCTGCGTGGCTGCATCACCTCTGGCTCCGCAGCTGTCATGAAGGGCCACCACACGTGACGCACCGTCAGTCGCACGATCCGGCAGGCCGATCTCCTCGAGTACCTGCCAAATGCCTATGGTTGGCGCAGACGCAAAGGCAGCCAGTGTTTTCTGACACGTTGGGCAGGCACATATGATGGTTGGATTGCCCAATGTCTGCAGAGCGTCTTTCAAAAGTGCCTGAGTTTCCTCGAACATTTCTGTTCGTCCTGCCCAATCTGCAATGATGCCGCAGCAGCCAAGGATCAACGCCACACCGCCATCCAATCGTTCACACAAGTCATTGTACGCAGCACGAACCGTCGCCGGCGCAATGGCCGACATTTGACAGCCCGGAAAGAACACATACTTACAGGTGTCATACCCCACCGCTGGACGCGCCAGGAAGGCTTCACTATTGGAAAACATCATATCCATCAGCGCAAATTCGTGCGGTGCCAGAGGCATTTTCCCTGTTTCAACCATATTTTGCCGTGCTAAGTGACAAACCTCAGCCATGTCGAATCCATTTGGGCACACCACCTTACACTGACCACACAAGCTGCAGGCATTGATGGGTTTATTCATCACATGATCGCCCATGATAATGGACACATTATTGTAAATTTCTCGCGTGAGACTGCGTGGGAATTTTTTATAATGCTGCAAGTAAGGACATGCCTTGATGCACTCATCACAATGGCATTGAATGCAGCGAGATGCTTCTCGTACAGCTTCTTCTTTCGTATAAATTTCCTGACATACAACCTGATTGGTCGCTTCTACCCCATCAAGGGATGTAAACAGTCGCGTTGATACGGCGCCTTCTTCGCCGCGTGTATTGGACGGATGCAGTTTCTGGGCAAGGCGATCCACCGTCAGCGCTGCTTTTTTGGCGCTAAAGGCGCTGTCCAGCACGCCATTTGTCGTGCCACACACCAAAGATGCAGCTTCCAGATACATCAGCGCCTGATCGGGAACGGCTCCTGGCAAACAATCCTGAACAACCGCCATGCTGGCACATACTACGTCATTTTTTTGCTTGAGTGCATCCAATAGGGCTGGCGTCAGCTGCTCCTTAAAATGAAACTGAACATCCATCTTTGCCAGTATATCCTGTGTATGCTGCACGGTCTCTGCGCTTGCGAAAGCAGTTTCCACATATAACCACTCACTGGCGTCATTTTCTGCACAATAAACAGACAGTGGATAATTTTTCTTTTCCAGTTCTCCTAAAAGAAACAGCACAAATAGACCGCTGCCAACGATGGCTACAGTTTTTTTCTTTTTCATGCGCAAACCGCGGTGCATTTTCTCAGGGTTGCCATAGGTGATAATCGCCCGTTCCAGATGCCCGATCGCAATCCCTTCACCCAATTCATTGAGCTTGCAGGCATTTTCGCATGGTGCCTCACAGCCTTCCGCAAGAAGAGAAGGGAATGGCGTATTTTTCGCATACAAAGCATACGCCTTGTCAAAGTCGTCTTTTGCAAGAGCGGCTAAAATATCTTTTATATCCAGTTTCAATGGACAAGCGGCATTACAATAGGCTGGCTCTTCATGAATGCAAAGCTGTTCACGGGCTGCCAGTTCTTCTTTAGAAAACATTTGTTTTTGTCGATACACATGGGTTGACGCGCGTTCATCAATCGTCATTGGAAACGCCCCCTTTGCATAGATAATAAAGTGAAAGAGGCGGTTACCCGCCTCCTTCAGTGTATCACAGTTTATTTTTCAGTAAAATATTTAGTTTAACGCATCCAGTGCTGCCTTCACAACATCAGGTGTTGCCGGAACCTGAGTGATGCGTGCGCCGGTAGCATTATAAATAGCATTGAGAATAGCAGGATGTGGTGCATCCAATGGTGCTTCACCGCAGCCAGCTGCACCGTATGGTCCATTTGGACGTGGAGTCTGTACATAGTGCAGTTCAATGTCATCTGGAACATCCTTTGGATAAGGAATGCCGCACTTCAGCAAGGTGGTATCTTTTTCCAGATCCTCGAAGTTTTCGGACAATGCCAGGCCAATCCCTTGAGCCAAGCCGCCATAGAAGCTCCCATCAACAAGCAGCTTGTTCATGATGGTACCAACGTCGGCCACGCAGGTGAATTTTTCTACAGTAACTTTACCGGTTTCGGTATCAACGCAAACTTCTGGCAGGAACAGCGTGTACATGTAAACACTGAATGGATCACCCTGAGCCGTAGCCTGATCAATTGGTCGATCTGCGCAAGCAGTTGCAACCCATTGTCCCAGCACTTTGGTTTCGATGCCATCGGCAACCATTTCATCATAGGTGCGATAGGTGCCGTCGTCTTTCTTCATGGCTGCCAGTAAGTTTTCAGCAGCGAGGCGGCAAGCATTACCTGTCATAACCTGAGAACGGGAACCGCCTGCAGGGCCAGAGTTTGGTGTCACCTTGGTGTCGTTCATCACAAGGCGAATCTGTTCTGGTTTGATGCCAGCCTGACGCAGTGTTTCGTGCGCACTGACCAAGGTCCCCATATCAGCGCCCTGGCCGTGGTCTTCCCAGGAAACGTACATTGTCACAGTGCCGTCTGGGTTCAATTCTGCGTAAGCCTGAGAACTGTCTACGCCGTCAAGCCCACTGCCATAAACACCGCTGGCCACACCAATGCCATATTTATAGCGGCCATCAGAAGCTGCATTCTTTTCTGCAACACGTTTCTTGCCAGCTTCGTAAAGCGGACGTGCCACTTTGTACATTTCTTCCAAGCAATAAACATCTGGTTCGTAACCGGTAGGAATCGTGGAATGTTCAGATTCTTTGTAGCAGTTCAATTCACGGATATCAAACGGATCCATGCCCATTTTTGCTGCAAGCACATCCATGGCAATTTCAGAACCCATAAAGGACTGTGGAGAACCATAACCACGGAATGCAGAGCCCCATGCATGGTTGGTAAATACCGTCTGGCTCTTATTGCGAATGGTAGGAATATGATAACCAGCCCCAACGAATTGGCTGAGACGATGCGTCAAGAGATCACCAAATTCGGAGTATGGACCGTGGTCAATGTAGTTGTCGCCCCACAGGCCAAGCAGCTTCCCATTTTCATCTGCTGCCAATTTAATGTGCATGAAAGCAGGGGAACGTTTGCCAGTGTAAGTGATGTTCTGATACATATTGAACACCAAAGATACTGGACGCTGGCATACCAATGCAGCAACCCCCAAAATGGCTTCGTTGGTTGGTGAGAATTTATAGCCAAATGTCCCGCCAGTATGGTTTTGTACGAGACGCAGTTTTTCCATTGGAACACCAATCCCGTCGGCGATCATTGGCATGTGCAAATGGAGGCCAATGGACTTGGAGTGGATGGTCAGCATGCCATCTTCATCAATGTAAGCATAGCCGCAGTCTGGTTCGAGATGCAGATGTGGCTGACGAGAGCAATAAGATTCAATTTCAACCACATTTGGCGCAGAATCGAAGTCAAAATCTGGCCCCTTGATGCAGTTGGTTTCATAGTAAGCATTTGGTGTGCCAGGATGAATTTCAATGGCATCTTCTGCAATGGCATCCATCGCATTCATGTATGCTGGCAGTTCTTCAATATCTACTTTGACAGCAGCTGCAGCAGCACGTGCATGTTCTTCAGTATCTGCTGCAACGATGGCAATGGCATCACCAAATTGGAAAATCTTTTCATCGCAAAGGATTGGACGATCCCAGCCGTCGCACTTATTGTTCAGCGGCAGCATGACAAGACCATTGATGCGGTTTTTGCCAGGAACATCTTTTGCCGTGATTACCTTGAATACGCCAGGCATTTTTTCTGCTTCGGATGTGTCGACACCTTTGAGCAGAGCATGGCTGACCTGCGCCTGTACAAGGGCGAGTCGCAAGGTATCCTTTGGCATCTTGAGCGCGTCGTCTGCACCGAAGTCCCAAGTACCGGTGACTTTCTGCGCTGCAGATGGGCGAATGTAGTTTGTACCAACGATCGAATCACCAGTTGGTTTGAATACAAGATCTTCTTTCGTGATTTCGCCGCGAATAACGCGTGCTGCATCCATGACTGCATCCACAAGTGGTTTATACCCTGTGCAGCGGCACAGATTGCGATTCTTTTGGAACCAATCGCGCACTTCTTCACGGGTTGGATTTGGGTTGTTATCCAACAGCACTTTCGAAGTCATAATAAAACCAGGGGAGCAGAAACCACATTGTGCGCAGCCATGAGCCATCCATGCAACCTGCAGTGGATGCATGTCACTCAATGTGCCAATGCCTTCAATGGTCGTGATTTCAGCATTGTCTGGCAGACGGGTCAGTTTTGTAATGCAGGCACGGGTTACCTTGCCATCAACAATGACGTTGCAGGCACCGCAGTGACCCTGACCGCAACCAATCTTGCAGCCTGTAAGCAGAAGACGCTCACGCAGGAAACTGGCCAGCGTTTCGCCGTCTTCTACAACGACTTGACGCGCTACGCCATTGACAATAAATGTACGTTTAATCATTTGGAAGTCCCTCCTCTAAATTTTGTGCTGCTACATTGTTCGATCTCTCATGACAGAATTATGTATGGTTACCACAAGCATCGTGATCAGGGCCTTTACCGGTAAGATCCTTCATACGAGTGAGTCCTCTGGCAGTATAAAATACCAATTGGGACAGACTGCCATCTAAATTTTCTCCTGAGAGTCGCAAAAAGTTTGCATTTTCGTAGTAAGAAATGGGAAGCTCTCGTCTGTAAATTTCACCGGTAACACTGTCACGCACTTCAACAGTCACAACATCTGCACGAATTTCAAATACTTTCTCTTCCGTAATCTCACCATCTTTCTGAAATGCATGAATCTTCTTTAATAAAAGAGTAGTCCTCGTAAAAACATTCTGTCAACTTGTATCCATTTACAAGTCGATGATAAAGCAAGCCATTATAGCTGAACGTAGGCGACTTTATCACACGTGATGATTGTAATATAAAAATATTTTTTCATTTCCAGACCGTATTGTAACAAAATACAAATTGCTGTAAAATTCTTGAAACAGCTGTTTCATATTATTTCATATCGTTTCGTATCATTTCACAAAGTGCTATGAAAGAAGGGAATTACATGAAAAAGAAAATACTTGCATTCATGCTCATCAGCGTCATGCTTTGTGGCATTTTGACGAGCTGCGGAGAAAAAGAAAGCAGCAGTGAAACAACAAATGCCACTACATCTTCCGCAAATGAATCTGAACAAGTCGATCTTATTGTATTTGCAGCTGCATCTATGACCGAAACGCTCACAGAACTCAGCACTGCCTACATGGAAGAACATCCAAATGTCAATGTTGTGCTCAACTTTGATTCTTCCGGAACCTTAAAAACACAAATTAAAGAAGGTGCAGATTGTGACGTCTTCATTTCAGCTGGTCAGTTGCAAATGGATCAATTGGATGCTGATGCAGACGCATCTGTCAACACTGAAGGATTGGATTATGTATTAGAAGGCAGTCGTTTTGACATTCTGGAAAACAAAGTTGCTCTCGTAGTCCCTGACAACAACACGAAAAACATTCAATCTTTCGAGGATATGAAGACAGGCCTTGAAAACGGCAGCATTCTTCTTGCAATGGGCAACAGCGACGTGCCAGTTGGACAATACACCCAGAAAATTTTAACCTACTTGGGCCTGGATGAAACATCGCTGGCAAACGCCGGAAATATCACTTACGGTTCTAATGTCAAAGAAGTCACCACTCAAGTGAGTGAAGCAGCCGTTGACTGTGGGATTGTTTACCAAACGGATGCCTATTCAGCTGGCTTAACAGTCGTAGATACCGCTACATCAGAAATGTGCGGACAAGTCATCTATCCTGCAGCAGTACTCAATGTCTCCAAGCACCCAGATATTGCCAAGGATTATCTGAACTTCCTTACCAGCGATGCGGCAGATGCTGTATTTGAAGAGGTTGGATTCACGGCCATCAACGAGTAATCAAAGACTACCGTTTTTAAGTCAAGGGGGGTGAGCACCATGGATTGGTTTCCATTATGGAATTCGCTGCGTATTGCGGCTATAAGTACGATAATCATATTTTTTCTGGGTATTTTTGCTGCGTACTATATCGCCAAAGCGCCGCGAATGATCAAAGGGATCCTTGACGTGGTGCTCACACTCCCTCTGGTTTTACCGCCTACTGTCGTCGGCTACTTGCTTTTACGGATTCTCGGGCCTAATCGTGTAATCGGGGCATTCGTTCTAAATGTTTTTGGCATCAAGATGACAATGACTTGGTGGTCGGCTATTTTTGCCACCACAGTGGTCATTTTTCCATTGATGTATCGCACAGCACGTGGTGCCTTTGAATCTTTCGACGAAAATTTGGCCTACGCCGGCCAAACATTAGGATTATCAAATTCTTATATTTTTTGGCATATTCGTATGCCTTACTGCAAGCAAGGCATTTTAGCTGGCACTGTGCTGGCTTTTGCACGCGCCTTGGGTGAATACGGCGCCACAAGCATGATTGCCGGCTACACACCTGGTCGAACAGCCACAATTTCAACGACCGTTTATCAACTGTGGCGAACCAATGACGATGCCCTTGCCTTGAAATGGGTGCTTGTCAATTTGGCCATTTCGTTTGTTGTGCTTTTAACTGTCAATTTATTAGAAAAAAAGCAGAAATATCCAAAAAGCGATCAGCCTAGATGGGAGGAAGCCTAGGTGACCATTCAATTAGATGTGAGAAAAAATTTGGGGGATTTTCGTTTAGATCTTCATCTTCAAGCCGGTAATGAAGTGCTGGGACTTCTCGGTGCATCAGGCTGCGGAAAAAGCATGACATTAAAATGTATCGCTGGCGTTGAGCGACCAGATGATGGACGTATTGTGTTAAATGATAAAGTTTTATTCGACAGCCGGCAGCGCATCAATCTTGCTCCCCAGGAACGTCGTGTCGGCTTCTTGTTTCAAAACTATGCACTATTTCCGCAAATGACCGTGCTTGATAACATTCGAATGGGCGCACGCCGTGAAAGAAATGCCACCATAAAGAATATGAAAGTGAAAGAAATCATGGAACGATTCGAAATTGCTGAGCTCTCTAATCGTTATCCATCACAAATTTCAGGCGGTCAGCAGCAACGCACCGCTTTAGCACGCATGTTAGTATCTGATCCACAGATATTATTACTAGACGAACCGTTTTCAGCCTTGGACACCCATCTGCGATTTCGCCTAGAGCGCGAACTTCGAGAGGTTGCACAAGCGTTTGGGAAAACGGTTTTTTTAGTTACACATGATAGAGACGAAGCCTTTCGTTTATCGGACAAAATTGCCATTTTGAATCATGGCAGTTTAGAGGTCTGCGGCAGCAAAGCAGACATCTTCCGTAATCCAACCACCAAACAGGCAGCTATTTTGACTGGGTGCAAAAATTTTTCAAGCTTCACCACAAAAAATGCACACCAGATTTATGCGACAGATTGGGGCATTGTGCTTGATGTTTCACAATATCCTGAAAACGGCCATTGTGTCGGCATCCGCATGCACGATATTTTTTATGGCAGCGGTCCCAATCAAGCACGCTTTGTTGTCTTGGAAGAAATCGAAAACCCTTTTTCCTATACGGTTATGGTTCGCGCTAAAGAGGCACCTCATGCCTCACCACTGGCGTGGGAAGTGGATAAAGCACTATGGCAAAATATACGTGCATCAGAGGTTGTGCTGCACATTCCCAGCGAAAGAATCATGTTATTAAATGAACGACCTATCAACTATTCAGCTACACACTAAGGAGAAGATTGTTATGAAAAAAGTCAAAGCAACTGATGCCATTGGCATGACACTATGCCATGATATTACTGCAATGTATGATGGATTTAAAGGCGCTGCCTTTAAACGTGGTCATGTAATCACCGAAGAAGACATTCCAAAGCTTCTGGACATAGGAAAACAACATGTATTTATCTGGGAAGAGCAGGCAGGCGAAATCCATGAGGAAGATGCTGCACGCCGACTGAGCCAGATGACCACTGTGACCGGAGCCCATTATAGTACCATTTCAGAAGGCAAGGTACAGCTGCTGGCTGATCAATCTGGAATGTTTCGCGTCAATAAATCACTCCTTGACGCCGTCAATCGCATTGGAGACATCACTATTACCACTTTGCCCGACCACTACCCAGTAAAAAGTGGTGATCGATTGGTTTCTATGCGAATTGTTCCACTTGTTACTGAAGAACGGCAAATCATCGAAGCAGAAACACTTTGCCGCGGCAAACAGCTCTATGACTTGATTCCTTATAAGCCGATGAAGGTGGGGATCATTATTACCGGCTCAGAAATTTATCACGGCCGTATTCAGGATAAATTTGAATCTGTCGCCAGAGCAAAGCTCTCCCATTATCCTGCAGATATTCTTGGCGTTCGTTTGTGTGATGATGATCTTGCAATGATTGTTGAGGCAGGACAATCTTTCATTAACGATGGCGCTGATCTTCTCGTATTTTCTGGTGGTATGTCGGTGGATCCAGATGATCTAACACCAGGCGCCATTCGTGCAATGGGAGCAAACATTGTATCTTATGGCGTGCCTTCTCAGCCAGGAAATATGACCTTAGTGGCTTATCTTAACCACACCGCTATACTTGGGGTACCAGGCGCGGCCATCAGTCGGCCAACAACCATGTTCGATGTACTGCTGCCACAAATTTTCAGCAATGTGCCACTAACCAAGGACGATTTATTACGCTTAGGTGAAGGCGGCCTTTGTCAGATGTGCGAAAACTGTCATTTCCCAAACTGCACCTTTGGACGCTATTGATTTCCAGAAAGTCAAAACCTGTGGCTCAAGGAATCCCATTCGCCATGTTGACCATGGAAACTTTCATCAACAGCTCGAACAACAAAAAAACAGCACATCGCTAATGATCCCAAAACCACCAGCCTGCCCATTGTGAATGTCAATACACAGTAAAGCTGTAAAAAATCAGATTGGGGGATACAATATGCAAACAAACAAAGTTTCTTTTAATCCTTATGATGAGCGCCTTGCCTTGATGCAAAAAATCAACATGTCATCTATAAAAATATATCTGGAAATTTGGAAAGAAGGTGTCGAAAATCGCACCGACACCGTGATGCCTTTATGACAAAGCAATCCCACACCACCATTGGCGCCGTCATTGTCGCTGCCGGGATGTCTTCACGCATGGGCGATTTCAAGCCCATGCTCAATATTGGTGCCATCTCGATTGCTCAGCGCATTGTTGCCACGCTGCGTCAGGCAGGTGCTCAACACATTGTAGTGGTCACTGGCTTTAACGCCGACGCTTTAGAAAGGCATCTGAGCGGCAAAGGTCTCGTTTTTTTGCGCAATAGCAACTATGAAACCACCGATATGTTCACCTCTGCCAAAATTGGCCTGGCCTATTTACAGAATAAATGTGACGCGATGTTATTCACCCCTGTGGATATTCCATTATTTACCTGTGACACCGTGCGCACGCTCATCAATACACAATGCGATATTGCCATCCCTGTGTGCGAACAATCAGAAGGCCACCCGATTCTGATTGCCAGCGATCTTGTGCCAGCATTGGTGAATTGGTCTGGTGAAGGCGGCCTGCGCGATGCCATTAAAGCTTTGAACATCAACATCTGTCATGTACCAGTGCGCGATGCAGGCATTCTTCACGATGCTGATACGCCGCAAGATTATCAAGCTCTTCTGGATTATCACAACAGGCAATTGGCGCGTACAGAAATAAAAGTCACACTCTCTCGCGAGCTGCCGTTTTTTGATGAAAAAACAGCCATGCTATTAGCGCTCATCAAAGAAACAGGCTCTGTCAGCATCGCCTGCAAGCGCATGCAAATTTCTTATTCCACTGGCTGGAACAAAATTCGCCGCCTGGAATCACAAACCAAATCAGAAGTATTGACCCGTGTGCAGGGCGGCGCTGGTGGCGGCGGCAGTCACCTCACTCCAGAAGGGCATCGACTTTTAAAAGCCTACTACCAGTATGTCGCAGATATTAAAGATTACGCTGCCAGCCGTTATGATGCTTATTTTGGAGATGATCTGTAATGCGCCACATCTATCTGATCCGCCATGGCCATCCTGATTTTCCCATTGGCAGCCGCATCTGCCTGGGTCAAACAGACACACCACTAGGCCCGCTTGGCCGCCTGCAAAGCGTGCTTTTGGCGCGGACTTTCTCTGTAGCCACGTTATCCGGCGTTTATACAAGTCCGCTCAGCCGCGCTTGTGCCACCGCTCGCTGCATCAGCCAAACACCCATCATAAATACAGGTCTAAGCGAACAGTCAACAGGACTATGGGACGGTCTTTCCTTTGACGAAATCGCCCAGCGTTGGCCCAGCGAATACGCTGAACGTGGGAAGAATCCTACATTAACCATGCCCGAAGGAGAACCGCTGGCTCATGCGCTAGCACGATTTACAGATGCTGTTAACACCATCCTTGAAAGCTCAGAAGGTGATATTGCCATCGTCTCGCACAAAGGCGTCATCAACGCTTTTGTGCAGCAAATCAGTAAGCAGGATGCTTTGCCGAAGCTGCCTTATGGCGCTTTTTGGCAGTTAACGTTGGAAGGCAATGCGCTGACCCTAAAAAATCCAGCACCGATCAAACCTCTGCCAGAACTGGATAGCACCTTATGCCTGGCGCTCTTACAAGCGGTTGCCCCGGAACAAGTCATTGCCCATTGCGAAGCCGTTGAAACATTTGCACTTGAACTTGCCGCACAGCTTCCTCTGGCACTTGATGCTGCGTTGATTGGACAAGCCGCGCTTCTGCACGACATCGCGCGCATGCAGTCCAATCATGCATATGTCGGCGCACAGTGGCTGGATCTTCTTGGTTATCCACAAATAGCAGATATTGTGCGCCAGCACCACGATCTTGCCACCTCTGAGATCAATGAAGCCAGCATCGTCTATATGGCCGATAAGTGCCTGCAAGGAACGCAGCGCGTTTCCATCCACACACGCTTCGCCGCTGCAAAAATGAAATGTCAAAACAAAGAAGCGCTGAGTGCTTGGAAAAAGCGCTGGCAAATTACCAATGAATTACAAAAAAATATCAATATCTATTGTGGAAAGGAGATCATCCCATGAGGACATTATTACAAACAGCAAAAAAACATCTTGAAGAAAATGAAAACTTAGCACTTGTTACCGTCATTGCTTCCAGCGGCGCAACGCCACGCGGCGCTGGTGCTCATATGCTCGTCAGCACTGCAGGACTGCTCTACGGCACCATCGGCGGCGGTGCTGTGGAACATCGTTCCATTGAAATTGCTCAGACAGTTATCCAAGAAAAAGCTTCACGTGCTCATGATTTCAGCCTAACCAAAGACGACGTGCAGGCGTTGGGCATGATTTGCGGCGGCGATGTACGCGTATTTTTCACTTATCTCTCTGCCGAAGATCATCAATTGCTGGCATTTCTGGACACTGCCGAAAAATGTTTCCAAGCAGGCAATGACTTATGGTTAATCTGTGCCGTTTCCGCAAATGGTGCCATGGCACTATATGATCGCACACATGGCTTTATAGGCGCAGACATGCCAAAAGCGCTCGCATCCTCACTTAAACGCAAACCACTTTTAATAGAAGTGGAAGGTCAAACATATTATGTTGAACAAATTAACAGTGCTGGTCGTGTTTATGTTTTTGGCTGCGGCCATGTTGCTCAAGAGCTGGTGCCAGTCCTGAGTCACATTGGCTTTCGTTGCATTGCCATGGACGACCGCAAAGAATTTGCACAAAAAGCGCTTTTCCCTGATGCCGAAGACGTCCTGCTGGTCGACTTCAATCATATCAGCGATGCCATCACCATCACCGCTGACGATTACGCCTGCGTCATGACCCGCGGCCACGCTTATGACGCCGTCATCCAGGCACAGCTGCTGCGCACACCAGCCTCTTACATTGGCGTTATAGGCAGTGCACGCAAAAAAGCTGGCGTATACCAGAAGCTGCGCGAAGAATATGGTTTCTCTGATAACGACTTCGCCCGCATCACCTCTCCAATCGGTCTCGACATCCAAGCCGAAACGCCAGCAGAAATCGCTATTTCCATCGCTGCACAACTCATTACAGTACGCGCAAACCAGATGAAAGAATGCTAATGCAGCCCCGTTATTTTCCAAATAGCATCAAAAAAAGTGGAAAATATAAACAAATCATAGATAAACAAAAAAGTATGCTCAAATATTGAGCATACCTTTCTGCTTCAACGCTCCAATTAAAAACACTTCATCCCTTTTTCTTTCCTTCTTGCTTTGTGCTACAATAGAAACACGAATTATGACAAGGAGTTGATCATTATGGCCACGATTGAACAACAGGTCAAAGATTTAAAAAAAGAAAAAGATTACTGCTGCACGCAAATTACCTATCAGCTTGCTGGACTGGATCCGCTCGGGTTGGAAGATGCTGTTGGTCAGAAGGCACTGCGCGCGCTTGGATGGGGCGTACGTACACAACTTACCTGCGGTGCGATCACTGGCGGTGCCATGGTCCTGGCACTTTATATTGATGACAAGGAAAAAATGATCAAAGCGATCAAAGAATACACCGAATGGTTCAAAGAAACATTCCACCATACTCAATGCGGCGATCTGCTTGGTTGGGGCAAGGAACCAGACGGCACATGCCACGACACGATTGTCGCGCCATGTGTGAAACATTTGCTGGCGCTGCGTGAACAATATATGGGGACTGCAGAATAACAACAAACGGCCTTTGTATTGCAGAGGCCGTTTATTGTTTGAAGATAAAAAGGCTCTGGGCATACTGTACTGCCCCAGATTAAACGGACAGTACAAAAGAACCCCTGGTAGGAAAATAAA
>JAHZHI010000073.1 GCA_019420345.1 Peptococcaceae bacterium
TGGCGGTCTATCTCTTGTTTTCGGTTGCTTGCTTCCTTACCGTACATGAGCATTCAGTGCCGGTGTGATGCTGCATGCGCTGCGCGCAAGGGCACAGGCTGCACAGCTGCGGCATCTGTTGATGCTGCCTGTGGACAATGGCGCGCTGGTTTATGGTTATGTGTCGGCATTGGCAGCGTACGTGCTGCTGACCAGAACAGCACCGCTCCTTGCGCTGATGTTGGCTGTGCTGGACTGGCAGGAAAAAACGCTGCTTACGGCGCTGTTCTGCGCTGTTAACGGCGTCCTGTTGCCCGCGTTGTTGACGGCTTGGCGCCGGAACGGCTGGGGCCTGCTGCCGTGGTTTTTGCTTTTGGCTGGCGGGGTATGGTGGCTGAACGCGGATGAATGGTGCATGGTGCTGCTTGTTATCAGTGCGCTCGCAGCTTGTTGGCTCTTAAAACGCGTGGACGCGCAGGCATTTTTGCAGCAGGAGGCGGATGGCAGAGCCTGTCGGCATAGTGTGCGAAAAGGAGGGATGCTGCATTATTTTTGCCGCTATTTATGGGCGCATAAAAATTATCTGGTCAACACAGCGGCATTATGGGTGCTGGCGCTGGCGATGCCGCTGATTCTTCACGCGTTGAGTGATGGCACGGTGATGGTGCCGCTTGGCTTGGCACTGCTGACGCTGAACACTCCCTTGTACATTTTACTGTCCTGCGACCCGGCCCTAGAAACGGCGGTGCGCACACTACCGCGACAGCGGCGCTGTTTTTGCCTGCCGTATGCCGCGCTGCTCTTTGTCAGCACGTTATGTAGCGAGGCGCTGTTTTTGATCAGCTGGCAGGTGGTGCATGGCGGCGTAACGGTGTTCATGCTTTTGTTGGCTGTCTATGTGGCGCTGCAAAGTGCTGTGGCCAACGTTTGGCTGGAATGGCGCTGGCCACTGAAAAAATGGCGTCTCGAAAGCGATTTGTGGCATCATCCCCGTAAATATCTTGTGCCAGGTATGATGCTGCTCGCGGCGATGGGCATCGGCAGCTGGACAATATTGCTGGTGCCGCTTTCGCTGGCGTTGGTGTTGGAAGCAGCCGTTTTTCTGCAGGACAAAGGCTAACGTTTGTTGCGCAGTACAAGCTCATACGCTGACGGTGTGTCTGCTGCTTTGAAAAAATTGCAGATGCTGCTTGACTCTCCCCTTGGGACAGAGACTATACTGATCATAGATCCGGATCATTCAAATATAGAGGAGGAACGACGATGTTGACCATTGGAGCATTTTCAAAGATTTGCCAGGTGAGTGTGAAGACGCTGCATCATTATGACAGAATCGGCTTGCTGACGCCAAAGACAGTGGATGCGGTGACAGGCTATCGCTACTATGATCAGGCGCAGCTGGAACGCATGCTGTTGATAGGGCGGCTGAAACGCTATGGCATGTCGTTGGAGGAGATTCGCTTGTTCCTCGACTGCGGCGATGATAGGGTGCGCTTGATGACGCTGCGCAGGCAGGCGCACATCCTTGAACAACAGCAGCATGCGCTGTCGCTCATTGGCCAGGAGCTGGCAGCACATGTGGAAAACTTTGAAAGGACCGGAGATATCATGGATTATCAGAAACATTACAATGTGACGCTGGTGACGGCGCCAGCGATCGCTGTGTGTGCCAGTCGTCAAACGATGGGGGTGGCAGAGTTCGGCACATATTACAGCAGTATTTTTGAGCGTATTGCCAAAGCACATCTCACGCCGACGGGCTTGACGGGTGCGATGTATTTTGACGAGGTGTTCAATCATGAGGCATCAGATATTGAGCTGTTTGTGGGCATTCAGGAGACAGAGCAGGCAGACAAGGTCATTGGTGGTCAGCGCTGCGCAATGACCGTGCACAAAGGGGCGTATTCGACGTTGTCTGATGCGTATGCGGCGCTCGTTATCTGGATCAAAGACAATGGCTACGCCTGGAATGGTGCGCCCTTTGAGCTTTACCGAAAAACACAGTTTGATACCTTGCAGCCAGAGGAATGGGAGACGGAGATTTATTTCCCGATTCGCGAGCAATAAAAAAGCGCCAGAGAGATGCGAGTCTCTCTGGCGCTTCGTTGTTTTCAGCGACGGTGGCGATCAATGATGGTCGCAGTCGTGATGGTCGCAGGCGATCTGATTGTCGACGAGATTGCCTGCAAGATAAGCGGCTAATACGTCTTCAATTGGGCCGCTGCAGCCGCGGATCACCTGAATGCCGTTGGCGTTGAGCACATTTTTGGCACCGTCGCCCATGTTTCCTGCGAGGAGCATGCGCACGCCCATGCGTGCCATGGTTGGGGCGATGTCGGATTTGCAGCCGCAACCCTGTGGGGATGGCAGATCTTCGGTAGCGGTGACTTGACCGTTTTCAACAGTGGCGATGGTGTAATGGTCACAATGACCGAAATGGTCGTCGATGCGGCCGTCTCTGGTTGGTAAAGCGATTTTCATTCTATATTCCTCCTGTCTACCGGTATTATACCGTGCTGTGGTGAATTTGTACAGGGGCACTCCACCTTGCACGGCTGTGTGATGTCGTGTAAAATAAAACTATCTGTGACATGAGGAGCGAACAAAATGGAGCAAGAACGGAGACGGGCGCTCGGCGGACTGACTCATAAGCTGAGCATTGGAAAAATTGATTTACAATTGTTGGATATTGCACTAACACATCCTTCCTACGCGATGGAGCATCATCTGAGCGCAGACAACCAGCGGCTGGAATTTTTGGGCGATGCTGTCGTTGATTTGATCATGGGGGAATATCTTTTTCACACTTTCCCAAACGACGACGAGGGCAAACTGACCAAGATGCGAGCCAGCCTCGTGTGTGAGGATGCCCTGGCAGATGCCGCTCGCAAGCTGGGGCTGAATGAGTATCTGCTTTTGGGCCGCGGTGAAGCGGCGACAGGCGGCGCCATGCGGCCGTCTAATCTGGCAGATGCGTGGGAAGCCATGTGTGGTGCGATTTATTTGAGCTGCGGCATCGAAGTGCTGAAACCCGTGCTCATTAAGTATCTGGAACGCACCATTGACCGGGTGAAAGGCGGCTATTATGGCGATTATAAAACACGCCTGCAGGAATATATTCAACAGGAACCCGATCATACCATTACCTATGAGCTTTTGGAAGAACGGGGACCAGCTCACAATCGTGATTTTCATGTGGAAGTATTGGTCGACGGTGCATCCTGCGGCCAGGGCTGGGGCAAATCTAAGAAGCTGGCTGAACGAGAAGCGGCGCTGGCGGCTTTGATCAAATTTGGCGAGCTGCCGCCGATGGATGCGCTGCAATGAAGCGCGCGATTCTGCCAATCTTCGTTCCTCATATGGGGTGCCCTCATCAATGTGTGTTTTGCAATCAGTTTCATATTACGGGTCAATGGCAGCCGCCAGCACGAGACACTCTGGAAGCACAGGCCCGGGAATGGGCAGCATCCAGTGGCCAGGTGCCGGAATTGGCGTTTTACGGCGGCAGTTTTACGGCTATTGAGCGCGCCACACAGGAAGCGCTGCTGGAAAGTGCGGCCACATTGAAGGCACAAGGACTGATCAGCGGCATTCGCTTGTCTACACGACCGGATGCATTGGCGCCAGAGGTGTTGGCGCGTCTGCATCGTTTTTCCGTGGATACGGTGGAAATTGGCGTGCAGTCTCTCGATGATGCGGTGTTGGCGGCGTCGCGCCGCGGTCACACGGCATTAGTGGCGCGGGAAGCGGTGAAGCGTGTGAAAGCGGCGGGTTTTGCCTGCGGTGCACAAATCATGGTGGCGCTGCCGGAAGATACGCCGGCGCGCAGTCTGGAAACGTGCCGCCAGGTGATCGATTTGGCGCCGGATTTTGTGCGCATTTATCCGACTGCGGTGATTTGTGATACGCCATTGGCTGAGGCCTATGCAAGGGGAAGCTATGTGCCTTGGCAGGTTGATACGCTGCTCGATACCGTGGCAGAGATGCTGACATTGTTTGAAGCAGCGTCGATTCCTGTTATTCGCGTCGGCCTGCAGGCAGAAGACAACCTGTCTCAGGGTGATGTGATCGCAGGGGCTTACCATCCTGCGCTTGGCGAGCAAATAAAAGCACGGTATTTCCGGCGGCGCATGATGGCGATGCTTAAGCCGCGGGAAGAGGGCCCGGTGACTTTTGCGGTGGCTCCGCGGCAGTTGTCGCAGGCGATCGGACAACATCGGGACAATGTGATTTATTTAAGTCAACAGATCGGCCATCCAGTGACGGTGGTGGCCGATTCTTCTATGCAATACAATCAATTAGAAAGAAAGTGACACATGTTTCTTAAATCCTTAGAGATTCAAGGTTTCAAATCCTTTGCAGATAAGGTTTATTTTTCTTTTTCGCCAGGCGTGACAGCGATTGTCGGTCCAAATGGCAGCGGTAAGAGCAATGTGGTTGATGCCATTCGCTGGGTGTTGGGAGAACAGAGTGCCAAAACGTTACGCGGTTCAAAGATGGAAGATGTCATTTTTTCTGGGAGTGTGGACCGCAAGCCGGTTGGCATGGCACGGGTGACCATGATTCTTGACAACAGCCAGCGTATTTTTGCGCTCGATTGCGACGAAATTGAGGTTTCGCGCACGTTGTATCGTTCTGGTGAAAGCAACTATATGCTCAATAAAAATGTCTGCCGGCTGAAAGACATTCAGGAATTATTTATGGATACTGGCCTTGGCAAAGATGGGTTCAGTGTGATTGGACAGGGGAAGATTGAAGAAATTCTGACCTTGCATGCTGAGGAACGGCGCGGGCTCATTGAAGAAGCAGCCGGAATCAGCAAATATAAATATCGCAAGCGTGAAGCTGAGCGTAAGCTGGAATCCACCACGGACGATATGACGCGGCTGGATGACATTCTCTACGAATTGGAACAACGCATCGAGCCGTTGGCAAAACAAGCCGAAAAGGTGCGCGTCTATCGTTCCCTCAAGGGTGAAGCCGATCATCTGCAGCTGTCATATTTGACGCAGCAGCTGCTTGATGTGCAGTCGGAACAGAAAACGCAGCGCGAAACAGTGGCGGCGGATCATCAGGCGGCCTTGGAAGCGCAGACGCATTTGGATCAGTGTGAAGCCGACTTGGCTGAAGCCAAAGAACATCTTGCTCAGGAACGCCATGACATGGAAGGGGCGCAGGCAGCCTATACAGATTCTCTGCGTGACACTCAGGAACACGAAAAAACGCTGACTTTGCTTTCGGAACGGCAGCAGCATACGAACGAACGCTTGACCTCATTGGCGGCTTTGACGGAAGATACCGCTCGCCAACTCCAAGAAATCACCGGCAGTGTGGATGATTTGGCGGCAGCTGTGGCAGACAGCCAACAGCAAGTGAGTGATGTAGGCAGCGAAGCGCAAAAAGGAGAAACGGCGCTGCATGAAGCGGAAGCAGCGGTTTCGTCCTTAAAAGCGGCTATTGACGGCTTACAGGCACAGCAATTTGAAACATTTTCTCTCCAGGCTGCAACCAATAATGAGATCACGCGTTTGGAGCAGGGGCTGCATGGCGATCAGGCGCGTAGCGCACGCGTTGATTCGCGATTGGAAGAATTGCAGCGTCAGTTTGAGCAGCTGACGAAAGAATCAGAAGCCCACGAATCAGAGCGCAGTGAACAGGAAGCGGCATTGGCGGAAACAGAGGCGGCATTGCAAAAGCTCTCCTTAGACATCGCGGAACGCGGACGAGCATTACAGGGGGAGCAGCAACAGCAGCAGCAGACTGTGCAGCAGCTCATGCAGGCGAAAAGCCGCTTGGAGACACTGGAAGAATTTGAAGCCAGTGGCGAAGGTTATTATCAAGGGGTGCAGCAGGTGCTGCGTGCAAAAAAAGAGCACCGTTTGCAAGGCATTCAGGGGTCTATTCTCCAACTGTTGGACATTCCAAGTGATTATTTGACGGCCATTGAAAATGCATTGGGCGGTGCGGCACAGAACGTCGTGGTCGCCGATGATCGCGACGCACAGCAAGCCATAGCATGGCTGAAACGTGAACGCCGCGGTCGCGTTACTTTCATGCCGCTGAACCTGATTAAAGGCAAACGTCAGGATGTTGATTTTCATGACGATGCAGTTATTGGCTTGGCGCTGGATCTTGTGCAGTATGATCCAGCCTATGAGTCGGTCATGGCACAGCTTTTGGGGCGTGTGTGGATTTTGCGGGATTTGGCCAGCGCAACAGCATTGGCCAAGCGCACAGGTTCAAAATATCGCTTTGTGACGCTGGAAGGTGATGTGATCGCGCCGGGCGGCAGCATGACTGGTGGTCATCAAAAGAAACAGAGCTCCATTGTTCATCGTAAGCATGAAATGGGTGAATTGAAAGAAAAGATTACGGCCTTGACAGCAAAAGAACGTGCTTTCACGCAGAGCATTGAAACGTTAAAGCAGCAATTAGATGTTTTGCAGCAGTCACAAGAACGTGGGCGCAGCCGTCAACAGGATGAGCAGCTGCGTTTGCGTGAAATTTCTGTGGTCTTGGATCAGCAGGCAGCCCAAGTGAAGCGCGTGCAGCGCGAGCTGGAGCTGGAACGGATGAATCGTGAAACCTTGAGTGCAGAACGTGAAAATGCAGAGCAGGAATTGGTGCGCGTGCGTAATGATGCTGAACGCATTGCGGCGGATCTGGAAGCATTGGCCGAGGGTTTAAAGCAAAAACGCACAGCGTTAAGCGCGTCCGAAGCGGCGCTGCAGGAGGCACAAACAGCCTTGCAGGATATTCTTGTGCAGCGGGCCACCAGTGACGAACAACATCAGCATCAGCTGCAGCGCTATCGAGAAGCGGTGGCTGAAAAGAAACGCTTGGAAACACTGAATGTACAGCACAGGCATGATTATGAGGCATTAGAACAGGAAATGCGTGCGCTCAATGAAGCGCTCTTATCAGAAAAAGAGGCTTTGCAAACCGCTCAGCAGCGTCATCTGGAAGTGTCGAAAACCATGGATGCTGCGAAACAAGAGATCGATGCCCTGGAATCGGGTGTGCGTGAGCTGGAAAAATCGCTTAGCGAGAGTCGTTCGCTGAATGATAAATGCTGGCGTACCCACAATGCTTCTGAAATGCACTTGGAGCGTTTGAATGAAAAAGTGTTGCGCCTTAGTGAACAACTCATGGAAACTTTTGGCTATTCACCGGAGGCGGCCTTGGCTGAAGCAGATCTTGAATGTGACGTTTCAGATGCGCCAGCACGTCTGAAAACATTACGCAATAAAATTGCGCATCTCGGCGAGATCAATTTTACAGCGCTTGAGGAATACGAACAGGTGAGCGAGCAGGCGAACTTTTTGAAAGCGCAGCTGGAAGACTTGAACCTGGCAAAAAGCAAATTGGAAGCGGTCATTCATGAAATGGAGACCACCATGTCTCAACGCTTTAAGGATGCCTATGAGAGAGTCAACGAACAATTTGCTCAGATTTTTACGGCCATGTTCGGTGGCGGGGCAGCGCGATTGGAACTGTCGATGCCGGGGCGGTATTTGGAAACCGGCGTAGAGATTGTGGCGCAGCCGCCTGGTAAAAAGGAACGTGTGTTGACTTTGCTGTCTGGTGGTGAACGTGCGTTGACGGCGGCGGCCTTGCTTTTCGCCTTGTTGGAAGTGCGGCCAAGTCCGTTTGTCATTCTTGACGAAATTGAAGCAGCCTTGGACGAAGCAAACGTTGAACGGTTTGCTTCGTTTATCAAGCAATATACCAATAAAACACAGTTTATTATCATTTCTCACCGTAAAGGCACCATGGAGGCGGCTTCGGTGCTGTATGGCATTACGATGGATGCCAATGGCGTGTCCAAGCAGGTTTCTGTGCGCCTAAGTGACTTTAACGACGAGCAGGAGGTTTCATAAATGGGATTATTTGATCGCTTATTTAAAAAGAATCAAACAGAAAAAACCGATGCAGAGGTATTGAATAAAGAGCTGAATGAAGGCTTGTCCAAGACACGCCGCGGCTTTATGGAAAAAGTCTTTGGAGTGCTTTCTGGCAAGGAGATCGATGATGATCTTTATGATGAACTGGAAGAGGCCTTGATTCAAGGGGACGTTGGCGTGAACACGGCGCTTGATTTGGTGGAACGCTTGCGTGAACGCGAAAAGCGTGACCATCTTAAAACGAGCGAAGACCTCAAAGAAGCCTTTGCGGATGAAATGGTTCAGCTTCTCGGCGAAGAAGAACAGCCACTGACGCTGGTTCCGGATACGTTAAACATTATTTTATTCGTTGGGGTCAATGGCGTTGGCAAGACAACCAGCATTGGCAAGATTGCCTATCAACTAAAAGAGCAGGGACATAAGGTGATCCTTGGTGCCGCGGATACTTTCCGTGCTGCTGCTGCCGACCAGCTCAAAATCTGGGGTGAACGCGTCGGCTGTGATGTGATTGCGCATCAGGAAGGGGCCGATCCTGCAGCGGTGGTATTTGACGCGATTGCAGCCGCAAAATCACGTGGCTGTGACGTGCTTCTGGTCGATACGGCTGGACGCTTGCAGAACAAAGTCAACCTTATGAATGAATTGGCTAAAATCCGCAAAATCATTGATCGTGAAGCGCCAGACAGCCTGCGCGATGTGCTTTTGGTGCTGGATGCGACCACAGGTCAGAATGCGCTCAATCAGGCCAAGGTCTTTAAGGACACCGCTGGCGTGACGGGCGTTATCCTTACCAAGCTTGATGGGACGGCAAAAGGCGGCGTGGTCATCGGCATTAAGTCTGAATACGATCTGCCGGTTAAATACATTGGCGTTGGCGAGCAGAAGGAACATCTGCAGGTGTTTAATCCACGCACTTTTGCCGAAGCCTTGTTCCTGGGTTTTGACACCGAAGAAGAGGAGCAGCCAGAGCAAAATGATCCAGAGGAGGCAGAAGCGGATGAATAAAACTTTATTCCGTCAAGTCACCATGCTCACCGGCGATGACTTGCAGGTACAGCATGGTGATCTGTTGATTGAAGATGGCATCATCAAAAAAATTGGCACCGTCAGCGCTGCAGAAGCTGAAGATGCAGTGGAATTTGCGCGAGGTGAACACTATGTGTTGGTGCCAGGCTATATCAACACACATACCCACGTCGCGATGAGTGTGCTGCGCGATTATGGCGGAGATATGCCGTTGGATGTTTGGCTCAACCAGTACATATGGCCGGCAGAAGCGAAATTGACCGATGACGACGTATATTGGGGTTCCTGCCTGGGCATGCTTGAAATGATTGCCAGCGGCACCACTTGTCTCGTTGATATGTACGATCATTGTGATGCCATTGCGGAGGCCATCAGTGATGGCGGGATGCGTGCGATTTTAAGCCGCGGCAGCGTGGGCATGAACGATCCGGAAGGACGAGGCATTGCCGAAAACGATGCGGTGTACGCACGATGGCATGGCGCTGAAGACGATCGCATTCGTGTTTGGTATGGGCCGCATGCGCCAAACACCTGCCCGGGAGACTATATTCAGGAAATGGCTCAGCACGCGCGTGAACGTGGCACAGGTGTGCATATTCATGTGGCGGAGACAAAAGGCGAATGGGAATGGTGCCAAAGTACGCATGGCATGACGCCGGTGGGCTGGCTGGAGAGCCTTGGCGTGCTTGATGTGCCAACGTTGGCGGCGCACAGTGTCTGGCTCGATGACGCAGACATCGCCATCTATGCAAAGCATGGGGTTGCGGCAGCTCATAATCCGATCAGTAATCTTAAACTTGCAAGCGGGGTTTGCCGCGTTGAGGATCTTCAGCGTGCTGGTGTCACCGTTGGGCTCGGGACCGATGGCTCTTCCAGCAACAACATTATGAGTATGCACCGTGAACTTCAAGTGGCGGCGCTGATTCATAAAATTCGCAACTATGACGCTCAGGCTGTTGGTGCACGCGATGCTCTGAAACTGGCGACGATCGAAGGGGCGAAAGCGATTCGCTGGCAGGACGCCATTGGCAGCATCGCTGAAGAAAAAAAGGCGGATTTGACTCTTTATAAATTGGATGCGCCATGGAACGTGCCGCATCATGATGTGGTCAGCAATCTTGCCTACGCTGCACAGCAGAGTGATATTGACAGCGTTTTTGTGCAGGGTGAATGTTTGTATAAGCATGGCGATTATACGACATTTGATAAAGAACGCATTCTTGCAGAAGCAGAAACACGTGCAAAACGTCTCATTCAATAAATAGAAGGGACCGCTGCCGGTGAACCTGTTGGAGCACCGGCGGCGGTCGATTTGTTTTGTTACGGTGAATTTTTGTGAAAATCCAATGACAACAGCGAGGCTTTTTGATAGTATTACTGTGTATCATTAAAACTATAAAAATTGCTGACGCGTGAGCGTCATAATCAATAGAAATTCAGGTGATGATTTTGGACTGGATGGAAGTAACATGTGTGCTGCCCAACCGTCGTGGCTTGGAAGCGGTGACGGATATTTTCAACACGTTTTTTCCAAATGGAACGATGGTGGATGATCCGCAATCAATCCTTAAACATGTGGAGAGTGACGATTGGGATGCACATGAATTTTCTGAGGACATTCTCGCTAGAGAATCGTTAAAAGTCAGCGGCTTTTTTGAAATGGACGAAGCGTGGACCAATCGCCGCGACGAATTGAAACATCATGTAACAGCGGCGCTTGCTGCAATCGATGAAACAGCGGAGTGGACGGAAAAACGGATTCCGGATGAAGATTGGGCGGAATCGTGGAAAGAGCACTATGATGTGCTGCATTATGGCACGCGCATTCAAGTGGTACCAGAATGGCTGGAACCCGATGTTCCAGAAGACATCGTTATTCGCATTGAACCAGGAATGGCTTTTGGCACTGGCGAGCATGAGACCACTTCGCTCTGCATGAACTGGCTGGAAGAATTGATTGAGCCGGAAATGACGGTTTTTGACGTTGGCACAGGCAGCGGCATTTTGGCGATTGCGGCACGGGCGCTGGGTGCTGGGCGTGTGGATGCGATGGATTACGATGATGTGGCTGTATGGGCAGCGGTTCAAAACGCGGCACGCAACAATGCGCAGATCATGATTTATAAGAGCGATTTGCTCAAAGGCTGTGTGGGACAGGCCGATCTCATCATTGCCAACATTGTGGCAGATGTCATCATTAAGCTTTTGCCTCAGTTGAGAGAACATCTTCTGGCGCATGGCCGCTTCCTTTGCTCTGGTGTGCTTCTGGAGCGGGCCGCAGATGTGCGTCAAGCACTTGAAGCAGAAGGCTTTGAGATTATTGAACAGCGGGAAGATGGCGAATGGTGTGCCATTTTGGCAGCTATGAAGGAGGTTGAGGCATGAAGCATCAAATCCCCATATCAGAATTTATTGTTAGATTGCGGGAAGAGGGACTTTTGACCATGTGGCAGGGGGACCCTGATTTAATCATTGAGGACATTCAGTATGATTCCCGCCGATGCAGTGCCAACAGTTTGTTCCTTTGCAAAGGTGCAGCTTTTCAGCCTTCATTCATTACGAAGGCCAAAGAAGCAGGCGCGGTAGCCTATCTGGCCGTGCGCCCATTTGATGAAGGGGAAGAGTTGACGGCGCTTATTGTCAGCGACATTCGCCGTGCGCTGGCCGTGGCCGCGGATGTGTTTTTTGAATCTCCTTGGAAAAAGCTACATATGATTGGCGTTACTGGCACCAAAGGAAAATCGACGACAGTGACCCTGCTCAAAGACATTCTCGATGCACACGCCAAGGCCAATGGGCTGCCGCTGACAGGGCTGACCTCTTCAACACGTGTTTTTGATGGCAAGGTGGACATGCCTGCCCAGCTGACGACGCCAGAAAATGTTGACCTCTATCGTTATTTAGACGAAGCAGTTGAAAGCGGCTTGCATACCATGATTGTTGAAGTATCGAGCCAAGCTTTGAAATACCATCGTGTAGGCGGCATTCATTTTGACGATGGCGTTTTTCTGAATATCGCACCGGATCACATTAGTGATATTGAACATCCAAATTTTGAAGATTATTTTGCAAGCAAGCTGATGCTTTTTGCAGTCACCGATCACGCCTATATCAATACCAATAGTGATCGTTTGTCAGACATCGAAGAAGCAGCTGCGCAGTGTGCTGCTGTAACGACTTTTGCTGTGGAGGGCGATGCAGAATACCAAGCTACACATATTGAAAGCGATAAAGAGGGTATGGCGTTTGACTTACATACTGCAGCAGACACATATCATTTGACAACGGCTATGAAAGGCATTTTTAATGTAGAAAATGCTTTGGCCGCAGCCACTGTAGCCTTAAATCTGGGGGTATCTTTTGACAGCATCCAACAAGTCTTGAGCAATGTACACTTCGCTGGACATATGGTTTATCGCCATAGTGCCGATGGCGTGACAGCCATTGTTGACTATGCACACAATGACATCAGTTTCCGCAAAGTCATTGAAACGGTGCATGTTGAATATCCAAATGCGCCTATTTGGTTTGTTTTTGGTTCCGCTGGCAGCAAGGCACAGAGCCGACGTGCAGATTTGGGGCGTATTGTCTGTAAAGAAGCGGCACGCGTGTATTTGGTGCCGGATGATCCTGCGAAAGAAAATGTTTTGGACATAAACGCTGAAATTGTGGCACATTTTACGCAGCCAGTACCGTATGTATCGTTGGCTGACCGTGCGACGGGCATCGAAGATGCGATCATGAGTGCAGCGCCAGGGACGGTGGTGCTCATTTTAGGGAAGGGCAGCGAGACGGCGCAAAAGGGACCAAATGGCCCCGAGCCGTATGCGGGTGATCTGCCGCTTGCAGAGCAGGCGTTGGCAGAGCGCGATGCGCATGGCGCCAGAACATCGTTATTTTTTGAATGACGTCGCATTCTGAGACGATTTATGCTATGATAAACGTATATGTGAAAAAGGGAGGCATCCTATGAATATAATAGAAGATACAAAATCGGCACTGCGTCAAGCAGTGGCAGCAGCCTGCCAAAAGGCGATGGCTGACGGGACTCTGCCAGAAGCAGAGCTGCCGGATTTTGTCATAGAAACACCTAAAGATGAGAAGAATGGTGATTTTTCAACGAACGTTGCCATGCAGCTGACACGCATTATGCGTCAGAACCCACGTAAGATTGCAGAAGCTATTGTGGGCGGCATTGTATTGCCAGAGCTGATTGATCATATTGATATCGCTGGTCCTGGTTTTATCAATTTCTATCTTGTCAATCATTGGCTGCATAAGGTGCTGCCAGCCATTCAGCAGGAAGATGCCGATTATGGCAAGAGCAATGCGGGCAATGGCGAACGTATTCAGGTTGAATTTGTCAGTGCCAATCCAACAGGCTTGCTCCACATGGGCAATGCACGCGGCGGTGCCTTGGGTGATACTTTGGCTGCCGTGCTCAACGAAGCTGGTTATGCCTGCGACAAAGAATACTATATCAATGATGCAGGGAACCAGGTAGAGAACCTTGGCAAATCGGTGGAAGCGCGTTATTTTGAATTGCTTGGCCGCGATGATTATGAAATTCCGGAAGATGGGTACCACGGCAAGGACATCATTGCCACGGCGCAGCGTCTTCTTGACGAGAAAGGCGAAGCGTTTGTGGATATGTCGGAAGCTGAACGCCGTCAGGCCATGAAAGAATATGCGCTGAAAGAAAAAGTAACCGGCATTCGCGGCAGCCTGGAAAACTTTGGTGTGGTGTTTGACAACTGGTTCAGCGAACAGAGCCTGCATGATGCTGGCGATGTGCACGAGGTTGTTGAAATTCTGCGCGGCAAAGGTTATGTTTATGAAAAAGATGGCGCACAATGGCTGCAATGCACGGCTTGGGGCGAAGAAAAGGACGAAGTCCTTGTGCGTTCCAACGGCACGCCAACCTATTTTGCTGCCGACATTGCATATCATCGCAATAAATTCGAGCGCGGCTATAAGCGTTTGATCAATATTTGGGGTGCAGACCATCATGGTCATGTGGCACGATTGAAAGGTGCAATGACGGCGCTGGGTTATCCAGGCGACGACATCACTGTCATTCTCATGCAGCTGGTCCGTCTCTATCGCGGCGGCGAAATCGTCAAGATGAGCAAGCGCAGCGGTCAATATGTTACCCTTGATGAATTGATTGAGGAAGTTGGCAAAGAAGCTGCGCGTTTCTTCTTCATCATGAGAAATCCAGACAGTGCGCTCGATTTTGACTTGGATTTGGCCAAAGCTGAGTCCAGCGACAACCCTGTGTATTATGTTCAGTATGCACATGCTCGCATTTGCAGCATTTTGTCTGTGGCAGGGGTGGATACGCCGCTTGCCAAAGATGTAGACCTCTCTCTGTTATCCGAAGAAGCGGAACGTGTATTGATTCGCAAATTGGCTGAATGGCCACAGGAAGTGGCGGATGCAGCACGCGAATTGGCACCATATCATTTAGCGTATTATGCAAAAGATCTGGCAACAGCATTCCACAGCTTCTATAATAGCTGTAAAGTACTCACTGACGACGCTGCACTGCGCGATGCGCGTTTGGCGCTGGTTGACTGCAGCCGCATCACTTTGCGTAATGTATTGCAACTTCTGGGTCTGACAGCCCCAGAACGCATGTAAATATTAAGGAGGAATTTAAACATGCCACTCGTAAACGTCGATACTCTTTTGACCGCTGCCGAAGAAGGCGGCTATGCGGTCGGCGCATTTAACTGCAACAATATGGAAATTGTTCAGGCTATCATGATGGCTGCTGAAGCAGAAAAATCTCCAGTCATCATCCAGGCCAGCCAAGGTGCCATTAAGTACGCTGGTTTAAACTACATTGTTTCATTGGTGAAAACAGCTGCAGAAGCATCCACCATTCCAGTTGCACTGCATCTGGATCATGGCACCAGCTTTGACCAGGTTATCCAGTGCATTGGCAATGGCTTTACTTCTGTCATGATCGACTGGTCCAAGCATCCACTCGAAGAAAACATCGCTGTTACGAAAAAAATCCTTGATGTTGCTAACCCATTGAACATTTCTGTTGAAGCAGAACTTGGTAAGATTGGCGGTACCGAAGACAACGTAACTGTCAGCGAACGTGAAGCCACCTTTACCGATCCTGCTGAAGCAGAATATTTCGTTCAGCAGACAGGCATTCGCTCTTTGGCTGTCGCTATTGGGACGGCACATGGTCAGTATAAAGGGGAACCAAAACTCGATTTTGACCGCCTGAGCGAAATCAAAAAACGTGTCAATATTCCAATCGTACTGCACGGTTCCTCTGGCGTACCAGATGAAGCACTGCGTGAAGCTGTTAAGCGTGGCGTACGTAAGATCAATATTGATACCAATCTGCGTGAAGCATTTACTGATGGTGTGCGTGAAGTTCTTGCTGAAAAACCAAATGAAATTGACCCTCGTAAGATCCTTGGGCCTGCACGTGAAAAAATGGCAGAACGTGTTGCTGAAAAGATTCGTATCTTTGGCAGCAATGGCAAAGCGTGAGGAGGCATTGCATCATGGAAAGAGATCTTGTCATCGAATTTGCTCGTGTTACTGAAGCCGCAGCTATTAACTGTGCAAAATGGATCGGTCGTATGGAAAAAAATTCGGCCGATGGCGCAGCTGTAGAAGCGATGCGTAAGATGTTTGATACCATTCATATCTCTGGTACCGTTGTTATTGGGGAAGGGGAAATGGATGAAGCGCCAATGCTGTATATTGGCGAAAAAGTTGGTCTTGGCGGAACTGAAGTCGATATCGCTGTGGACCCATTGGAAGGGACAAACCTCACTGCTAAAAACCAGCCAGGCGCTATTGCTGTTATGGCTGTTGCTGAAGCTGGTGGTTTGCTCCATGCTCCAGATATGTACATGGATAAAATCATCGTTGGCCCTCGCGCAAAAGGTGCTATTGATATCGATAAGACGGTAGAAGAAAATCTGCGCAATGTTGCAGCTGCACTTGGCAAAGACGTCAGCGAAATGACGGTCTGCCTGCTCGATCGTGAACGCCATGAGCATATTAAGCAGGCTTGCAAAGCATTGGGTGCAAAAGTAAAACTGATCACCGATGGTGACGTGGCACCAGCATTGACCGTGGCTATGGATACCGGTGCGATCGATATGATCCTGGGCATCGGCGGGGCGCCAGAAGGTGTTCTGGCAGCAGCTGCTGTTAAATGCTTGGGTGGTGACATGCAGGGGCGTTTGGTTCCGGAAAATGATGAACAGGTGCGCCGCATGGAAGCCATGGGTCACAGCGATGTGAACCAGGTATACAATTTGAACGATCTGGTCAGCGCTGATGATGTTATGTTTATTGCAACGGGTGTTACCAATGGTGACGTGCTTCAGGGCGTTAAAGATATGGGAGATCGCGTAAAAACGCATACTGTTGTATTGCGCAACACCTCCAAAACCGTTCGTTTTATTGAGGCTGCCTATAAAAAACCTCATGAAGTTAACGCGTAAGTAATGCTATTAAGCCTCTGATTTTTGTCAGAGGCTTTTTTATTAGAGGAGAAGAATCGTGAGCAAGTGTGAGTACTGTCTCTATTATGATTATGATGAAGAAATGGATTACTATGTTTGCGACATGCTTCTTGATGAAGATGAGCTGTATAAATTTCTCAGTGATACTTTTGACGATTGTCCGTATTATCGCATGGGGGATGATTATACCATTGCTCGCAAACAGTAAGGAGAGATAGAAGCATGATTCATATTGATTCTGAAAAATGTATTGGCTGCGGCGCCTGCGTAGCAGATTGTTTTCCAGAAGCCTTGGCTTTGGAAAACGGCAAAGCCTTTTTGAAGGGCACGTGCATTGAATGCGGGCATTGTTTTGCAATTTGTCCAAGTGACGCTATTATGATGCCAGAAGAATATCCAACAGATACTGTTATTGAATACAGCGATTGGGCGCCAGAATTTGATGCCGATATGTTTTTGGCAGCCATTCAATCACGCCGCAGTATTCGGCGTTTTACCGCAGAAAAGCTGTCAAAGGATGAAATTGCAGCGGTGTTAGAAGCGGGACGTTTTTCGCCGACTGGCAGTAATGCTCAGAATGTACGTTATGTCGTTGTGCAGGATGGTTTGGATAAAGTGAAGAGCGCTGTGTGGGAAGGCTTTGATGCCATTATTGATGGCTATGTGGCAAAGCAGGGAAAAGGCGGACGTTTGTATGAAACGCTTTCGCGCATGCGTGATCAGCATCAGAAAGATGCGCAGATTGATCGCTTGTTTTTTAACGCGCCAGCGCTTCTTGTTGTGGTCTCACCAGCGCCGCTCAATGGTGGTTTGGCGGCGTCAAGCATTGCTTTAATGGCACATGTCAACGGGTTGGGCACTTTGTACAGCGGATTTATTCAAATGGCTTTGAGCAAGAAACCAGCACTTTGTGAAAAACTGGGGGTCAAACCCGAAGAAATCAATGCTTGTCTGCTGATCGGAAAGCCTGCGGTGACCTATCGACGTACGGTGCCACGAAAGCCGTTGGCTGTTGACTGGATGTAATATTAGAGATTGGAGAGGAAAACATGGCGCAATGGATTGCTGTGCTTGCAGGAACGCCGGTGGACAGTCAGATGGGTGTGGATGTATTGACGCACTATGGATTAGAAGGGCGTGCCTTTCCCTTAGCAGAAGACCCTTGGAAGCAAACGGCGTTTCAACTTGCTTCATCTGATAAAAAGCAATGTACAGTACGTCGGGTCTTACAAGATGTGCAAAACCAAGGCTGTGAGAAAGTCTTGGTGTATTGTAATTCACTATCAGGCGCGCTTGACTTCAATGTTTTTGTTAATGACTTCAAAATGACGATTGTTACACCATTGTTGGTTTATCAAGATCTTGCGCGCCAATATCAACATCTTGGCGTGATTGCAGCAAACGCGCAAGGGTTGTCTGGGATTGAACGTACACTATATGCAGCAAATCCCTCATTGGATTTGCTGGGCAGCTGCGCATTAGGGGTCGTTAACGCCATCGAAGCAGGGATGTCCGCTACTGATATTGTGACGGTTTATCACTTGCGTCAGTTGGCGCAATGGTTTGTTAATTGCAATATGGAAGCTTTGCTTTTAGGATGTACACATTTTCCATATTTTAAGGATGCTTTGGCTGAGCAAACAATGTTGCCATTGATTGACCCTGCAGAGATGATGGTTCAGAAGCTTTTTTAGAAGAATGAAAAAATGGATGAGGTTGTCTTGTGAAAAGGACAACCTCATTTTTTTGTAAAAAATATGTGTAATCAATAGAAATGATGTGTGGTTCTTGTAAATTTATTGCAAATGATTGCTGCAATATTTGTGCATGTGAAAGTGTGTATGCTTAATTCTTTGATAAATAAAACAATATGTAGTCATAAAATAGGTGGTTTTGACACATATAGTACGATTTTTCAGAAAAATCCGATGGGAAAATTGTTATATTTTACAATAATTTTACATTTGCTCGCTTTTAGACTTAACACAGACTTATTAATATAAACCTGTAAGCGAATTTAAAATTCGACTCAAAGAAAGAAGGTAAATAATGAAAAATTGGAAAAAAGTTGGGATCGCAGCGGTCCTCTGCATGAGTTTATTGGCAGGTTGCGGTGGAAACAGTGATTCGTCTTCAAGCGAAAGCAGCACTTCCTCCGCTTCAGCAGAAACTCAGGATTTGAGTGGAAGCATCAGTGCCGCTGGTTCTTCAGCCTTGAAGCCTCTGGTTGATGAAGCAGTCAATGAATTTGCTGATGTTTATCCTGACATTGCGATCACTGTTGATGCTGGTGGTTCTGGTGAAGGTCTGAAACAGGTTTCCGAAGGAACTATCGATATTGGTAACTCTGACGTACCAGCAGAAGACAAGCTGGAAGCTGACCAGGCTTCTGAACTCGTTGATCATCAAGTATGCGTCGTTACCATGGCTCCAATTGTTAATAATGATGTTTATGAAGGTGGCGTCACCGATTTAACAAAAGATCAACTGATTGGCATTTTCACTGGCCAAATCACTAACTGGAGCGAAGTTGGCGGCCCTGATGAAGACATCGTACTCGTAACACGCCCAACTTCTTCTGGTACCCGTGCTACTTTCCAGGAATATGCACTGGATGGTAACGAAGAAGCATCTAATGCATCCATGGAAACAGATGATTCCGGCGTACTTCTCCAGAATGTAAAAGATACCAAAGGTGCCATCGGTTATGTTGCATTGTCTTATCTTGTTGACAACCCAGGCGTTTCTACTGTAGCTATTGATGGTGTTGAACCAACACTTGAAAATACTTATTCTGGTGACTATCCAGTATGGACCTATGAACACATGTACACCAAAGGTGAACCAAATGATGTTTGCAAGGCATTCATTGACTACATCATGTCTGACGACTTTGGTGACACCATGGAAAGCCTCGGTTATGGCGTTGCCTCTAAGATGACTGTTACTGAACACTAATATCAGGAGTAATCCTTATTGAAGCATGAAGGAGTGGGCTTATCATTTGATGGGTCCACTCTCTTTTACGGAAGAGGAAAGAAACATGATAGAAAAAAGTACGAAAGGAATGTTTTACAAAGAGAATGGCTGGCGGGGCCTGGCGGTTTTCTTTGGACTGTTCGTCATCGCACTGACCATATTGATCGGTGCATTCCTTGTTTATAAAGGCTCTGATACATTTTTAACTTTTGGTCACACGATTTGGGAATTTCTTGGTTCTTCGGACTGGGAACCGGTAGACAATACTTCTGGCGGTGGCTCAGTTGGTGCACTTATTTTTATTGTTGGCTCTCTTTGCACGTGTGCGCTGGCCTTGGTTATCGCTACGCCATTTGCACTGGGTTCTGCGATTTTTATGACTGAGATTTCTCCAAAGTTTGGTGAAAAATTCTATCGACCAGTCGTTGAAATTTTTGCCGGTATTCCATCTGTGGTTTATGGCTGGGTTGGCTTAACGGTTTTGGTTCCAGCCATTAAAGTTGTGTTTGATCGTCAGGTTGGGCACTCGATTCTTGCAGCAGGCATTGTTTTGGCAGTTATGATTTTCCCAACCATTGCCAGTGTTTCTGCAGATGCCTTGGGTGCTGTGCCATCCAATTGCCGTGATGCAGCATTTGGGTTGGGCTCGACTCGTTGGCAAGCCATTTGGCGTGTGATGGTGCCAGCAGCTAAAAGCGGTATTGTTACGGGTATCGTATTGGGCTTGGCACGTGCATTTGGTGAAGCCTTGGCGGTGGCCATGGTTATCGGTCAAACAACAGCATTGCCAACAAGTATTTTTTCAACGTCAAAAACGCTGACAACAGAAATTGCCTCCCAGATGGGGAATGCAATGGAAGGCGGCGAATTAAAGGCCGCATTGTGGACAATGGCATTGCTTTTGTTCTTGATTTCATTATTGTTTATTACCATTATTCATCGCATTTCCGATAAGAGTGAGAAGGAGGACTAAGGACCTATGAATGAAAAATTAAAACGCGCAAAAACAATTGATAAATTTATGACCGGCGTGTTTTATGCCCTTGCCATCTTCTTTATTGTATTGCTGGTCGCTTTTGCGGGTAAAGTTATCATTGGCGGCTTGCTGGGTGCTACACCGGAAATGTTTGCGTTTGAACGCTCTGGCAGTGTTGGTAATCAGTTGTTCAACACCATCTATCTTGTGTTTATTGCTTTGGTTGTATCGGTTCCGATTGGCATTTTTGCAGGCATTTATTTGGCCGTTTATGCGAAACAAGGGCCGTTGACAAAATTCCTGCGTATTTGTATCGAAACGCTGTCTTCGTTGCCATCTATCGTTGTTGGTTTGTTTGGCTATTTGGTGTTCCTCGTGTTAATTGGAATGAACAAAAGCTTGTTGGCAGGTGCGTTATCGGTTTCAATTTTGACACTGCCTCTTTTGACAACGACGACAGAAGATGCCATTAAAGGCTTGCCTGCCGGCTATTTCCATGGCAGCCTTGGCCTTGGCGCTACAAAATGGCAGTCTATCTTTCATGTATTGCTTCCAGCATGCCTGCCTCGTATTATGACGGGGGTTATTCTTGCAGCTGGCCGTGGTTTTGGTGAAGCTGCAGCTCTTCTTTACACGACAGGATCTGGCACCATGCTGAACTGGGGCAATTGGGACCCGACATCAGCAACCAGTCCATTGAACCTTTTACGTCCTGCAGAAACGTTGTCTATTCAAATTTGGAACTTGCAGGTTAATGGTCAGGATCGTGCCTTGGCAAATCTTGCGTCAGCTGTACTGATGATTCTTGTTTTGGTGTTTAATATTGCCGCCAATGCATGGAGCAGACACATAGAAGCAAAGAATGCTGGCGAAAAAGCATAATTTCCGAAAGAAAGGATAGTAACGAATAATGAGTGAAGTGAAGGCAAAATTTGATGTTCGCAATCTAAACCTTCATTATGGAGCGTTTCACGCATTGAAAGACATCAATATGAAAATTGGTCAAAATGAAATTACTGCATTGATTGGCCCATCTGGGTGTGGTAAATCAACGTTTCTGAAAACGTTGAACCGCATGCAGGATTTTGTTCCTGACGTTAAAATCGATGGTGAAATCATCATGGATCATCAAGATATTTTCCGTGATATGGATGGTATTGAGCTGCGTTATAAGGTTGGTATGGTCTTTCAGCAGCCAAATCCATTTCCTAAAAGCGTGTACGATAACGTGGCTTATGGACCAAGAATTTTTGGCATCCGCAAAAAAGCAGAACTGGATGAAATCGTTGAACGCAGTCTGCGGCAAGCGGCTATTTGGGATGAACTGAAAGATCGTTTGAAGAAATCGGCAATGGGGCTGTCCGGTGGTCAACAGCAGCGTTTATGTATTGCGAGAACACTGGCTGTGGAACCAGAAGTTATATTGATGGATGAACCAACCAGCGCACTAGACCCTATTTCAACGTCAAAGATTGAAGATCTTGCGCTGGAATTAAAGAAAGACTATACTATAGTCATTGTCACTCATAACATGCAGCAAGCAGCACGTATTTCCGATAAAACAGCGTTCTTTCTTTTGGGTGATATGGTGGAATTTAATGATACAGGTACATTGTTCGCCAATCCAAAGGACCCACGCACTGAAGAATATATTACAGGGAGATTTGGTTGATGAGAGACTTATATGTAAGTCAGCTTGAACGGCTGAAAAAGGAAATTGTTGAAATGGCTGCATTGTGTCAGGAAGCGTTGGAAAAGGCTTCTGACGCACTTCTTGAGGGCGATGAGAACAAAGCAAATGATGTTCTAAAATATAGTGTGCTGATCGACGACAAAGAATACGTTGTGGAAGCGTTGTGTTCAAGTTTGATTCTTCAGCAACAGCCTGTTGCGGGTGATTATCGTTTAATTTCTACATCATCTAAAATTGTAGGGAACCTTTCTCGCATTGGTACACAGGCTGTAGATATTGGTGAAATTGTACTTCGTAAAGAATACAACAAGCGTCCAGTGACGTTGGATTATTTCAAAGAATTGGCACGAGATGCTCAGAAAATGATTCGCGATGTTATGCAGGCCTTTGAAGAAAAGGACGTTGTATTGGCACGTGAGGTAAAAGCTTATGATGATGTTATTGATGAGCATTTCTATAAGACAAAACACAATCTTGCGGGAATGTTAAAACAGGCAGATTCTCGTGAAGAAACAGACTATACACTTGATCTTTTGATGATTGACAAGTATTATGAACGTATTGGGGATCATGTGGTTAAGATTGCCGAAGCTGTTGAATATTATGTGACAAACCAAATGCCAAAAGCAAACGATTGATCACCTCCAGGGAGGGAGCGAACAGTGATCTACTGTGTTGAAGACGAATCTGGTATTCGTAATATGATGGTGTATACTTTGGAAGCAGCAGGGCTTCAAGCAAAGGGCCTTGAAGATGGCGCAGCACTATACGCAGCGTTGAAGGAGCAGATTCCGAGTTTAATCATTCTTGATATTATGCTGCCGGATGAAGATGGAATCTCGATTCTGAAAAAATTACGTGTACAATCCAGTACGCAGCGTGTGCCAGTGATTATGGCCACTGCAAAAAGCAGTGAATATGATAAAGTTGTTGGCCTCGATTCAGGGGCAGATGATTATTTGGTGAAACCGTTTGGAATGATGGAAATGGTGTCCCGTGTGCGTGCAGTATTGCGCCGTTCTGCTCAGGAAGAAGTGCCTGCCATTCAGTTGGGAAAATTGTATCTCAACCCAAGTGCACATGTTGTCATGATTGATGGAGAGTCCATCGAACTCACGTACAAGGAATTCGAGATGCTGTATATGTTGATGTCAAATCCTGGGCGTGTATTTACGCGCCAGCAGTTTTTGACCTGCATCTGGGACCAGGATTATGACGGTGAAACACGTACAGTTGATGTCCATATTCGAAATCTGCGTCAAAAGCTCGGAGCATGCGGCAATTATATCAGCACCGTTCGCGGTGTAGGTTACCGTATGGAGGTAAGCGAGTGAAAAAACGTATCTTTTTCACAGTCTTTGGCACGGCGTTGGTTACTGTATTGGTAAGCTTGATTTTATTGGTAGGCTTTACTTATCGTTATATCAACGAGGATACCAAAGGGCAATTGTTGGCTCAGTTGGATTATTTGGTTCAAGGTGTCGAGAATGATGGTTTGGACTATTTGAATCAACTTGAAAACGACAGTTATCGTATCACATGGATCGCAGCCGATGGCGCGGTCCTTTTTGATAATAGAAACGATGTTAAGAATATGGAAAATCACGCGGATCGTCAGGAATTTATTGAAGCAAAAGAAAAAGGCATTTCTGAAGTCGAACGTGAATCAACAACAATGACATCGAGATTGATTTATGCAGCGGAGGAACTGTCGGACGGTACAGTTTTACGTGTTGCGGTTAACAATATTTCATTAGGTGGCGTGTTGTGGATGTTGGCAGGTCCTGCCGCGATTTTGATTCTATGTATTCTTCTTATGGCGACTTTTGTGGCACGGCGGTTGTCGCGACGCATTGTTGAGCCGCTCAATGACCTTGACCATCCGCTTGCGAATGATACGTATGAGGAATTGCTGCCTCTGCTTCAGCGTATTGAGCAACAGCATAAAGAGATTGCTGATCAGGCAGTACTTTTAGATCAGCAGCGGAATGAGTTTCAAACAGTCGTCGATTATATGCGAGAAGGCTTGGTGGTACTCAACCAAGAGGGCCGTATTTTGCTCATCAATTGCAGTGGGCGCAAACTTTTGAGAGCGATGGATCAAGAGGAAGATACTAGTGATGATGAAATGATCATCAGCCGAGATTCAATGGTCACAGGGTTGCTGGAAAAAGCTTACGATGGAAAAACATCCAGTGCTAGTATTATCATCAATGATCGAACCTATGAAATTCATGCCAGTCCTATTGAATCGGAAGAGCGTATTCATGGTGTTGTCTTGTTCTTCGCGGATGTTACAGAAAAAGTGGAAGCTGAACAATTGCGTCGCGAATTCAGTGCCAATGTTTCTCATGAATTGAAAACGCCGTTGCATAGCATTTCTGGTTGTGCAGAATTGTTGCTGAGCGGCATGGTGAAAGAAGAGGATGAGCCGCAATTCTTAAAACAAATTTATGATGAAGCGCAGCATATGGTGTCTTTGATTGAAAACATCATTAAAATTTCACGTTTGGATGAAGAAGCCGATGCTTTACCTGTTGACAAGGTGGATTTGTATGAAGTTGCACAATCCGTAGTAAAGCAGTTAAAACCACGCGCTGAGACACGTGGTATCCTCATGGATTTGAGTGGAACGCATGTGATCATTAAAGGTGCGAAAACCCTTTTATATGAAATGATCTATAATCTCTGCGATAATGCCATTAAATACAATGTGGAAAATGGCACCATCTCAGTTAATGTGAAAAAGACAAAAGATGCAGCTGTGGTTAAGGTCAAAGATACTGGTTGTGGCATTTCGGAAGATCAACAGGATCGCATTTTTGAGCGTTTCTATCGCGTCGATAAAAGTCATTCTCGTGCCAGCGGTGGTACAGGATTGGGCCTGTCGATTGTGAAACACGCGGCCATTTGGCACAATGCAACCATTAAAGTGAAGAGCAAGCTGGGCAAGGGAACGACGTTCATCGTGCGTTTTCCGATGAAAAATAAAAAATAATTTTGTATAATTTAGAAGGAGGCCTTTGTGGTCTCCTTTTTATGTAATTATCGAGCGCTAATTTAGAATACATTTGCTAATTTTGGAAACGCCGATTATACTATAGAAGGAAGGAGGGGATTCAATGATTGAATATTCCCAGGAATTGAATGAATGGGCAAAGGAACTCGCTGAGTTTCATCTTCCACGTTGGGAAGAACTGCCATCTTTAAATTTGTATATGGATCAAGTTGTCGCTTACATTAATGAAACATTGGAATTTCTATTGGTAGATCCTAATACACAAGCATCAAAAGGTAAAAAAGAAGATCGCCTTTTGACGTCTGCAATGATTAATAATTATGTCAAGCAACATTTTATTCCAAAACCTGAGAAGAAACGCTATCATCGTGAACACCTTGCTTGTTTAATGGTTTATGCTTTATTCAAGCAGGTATTACCATTGACAGATATTCAAAAAGGCGTTTATTTGCAGCTCGCTTTATGTGAGCATAATTTCCAAGTGGCCTATGACACTTTCTGTCAGCAGGTAGAAGCCAATCTTGTCTATGTAGCAGATGTTGCGCAGGGTAAACCTGTTCGTGAAGTGGTTGATTCAGAAATGCCGCAATCTGTTTTAGGAACAGGAATGTCTGCCTTGTCATTGGCTTCAAAGATTTTGGCGCAAAAAGTATTGGCATTGAATACTCAGGACGATACTATGGATTATGGCGTTGAAATGGTTGCTGAATCAGAAGAATAAAATAAGAAAAAAGGATCCGCATCGAAAATATTTCTTTTCGATGCGGATCCTTTTTTATGCGTCGAGGCCAAACATTAAGGTTAAGCGACGTTTTGCTGATTCGTGTGTAAGTTGTTCAAGTGCAGATTGAGCACGGTTTTTATCGGCATTTTCTTCATCAAGCATGACAAGCGTTTGAATATCAAGCAGAAGACGATGCAGATTGTTTTCAATGGATTGACCATGTTTTTGCATGGCGATAAGAGAACCAACGGCAGAAGCTTCAAAAACGGCCAAGTTGGCGTCATCAAGCAAATCTTTGATATAGGTGCTGATCACAATTGGTTTGAAGGCATCATTGTCACCATCAGCTGGATTGATGCTTTCATCGTTAAGGTCATACAATGCGGCAGCAGCAGCGACGATGAGCGTATCTTCGTCGCTGAGCTGTTCTTCGACAGCCAATGCTTGAGCAAGTGCAAAGCGTTTCATAATTCGACTGGCTTGTGCGCGATCGTTGCCAGCTTTGTCCAAAGCAGTTGCGAGAAGTACATTAAGTTTTGCGTTAGTCATGTTGTTTTTCCTCCACAGATTGAATGCGTTGTGTCATGTTTTGATATTTATCGCGACGGTCATCGATTTTAACTACAGTGTACACGCGTTGAATGCCATCGTCAAAGAGTGCTTCCTGCATGTTTTGCAGGCAATGGTAGAGATCAGACAGAGAACCTTCCAACACAGTGCCCATTGGATTGAGCTGATAAGTGACATGAGGATCAGCCTTTGCAATATCCAGCACGCGTGCAATATACGGGCTGCAGCTGGTAGAACCAGTGCCCATTGGGATAATCGTGATTTCCATTAATGCCATAAATTACACCTCCTTGTAAAAACAAGCAGCGAACAAAAATCAGTGTATGATGCATAAAACAAACATTTTTTTATGCTTTTTTAGATGGCAATGTCGCTGTTTTTTGCTATAATAGTCTGTAGTTCATAGTATAACATATGAAATGTCATTGTAATAGGAGTGATTATTTATGGAACAACGTGTATGTGTATTATTGGCCCCTGGTTACGAAGAGGTTGAGGCTTTAACACCAGTTGATTATCTGCGTCGTGCAGGTGCAACGGTTGATATCATCAGCACGATCGACGATATTACGGTGCCAAGTGCTCACCAGGTTTTGGTTCAGGCAGATTCCTTTTTAGAAGATATTAAACCGGAAGATTATGATATGATTGTGATTCCAGGTGGGCTGCCAGGTGTGCCAAATTTGATTGCTAATGAAAAAGTACTGGCGTTTGTAAAAGCTATGGCTGACCAAGGAAAATGGGTGACCTCCTTATGTGCGGGTCCATCTGTGCTTGATCACGCTGGTGTTTTGGTTGGAAAATGCACCACCTGTTTCCCAGGTTGGGAAGGCAAGCTTGTCAATATTGGCAGTTTCAGCGAAGATACTGTCGTTGTTGACGGCAAAGTGATTACATCTCGCGGTGCTGGCGCAGCTGGTTATTTTGCGTTGGCTCTCGTAGAAGCTTTGTATGGTGAAGAAAAAGCTGCAGAAGTTAAGAGCGCTGTAGTCATGGATATTGTTGAGAAAAACCTCGGATTATAATCTTTCCTTTTGCAGTGACGATTGTAGGAAAATAAAATGAAGAAATTTGCGATTTTAATTTTTTTGATGCTTGCGGCATTAGGCGTGTTTTCAGGCTGTGAAAGCCAGGAATCAAAAGAGCGTCTTCAAGAAGTTGAAACGGTCTTAGAATCGATGGATGCTTCGCAAGTGTATGGGATCTGTGATGAAGAAACCAAAGATGCTGTTTCAGAAGATCAGATAAAAGAACGTATGAGTGCTGTCTATGACACATTGGCGGTAGAGAGCGTCGATTATGACAACTTGTCTAAAAACAAAGATGCATCGGGTGACGGCAAAACGGTCTACGATGCGGATATTTTGTTGAAAACCTCCAGCGGCGATATCAAATATACCGCTCAATTGGTTTTTACTGGCAGTGATAAAGATATGCAGCTTGCATGGACGCCGGAAGTGGTCATGACAGGATTGAATGATGACAATACTGTTAATGTTGATGTGACCAAAGGGAAGCGTGGGACTATTTATGCACGTGACGGTGAAGTCCTTGCAGAAGACAATGCCGATGGGACCCGCTCTTATCCACAGGGAACATTGACTGCGTCTTGTGTGGGCTATGTTCGTGCGGCAACTGCCGCTGAGATCGAAAATGGAACAGTGGATCCTGTTCCTATTGGTACGGAAGTGGGCCGCAGCGGCTTTGAGAAGGCGTATCAAGATCGTCTTGTTGCGACGAGTGGTATTACTGTGACGCTGAGCGATGCGCCAGATAATATTATTTTCCAAAGTGAGCCACAAGATGGGGAAGACATTACGACAACCATTGATTTGGAGGCGCAGCAGCTGGCTGTTGACACAATCAGTGGTGAAGAGGCTGCTGCAGTTGTCGTTGATCCAACTAATGGCCAGGTAGTGGTGATGGCAGAAGGCTATTCCTATGATCCAACACAGTGGCTTGATGAAAATCTTTCTGAAGAAGATTATGCAGCGGCCGTAGAAGGTGGTTACACACCAGGAAATGGTTTGTTTGCACAGAAAAATACACCAGGTTCCACGCAAAAATTACTGACGACACTGATTGGTTTGAACAGTGGTTCTATGACGACTGAAACTGGTTATGAAATCTATGGTGAGGACTGGGCGCCAGCTGGCGGCTGGGGGAGCTATAAGGTTCATCGTGTGGTCGAATACAATGGTTGGGTGGACCTGCATGATGCTCTGGTGTATTCGGATAACATTTTCTTTGCACGCTGCGCTTTAGATATGGGATATGATACATTCAACAATGGCATGAAATCTCTTGGTATGGGAGAGAAAGTACCAGGTGCGTATGATGTAGATACCAGCCAAATCACCGCAGATGGTGTCATTGAAGATGGGCACGAGACTGGTTTGGCAGACTCTGCTTATGGGCAATATCAGGTTCAAACAACACCATTGCAGCAAGCGCTGATCTATGCATCATTGCAAAATGGCGGCAAGATCATGAAACCTTGCTATCTTTTGGATGAAGAACCAGAAGTATGGATTGATACCGGTACCAGTCAGGAAAACATTGATTTTCTCAAAAATGCGCTGCGTGATGCAGTGACCATGCAGCATCCTTCTGCTGATGCAACTTCTGCTGGCGCAACCATTTATGCAAAAACTGGGACTGCTGAAATTGGCGTCGATGGTTCCACCAACCTTGGTTGGATCTGCGGTGGGGATCCCAATGATCCAAACTGGACCGCTTGCATCCAAGTAAACTACGTTGAGAACAGAGGCGGTTCAGATGTCAATGCCGCTTATCTAGGACAATTTGTTTCTGCGCTTTATAGCGCTAAAGGCGGCGCGTATGTGCCTAGTGGTACGCAGACAAGTGATGATGCGTCCAAAGCTGACAATACAGCAGCATAATAAATGAAATAAAGCAGTGTTTCTGTTCCGAAGGTGCAGAGACACTGCTTTTTTGTGATTTTCTGGGCAGTTAGGAGAATTATCAAGAAAATATAGGGAATAAAAAATACTACTTCCCTTATCGGATTTTTTCCTGTATACTGAACGCAGTAACAAAATGTTCGTGTTCCTATTTAGGAGGAAAAAAATGAATGACTATGTAATTGACATTGGCGGAGGTAAAGACATTACGCAGCAAGTCATGTCGAAGTTTTCGCTGAGTTTGCTTCTCATGACCATTGGCATGATTGTTGGGGCCATGTTTATTCCACCTGCAGTGGCCGCGGTTATGCCTATTGTTTGCTTTGTAATTTTATTGATTGCTTTCTTTGCACGTTGGCGCCAGCGTGAGGCTGAGGGCGGCGCGCTTTTCTCTATGAAATTCGTGTATGTTTTCGCTGCGCTGGAAGGGGTTGGCCTCTATCCTGTCATTTTGGCTTACACACAGGCCATTGGGGCAAAATTGGTTTTGGGCGCTGTAGCAGCAACGTTCGTGCTTTTCTTTGGCTTGGCCACTTATGCAAAACGTACGGAACGAAATTTCTTGAACTTGGGTTCTATCCTGTTTTTTGGCTTGGTTGCGTTGATTTTGGCGTCGATTGTTGGGCTCTTTGTTCAAGCGACGATCCTGCAGACGGCCATCTGTGCAGGCGGTATTCTGATCTTCAGCGGTTATGTGCTCTATGACATTCAGGTGATGAAGAGTGGCATGATGAGTGAAGACGATGTTCCTATCATGGTATTGAATTTGTTCTTAGATTGGATCAACCTATTGTTGTATATTCTTAATTTGCTTGGATTGGTTTCCGATAACTAAAATATAATGACGCACAGCTTCATCTAATAGTGGGGCTGTGCGTTTTTTTATGGTACAATGTCGACAAGGAGGCGATCGAATGCTTTACATTTACAATTTGGAATGTTTATCTGCGTCAGAACAGGATGCTTTTATAAATGTGGCTGATCGTTGTGGGGAAGCCGTATGCCGCATCAGCGAAGCAGATCTTGATAAAACTGTAGAAGAATGTTTAACCACGTTGGTGCCGCTGGATATGACGACTTATCGTGCTGAGCCGCAGCAAGAGGGCACGCCATTTTTATTGATGGATATTGATGACCTTGAAGTTGATCCATTCTTGGCACAGATGCGCAAACATAAGGTGCGCATTGGCCATAAATGCATGGTGACCGAAAAAAATCGCCGTTGGAAGGTGCAGAAACTGATCGGAGATGTGGCTGAAGAACATGCCATGATGACACAATTGATGACCTTGCAGCAAATGCTTGAAGCGGCCAAAGATTTTAAGCAGGGAGACTACAATCCATTATTATGGATGACGTTCGAACAGAAGAAGCAGGCGGCGCAAGATCTTTTGGCGCATGTTGGCAAAGCACCAATATCGGTTGATGTTATTCAGGCGACAACGAAGGATTTGAATCAAGCTGTTATGGCTTTAATCGTATCGCGAGGTGGTCATTCATGAAACGCAGTCCCGGAATTATTGTTGAACAGCGCACTTTGACAGAGGCCTTGCAGGCGCGCCTGGCAAATACACCAGGCACAGCGGATGAACCGAATGTTATTGTTGACCCGTATGGCATTGCGCCTCTTTCAGCGCTTGTGTGTTTCGAAACGGCTCAGAAAGAAGCTTTTGATGTTTCTTTAAAAGATGAATCAGGGCGCGTTTATTTAAATTATCTGACGCCACCGGCAATACAACATCAAATCATTGTGCCAGGAATGGTCAATGGTGAAACGGTGGCGTTTATTGCGCAGGGGGATCAGGGTACGCAAGTATCGTGTGCCTTGCCAAAAGTGACAGTGGAAATGCCTATGCAAGTATCGATGGTCGGCGAAGATGCAGCACGCCGATGGTTGTTCGCAGTTCCAGCCGATGGGGCAGGACAGCCAATTGCCGTCAATGGGTTTGGTGCATTATGCTGGACGCTTAAGCTTCCGCTCAATCATCGCTTAACGCTGCTAGACAATGGTCATTTTCTTTGCGGGGCACCGTTACAGTTGGCGCCGCCTTATAGCGGTACTGCAATATGGGAAATGGATGCGCTGGGACATATCTATCGAGAATTCCGTTTTGAAGATGGCTTTGTCAGTGATTTTGTCCTCCTGCCGAATGGCACGATTGCTGCGATTACACAAGCAGCTTGGCAGGGCACGGCGCGAGACACCATTGTTTGGATTGATTACAAGACGGGCGCAATCAAAGCACGGCTGAGTGCCGCTGATGTACTGCCAAAGATAAATGGTACCGCTGGTCAAACAGGCAGTGACTGGTTCCAAGGCATGAGCCTGCGATATGACGCACCATCCGGCATGCTTTATTGGAGCGGCCTGGCACAGAATGTTGTACTCGAAATTGATGCGGTTAAAGCAGAAGTGCAGCGCATCATTGGCAGTACCGATGGTTGGGACAACCAGCGTGCTGCAAGTTCGCAGGCGCTGGAAAGCCTTACTGAAAGCGTTGATGGCTGGAACACAGCACATACACGCCTCGATCTTTTCAAACGCCCCGTTATGAATGGTACCTTTGAAGAAGCCTATGGTGTCACTCGTTGGGGCGATGCGCTCTATTATATCAATGCCAATCGTTACCCGCTCGGCAAAAGAATTGCATCCACACCGTTCAATATCAATCGTCTTGATCTCAAGAGCGGACGCGTGAGTCTCTTTGTGCCGAATGAAGAGAGCCTTATTTCGCCGGTATTCTGTGATTTGACGTTGTTCGACGATCATACTGCCCTCGTGCTTGCTGGTGGTCTTTCGAACAGCGATTCTCTGCGTCCGGCTGTTTTTGCACGTGAGCGCCAGGAAGATATCGCTCTTTCTGCGCAGGCTTGGTATTGTGTCGATGGCGAACGCCAAATGATTTGGACTTTCGACGATAACCTTGTGCATGTCAATCTTTGGCAGCCAAAGCAGCTGTCCTTTACAAGCGGAGAAGAAGTGGCGCTTGGACAATGGACGCCGTGCTTTGAGATTGACATCAATCTGCCGCACAGCAGTGAAGGACGTCTCGAGGATGAAATGAACATCAAATTCTGGCAGGATGATGCACGGCTATACCTCAGCGGCACCTTTTTCAAAGGCGAAGCCTGCGTTCTGATTCTGCGTCAAGGCGAGGAAAGCCATCAGTTCTTCCTTACGACCAATCGCATGCCTTTTGGTACTGAATGGCTTTATACCTATGGCGCCAGTGATGTAGAGCGGCGCCTCAATTGGGCGATTCCTTGCACACATTTGTCTGGTGAATGGCGCATTGATCTTTTGATCGATGACATCCTTTATCATACCGATGAAACGGTTATTTTTTAGATGACTATAAAGAGAAGCAGATGCTGCTTCTCTTTTTTTGGGCTATTTTTCATGATGTACTATTGACTGACGATGTACTGTGTAGTACGATGTATATAGATTGAACGAGGGAGTGATGAATATGGAACTTGACAAATGGAAATCGCAGCTTGTTCGCGGTACGCTGGAATACTGCATTCTTTTAATGCTTCGCCATAAAACCTGCTATGGGTATGAGATCCTTCAAAATTTGGAAAAATATCCCATCATTTCATCCACAGAGAGCACGGTCTATCCGTTATTGCGACGGCTGCAGAAAGAAGGTTATCTCGAATCAACCTGGAAAGATTCGGTGGAAGGGCTTCCGCCACGCAAATATTATGCGCTGACAGCGGAGGGTGAAGCCTATGTTAAAAGCATGGATAAGGAATGGGCACATCTATTAGAGGCCATCACAGAATTGAAAGGAGAATAAATATGGATGCGAATTTGGAAAAATATTTGGAGCAGATTGACAAGCATCTCAAACCATTGCCTGTGTCAGAACGTGTGGACATCGTAAAAGAAATTAAAGCGTCCATGCAGGAAATGCTGGCAGAAGGAATGACGAGTGATGCCATTCTTGCTCATTTAGGTGATTCAAAAGATCTGGCACGGGCTTATCTTGGCGATCTTTTGGCAGAATCGTCCGGCTTTAGCTGGCGGCGTTTTCTGATCGTTTGTGCCTTTTATAGTATCGTCGGATTTTCTGGAATGATTGTTATTCCATGCCTAGCCATCATGGCGCCGGTATTCATCGCCTGCGGCATCTTCTGCCCATTGGCTGGAACTGTTAAGCTCCTTGATTATCTCTTGAATCTCGGCATTCCGGGCATGGAAAACGTCGGCGTTTTTATTGTCGAGGGTCAGGCGCCACTTCCACCAGTGCCAACTTTCTTCATTCTACTCGTCTTTGGTGCTCTCTGCATCATCGTCGGTCGTCTCTGCTGGAAAGCTCTGGTAGGCTATTGTAAAAAAGTCAGCCAAGTTAAACGGCATTTTTCGATATGAGTGGTTTCTAGAAAGGAGGATGTCATCATGCTTCAAGAAAATGGTTCAAAAATATTGCAAACTTTTGCAGAACAAAATTTTAAGCCGAGGGTTCGAGAGATTGTGCCAGGAATTTGGCATGTGGTGGGTATCGGGCATAGCAATGCGACGATTGTTGAAGGCAATACGGGTGTGATTCTTATTGATTGTTTTGAGTCAATAGAGAAGGGACAGGTGCTTCGATCCATTGTGCAGGAGAAAACAGGTAAAGAGGTGCATACGATTATTTATACGCATGGTCATATAGATCATCGTGGTGGGGCCGAGGCTTTCTCTGACAGTGTGTTGGAGATCATCGCGTTTGCACCAAAGTTTCCTGTGCTGGCACGGACAGAGATGCTTCAGGATGTGCAGATGTTGCGCGGTACGCGTCAATTCGGTTATGAATTGAGTGATGAGGAAGCGCTTACGCAGGGTCTTGGCAATCGAGAGGGCGTAGTATATGGTGAACATAGAGGACCTTTGCCTGTGCGGCCGTTGTATGATGAGGATTTGGTTGAGCGAGACATTGATGGTGTAAAGGTCATTCTGCGTCGCTTGCCTGGTGAGACGGACGATCAGATGATGGTATGGCTGCCAGAGCAAAAGGTGCTTTGCTGCGGTGACAATTATTACGGGTGCTTTCCTAATCTTTATGCGATTCGCGGCAGTCAATACCGCAATATTGCTGAGTGGATTGACAGTTTGGACGTCATTCTTTCGTATCCAGCTGAATATTTGCTGCCAGGGCATACGGCACCATTGTTAGGACGTGCGCAGATTCAAGAGGTAGTGGGTCATTTTCGTGATGCCATTGACTGGATCCTGACAACGACGCTGCAGGGAATGAATGCAGGAAAGTCTATGGATGAATTGGCTGCAGAGATTCGATTGCCGGAGCAGTATGCGCGTCTGCCTTATTTGGGTGAACACTATGGCTGTACGGAATGGACGGTACGTGCTATTTATACAGCGTATTTAGGTTGGTTTGATGGCAATCCGACACATCTTCATCCATTGCCGCCAAAAGAGCATGCGAAGAACATGGTGGCGCTGATTGGTGGACGTGAAAAGGTCATGGAAGCTGGAAAAGAGGCTTACGAGGTCGGAGCGTATCAGTGGTGCTTGGAACTTTGTGATTTACTGCTCGCTGAGTCTGCTGAAGATGATGTCCTGCGGCTGAAGGCAAATGCCATGAAACGGTTGGCTGATTATGAGACCAGTGCAAATGGCCGCCATTATTATTTGGCCTGTGCCAAAGAAATATTAGATGCTTTGAGATAAAATAAAAAAGGCCCTTGCCGATCATTCGGCAAGGGCCTTTTGGTGTTATTGAATTACATATGGTTGCTGTTGAGGTCGGAGTTACGCAGGGTGACGTCGTGTGCGCCGCCTTCGACAATGGAGGTTGCGGAAACAAGGGTCAGACGCGCATTCTTCTGCAGGTCTTTAATGTTCATAACGCCGCAGTTGCACATGGTGGAGCGGATTTTGCTCAGTGAAAGCTGAACGTTGTCTTTCAAGGAACCTGCGTATGGAACATAGGAGTCAACGCCTTCTTCGAAGGAAAGCTTAGAGTCGCCGCCCATATCATAGCGCTGCCAGTTACGGGCACGGGCAGAACCTTCACCCCAGTATTCTTTCATGTAGCTGCCGCCAATGCGTACACGGTTGGATGGGCTTTCATCAAAACGTGCGAAGTAACGGCCGAGCATGATGAAGTCAGCACCCATTGCAAGTGCGAGGGTCATGTGATAGTCGTAAACGATCCCGCCGTCGGAGCAGAGAGGGATGTAGATACCCGTTTCTTCATAATAATCGTCACGCGCTTTGGCTACTTCAATGACAGAAGTGGCCTGGCCGCGGCCAATACCCTTTTGTTCGCGTGTGATGCAGATGGAGCCGCCGCCGATACCAATTTTAATGAAATCTGCGCCAGCTTCAGCAAGATAACGGAAGCCATCTGCGTCTACAACGTTGCCGGCACCTACTTTTACAGTATCGCCATAGTGTTCGCGAATCCAGTCGAGGGTGAGTTTCTGCCATTCGGTGTAGCCTTCAGAGGAGTCGATGACGAGGACGTCAACGCCGGCGTCGACCAGTGCTGGGACACGTTCTGCATAGTCGCGGGTGTTGATACCGGCACCAACCATGTAACGCTTGGATTTATCATCGAGAAGTTCAAGTGGATTTTCCTTGTTGGAATCATAGTCTTTACGGAAGATCAGATAGAGCAGATGCTGATCTTTGTCTACGATTGGCAGCTGATTGAGCTTGTTGTCCCAGATGAGGTTGTTGGCTTCTGGAAGTGTAGTGTTTTCATCGCCAACGATGAGCTGTTCGAATGGTGTCATGAAGTCTTCGACTTTGGCATCGCGTGGTGTGCGGGAAAGGCGATAGTCACGGCTGGTGACAATCCCGAGCAGCTTACCGTTTGGAGAACCATCTTCGGTAACTGCCATGGTGCTGTGGCCGGTTTTTTCACGAAGTGCCAGCACATCAGCGAGAGTATCTGTTGGGCGCAGGTTGGAATCAGAGACGACGAAACCTGCCTTATAGTTCTTTACTTTGCGAACCATAGCAGCCTGGCTTTCGATGGACTGAGAGCCAAAGATGAAGGAAAGGCCGCCTTCTTTAGCCAATGCGATGGCCAAGGTATCGTTGGAAACAGCCTGCATGACAGCGGATACCAGTGGAATATTCAAGGAAATGGCAGGTTCTTCGCCTTTCTTGAATTTAACCAGTGGGGTTTTTAAGCTAACATTGGCTGGAATGCATTCCTTTGAGGTGTATCCAGGGATCAAAAGATATTCACTAAATGTATGAGATGGTTCATCATAAATAAATGCCATGTTTGAACTCCTTTCAATGTAAATAAATCGGTGCAGATGAACAATAATTGATTAGTCCTGATCGTGGTCTGGTGGTAAAATTTCGATCCAGTAGTTGTCAGGGTCGGCGATGAAGTAGATTCCCATTGCAGGATTTTCGAAAACGATGCAGCCAAGTGCTTTGTGCATGGCGTAGGCGACAGCGAAATCGTCTGCTTCTAATGCCAAATGAAATTCGTTTTCACCAAGATTGTATGGCTGTGGATGATCGCGCAGCCAGGTCAGTTCCAATTGATGCTTGCTCTCACCGTCGCTGAGGTAGACGATGATGAAGCTGCCGTCTTCGCTTTCGATGCGGCGCACTTCTTTAAGACCAAGTGCTTGGTCATAGAAAGCAAGACTGTTTTCCAAATTCGTTACATTGATGTTGTTATGCAAGAAAGAAAATTGCATGATAATGGACTCCTCCTCATTGGTCATTATTGATTTCTATTCTATCATATATTCGTCATGAAAACATGAAAATTATATTGATATTACAGGATTTTTCATGTTCGGTCAATAATTTTTTGTTGGAAAATGGTTTCGGAGCCTCTTTTTCGAACCAGCGCGTTCAATTTAGATTGAAATATGCTATACTGTTACTACCTACTCAGAGGAGGAGCAGCCATGAGCGAAAACTTTATGGAGCAGTCCGTACCATATGCTGAAGAAGCAGAAGCTGGGATCATTGCTGCCATGTTCAAGGACCGTGAAGTTCTGCAGGATGTGGTCCAGCTGGTGCGAGACAGTGATTTTTATAAACCTGAAAATGCAATTATTTTTAAAGCCATTCTCGAGCTTGATGAAAGTGGTCAGTCTGTTGATCTTGTTACAATGACCAATAAGCTGCGCAAGGAAAATCTTCTGGAAAAAGCCGGTGGGGTTTTCTACCTTGGGCAAATCGCGGCAGCGCCAAGCAGCACCTATAATGTGAAGCAATATGCGAAAATTGTGCAGGAAAAATCGACCATGCGTCAGCTTATTAAAATTTCTGACCGCATTCGTAATCGCTGCTATGAAGATGCAGAACCTGTAGAAACAATTTTGGATGATGCAGAACGTTTGGTGTTGGATATTTCTAAACAACGTCAGCGCAATGATGTGACGCGTGTCGATGAGATCGTATCCACCAATTTGGAGCAAATAGAGGAAGCCAGCAAACAGGTCGATGAAATCACGGGCATTCCTTCTGGATTTATCGATCTTGATCATATGACCAATGGCTGGCAGCGTTCAGACCTGATCATTTTGGCTGCTCGCCCTGCTATGGGGAAAACAGCCTTGTGCTTGAATATGGCAGCGAATACAGCCGTGGATTATCATTATCCAGTGGCCGTATTCAGTTTGGAAATGAGTAAAGAACAGCTTGTCATGAGAATGCTGGCTGCCGCTGCGCGCATCGATCAGAAACGATTGCGTACTGGGCAGCTCAACGCGGATGAATGGGGCGCTTTTTTGCAAAAAATCGGTCCGCTTTCCAGCGCACCAATTTATATTGATGATACGCCAGCCATCACCATTCGAGAATTGCGTGCAAAAGCGCGTCGCCTGCAGAGCAGAGAAGGTGATCTGGGGCTGATTCTTGTCGACTATCTCCAGTTGATGGGTGGTAGTGGTCATAGTGAAAACCGTCAGCAGGAAGTATCGGAAATTTCACGTTCACTCAAAGCGCTGGCGCGTGAACTGAATGTGCCAATTATTGCTTTGTCACAGCTCAGTCGTACTGTTGAGCAGACAAAAGATAAGCGGCCGCAGCTGAGTCATTTGCGTGAATCCGGCTCTCTTGAACAGGATGCGGACATCGTATTATTTATTCACCGCGAAGAATATTATAATGAAGACACAGATCGTCGAGGCATTGCTGATTTGATCATTGCTAAGCATCGTAACGGTCCGACGGGAACCGTTGAATTGGCATTCCAGAATGAACTGACACGCTTTGACAATCTTATTCATGATGCTGGATATGGGTATTGAATGTAACGACCAAGTGAGAGTCATCGCTTGGTCGTTTTTTTGTAACGTTTTTACATCTTGTGCGTTAATAGAGTGAAAGGGGGCGAGAAATGCGGATTTTGAAAGGGTGTTTAAGACGTATATTAAGAAAGTGCTTTTATAGGTACTGAGTTTATGCGTGGAAGAAGAGGCGTTGCCTAAGGAGATCATCTGGGAAACGTTTGTTCATTTTGAACTCGTGATGAATATATAATTTTGCAACTGACTATTCAAAAGGCATATTTAATTAGTATAGATATTATTTATCAATCGTTCTCGTCAATTGTCTTAAATATTTGAGAAAATAATGCAATTTTAATGCTTTGAGGATGAGAAAGGCATTTTATCAATAATTTCGCGAATTAGCATAATTGTGAAAAAATTCGCTAAAGTAAAAGACGAACCGAATCGTAATGTTTTTATCTAAATAAAGAAAAAATGTATATAAAGCATAAATTAGTGGGAAAATACATCGAACATTTTAGGTCGCAATTTTGCGAAAGATGTGATAAATTAGAAGAGTAATGTAGTGGTTCAGGAACTTAGGCAATACTGGACCGAAAAATTAGAATTGGGGGCTTATAACTTATGAAATGCTCAAATCGTATTAGCAATATGCAGGAATCTCCAATCCGTAAACTGGTTCCTTATGCAAACGCGGCTCGCGCAAATGGCAAAAAAGTTTATCCGCTGAACATTGGTCAGCCTGATATCAAAACTCCAGAAGGTTATTTCGATGCAATTAAGAACTTCAAACAGGATGTTCTTGAATATGCAGATTCTCACGGGGATTTCACTCTGATTGATAAGATCAGCGAATATTACAAACGCAACAACATGGATTTTGCTCCAGAAGATATTCTGATCACCAATGGCGGTTCTGAAGCATTGATGTTTGCTATGATCGCTATTTGCGATCCTGGTGATTCTGTAGTCGTTGTAGAACCTTTCTACACCAACTATAATGGCTTCGCTTCTGCAGTAAGTGTTGGCGTTGAAGGCATCATCACCAAGGCTGAAAATGGCTATCGTCTGCCATCTAAGGAAGAAGTCCTCGCTCAGATTAGTGATAAGGCACGTGCCATCATCATCACCAACCCAAGCAACCCTACCGGTGTTGTTTACACCAAAGAAGAATTGCAGATGGTTGCAGAAATCGCTGTTGAAAAAGATCTGTTCGTTATCGCTGACGAAGTATATCGTGAATTCGTTTATGATGGTGAATTCTACAGCCTGGCTTACTTCCCAGAACTGAAAGATCGTCTCATCATGATCGACTCTGTATCCAAACGTTACAGCGCTTGCGGTGCTCGTATTGGTAGCTTGGCTTGCAAGAACCCTGAAGTGATTGCAAATGTTTTGAAGCTCTGCCAGGGCCGTCTCTCCGTATCTACTTTGGATATGATCGGCGCTACCGCTCTCTATGCAGATACGCCAAAGAGCTATCTTGACGAAGTTAACGAAGAATACAAACATCGTCGCGATGTTACTTATGATGCATTGCAGAAGATGGATGGCGTTGTTTGCGCTAAGCCAGAAGGTGCTTTCTATATTTCCGTTAAGCTCCCAGTCGATGATTCTGAAAAATTCATTATCTGGATGCTCGAAAACTTCGACTACAACGGTGAAACCCTTATGATGGCTCCTCTTGCAAGCTTCTATTCTCAGCCTGGCCATGGCGTTGATGAAGTACGTATCGCATACGTTCTTAACGCTGAAGACATGGAAAAATCCATGGTTGTTTTGTCCAAGGCATTGGAAGCATATCCAGGCCGCAAATAATTTTTGCTAAAACGAAAAATCGCTTGTTCCGATTGCGGAACAAGCGATTTTTTTTATGGCGAATTTACAATCTAAGTGCAACAAAAAATGACTCATAGAACTTCTGGTAA
>JAHZHI010000074.1 GCA_019420345.1 Peptococcaceae bacterium
CACCGTTTGAATTGTATCATTCTGAGGTGTTGCACTTGACTTGACAATTCGCCCTTTTAAAAAATTTCTTCAAATATTTTATAAGTGCACGCACCCTTTCTTATCTATGATACAAACAAAAATTTCCATCTTTACTAAAAAATGCACCACAATGTTTTTCTAGAAAGGAGATTCAGACATACTCATACACCTTCTAAGCGCCAAGTTTGTTGATTTGTTTTTGTTCAACCAGTGAATTTATAAGATACTATGGAGAATTTGCGCGCACCTTGCCTTCTCTTTTTCTGTACGATACAATAAAATATCATACATTTCTTTTTATTGATGCATATAGAAAGGAGACAATTGTGATGTCAGAATCTATTTATCTAACCTCTGATCATCTAAAGGTCATTCGAAACATCAATCCAATGATGATGTCTTACAATGTAGAATTTGCAGAGGTAACAGGCGGTACTTTTTGGAAAGCCTATTCTCCGGAGCAAATTGCCGGCACAGAACCATTCTCTGTAGAGCCTTCCTCGGAAGGGATTGCAGCAATGTATAAAGATCTCATGCAGGTCTATCCGCCAATCAATCTATACAATGAAAAGCTCCGCACGCTTGCCAAAGAACTTGGTCCTGCTTGGGTTCGAGTTTCTGGAACCTGGGCAACCAAAACTTACTACGATTTTGACGGAAGCACACACGGCAACGTACCTGAAGGTTATCTTAATGTCCTTACCAAAGAGCAGTGGATTGGTGTTCTTGATTTCGTAAAAGCCATTAACGCGAACCTAATGATTTCTGTTGCAAATTGTCCAGGACTTCATCGTGCAGAGGAACCATGGAATCCTAGTGAAGCAGAAAAAATCTTTTCCCTAAGCAAGGAATATGGTGTCCCCATTCGTGCAGCAGAATTCGCGAACGAACCAAATATAATGGAAGATACCGGTTTCCCAGAAGGCTACACTCCTGCAGATTATAGACGCGATCAAGATCTGTTTTTTGCATGGGTTCGAAAAAATTATCCTGACTGCCTCTGTGTCGGTCCATGCACAACCGGCGGTGATAACACCGCTTTTGGTAAAAACAATACGCAACAAAAATCCGGTGGTATCGAACAGCTTGCAAAGAAATCCTATAACTGTTCTGACCTGATGGATGGAACCAAAGAAGCACTCGATGTTTTTAGCTATCATTATTACAACGGTGTTTCCGAACGTCTTGCTTCAGTCATGCCAAACGGCCATTGGGATGCCTCAGATGCATTGAGTGAACCTTATCTTGCGATCGCGCCGAACTTTGCCCAAACCTATGCCCCAATGCGTGATCATTACTGCCCAGGCGGCGAAATGTGGGTAACGGAATCCGGTGACGCTGGCGGCGGAGGTAATACGTGGGCTTCCACTTATCTGGATGTTCCGCGTACACTGAACGAACTTGGCGGATTTGCTCAAATCACAAAAGGTGTAGTCTTTCACAACACGCTGGCATCTTCTGATTACGGTTTTCTTTCACGTGAAGTGTTCGATCCACGCCCAAATTACTTTGCCGTTCTATTGTGGAACCGCTTAATGGGAACCACTGTGTACGATTCTGGTGAAAAAATCCGTGAAGGGGCGCATGTCTTTGCACATTCCAGACGAGATGGAAAAGAAGGCGTTGCTTATTTGATTATCAACAATTCCACCACGGATTCCACCCTGGTTACGCTTCCAAAAGAAGCACAGCGCTACACGCTGGCTGGTCAAAACGGTGACCTTCGATCCACAGTAATGACATTAAACGGAAAGCCCTTGGTCCTTGATGCTCAAAACAAATTGCCTAATTTATCCCCAGAATTACAAGCTGCTGGTACCTTCGAATTGGCACCATCAACTTGCACATTCCTATTGCTATAATGCAAAAAATTCGCTTGTATATACATAAAACACGGTCTTTTATGATAAACAAGCCAGAAGGAAGGAATCTCGTCTGATTTACATGATATTGGCGGCAGCATGCTACACCATCACGTCTTTAAACGACAAGTATGCTTCCGCAACACTCAAACTCAGCGGAAATGAAGTAACATTTCTGATGGCTTTTGGCACATCGTTTTTTATGCTGTTTTATCTTCCGTTTGCAAATAACTTTTTTACATTGTCTTGGCAAAGCATCGCCACAGTTATAATGATGGCATTCTTAAAATTCATAGAAATTGAGCTTTCTGTGAAAGTCCTTCGCGAGATGTCTGCTTTTGAGCTAAAAGCCTGGCTTGGCCTTACGCTCTTTTTCTCATATACCTTTGACCTATTGGCCGGCAATGAAGCACCTGGCACACAAACCATTTATAAATTTGCCGCTATTGCTGTTACTTCCATCGGCCTATTTTTCATTGCAACTTCCAAAAACAAAACGGTTCATTACAGGATCATCTTACTTCCTTTGATCTTCTATTTGGCAGAAAAATTTTGTTATGGTCTACTGGTTAACGTCTCACAAACATATATTTCTCCAACATTCTCGTTGTTTCTTGCCTTTATCGTGTTAACGCTCTTCCTTGCACCACAAGTACACTTTGTCAAGCTTTTTAAGGAAAAGCCAAAAGGTACCAGTCTGGTTCTAGCAGCTAAAATTCCAAATACAATCGGTCTTATTTGCGAAAATCTAACAGCTGCCATTAGCATCACTAACTATTCGTTCATTCAACCTATTATCCTCGCCGCTTTATTTGTAATTCAGCTTATTCGACGAGAAGAAAGCTCCAAACTCAATCTTGTTGGCGGTATTTTATGCGTTTCAGGAATTATTCTTTTCCAGGCAATCGGATAAATGTCATAATGAAGGATCATCTTACGCTGGTGTAAAACGGAACCTTGGGCGGTACCCTTCTATCGTTTCAAATCAGCATGGCGCTGCTTTAACCTCGTTCATTAAGAACGAGGTTTTTTATTTCACAACGCGAAAACCTTATTTAATGGAGTTTTCATTTTTTAAGCATGCAAAAGCGCTCCGCCGCATTATACGACGGAGCGCTTTCAGAGAATCAGGTATGAGTGTTATTATTTGCTTTTCTTGTATTCTTTAACTGCTTCGGTCAGAGCTGGAACAACCTGGAAGAGGTCGCCAACGATGCCGTAGGTTGCAATTTCAAATACAGGTGCTTCTGGATCATTGTTGATAGCAATGATGGTGCCAGATTTTTCCATACCAACCTGGTGCTGGATAGCGCCGCTGATGCCAACAGAGATGAAGATATCAGGGTTAACAGTCTTACCGGTCTGACCAACCTGCTGAGCAACTGGCATCCAACCAGCGTCAACAGTCTTACGGCTACCAGCTACAACACCGCCAAGTGCATCAGCGAGATCTTGCAGAAGTTTGAAGTTTTCAGCCTTACCAAGGCCACGGCCACCGCAAACGATGATGTTAGCATCTTCGATGCGAACAGCGCCGTCGTCAACGGTCTGTACAAATTCGATGAATTTGGTGCGGAGCTTATCAGCCTTGATGTTGATCTTTTCGTTGATGACTGGAACTTTGCGGCCATCCTGACGTTCAGCTTTCTTAAATACGGCTGGACGTACGGTACCCATCTGAGGGCGGGTGTTAGGGCAATAAATGTGGCCCATGAGGTTACCACCCAGTGCAGGACGGATCCAGGTTACAACGCCATCTTTATCGATTTCCAATTCGGTGCAATCTGCGGTGAGACCAGTGTGCATGTTGCAGGCAACTTTTGGACCGAGGTCACGGCCATTGAAGGTTGCGCCGAAGAGAATAGCGGATGGTTTGTGCTTATTGATCAGTTCGATGACTGCTTCTGCATAAGCTTCGGTGCCATAGTGTGCAAATTCAGGGCCTTCAACAGAAACAACTTTGTCTGCGCCATAAGCAGCAGCTTCTTCAATGCATTTCTTGTTGTCTGCGCCGATAACCATGGCCCAAACTTCCTGGCCGCATTCGCCAGCCATACGTTTTGCTTCATTCAAAAGTTCGAGGCCGACGTTCTTAGGTTCATTGTTTTCCTGTTCAATGAAGACCCAAAGGTTCTTGTATTCTTTCAAATCCATGTTTTTTCAGCCTCCCTCAGATTAAGTTGTTTTCAGTCAGTTTTGCCATCAAGTTGGCAACGGATTCCTTAGCGTCCTTACCGGTGACATCTTCACCACGGGTACGCATTTTTGGTGGATGTGCACTGCGAACGTTGGTTGGGGAACCTTTCAGACCAATCTTGGTACGATCGAGGGTATCGCCAAGCATGTCAGCAGTAATCCATTCAACATTAGCACGCTTTGCAGCGATCTTACCACGAACAGTACCACGACGTGGCTTGTTGATGTCCTTGGTAACAGCGATCAGGCAAGGCAGCTGTGCTTCGATGATTTCATAACCCATTTCGTGTGCACGTTTGGTCATGATCTTCTTACCGCCATCTTCGACTTCTACGCCGATGCAGTAGGTAATCTGAGGAATGTCAAGATGTTCAGCCAATTCTGGACCAACCTGACCAGTATCCCCGTCGACAGCCATGATACCGCAGACGATCAGGTCAAATTTAACGCCTTTCTTTTCTTCGATATACTTGATTGCAACAGAGAGGGAATAACTGGTTGCATAGGTATCTGCACCACCGAATGCACGGTCAGTCAGAAGAAATGCATCATCGCAGCCCATGCCGAGGCATTCGCGGAGTGCTGCGTCAGCAGCAAAAGGCCCCATGCTCAACAGGGTGATGCTGGTGTTTTCAGGATCTTTTTCTTTTAAATCAATAGCGGTTTCAACGGCATTCAAGTCCATTGGGTTAACAACGCTAGGTACCCCTTTACGAATCAGGGTATTGGTTACTGGATCGACCTTAATTTCGGAGGTATCCGGAACCTGTTTAACGCATACTAAGATATTCATAGTTCACTGCTCCTCTTTCTTCGTTATTCGAAAATGAATTAACAACGATCTTTTGCTCAATTAGCCTTGCTTGGACAGGAACCCGTGCCCTTCAGTTGGGTAGTTCCAGTCATAGCCAGGACGGCGTTCATTGAGACGTTCGCAAACAAGACGGCAGTTACCGCATTCGAGGCAACCAACGTGGTCAAACGTCATAATGTCGTTAAGTTCATCCCATTTGTAACGTTCGGCAGGGCAGCTATAGGTGCAAGCACGATGAGTGCAGGTACGGCATGCTTCTTTATCAATGACGATATGTGCGTGTTCGTCATCACTGTCGAAACGGTCGGCCGCAAGACGGTCGTCCATATTCAGTTTTTTCATCATAATGATAATACCCCCTTGATTGCATCTTTTGCTACGCTAAACACTTTGACCTTAGGCAGACCTTTTACGATGGTCTTCACAACGCCCTGGGCAGCGCCGCCATCAACTTTGTACATGCTCTGCAGTGCGTTGATAGCAAGATTTGGATAGGTTGTGAAGAGATGTTCGCTGTTGGCCATGTAGTGATGCGCATTTTTCAGCGTCTTGAAGTCATTCAGGGTGTTATGTTCAAGACGTGCGGTGTACATGCTCAGGAAATCTTTTGTGAAGATGCCTTTTGCAAGTGCCTGTTCAGCAGTTTCAGCTGCTGCAATACCACTCATGATGGCGTAGTCCATACCACGAACAGTGTAACCACGGTTCAAGCAGAGACCAGCAGCATCCCCGGTAACAAGGATCCCATCGCCGCAGAATTCGGAGAAGGAATCATAGCCGCCTTCTGGAATCAAGTGAGCGGTGTATTCAACCAATTCACCACCATCGATGTACTTACCGATGATTGGATGTTCTTTCAATGCTTCCATTGCATCTGGCAAATGGAGGCCGCTTTCTTTCCAGGTCTTGGAATCCTGTACCAAACCAATGGAAATGGTATCTTTGTTGGTGTACATGAAAAGACCACCAAAGATGCCCTGGTTTGCAGAACCCATACCAAGGAGAGCAGCACCCTTATCACTGTCGGTATTGAAGCGGTCGTTGATGACGCTTTCTTTCAGACGAATGACAGATTTGATGCCGACTGCAACGTTTTCGAGACGGATTGGATCAATAACGCCTGCACGTTCAGCAACGATGGCGTTAACACCTTCTGCATCGATAACGAGATCGCATTCGAGTTCTTCTTTGCCAACGGTAACACCGCATACACGGCCATCTTTGCGAATAAGGCCATCTACGCAAGCGCCGCCGATAACGAGACCGCCAGCTTCTTCAACTTTTTCTGCAAGCCATTTATCGAATTTTTCACGAAGAATACTGTAGGACTGGTTGCCCAATGCATTGGTCGTGGTATCGATGATAACAGCGTCTTCGTCGTTCATCATCATCAGGTATTCCTGATTGATTTCGCGTTCAAGCGGAGCATCCTTCTTCCAAGCATCGCCCATGAGCTTATCAAGAGCATAGGTATAGATGCGGCCACCGGATACATTCTTAGCACCACTGTAAGGGGCCTTTTCCAAAACGAGAACCTTGCGGCCTGCTTTGGAGAGGCGATATGCCGCAGACAAACCTGCTAAGCCACCGCCAATGACGATCACTTCAAATCTTTCTTCTGACATGTTTCTCCCACCTCATTTAATATTGAGATTTAAACAACTCATACCTTTTGGCGTTTTAACGCCGAAAATCCTTTGCAATTGTGTCTCACAATTACAATTTGTCCTCTTTTATCTTACAATAATATTCAGACTATTTCAAAGGGTATTTTCGAACGCATAAGACCAAATCCATTGTTCTTCGTTATTATTATCATAAACAATCGCGGATGCGTCAAGCCCGTATTTTTCATTATTTTGCCAAAAATTTTCTATATACTGTCATAATTGGCATGATAAAGCGCTGTCAAGTCACTGTTTCCGTAATATAGTACCGCTTGCCGCTGGCAGATATGCCGTACCCGTACAACAAAAAAAAAGAATTATGAGGCGTTATTTCCAAAAAGGCAACCTCAACAAACGGCTTTGTTAACATAAAATTCAAATTGTTTTCTCTTTTCCCACTTTGTCGTTTTTTAGTAATAATACGACCACTTTCATCATAAAACACCCACATTCATTTATGCAAATGCATTTATGCCGTTTTTTATGCCAAGGGCACGGCCTCTTGCATAAAAAAGTTGAAAGTATGGCATCAATCAGATCATCCGCCATTTTTTGAAAAATCAACACATGGTCTTTCATTAAAAGACTATTCGCCACCGGGATTTTATCGTATAATTCTATTTAGAGAATTTACTTTGAAAGGAGTTTTTTATTGTGGCTAAACGAATTTTAATTGTCGGCGGGGTTGCTGGTGGCGCTTCTTGCGCTGCACGCTTGCGCCGTATGGACGAACAAGCAGAAATTGTTCTCTTTGAACGCGGAGAATATATTTCTTTTGCCAACTGCGGCCTTCCTTATTATATTGGCGGTGTTATTCCAAAACGTGAACAGTTGCTGGTGCAAGACGTGAAAACGATGAACGCTTGGTTCAATTTGGAAATCCATACACAAACCGAAGTCACAGCCATTCATCCAGCAGAAAAAACCGTAACGGTGACCGATCTTACAAATGGTGAAATGCGCGAAGAACGCTATGACGCCCTGGTACTTTCACCTGGCGCTTCTCCAATCGTGCCAAAGCTTGATGGCATTGAAGCTGCAAAAGAACGCATTTTCACCATCCGCAACATTGCTGATGTGGATGCGCTCAAGGGCTTCATGGACGCCCAAGCGCCAAAGACAGCAGTTGTTGTTGGCGGCGGCTTCATCGGCTTGGAAATGGCTGAAAACCTGGTCCATAAAGGATTGTCTGTGCATTTGGTCGAAGCTGCTGAGCAAGTAATGACCTCACTGGACCCAGAAATGGCTACACTTATTGCTGCTGAATTGCGCAAAAATGGCGTCCAGCTGACGCTTGGCACTGCTATTCAAGGCTTTGATAACAACGGCAAAACAGTAGTGCTGGCAGATGGCAGCCGCATTGATACCGATCTCACGGTGCTCGCCATTGGTGTGCGTCCAGAATCTGGTCTCATCAAAGATGCAGGCCTTGCCACCAATGCCCGCGGTGCCATCGTTGTCGATGACCAGTTCCGTGTCGCTGGTGCAGAAGATGTTTACGCCATCGGCGATGCCATTGAAACCACGGACTGCATTTTTGGCGAAAAAGTCCAGATTCCACTCGCTGGTCCGGCCAACCGCATGGGCCGCATGGTTGCAGACATCATTTGCGGCAAAGACAAACATTACCGCGGCAGCCTCGGCAGCTCTATCGTGCGTGTGTTCAAAGTTCAAGCAGCTTCCACTGGTAAAAACGAAAAGCAGCTGCGTCAAATGAACGTTGACTATCAATCCATCCATCTCTATCCAGCCAACCACGCCACCTATTATCCAGGCGCTTCTCAAATGAGCCTCAAAGTGCTTTATGCACCTGCTGACGGCAAATTATATGGCGCCCAAGCTGTTGGCCAAGACATGGGCATTGACAAAACCATTGATGTCATCGCAACAGCCATTGCTGGGAATATGAGCGTTTATGACCTCGCTGATGTGGAACTTTGCTATGCACCGCCATTCAACACCGCAAAATCTGCAGTCAATTATGCGGGCTATATTGCAGAAAACATTGCCAACGGCGAAACGTATTTTGATGATGCCGCACATATCGAAGGGCTGCTCGCTAAAGGAGCCACCGTGCTTGACGTTCGCGGCAAAAAAGAAATTGAAAAAGTTCCGCTGCCTTCCACTCTCCAAATTCCACTGCCAGAATTGCGCAAGCATATCGACGACATTCCAAAAGAGGGCCCTGTGTATGTTTCCTGCATGGTCGGCCTGCGTGGTCACATCGCCTGCCGTATCCTGCAGCAAAACGGCATCGATGCCATCAATGTCGGCGGTGGTGCAAAACTTTACACACAAAGCAAACTTTCTTAAATAAAACATGCAACAACGCTGGTTTTTCATTTTTTTACATTTCATCTGTAAAATGCGCGTCATCAGTGCTATACTAAAAGCCGTAGAACACTGGGGGCGTCCGTCAACCGGACTGAGAGAGAACTCCTTGAACCTGATCTGGCTCATACCAGCGTAGGGAAGTGCATCGATTCTTATGAACGCCTGTGATTTCTTCACAGGCGTTTTTTTATTGAAAGGAGCATTGCTTTGCATGAACAAAACGAAAAAAATTGTTATTGCCGGCTTATTCATTGCCATCAGCGTGATCTTTAATTCCTTTATCGTCATCCCTGTAGGCCTGGCAAAAGCCGCACCAGTGCAGCATTTCATGAATGTTGTCACTGCCGTTACTTTAGGTCCATGGTATGCCACTGGCTGTGCCTTTATCACGTCGCTCATCCGCAACATGAACGGCACAGGCTCCATTCTGGCTTTCCCTGGCAGCATGATCGGTGCTTTCCTCGCCGGCATCATCTATCGCCGCTTCCACAATCTTGCTGGAGCTGCCGTCGGCGAAGTTTTTGGCACCGGCATTCTCGGGGCTATGGTTGCCGCACTGATGGCATGGCCATTTCTCGGTGCAAAGGTTGCCATCTTTGGCTATGTACCAAGTTTCTTCCTTTCTACATTCGTTGGTGCCGTCGCCTCTGCACTGCTGCTTAAAGCATTCAAAGCGCGTGGCTTTTTAGACAAATTCAAGGACTGAGCATCTTAATTTTATTTTGAAAAAAGGAGCAATCATCATGTCTTATCAAGCAAAACCTGTTCCGCAAGCACTCACCATCGCTGGCAGTGACAGCGGCGGCGGTGCTGGCATCCAAGCCGACCTGAAAACATTCCAGGAGCGCCGCGTTTTCGGAACCTCTGTCATTGTCGCCGTGACCGCTCAGAACACCCTCGGTGTCCAGGGCATTCACAAAGTGCCTGTTGATTTTGTCAACGAACAACTACATTCTGTCTTCAGCGATTTTGAAATTGGTGCCCTCAAAACCGGCATGCTTCCTGATGCAGAGATCATGCGTGCCGTCGCCGCAGAATTGCGAAAGCACCCAGACATTCCTGTGGTCGTTGATCCTGTCATGATCGCCAAAGGCGGCGCTGCGCTCATGGAAGATGAGGCCAGTGCCACCCTCGTCAAAGAAATTCTGCCGCTGGCCACGGTGCTGACGCCAAATCTGCCAGAAGCAGAAGTCATCACTGGGATGACCATTGCCACTGTTGACGACTTGCTTACTGCTGCAAAAAAAATTCAGAGCATGGGCGTAAAAAACGTGGTCATTAAAGGCGGTCATCGTCTTGAAACCTCTGACGCCGAAGACATTCTTCTGACCGAAGACGGCGAAGTCGTCACCCTCTCTGCTGAACGCGTCGATACCGTGCGCACCCATGGCACCGGCTGCACGTATTCAGCCTGCATCACCGCAGAACTCGCCAAAGGACGCAGCGTAAAAGATGCTGTCACCACCGCTAAAGCCTTCATTGCAGCCGCCATCAGCGACGGTATTCTCGTTGGCCACGGACACGGCCCAACCAACCATTGGGCCTATCGCAAGGTAGAAGCAAAGGAGGAACAGGCTTGAGTAACAACGAACGTACCACTGTCGCCACCAACGGCTGGCTCTGGCTTGGCGCAGCCATCGCCATCACCGAGATCATGACCGGCACTTATTTTGCACCATTGGGCTGGGGCAAAGGCCTGCTTGCCATTCTCATCGGCCACATCATCGGCTGTGGCATGCTGTTTTTAGCAGGCCGCATCGGTGCACAAACCAGCCGCAGTGCCATGAACACCATGAAGATTGCTTTCGGTGAAAAGGGCGGCCTCTTCTTCTCGATTCTCAACGTCATTCAGCTCGTTGGCTGGACCGCGGTAATGATCGCGACCGGTGCCAGTGCCATGAATGTACTCGTCGGCAAAGAAAGCGGCTCCACCGTCATCGGTGCCTTCATCATTGCAGCTCTCATCCTTATTTGGATGCTCTTCGGACCAAAAACCTTTGGCCGAGTCAACAATATTGTCGTGATCGCACTGACACTGCTCTGTTTATTTTTAACCTGGCGTGTTGCCACTACCGGACTCAGCGCTGCCGATGCAGCCTTCGACGATATCAGCTTTGGTGCTGCTGTTGAGCTTGCTGTCGCCATGCCCCTGTCTTGGCTGCCAGTCATCAGCGACTACACCTCCCGCGCTGAAAAGCCTGTGCTTTCTAACACCGTCTCTAATATTACTTATTTTCTGGGCAGCTGCTGGATGTTTGTCATCGGTCTTGGCTGCGCCATTGCCACTGGCTACGCCGACATCTCTCTTCTTATGCGCGCCATGGGTATGGGTGCCATCGGCCTTGTGATCATTATTTTCTCCACGATCACTTCCAGCTTCCTGGATGCTCGCTCTGCCGCAATCAGCTTCACAACACTGTCCAGCAAACCAAGCGAACGCACCGTGGCCGTCATTGTCTGCATCATCGGTTTTGCCATTGCCATCTTCGATCCGACCTCATCTTATCAGGATTTTCTCTATTTGATCGGTTCTTTCTTTACGCCGATGGTCGGTGTTCTGCTGACCGAATATTACGTTCTCAAGCAAAAAGATGTGCGCAACATGGTCAGCATCTTAAACTTCATCGTTTACATCATTGGTTTCCTGCTTTACCGCGAACTGCTCAATGTCGACATCATCACTGGCACCACCCTGCCAGTCGTCATCATTGTCGGCATCCTCACCTACATCGCCAACAAAGCATTTGCGAAACATTGACAACCATTCAATAAAAAAGGATGCCCTGTCCGAGAGCAAAGTTCTCTCAGACAGGGCATCCTTTTCTTTTTTTGTTATGGACGTTTACCCGTCTTCACATAATATTCCACACCATCGCGAACAACCACTTCCAAAGCGCCGCAATCGACAAGATAGTCCACATAAATGTGAATGTTGCGTTCATAGAAAGCAGCCTTTTTCGGTTTTGAGGAGAGCATCTTCATCATGGTGCAGGCAGCAATGACGATCTCACTGCGCGTCAACCCACAATCAGCCGTGTCCAAAATGCGATTGGCACATTGTTTAACGGCTGCAATGCAAGCCTCTGCAAGAGGCTTTACCTCAGTGTACAGGCCACGATGCGCCGCCAAGTAATACGGATAATCGGTGGCTGCCAATTTTTCCATGGCTTTGATGGATGGCTGAACACTGAAGAAATATGGCAGTTTTGCATCGCTGATGAATTTCCCTGTCAGGATGGCATCCCCCACGTAGCAAACCCCATCTGGCGTTACGATTGAGATGTGATCAGGAGTATGACCTGGTGTATGAATGATTTCAAATTCTACACCGCAGAAGGTGACGCGGTTTTCTGACGGCATGATGATGCGGTCAGCTTCAACGAGCAGGTCGGATTCCTGAGCATCGGTCATCGGTGCCTGTGGATGCAGCATATAAAAATAGTACGCCTTAAGATTGAGCGGGGTGACAGCAATCCCCGCTTCACCAGCAGAGAGTGCCACAGGAATGTCATATTTCTGTTGGAAATAGCGATGATTGGCACTGTGATCCCCATGAACATGAGAACCAAGAATCCCAACCGGCCGCAATCCATTGCGTTCAAGGGTGCGCTCGATGAGATCTCTCTGAGAACGCAGCCCTGAGTCGAGCAGCACACAGGTGCTGTCACTGGTTTTATACAGCGGAATGATCTGCCAGTCTTCCAGATACCAAGTATTACCGGCAGCTTGTTTTAATTGCATAATGTTTTCCTTTCTTCCTTGATGATTTTATTTATAAACATGGCGATGCAGCGAACGAATATAGGAGAATGTCGCTTCTTCCCCTTGCTCTGCCAGCATCACAAGCCACTGTTCTAAGATGCGAGCGGTTTCTGGATGCATCAGATCTTTGGCATGACCATTGCGCAGATACTCCAGAGGTTTTTCCTGACTGTAATTCTTGCCCTGATAAACCTTGCTGGCTGCCACGCGATCACAAAACATTTCAATCAAATAACGATCCGGCATACGCACTGGGCCGGGTTTTCTCGTTTTGAGCTGATAATCAATCCAATATTCAAAATGATGTTTATTGCGGCCTTTATGGTGCATCCAGGCCCGTGAACTGCCATTGCGTTCACGTTCGAGCACATTCGGACTTTTATAGCCCAAATAATAGCGGGCCCCCGGAATAAATTCTGTCGGGCTGTACTTTGAAAGGTCATGCACCAGCCCTTGCCATGGAATGCCCGCCTTCATGCAGTGGCGCAGCACCAATTGGCGATGATGCGTAATGGTCTTAAAATGTTGTATCGGATGAAACATAAGGGTTCCTCCTTCGTCGTGCAAGGCCGATGCCTGCACTTGATTTGCTTAACAACTTTTAGTTTAATCATCTCGCCGATTTTTTTCAAGAGCCTACGCGGACCTGTCGTTTTCAAGCACCCTGTGCAATTGCTGCCAAAGTATCGAACGCCCAATCTTGATTGATAACCGGTTCTGTTGACGCCAAACGCTCTACCGCCTCTTTGTATTGCCCAGCAATAATATCATAAACTTCCTGCGCAAATGGCACAGCACCCACCGCCTTTCCATCTGCAACGAAGACAAAATCAAGCGAGCCATCGAGCTGTTCGTCCACGAACACATCATCTACTGCATCGCCGCCAGGCATTTCTGCCAATTGCGACTGCATCTGTCCATAAAGCAGCACCTTATAAATCTCAATCAAGCGGTCATCCAGGCCAGCATCGAAAATGCGAATCTTTTCCACAAGATTGTCGGCACCAATGACAATGCGTCTGCGGTATCCTGTTGTATCAATGTCCTGTTGTTCTCCTTTTTCGTTCAGCGCGGTGGCAAAATCGTCCGCATAAAGGGTTCGCACCTTTTCAACTTCTTCCTCATCCTGGCAATAGAAAATCATCAGCTTGTCTTCCATCTGATGATAGAGGAAACTGTAATTGACAAACTGTTCACTGCCACAATGCGGGCAGATAAACTTAAAGATGTCAAAGTTTTTCACACGCTGCTTCAGCTCTGGATCCAACATGGTATTGATGCTGCCATAAAATTCAAAGTCACTTTTTTTCTTACATTTCAGGCAAGCAATCTGTTGTGTGTGTTTCACGCTCATAGTCCTTCTCCTTACAGTTGATAGGTACCCTGCTGCTGTCGATAGGCCTCATATTTTTCATAAAGTTCCGGATAACTTTTCTTGAGGCTGACTGGCCGTCCCGATTTATCGAGAATGCAGTGACTGCTCTCACCTGTGCAGACCACCTCTCTACGACAAGTCATCACATAATCGATGCGGATTTTAAGATGGGCACAGTCTTTGATATAAACGGCAATATCAATGATGTCGCTGTAGGTCGTCATTTTCTTATAGTTGCAATTCACCGTTAAAATCGGCGAAGTCAAGCCCAATTTTTCAAAGGCATCATAGCTCATCCCCATGTATTCCATCCACTCTGTCCGTGCTTCTTCCATAAAGCGAATGTAATTGGAATGATGGGTGATGCCCATGCGATCTGTTTCATAATATTGCACCTTATGCTGATAAATCATCGTTCGACTCCTTTCCTGTACTTGCTCTATTGTAGCGCTCGCTGTATGCAACCGTCAATCTCCATCATTTCCTGATGTTTTCTTAAAACTTTCTCCAATTTTTTAAGGTTAATTTAAAGAATCATAAGTATAATAGTTTCGTAAATTCCTTTTCATATAGGTCATCATAAGATGGCCAAAATCTCCTTCTTATAACACTATCCCCTCGGTGTTATAATTAATCCGGTATCCAGACGTGGCTACCGGATTTTCTTTTGCCCCAAAAAAGAAATCCCCAGACGTGCAAAACAATGCACATCTGGGGATTTTTTATGAAAAACTGCCTCAAAATTCTCGTTCAACAAATGCTTCAGAGCTGTTTTGCTTCATCGGCTCACTCAAGGGTGCGCCTCCTCTTCCGCCAAAGAAAACAGTGCCCAATCACGATGCGTAGTATCAGTCAGGCTATTGTAAGCGAGACACTCATAGTCGCTCACGAGAGCAGCATAATCGGTGGTACGGCAATCTTCCACAACACTCCCATCAGCGCCAATGAAACCAAGGCTGGAAATGACAGGTACTTTCGAAAATAAACCAGCAAGGCAGCGCTCATAATCCGATAATTCAGCACCAGCTGCTTGAAGCACGAGCGTCGAGAAATAATTTGCAGAAATCGTGCCTATGTTTTTCTCCGGAATGTCATAATTGGCCCAGATCACAAACGGCGTACGATATCGTTCCATGGTTTCGGAGACCGACAACGCATCGACATCCTTATTGTAGAGTTCATCGTAAAATTCCTGTTCCAAAGATGGAATATGGTCACCAAACATGACAATAATGGTTGGTTCTTCCACCTCTTCACTGAAATACGTGATCAGTTCTTCAAACGCTGTATCTGTTGCCTGAATCAGCGAGAGATAACGCTCTGCCCATGGATAGTCGCCTTTCATATCAGTAATCTCTACACCCTCAGAAAAATTTGGATACGCTGCATCATAGCTTCCGTGATTTTGCATGGTCACATTAAATAGAAAAAACGGCTTCTCTTTGTCACGCGCCTCATACATTTGGCGTACGATTTTGAAATCATAGTGGTCACTCATAAAAAGTCTGTTAAGCACATCGCCATCCTCTGGATCAATCGCTTCAGCAGCTTCGGACCAGGCTGCATCAAAAGTCATTTTCTGCGGTACAAGATCCTCAATGAAAACACTTTTCTCAATACCAAGATAAGCGTACACTCGATCGCGGTTCCAGCCATTGGCGCGATATGGATGAAAAGCAGCCGTCTGATAGCCCTGTTCTCGCAGCGTCCAGATAAATGAAGGCGTGGTCGTGTGAATGCTCGATGAAAAGGCAACACTGCCGTTTGGCAAAAATCGCTGTGCATTTCCAGTCATCACTTCGTATTCAGTACATGCCGTACTGCCACCAGCTACCGACACCTGCAAATCACCGCGTATTGTGTTTTCTTCCAGGCTATTAAAAAATGAAAGCACAGGCTCATTCGTGGCAAACCCCTGCCCCTTGCTCTGGAGATCTGCCAACGACTCGTTCATGATAACGATAATATTTGGCTGTTCATCCGTCGGAACATAATCGTTTTCCCCACTCAGCATGTTATACGTCGTATTGCCTTGGAGCATGTCCTCTGCAATCTTATCAATGTGCTCGGGTTCATAGCCTTCCGGCGGCTCAGGAAACAGACTGCGTAGATTGATGCAAAAAGCAAACCAATTTCCAAATTTCTCGTAGCTCAAATGCTGCTGCCAATACGTAACGACATAGTCACGCTCTTCTAGATAAGATTGGCTGAAAAATACCCCTACCGTTCCAAAAATGAGCAGCGCAGCCAAGGCGCGCAGCATCAATTTCCATCGCACGCGGCGAAGATTGCCACGCCCAAGCTGAAAGCCCACGGCAACCATCAATCCTGCTTGAATGGTCGCTGCTGTCCATTGCGGCGTAAGTTCAAACACATAGTTTGCGGCAACATTCGCTGCAGTACCGCTGGAAATAACATCCAACGGCACAAAAGGCGTTCCACGAAAGGAAAGCACAAAATGACAGGCCAGGGCAAATACATAGAAAAACATTGTTCCGGCAAAAACCGACCATCGATAATTACCAAATATCACAAGAAAAAACAAGTACACCACAACATACGCCAAAAGATTCATAAAAATGATCTCTGGCGCACGGTTGTAAGCCATATTGCCATTCAGACATTCAACCATTGAAAAAGCGGCAGCAGGCACAAACGCATAGAGAACAGTGCTCACAAAAAATCCAAGTTTTCCATGAATCTTCAAACGAAAAGTGAACAGAAGGCCAATGACTACCGCAAAGATTTTTAGTAGCAGCGTATTGTTCCAGAGTCCCAGCCCTTCTGACATCTCTTTCGTAAAAAGCGGCTCGCTGCGCATAACCAGCACAAAAGCCAATGCGGCAATCAACCAACCAAGAATTGCATAAAGCCCGGGACTAAATGTCACGCTAAAAGGTTCATGCACCAAAATCTCGCGTTCATGAAAAAATACTGACCGCATGCCATGCACATGGTCTTTTGACATATTAACGCTCCCCCTCCTATAAAAAGAGGACGAATTGTTATTTCGTCCTCTAATTACTATTTACCACATTAATAATATCCACTCAGCAAAGCAATGCGCCATCTTTTATCTATTCAAGCTTCGTTAAGTTTTCACCACCAAGTGAAAAAAGATTCCAGTTTCGCCCAGAATAATCCAATAGATTATTATAGGCCACACACTGATAATTATTAAGCAGGCTTGTATATGGCGTGTCTTCAATACTGTATGAAACATCTCCCTGTGCATCCTCGAAACCTACATTGGAGATCACCGGCAAGCGCGCATACAAACTAGCAAGATAGCGGTTATATTCCGGCAGTTCCACGCCTGCCGTTTCCATGATAAGTGTTGACAGATAATTGGCCGAAATCGATCCAATGTTTTTCTCTGGAATATCATAATTGGCCCAGATTACAAACGGTGTTTGAAAACGACTCAGCAATTCTTCTTCCGACAACTCATCAAGGCTCTTCCCATCATAAAGTTCTTCGTAGAATTCCTGCTCAACACTTGGCTGATGATCGCCAAACATAACAACGATGGTTGGTTCTTCGACATTCTTAAAATAATCGATCAATTCTTCAAAGGCCTGATCAGAAGCATGCATCAATGACAAATAGCGTTCAGCCTGAGGATAATCTCCATTCATATCCAGAATGCGAACACTCTCTTTGAAGTTTGAAAATCCATCCGCATAGCCGCCATGATTTTGAATGGTCACATTGAACATAAAAAATGGCTCAGCTGTGTTGCGTGCCTCATATAAGTCTTCCAACAGCTTGTAATTGTAATGATCGCTCATGTAATCGCGATTGTACACATCACCATCTTTCGGATCAATGCTTTCCACCGCTTCCATGCGGTCATTTGAAGCCATTTCCAACATCTCTTCCGGCAAAATGTCTTCTATGAAGGTAGTATCTTCAAAACCAAGATATTGATAAGCACTCTCCCGATTCCAGCCACTGATATAGTACGGATGAAAGGCTTCGGTCTGATAGCCCTGCTCACGCAGCGTCCACACCATAGATGGCGTATTGTCATGAATATTGGCCGAATACGCAACAGCCCCACTCGGCAAGAAACGTTGTGCATTTCCCGTCAACGCCTCATATTCCGTACATGCCGTGCCGCCACCGACCACCGACACTTGTAAGTTGCCGCGAATGGTATTTTCTTCCAGGCTGTCGAAAAAAGGTGTTACATCAATATTGGTCTTAAACCCTTTGCCCAACGATTGAAGATCCGAAAACGATTCATTCATAATCATAATTATATTCGGCGTTGTATCGCTTGGCGTATAGTCCTTTTCACCGGTAAGCATATTATACGCTGTGTCACCTGTTGGAGAGATTTTATCGTCAATCAAAAGACTGGACATCATGTTTCCAACTTCATCTGCCTTGTAATTTTCCGGTTTTTCTGGATAAACATTGCGCAAATTAAGACAGAACGCCAACCATTGACCATATTGTTCATAGCTTTCTTGCTGATTCCAGTAAGAGATTGCATAACCTTTTTCCTGCAAATAGGAACCACTGAAAAAGACAGAAACAATCCCTACCACCAACAATACCGCCAACGCCCTGAGGGTCAGCTTCCAGCGCACACGCTTGAGATTGGCACTACCCAACTGAAAACCCATTCCCATGATCAATCCACACTGTACCGTGGCGATGGTCCAAGGCCAAGATAGTTCAAACACGTAATTATCCGCCACATTCGCCGCCGTGCCAGAAGATAAAATGTCCAGCGGCACGAATGGTGTCCCACGAAAAATCATGATGAAATAACACGCCGCTGCGAACAAATAAAGCAGGCCGGTTCCAAACAACACCGCCCAGCGATAATTGCCAAAAATCACCAAAAAGAAAAGGTAAACCAAAACGTAGGCCAGAATGTTCATAAAAACGATCGCCGGTCCACGCTCAAAAGCTTTCTCACCATTAAAAAGCTCAACCATATTATAAGCAGCAAAGGGCGCCAATGCAAAAATTACTGTGCTCAATATAAAGCCAGCCTTGCCGCGTACTTTTAATCGAAAGCTAAACAGTAACCCGATCACAATCGACAAGCCTATTAGAAGCCGTGCTGAGCACCAATTGCCCAACAATGCCGTATCCGCAGGCAATACATCTACTTGGCGCGTCATCCAGATGATGCCTGCCGCCAGGAGCCACCCCAATACCACATACTGCCAGGGGCTTCGCATCAGATAAAATGGCCCCAGATGAACCAAGAATTTCTCCTTTGTCAGCATTTTTCGAAAGCGGGCAGATTTTGACCGATGTTCCTGCTGTTCTTCCATATCATCAACTCCTCTCAAAAGCATTTACCGCGAAAAAATAGAGACGGATGTAAAAACATCCGTCCCCTCACAATATGTGTTAGTTAGTTGCTGATGGCAGCGCCTCATCATTTTGTGCTGCTGCATCAGCGTCTGTTCCGGCACTCGCGTCCGATGCCGTCTCATCTTCATCCGGGTCTGGCGGATCTGCCATTGGCTGTCCATCTAATGTAAAGAGCGACCAATCCCGATTCTCGGTATCCAAGAGATTATTATAGGTAATGCAGTCATAGCCGTGAATCAAATCTGCATAAGGGCTTGTTGCATCATCTTTAGAGTATACTTTTCCATCATCACCGCGATAACCAACGGTATCAATTACAGGAATATCCTGATACAGTGCTGCCAGATATTCATTGTATGGTGTCAATTCCAAACCAGCCACCTGAAGCAGCAACGTCGACAGATAGTTTGCAGAAATATTGTTGAGCGTTGCTTCATCAATGTCATAGTTTGCCCAAATCAAGAATGGAGTCTGATAACGCGTTTGCTGTTCTTCCGCTGTCAGATCATCCAATGACTTTCCATAAAGTTCTTCATAGAACGCATTTTCAACAGATGCCTGGTGATCGCCAAACATAACGATGACCGTTGGCTCATCCACATTGCTGAAATATGTGATCAACTGTTCCAGCGCTTCGTCAGATTTCTTCAACAAGGACAAATAACGCTCTGCCTTTGGATAGTACCCCATCATATTGGTAATGCGAACTTCCTGATTAAAATTCACATAGGAGCGATCGTAGCCGCCATGGTTCTGCATGGTAACATTGAACAGGAAGAATGGCTGCGAAGGATCACGCTGTTCATACAGTTGTTCCACTTTTTCAAAATCATAGGAATCACTGATGAAGCGGCGCAGCAACATATTGTCTTGATCTGGATACGCTGCTTCCACCTGGTCAATGAACGCATCTTCATCGTTCGTTTCTTGATATTCTGCAACAATATTTGGATCAATGAGGTCTTCCATCGAAATAAAGTCATTGAAGCCCATATCGTTGTACACAGCTGGTCGATTCCAGCCATCGGCGAAATATGGATGAAGCGCCAATGAAGAATACCCCTGATTTTCCAAAGTAGATACCAGAGATGGCTGTGCCCCATCAATATAAGACTCATACACACTGCTGCCACTTGGCAACGTGCTGATCGAGTTGCCTGTCAAAAATTCATATTCAGTGTTACTGGTCCCCGCACCAAAAACTGGCACTGAAAGTGTTCCTTTAATGGTATTTTCAGTGAGGCTGTGATAAAACGGCAGATAATCAACGTTGGTTTGCAGATCACCCAAGGTGCCAGGATCAGAGAAGGTTTCATTCATAATAGCGATTACATTTGGTTTTTGACCGCTTGCTTTGTAGGTATCTTCCCCTGTAAGCAGATTGATTGATGTATCATTGTTTGGATCAGCATCAACATCGTTAACAACATCCTGAACCAAATCACTCACTTCATTACTGTTATAACCATCTGGTGCAGAAACATGCAAATACTTAGTATTCAAGCAGAAATTATACCAAATCCCACTGCTGTGGTAGCCGCGGCTTTGATTCCAAAAGTCCGGTTTGAATCCATGATCCGCAAGCACATCCGTGCCATAGACAGTGCTGGCAATAATCAGAATATAGGCCAGCGCAGTGGCACGCACCATGATCTTGCTGCGGCGTACCTGTGGGCGAATGTTCACCATCTGATGGCCCAGCACAAAAATCAAAATGAGCATCAATGCAGCCATGACAATCTGCCAGGACAATTTATAATCATAGCCGGCAGCCACGTTCATTCCTGTGCCAACAGCAAGAATATCCATTGGCACCAATGGCGTACCACGGAAAAGATCCACATAATAGTTGGCCAAACCGAACACGAACATCACAATGTTAACAATCGCAATCGTCATCCGGAAGCGGCTTGTAATGAAAAATACGATCACATAAAACAACAGATAAGCCATATAATTCATAAAGAATGTGGCTGGTGAAAAAATATATAGGAAATTCCCGTTATAGCACTCCACCATCTGCATCGAAACAACCGGCATCAAGAAAAAGATGACCGTGTAAAATTTATTCCGAAATCGTTCCTCCACATGAACGCGGAAAACCATCAGCACACCAATCATTAAAGCAAAGCCATAAGCTGTCGCCATGACTTTCCAACCCCAAAAATCAGTGGCCGGATTCAAGAAAAGGTTCCATTTCGCAGTGATAAAAGCAGCCAACGCCAACACAACACAGATGGCAATTTGTGTCACTCTTTTGCTGCTGCGCTGAAAAGATACAGCATCAACAAAATCATTGACAAATCTTACATATGCGATAAGGAAGCGTTTGATCTTTTCTTTCATTTTATCTTCAGCCCCGCCTTCCTTAGAAAATTCATTTGCAAATAATATGCATGGTTTTACTAGAACATTTACCTTCACAGTTTACCCCTTTGTTAAGTCAAGTGCAAGCGCTTTACCTATTTTTTAACCGAAAGCCCAAATATTTACAAAGCTGAAATTAACCTTAACAAAGCCGCATACCGCCATTTTTAGGTCTTTGTCATCGATAAGGTGATAAATTCAGCATTTTTTATAGCAGGATTCTCTAATAAGGCCATCTTTTTTTAACGCGTCCTTAACATTCCACTTTTCAATAGCACCATTAAAATTTTTTTGAACGCAATGCGCAACGCGCAAGATGTGGTATAATATCACACGAAATGACTACGAAAGGCTGGTGGAAACGATGATTGCAGCAGCAAGCCTGCAAAGCGAACTGCAGACACGACTCAAAAAAATGTCCGCTGGAGAGGTGCTCCAGGTGCGCACGTGGAAAAACGACCGCGGCCTCACCATCACTTGCCTGGGCACAGACTTATTCCGGTTGGAAGAAGACGGTTTTCAAAATCAAGTTTTTGATACACTCTCCCGTCCAGCGGTGCTGAAAGCGGTCAAGCCCATTGCCCGCCGCGAATTTCCACGCAGCAACAAACTACGATTGACCCTTGTAAAGGAAGGAAACATTCATGGATAAACTTATTTTTCTCGGCACTGGCCATGCGCTGGCCTATCATTGTTATTCTACCTGCGTGGTGCTGACCGACGACACCCATTACTTCATGACCGATGGCGGCAGCGGCAACGGTGTGCTCCTGCAAATGGAACGTGCTGGCATCCGTCCTGACCAAATCACCGATCTTTTTATTTCTCACCGCCATACCGATCATCTCATCGGCGTCATCTGGCTGGTGCGTGTCATCGGCCATTCGTTTGACCGCAGCGGCCGTACAACCCCATTGACGCTCTATGGGGAAGCCAGCGTCCTTGATACGCTGCGCACCTGCTGTGAACTGCTTGTCTCCGGCAGTGTATCCGCCCACTTTGACAAAGAAATCATCTTCCATCCAGTCAGCGATGGTGAAACATGTACCATCGGTCCTTGGCCAATCACTTTCTTCGACACAGGTGCTGCCAAAACCGTTCAATACGGCTGGCGCGCCCAGCTCACAAACGGCGAAAATTGTGTTTTCCTCGGTGATGAACCGCTGAGCGACACGGGCCTGCGTACAGCACAAGGCGCTGAACATATCATTCATGAAGCTATGTGCCTGTCTACCGATGCCGACAAGTATCAACCGCACCGCATCCATCACTCTACCGTTGCTGATGCCGCTGAAAATGCTGCAAAAGCAGGAGCCAAACATCTAATTCTCTTCCACGGCGAAGATGTGAACCTTGATACACGCAAAACACGTTACATCAACGAAGCACGCCAGCATTTCAATGGTCACATCGACGCACCTGACGATCTCGACGTGATCACGCTCACCGAATAATCCCCGACAGCAAAGGAGAACATTTTATGCCAACCCTATTCGACACCTTGCCAGCACCACTGCAAACAGCGCTGCGTGAGGCCTTCCAAATTGAAACCCCCATGCCTGTGCAAACAGCCTCCTATCCACTGATTGCTGAAGGGCGCAATCTGGTCATGCAGTCGCGCACAGGCAGCGGCAAAACACTTGCCTACCTGCTGCCGCTTTTGAGCAAACTAACGCCAGGCGAGAGCGGCAACAAACTGCTTATCGTTGCGCCAACGCAAGAGCTGGCCGTACAAATCGGACATGTCATCCGCGACCTGAACGCAAAGCTTGATACTCCATACAGTCTCGCCCTCATCGGCGGCGGTGCCAACATCAACCACCAGCTGGAAAAGCTCAAGCACAAACCACAGATTCTCGTTGGTACGCCAGGACGCATCTTGGAACTGTTTGACCGTCGCAAGATCAACGGCCAAACCATTGAAGCCATTGTTTTCGACGAAATCGACGCCCTGCTCGATCAGGAAGGCGGCCGTGCTGTAGCTGCCATTCAAAAAGCGCTGCGCAAGACAACCCAGACCATCGCTTGTTCAGCTTCTATTGACGCCGACGCACGCGCCTGGCTTGCCAACCACATCACAGATGCAGAATTTCTTGTCGCCGACAACGAAGCGGCCTTGAACCCTAACATCGGCCACTTTTTCCTGCGCTGCGAAGCCCGCAAAAAATTCGACAACCTGCGCCATGCGCTCGCGGCCATGGATGGCAAAACCCTCATCTTCCTCAATGGCGAAGATGACATCGCCCATTTGCAGGACCGCCTTGCCTACCATCACATCGAAGCAGGCACCCTTTCTGCTGACATGAAAAAACTCGAGCGCCAAAAAGCACTCGAGGATTTCCGTCATGGATTTGACGGCATTCTCATTTCCAGTGACCTGTCGGCGCGCGGCCTTGATATTGCCGACATCGACCAGGTCATCAATCTGGATTTTCCGCACGATCCCCTCACTTATGTGCACCGTGCCGGACGCACGGGACGCGGCGATGCCGATGGCGCTGCGCTCTCCTTCATCTCGGACAGCGATGAAGCTGTACTGCGCATTTATCAGCGTGACCTTGGCATCACTTTCACGGAGGTGCATTTTGCCAGTGGCGCCCTCGTGGCAGGGCCAGCACCAGAAAAGCCAGCAAAGAAACGTGCAAAAACGCAAGACGCGCCTCATAAGCCAAAGCAGAAGAACCGCCGCAGAAAAGAAAAAGCCAAAGGCGCGCCACGGCGCAAAACCAATCCAGATGGCAACCAACAGAAACGAGGCGAACACTGATGGAACTTTGGGATCTCTTTGACGATGACCGCCGGCGCACTGGCGAAACCCTGCGCCGTGGCGAACCCCTGCCACCAGGGCGCTTTCACACCATCATCGGCGTTTGGACCATTCATGACCGACTGCATCGCATCCTGCTCACCAAGCGCCACCCCAAAAAGCTCATCTGTCCCAACCAATGGGAAAACACCGGCGGCTCGATTCTCGCCGGCGAAGACAGCTGCGTTGGTGCTGCCCGCGAAGTGCGCGAAGAAACCGGCATGGACTGCCATTGCAGCGACCTAACTCACATACGCACAATTCGCATTCCAACGGCTTTTGTCGACTGCTATATTTATCATACCAGCATCGATCCCAATGCCATCGTTCTGCAGGACGGCGAAACCGTGGATTGGCGCTGGGTCACCCTCGATGAACTGGAAGCCACCATTGCCGAGGGCACTTTTTCAGCGCCGGAAATCGAACAGTACAATGCCTGCCGCAGCGCTCTGCAGCAAGCCTTACAGGCATTAAGATAAAAAAATTGCGACCATTCGTGGTCGCAATTTTTTTATCTCAGTGCTGCTGTGCAAGACGTTCACCCAGTTCATAGGCTTTGCGGCAATCTTCCGGAAAGCCTCTTTCGCGTTGTACCTTCTTAGCTGCCGCATCAAATTTACTGGAGGAATATTGACTGTAATCGTCAAACTGATAGGTATCCACCACGTTTAACGTTTCCGTATCGCCGATAAAGCGTTGAAATTTTGCACCATCCTTATCAATGGTATTGCCATTCTGAGCCGGATCCGTCACACCCATCGTATAAATGAGTCCAACTCTCATACGTCGACCATAACCTGGATCTTCACCATCCATATAATGATTTGGTGGATAGAGCAAACGCTCATAGAAGTTTCGTACGGCACCTGGCACTTCACCATAATAGATTGGCGCTGCAACAATTAACACGTCTGCTTCAAGAATTTCATCTAATACTGGCGTTAATGCATCTTTTTGCGCACATCGCGTGTAACTTGCACCACCCAGACGCTTGCAGGCAAAACAACTGATGCAGCCACGGAACTGTAAATCGAACAGATCAATGCGTGTTGTTTCTGCACCTGCTGCCTTCGCCCCTGCCAGCGCATTGTCCAGCAGTTGGGCTGAATGCCAGTTTTTGCGCGGGCTGCCATTGATTCCTATCACTTTCATGATTATGCGCCTCCTTTGATGTATGCTTTCATTATAGCATCGTCGCCAGCACTCAGCAAATCCTGTCACTTAATCGCCATTGACATCGCGAGACGCCAGCAAGTACACAGTCAGCACCGCAAAGATCAACGTGAAAAGACCGCTCGACAACGCCAACTGACCAACATCAAGTTCTAAGTTGGGGTTGTTGGCACGCATGCCCACTGCCAGAAGGGAATACGGGAAATACATGCCCCAGCCCTGCGCCGTCACCATGAGCCCAGCAATGCCGCCAAAAAGTCCCAGCGCCACTGGAATCGCAAAAGAGCGAATGAGCAGGCTCAGGAAAAGCTGCACTGCGCAGACAGCGACGCTGCCAAGAGCACCGCACAAAAGCCAGCCAAGCAGCTCCGGCGGCAGCAGGTCGTTGATGCCAGCGAGCTTGCCGCTGATCACAAAAAGTACGCCGATGATGGCTTGGGCCAGAACACTGACCGCGATGGCTGGAATGAGCTTGCCGAGATAGAGTGCCCAAGCAGGCACTGGCGCGGTCAGAAAACTGTTGAAATTGTGATCACTGTGTTCCAGCCGCCATTGCCAGGCACAATACACCGCCAGCAGCGCCGGCAGGAAGAAAAACGAGGCAAAAAGCGTGTGCTGCGTCCAAAGACTGTACCAGCTGCTTTTTAACAAACTCAAATTGCCAAGATAATTCGCTGTGCCCAGCCCCGCCGGAATCAGTGGCAGCACAATGAAAGCCAGCCAAACCGGCGCATGTTTTCCTTTGATGCACTCAGCGTGCAGCGCACGAAGAATCATCCTTCACACCTCCTTGCGCACAAACAGCGTGCGTCCAACAATGAGAAATACGAGAAACCAAATCGCAAAGCAGACCCTATCCGTCATCTGCGGCGTGTACCAGAAAAATGTCGAAATTCGTGTCGCCTCGTCCCACTGCATGATGACTTGCGAAAACAAGCCATAGTAACTCCAAGGCAGAAAACGCTGCACGCCTGATGGGAAGAACAAGGCCATGAGTCCCAGGAAGCTGCCTGCCAAGCCAACAATGAGCGGCACTGCCTGATTGGCAAAACGCAGCGACAAGCCCTGCTGCAAAGTATAAATCATCATCGACACCAGCCAGCTGACAGCCGTGAATATGGCATAGGCACGGTAAGGCATGCCGCCCGGAAAGGCCTCATAATAACCGACGCCCAAAAACACAGCCGTGCGCAGCACCACCAGCGCGGCCAGCACCAAACCGCCCCAGGCAAGCTTGACGCCATAAATGGCGCCTGGCGTCATCAAGGTTTCAAGGCATTTCAAGGTGCTGCCCTTGTGTTCGATCTCGCAATTACGGCTGGCGATGACCGACACTGTCAAGGGCAGCATAAAGCTGTCAATCATCGCCAAATAATACAGCATCCACTGCCAGCCTTGGCGCAAATCAGCCGCATCCATGCGTTTGAGCGAAACAGCGATCCAAAGAAACTGCGCCGCCAAAAATGCCAGGCCAACGAGGAAGATTTTTCGCCGACGGCATTTGTAAAACTCCAAACTCAAAGCGTTCATAAGCTCACCGCCTTTCCTGTCAGTTCCAGGAAGATGTCTTCGAGGCTCTTTTGCCGCTCTTCCAAGCGCAGCACCCCCACACCCTGTGCATTCATCAGCTGCACCAGTGCCATTGTGGTGTCATCGGAAAGCAGCGGCAAGGTCAAATAACCGTCGCCTTCGTCGCTGACATGCAGATGCCGTTCCTGTAAAAGCGCCTGCGCGCGTGTATTGTCGTTCGTGCGCAGCGCCAGATGATGCTTGCTGCGGCTGTGCAGCGCCGCCAGCGAATCCTGAAAGACCAGCTCGCCTTCTCGGATGATGCCAACCTGATCGGCCATCTGGTCAATCTCCGACAACAGATGGCTCGACACCAGCACCGTCATGCCAAAACGCTCTGGCAAGGCTTTGATCAGTTCGCGCATCTCCTGAATGCCGGCTGGATCAAGGCCGTTGGTCGGCTCATCGAGGATGAGCAGCTTCGGATAGCCCAAGAGCGCCGCAGCGAGCCCCAGCCGCTGCTTCATGCCAAGGCTGTAATGGGCGACGCGCTTGTTTTTCTGGTCTGCCAAGCGAACGATTTCCAACACTTCCTGAATATGCCGCGCCGGCACGCCGCGCATGGTCTGCACAATGCGCAGGTTTTCTTCACCGGTCAGGTGTCCATAATAGCTGGGACTTTCGATGAGACTGCCCACCTGCTTGAGAATGCGCAGGCGGCGACGGCTGGTCATTGGCAGGCCAAAGACGCTGATGTCACCGCCAGTCGGCCGCACCAAGCCGAGAATCATTTTCAAGGTTGTCGACTTGCCGGCGCCATTCGGCCCCAGGAAGCCATAAATGCATCCTTCCGGCACACGCAGGCTGAGGTCACTCACGCGCAGCACGCTGCCGTATTTCTTGGAAAGATGATGGGTTTCTATAATGGCTGTTGTTGTCATAGCAGATCACTCCGTTTCTTGTGTCATTTCATGGTCTCATCTTAACAACACCGCCTTACGCACCCATGACAGCAACCTTACGATTGCCTTAATTCGCCAGCGACATCACCCCCCGGCACCAGAAATGTGGTATCATGAAACCAACCCATAAATAAAGAAGGGAACGATCTTCATGGCTTACACCATTCTCATTGTTGATGACGAACCTGCGCTGCGCACGATGATCCGCAGCTTTCTCACCCAAGCTGGCTATCAGCCTTGCGAAGCCGGCACCTGTGCCGAAGCGCTGGCGGTTTTTCAAAGTGCTCAGCCAGACGCCGTTCTGCTCGATGTGATGCTGCCTGATGGCGACGGCTTCACACTGTTTGCCCAGCTGCGTGCGCTGCGTGATGTGCCCACCCTCTTTCTCTCAGCGCGGGATGAAGACGCCGCCCGCCTCCAGGGGCTTGGCCTCGGCGCCGACGACTACATCACCAAGCCCTTCCTGCCGAAAGAATTGCTGCTGCGGCTGGCGGCGGTGCTGCGCCGTGTCTATCGCGACAACGGCGACGCTGTGGCCCATCTTGGCGACCTTGACATCATCTGGGGCCAGAGTATGGTGCGGCGCGACGGCAAAGAAACATCTTTGACGGCCAAAGAATACGCCCTGCTGCACAAGCTCTGGGAAAACCGCGGCAACATTGTCACCATCGATGCCCTCTGCGAAGCGCTCTGGGACGGCCCCAACATTGGCTATGAAAACACCCTCATGGTGCACATTCGCCGCCTGCGCGCAAAAATTGAGCCCGATCCTTCCCATCCACGCTATCTGCTGACGGTGCGCGGCCTGGGCTATCGCCTGGCTCGGGAGGGAGAAGCATGAAATGGCGCGGCATCTGGCGCTCTGCGCTCATCATGACCCTATCCATCGCCCTTATCATGATCCTCTTCATTGCCGGCATCATTGGCTTCACCATCCTTGCCTACACGCTCAGCAACGACAGCAATTTTTCCACCAACGACATCGATGCCGCTCTTGTGCAGACCACCGACGGTTACCAGTTCGACGCCGCCGATGTCATGGAGGAAAACCATCTCTGGGCCATGCTTATCGCCGACGACGGGCATGTGGTCTGGAATTATGAAAAACCTGACGATGTTCCCGACACCTACACGCTGGAAGACGTCGCCAGCTTCGCCCGCTGGTACCTGAACGACTATCCGGTGCGCACCCGCATCCGCGACGACGGCCTGCTCATCATCGGCGCGCCCAAGTACAGCCTGCAGCGCTATGCCATTGAGATCGGCACAGGCACCCTTGTGCCATCGCTGCTTTGGTTTGGCGGTCTCTTCCTGCTCATGCTCGTTGGCGTGCTTGTTCTCTCTGCGTTGCTTTTGCGCCGCTGGTTCCGCAAAGACCAGCAGCGCATCGATGCCGCCCGTGCCGACTGGATCAACGGCGTCAGCCACGACATTCGCACGCCGCTCTCCCTGGTCATGGGCAGCGCCGCCCAGTTGGAAAGCGACACCACCCTCCACGCCGAAGCACGTCAAAAAGCCACGCTCATTCGCCGCCAAAGCCAAACCATTCGCGACCTCGTCGGCGATCTCAACCTCACCATGCGCCTGGAAAGCAACATGCAGGTGCTGCGCCGCGAACCCGTGGCTCTGTCGTCCTTTCTGCGGCAAACCGTCGCCGACTTTATCAACAGCGGCATGGCCGACGGCTATCCGTTGGATATGGACCTGCCTGACACACCGCTGCCGACCATCAATGCCGATCCGCAGCTGCTGCGCCGCGCCCTCACCAATCTGCTCAACAACGGCGTGCGCCATAATCCGCCTGGCTGCCGCCTGCGCGTCGGCGCTGCGCCAGAGGGCCGCTATTGCATGCTTTACGTTGAAAGCGATGCGCCAGCTTCGGCTGCCCGCATCGGCAAAGGGCCGGAAGTCGGCGCCGACGGCCTCGCCGCCCACGGCACCGGCCTCAAACTGGTGCGTCAGATCGCCGAAGCCCATGGCGGCAGTGCCACTTTCTCCGATGGCAACCGCTTCCGCTGTGAACTGCGTTTGCCGCTGAAATAACGAAAAGCACCAGGTCTTTTTCGCAAAAGACCTGGTGCTTTTTGATGTACAAACACTGCCGCGGCCAACCACAAACAGTAAAGGACCGCGGCAGTTCCCCTCGGTATATTTTGACGCGTTCAGCGAAGGCCTAAAACACGGTACACTTTGCGGCGTGTCATGCGATACACGCCCCAGAGCACAGCGCTGATGACTGCAATGACGAGCAGGCAGGCAGCAATACCGACCAATTCGCTGGTGGTGAAACGGCTGTCATTGAAAAACATGATCATCGAGTAAAAAGCAAAGATGATCGTCGTACCCAGCACCGCCGGTGTCACAAAGACACGGCGCACCTGGCTACCGGCAGAATGCCGCAGATAGGCTGGCGGCGCACCAAGATGGCGCAGGTCATCGTAAACCTGGCGATTGGTCAGGGCGATGGTCAGGCAGCGCGTGTAGGCGATGACAAACACCGCAGCAAAGCAGACGATGGCAATGAAGATGAACAGCATCAGGAAAACGGCGTACGTCTTGACAAAATCGGCCTGATCGAGCACGCGGAAGGTCGGCATGTACTGCCAGTAGGTGCGGAAATCGGTGCTGTCGCGGTTGTCGTAGCTGATGTTCGAGAAGCCGTTCTTCTCTGCGTTCTGCGGATCGGCAAAGTATTCGCCGGTTTCGGCAATGTCCCGCTCGCGAATGACCGGGTCCCAGGCGTCCATGATTTGAACGTTTTCGTCTGAATGATCGACGATGGCGTTGAACAGCGCGTCGGCAAAGTCATAGGTGCTGTCCACGTCGAGCACGTTGAAAGCCACCATGTTTTCCATCCATTCAGCATTGAGGCCAGCGCTCATGGTCGCATAGTCGCTGTCATCGAGCACATAGTGACCATAGAGGCTGTCGTTGTGTACCGGCTCTGCAGTGGTGACTTGCCAGCGTTCACCGCTTGCGCTGTTGGTGATCAGCGACGGTGAGCCGTTGAAGGCGTAGCCATCGCTGCCTTCTGTCGTCAGAATTGGCACCACAGTGCCAGGCTGCACATCGATGCGTTCGCCGCTGAGGGCATAATAGCCGCTCTCTGACAGAAACAGGTTGGACTGCTTTTCTTCCTCATACACCACATCATAGGTGGTGCCAACGGCGGTGTCTTTTTCCACCGAATGCGTGCCGTCGACCACCAAGCGCGCCATCGGCGCTTCGCTGTAGCTGGTGATCGTCACGCCATATTGATCGGCCAGAGCACGGATGTCGTCTTCATTCACCATGTCCTGATCGGCGCGGTAGTGAAAAAGGTAATCAATAGGCACCGACTGGCTCTGCATCATGGCACCAGCGCCGAGCATCGGCACATAGAAGCTGGCAAAGTAAGCGCCGGCAATGAGCAGCGTCATGACCAGCATATTGCGCACGGTCTGGCGCGCCTGAAATTTCATCATCGACACAGAGATGATGTCTTTGTAGCGTTTGCGCTTGCCGCCCCAGCCATTGCCCACGGTATGCAAAAGCACCATGTAAAGCCCAACGATGGCAGGCGCATAAAACACCGCGTCCAGCGCACTCGGTGCGTACCAATGCAGCACACGAATAAAAAACGTCGGCATGATGTAGCCCAAGAAAGCACCGATTGCCACCAACACAATGCCCAGCCATCCATACCTGCGCGGCACGGCACGAATCGGTTCGCTTTTGTGAGATTCCTGCACCACATCAATGATGTTTGTCTTGCGCACAGAACGGTTGCCCAGGAAAAAGAGCATGACCGTCACATAGAGGGCAAAAGCAAGCACATAGACATAGGCCTTCGGGTCTATGCGCAGGGCCATTTCCTGGCTGTCGACCACAAACAGGCGGAAGATCTGCCAAATGCCAGCCGCCACCGGCAGCCCCAGCAAGGCACCGCCCACACAGCTGCCCAGCGCAATCACGGCAAGGTCCTTGCGCAGTTCCCGCGCCAACTGCTGACGGCTGGCGCCCAAAGCCAGGAAGATGCCCGTTTCGCGGCTCTTTTCGCGGAAAAAGAGGCCTGCAGCATAGGTTGTAAACACGCCGCAGCCGATGACCGTCAGCGCAAAGATCATCGACACCTGTTTGCGGCTGTCGCCGCCCTCCGGCAGCACATCCATGACCGTTGGCGCACGCATCATCAAGCTGTACGCCGCAATCAAGAGCACTGAGAACACGCAGCAGCTTATCAGCAAAGCGTAGCGGCTGCGATTCATTTTACGCAGGCGCGCATACACTTGAGAGAATGTTGTCACTTGTGCCATGACGCTCACTCCTCTCCCATTTCACGCACAGCATCCAGCAATGCATCCTGAAAATCGCCGCGCGGCGTGGTGCCGCGTCTCAGCGTGCGCCACACCACGCCATCGCGCAAAACCACCACGCGATCACAGAACGACGCCGCATAGGAATCGTGAGTGACCATGAGAATCGTTGCTTCCATGGCGTCTTTGGCCTGAATAAAACTGTCAATGACCGCCCGCGACGACTTGCTGTCCAGGTTGCCGGTCGGTTCATCGGCGAGAATCATCAGCGGCTGGTTGATGAGGGCGCGCGCCACAGCTGTGCGCTGCTTCTCACCGCCGGAAATCTCCGCTGGATACTTGTTTTTGATGTGCGAGAGCCCAAACACATCGCACAGCTGATCGGCACGGGCCTCGATTTGATCGTTCACAAGGCTGCCGATGATCGATGGCAGCAGAATGTTCTCACGCACAGTGAGCCCGTCCAGCAGCAAAAAATCCTGAAAGACAAAACCGAGCTTCTTATTGCGCACATCTGCCAGAGCGTCCTCGTCGAGCTTGGCAAGCTCGGTATCGCCAAGCAGAATGCTGCCGCTGTCGGAAGGAATGTAGCAGGAAATGCAGTTGAGCAGCGTCGTCTTGCCGGAGCCCGACGGCCCCATGATCGCTACAAACTCTCCGGTGTCAACAGAAAGGAACACGCCTTTGAGCACATGATAGGTGGCATCGCCCACCTGATAGGATTTTTGCAAATTGTTGACGGTTAACATGATGATGGCCTCCTTTGACGGTGAATCCGTTGTTATCATGGTTCAACCTTACCATGTCTCGTCACTAGCTGCTGACAGCGCTGTCAAAGGCGGTGGTTTTCTTGTCATTTTTGGCACACGCCCAGCGGCGATTGTCAAGAACGGTCGTTTTGCTGTCAACTTTGGTTTCGCGCCGCTGGCCGCCTATGATAAAATACAGACAGATATTTGTAAGGAAGGTGATGACATGCTCCGCATTGGACTCTGCGACGATAACGCCGACGCCCGCCTGCTGCTCCAGGACGCCCTGGAACGCACGCTGGAAATCAATGGCTGGGAGGCCCAATTTTTCCAATTTTCCTCTGGCGAAGGCCTGCTTGACTGGTATCGCAAGCATGTTGGCGAGCTTGACCTGGTTTTTCTCGATATGGAAATGAAGGCGCTCAGCGGCATCGACACGGCGCGCCAGCTGCGCACGATCGACGACAGCCTGCAGCTGGTCTTCTGCACCAGCTACAGCGACTACGTCTTCGACGGCTACGGTGTCGGCGCCCTCGGCTATCTGCTCAAACCGCCGACGCAAGCGCAGCTTCAGGATGTGCTGCAGCGCGCCCAGACGGCATTGCTGCGGGCGCTGGACCGCGCCTATGTCTGCCACAGCGGCGACATCACCTACCGTGTGCCTTATGCGAGCATTCTCTATTTTGCTTCCGAGCGGCGCAAGGTGCACTGTGTCACCAAGGAACGCACCCTCTCTTTTTACGGAAAGCTTGACGAGGTGGCCGCTGAAGCAGGCAAGGACTTTGTGCGGGTGCATCAGCGCTATCTCGTGCACATGGCTGCCATTGCGCGGCTGGAGCAGAACGAGGTGGTGCTCACAAACGGCGAGCGTCTGCCTGTGAGCCGCTCCTGCCGTCAGTCGGCACTGCTGGCAATGGCACGCTCAGAGCTGGAGGGATAGCGCATGGCCGACGTTCTTCACATTGCTCAATATTACGGCTACCTATTGGATTGGCGACAGTTCCTGGTCACCCTGTTTTTTATTACGCTCAGCATGGTCATCGGCGTCCTTTTCTACGCGCTCTGTCAGCCTTTTATCTCCGTGCGTCGGCGCTGGGGCAAGCTCCTGCTCATTCTCACCATGGGACTCAGTTCCAGCATGGTGATCTGGATTGGCGACCCGAACCTGCTCTACACCTTCCCGATCTTTGTGTTTTTCTTTATGTTGGCGACAAACGGCAACCGTCTTGGGCGTCTGTCCATGTGCATCATTTTCTTCTGCCTGATTATGTCCATCTCGGCCCTGCTCGACACTTACCTGGGCGGTTACTTTATCAGCCGCAACTCTGATTACGTGGTTAGTCTTGGGCGCCTAGTCCTTGCTGGTGTGATCTATCTCTGCTTTCGCCGCTTTCTGCCTAAGCAGCCGGTGCAGCTGTCGCGCAATCTTTGGGTGCTGGTGTTCGCTCTGTCGCTGATGCCGTTGTGTGCCCTCGCTGCAACGGTGCTGCTCACCTATCCCTATAATTATGAATCAGTCCTGATACAGAAAATGATTCTGCGCCTGGGCATTGCCATTTTGCCCTTCGTGCTCGTCACCTCGTTGGTGCTGCTGGCCGCTGTCATCGTGCTGGCACGTCAGGAAGCTCTGGAGCAGGAACACGCGCTGGCAGCACAGCGCGATGTTTACTACGAAGGGCTGCGCCAGCAAGACCAACAGCTGCGCCAGCTGCGGCACGATCTGCGCAACCACATCACTGCCGCCAGCGGCTGTGCCGACGCCACGGTGCGGCTGCGCTGCCGCTTCGACAAAGGCATGCTCATGCTCGCCGTCGACAATCCCATTGCCGGCGCGGTGCATCCCGACCTGCGCACGACCAAGGCCGATCCGCACGCCCACGGTCACGGGCTGCCAGGCATGCGCAGCATCGCTGCGCGCTACGGCGGCAGTTTGGAAACACGCGTCGACGACGCTGGGTTTCATCTACTGGTCTGCCTCTCGCCGGGAAGCAGCGCACAAACATCAACAATCTAATCCTTTTTCGCCGACAGCGCTGTGTTGTCGGCGACTTTTATTTGCAGACGTTTGTCCACTCGTGATATACTAATCCTATCAAACAACGAAGGGAGGGCACCGTCATGCAGGAATGGTTCATGCGTCTGCGCGATTGGCTGGAAGACCATCTCAACTGGAAAATTCTCGGCATGGTGCTGCTGATCGTGGCAGTGCTTGCCTTCTGCGGCGGCAACGCCTACCAAGATTGGCGCGCGCAGGGCGAAGGACTGACCCTCGTCAAAGAAAGCGAGGACACCGCTGCTGCCGACACCAGCGCCAGCGAAGAAAATGCCGCTGCTGCCAGCGGCGAGGTGGTGGTGCATGTCACAGGAGCAGTTTCAGCGCCGGGCGTCTACACTCTGCCGTCCGATGCCCGCGTTGACGATGCGGTGCGCGCCGCCGGAGCCACCGCCGAAGCGGATCTCTCACAGCTGAATCTGGCGCAAAAACTCGCCGACGGTCAGAAAATCACCGTGCCAGCCATCGGCAGCGCCTCCACCTCTGCCGGTGAAGGCACCACGACAACCCCTGCAGACGCCAACAGCGATGGCGCCCTTGTCAACATCAACACCGCCAGCTTAGAAGAGCTGGAAACCCTGCCAAGCATTGGCGAAGTGCGGGCGCAGGCCATCATCACCTACCGTGAAACCAACGGCGGCTTCCGCACCATCGAAGAACTTCAGGAAGTCAGCGGCATCGGCGAAAAGATCTTTGCCGACGTCGCCCCGTATATCACCGTCTGAGGAGGGAACCCTCATGCGCATCTATCCTGTCAAACGACCACTTTGCGCGGCCATTGCCGCCTTCATCGTCGGCCTTTGGCTGGGCAGCGCCGCCGCGCTGCCGGGGATGGGATGCGCTTTTTTTGCTGCCGCTGTTATGCTCATCGCCGCTGCTTTCTCTATAAAAAGGGGCAAGGACAGGCTTTTTCTCGCCTGCCTCTTGGCGCTGGCAGCTGGCCTCCTGCTTATGCAGCAGACCGGCGCCAGCCATCGCGCGCTGGTGCCGCTGCATGGCAGCGAAGGCACCATCAACGCACACATCACCCGGGCACCAGCGGACCGCACCTATGTGGACGCGGAAGTCACGGTGCTGAATGGCAGCACGTTGGAGGAGCCTGTGCCAGTGCGCATCCAGCGCGCCTGGGAAGACGACGGCGCCTACACGCTGCGCGCCGAGTACGAATTTACCGGCACCTTCACTGCGCCTGAGCCAGCGACCAATCCTGGCGGCTACGACGAAGAAAAAATCCTTGCTCAACGCGGCATCGCCACCCTTTTCGAAACCGACGCTCCCGGCACACTGATTGCCGATCCGCCAGCCTGGGCGCAGTGGCTGAACAGTGTGAAAGACAGCTATTCGGCGATTCTTGCGCGCTATCTGGACCCTGGCCAGCAGGCGCTCATTGCAGCCACCCTGTTCGGCGATGTCAGCGATCTCAATGACGATTTCTACAACGTCAGCCAACAGTTCGGCATCATCCACATTTTTTCGGTCAGCGGCCTCCATGTAAGTTTCATTCTTGCCTTTGTGCTTGCGCTGGCGCGTCTCTTGCGCCGCCAGCACAGCTGGGGGCTCTTTCTGTTGATGGTGCCGCTGCTCACACTCTACACCCTGCTCAGCGATGCGTCCGCCCCAGCGGTGCGCGCCAGCATCATGGGCCTGGCCACCCTTCTGGCGCTGCGCCTGCTGCGCTACCGTGATCCGTTGACGATCATCGCCCTGGCTGCGCTGGCGCTGCTGCTTGCCAATCCCTACAATCTCTGGCAGATCGGTTTCCAGCTCTCCTTTCTCGCCATGCTCGGGCTGATCCTCCTGACACCACGCTTCGAACCTTTCCTCGCCTTTCTGCCCAAGGGGCTGGCCAGTGCGCTGGCTGTTTCTCTCGCTGCTGAATGCGTCTCACTGCCACTGGTCGCCCACTATTTCTACCAGGTGGCCCCGCTCTCCACTCTCATGAATCTGCTCGTCGTGCCGTTCTTCAGCCTGCTTGTGCCACTGGCGCTGGCAGCGCTGCTCGTCGCTGCAATCCTTCCTGCCTTAGGCGCGCTGGTGTTTCTGCCGGTGCGTATGCTCATCCTTGTCATTGTCGCGCTGATGGACATCGTCAACAGCCTCACAGGCACCCTGCACATCTACATCGGCCAGCCGTCCATCTGGCTGCTTCTGCTCTGTTATGCTGCGCTCATCGCTTTCTGCCTCGTTCCGCTCGACGCTGGCCAACTCCGCGCCGGAGTGCTCGCCGCCGCGCTGCTCTGCTTTGCAGTGCTCATCCTGCGGCCAGCAGTGAGCAGCGACCTTCGCCTGACCATGGTGGACGTGGGCCAGGGCACCGGCTGCACCTATCAGACAGCCGACGGCCATTGGCTAGTCTTTGACACAGGCCCCGACGCCGATACCGTCGCCCAATACCTGCGCTACTGCGGCGCCAACACCATCGATGCCCTCGTGCTCAGCCACAGCGACAGCGACCACATCGGCGGCGCCGCCCATATTCTGCGCGACTTCCATGTGCGTCAGCTGCTTGCCTCCCCTTACGCCCAGCAAAGCGAGGAATGGCAGGCGCTCGCCCCGTACCTGGACGATACGGAAATTGTCACCGTTGACGCGCCGCTGACCTTCTCCCTCGGCGAAAGCCGCCTCGACTGCACCCTCCTCGCCGCCAACAGCGATGGCGGCGAAAACAGCAACCAGGTCGTGAGCCTGCTCAGCGACAATGGCTGCACCACCCTTTTCTGCGGCGACACTGACAGCGAAGACCTGACCACTATTCCCTGGACAGCTGCCACCGACCTCATCCTCGTCCCCCACCACGGCAGCAAAAACAGCTGGGACACCGACTTCTACCGCCAACACTCGCCGTCACTCGCTCTCATCAGCGCTGGTGCCAACAACCGCTACGGCCACCCTCACGCTGAAACCACCGACGGCCTCGCCAGCCTCGATATCCCTGCGCTCTGCACCGCCGACGTTGGTGCCGTCCGCGTCTACGAACAAAACGATGCGCTCTACGTCCGCACCGGCAGCACACATTAAGAAACACCTCGTTTCAGCCTTGTACAATGGTTGAAACGAGGTGTTTGCTTTTAAGAAAAAAGCCCGACGCTTCAACGTCGAGCTCTATATTTATCGTTATGCTGCTGTTTCTTACATATCGCGAACAACCACCACATATTCGCGGGTTGGGCCGTGTACACCAGTAACCATGACGGATTCGATGTCACCGGTGGACGATGGACCGCTGATGAATAGGAAATAGGTTGGTGGCACGCCAGCTTCGCCCATGGCATCAATTTCTGGTGCCACGTCGGTCATCGTTGCTTTGAGGCGGCTTTGGAAAACGACAGAAATATGGGCTGGCGGCAGCAGGCTGACGATTTTGCCACAGCGGCTGTCGGCCAGTTCAAGCACCGTCCCAGTATCAGCAATGGCACGGAACGGAATGGTGATGCTGAGGCCAGCTTGTTCAATGATGGCGCGCTGTTCGGCAGGATCGTTCTTCTTGTCGTAGCCGTAAACATCAGCGCCGCTTGCTTTGGCCAACGCCATCAGGTCAATGCCTTCGGCGGCCGTATCGGTTGGCACAACAACACGATTTGGCGCTTCTTTGGCAATAATGTCACCGAGGGTTTTCGCCAGATCTTTCTTGTCACACTCCAGGCAAGTAAAGTCACGAATCTTCTGCTGGCTGGCAAGCTGTGCTCTCAGGCCAGCGTCGTCCAAGCCGCGCAGACGGGAAAACTGCAGCCCCTGCATATAATCATAGCCATCTTCAATATGATCCGGCACGCTGTTGCGTCCCAATGCCTGAGAAATACGATTGATAAATGTACTGCGATCCATTTCCATTTAGCGTCCCTCCTTGTCATGCTTCTTAAACCAAGCACGGAATTCACCTGCACGCAAGAGCGGCAGGTCGCGGCTCTGGGTCCAGTTTGCAAGTACCGGCAGTTTCACTTTGTCGGTCAAGTGATCACCTTCACCCGTTACTTTTGCAAAGACTTTCATCGCAGGGTTGCCGAATCGTGTGCCGACACGATAAATTGGACTGTAACCCAACGCCTGGCCAGCGGCCGTGAAGACTTCACGTTCTTCCTTGCTGACGAGGTTCATCTTTTCCACAATATCCTGACGTTCAGCGAGAATCAATTCATGCAGCGGAATCTTAACAGGGCAGGTTTCTGCGCAAGCGCCGCAAAGGGTGCAGGCATAAGGCATGTCTTTGGTGTATTTGTCAAAACCATTGAGAAGCGGTGTATAGACAATGCCCATTGGCCCCTGATAGCAGGCACCATAACCATGTCCTGTGATATGACGGAATACTGGGCAGACATTTTGGCAGGTACCGCAGCGAATGCAGCGCAGCATTTTATGATATTGGCTGCCGAGAATCTTGGAACGCCCATTGTCGATAATAATAATATGTACTTCTTTCGCACCGTCCTGTGCTTCTTCACCGCGTGGACCATTGGTGAAGGACATGTAGCTGGAAATGGTGGTACCAACCGCACTGCGCACAAAAATCTGCATCATCGCGTCAAAGGCCTGCATGTTTGGCAGCAGACGTTCCATCCCCATGAGTACGATCTGTGTGTCTGGCAAACTGGTGACCATGCGGCCATTGCCTTCATTGGTAAGAATGCAAGTCGAACCGGTGCTGGCAATGGCAAAATTGCAGCCCGTGATGCCAATATCGGCCGCCAGGAATTTCTGACGCAGTTTTTCACGCGCAAACAGGGTCATTTCATGCGCTTCCATGGCACCTGTGTACCCCTGCTCTACAAAAAGATCATAGGTGGCTTTGATATCCATATGCATCCCAGGCATGATGAGATGGGATGGATGGTTCCAGTTGTCGAGCTGGATCATGTATTCACCAAGGTCTGTTTCGTTGACTTCAATGCCATCGTTCAACAAGGTGTTGTTGCAGTCAATTTCTTCACTGACCATGCTCTTCGATTTAACAACGCTCTTGGCATGATGCGCATGGCAGATGTCCAGCAGAATGCGCTGGGCATCTTCTGCATTTTCAGCAAAATGAACAATATTTCCGTTGGCAGTCGTCTTGTCGATGAACTGACTGAGATAGTAGTCAAGGTGGCTCAAGACATCGTCGCGGATGGCGGCCATCTGAGAACGATATTCTTGCCAGCCTTCATAAGTCGCCATCTGATTTTCACGACGCGCGTTAAAATTGCCCTGTGCCGAACGGGTCGCAGTGCGGGCAAAATCGTTGGCGATGCAGGATTGAATATGCTCCTTCATCGTCGAATTTTTATCAAATAATAAACTCATTACAGACACTCCCAATAAGAATGGGGGCCGCCCTTCAGCGGCCCGCCACGTGCTCAATTGTTGTTATTCTTTTTCTTTTTAAGATTTTCAACCGGTGCTGGACGTTTGTCAAGCTGAGAAAGCCCAAAACCGATGAGACTCATCAGGGTCACCGTGTAGATGGCCTGACCGAGAATGCGCCATTCTGGTACAATCAGCTGAACAACGACATAGGTAACCATCCCAAAAACGAACGTCAGCCAACCAGTGGAACGCTTCACCGTCTTAGGGAACAGGAACAATGCCGTCATCAGAATAGCATATGGCGCAAACAATGTCAGTGCACTCATCAGCGCATTCAGAATGTTGGACACCTGTGTTGCTGCAATATAAGCGATGATGATAACCGCCAGGCAGACAATACGGGAAATGCGCAGACGCAAACGACGGCTGACACCTTTGTAGAAATACTTAAAGATGACGTCCTCACTGACCATGGTGCTTACACCCATCATCAGCCCTGTCGCTGTTGACACATCGGCTGCCCAAAGCCCAGCCAAAAGAATCCCGGCTACCCAGCTTGGCAGCTGCATGACAACCGATGGCAAAGCCATAGCAGACGATTCAAGGCCCGGGAAATATGCCGCCGCAACAATCCCAAAAATGGCACTGATAAAACCTGCTGGAATCATCAAAATCCCGGCAAAGATGGTCCCTTTCTTGGCGTCTTCCGGTGAACGCGCAGCAATAATGTTCTGAACAACACCACCATTTGGCACAGCATCAATGATCATCGTGACAAACCATGCCACAATGGCTGCCATGCCCATCCCGCTAACGAGGCTGTACCAGTGACTACCGTCCCCACTCATTCCTACAGGTAGCGCCGCGTTGATGGTTTCAAAACCGCCGAAATGAAAGACTGTCGCGATCACACCAATGACCAAGCCAATGTAAATGACCGCAATGTTGACCACGTTAGACAAACTCGCAGCCATTAAACCACCGACGAAAGAGATGATCCCGAACATGACAGCCGAGACAATGATCCCAAGCTGCAAAGAGAATACATCAGGCATCAATGCCGTCAAAATGGTCCCGCCAGCGATAATCTGCAGTGCGATGATAACCGTATTGATGATGACCTGAATGCAGGTACTCACCAGCGAGAAGGCGTTGCCGAACACACACTCCAGCATTTTGTTGATGGTGTCATATTCACACTGACGCATATGACTCGCCAGCGCAAACCCAACAATGATGGCACCAGCAGCCCAGGCCACATCATACCAACCAGCCGAAAGGCCTGATGTGTACGCGTTCTGCGCAATACCAACCGTGGATGACCCACCAACCGCGATACCAGCGATCATTACGCCGACCAGCGGCCAGGAGAGCTGTTTGTCTGCTAAAAGAAACGATTCCGCCGACTTGTTGCGACGATACATCGTCGATGCCCAAGCCACGAAAAGCAGCAGCAACATATAAACAACAACAATAATCAATGCAATATTCATTCAACCTTCACCTCTTCCTTCCATTCTTCCTGATCTACATTGAGTTCAGTTGATGAATGATGTTTGCATTCACCATTGTATGCCACATTGTGACAATTTACCATAGGTATATCATAAAAATTCACTTCTTTTTCAACTTTTTTCGTCTTTCCATCCAAAAAACTGAAAAAGCCGCTGCCTTTCAGCAGCGGCCTTGTATAAATATTAGTGAACAATCATGACTGGCATCAACGCATTGGAGAGCACATTCTTCGCAACGCTGCCAACAAGGAAGCGGCGCAACGCCGATCCCAAACCTTGTGAGCCCATAATGATGAGATCGCATTCCAAATTATCACTGACACCCAAAATGCTCTTTGCCACGCAGCCAACTACAACTTTTGTCTCTGCATCACCATCGTACGTCTCAGCACGGCGCGCCAGATATTTTTCAGCTTCGGCACAATCGCGCTGAACACTGGCACTCGTTGCTGCCGGATTGCCCATCGCACAATCAAAATCAGGATCACTGACCACATAAAGCATTGTCAGCTTTGAACCAAACGCTTGCTGTATACGCCGTGCTTCAACCAGCGCACGCTCAGAACACTCCGAGCCATCGAGCGGTACCAAAATATGTTTATATCCATTCATGTCTCTCACACCTTTCACATGTTTTTTTCTATTGTACCGCAACTGCTCATGAGATACCAGCCCTTGCCCACGCTTGTTCGATAGCCCCTTCCTATGGTACACTGCAAGTATTAAGTGAAGAGGGGGCTCCTCTATGAACGAACACATTCTCATTGTTGACGACGAAGCAGAATTGGCCGAATTGCTCGCAGTGTATCTGCGCAACGATGGCTTTCGCGTCACACTCTGCGGTGATGGCGTCTGTGCACTGCACTGTATCGAAAGCAAGGCCATTGACCTGGCAATTCTCGATGTGATGCTGCCAGATATGAGCGGGTTTGAGATCTGCCGCACGATTCGCCAAAAATATTTCTTTCCAATCATCATGCTCACTGCCAAAATCGATGACAACGATAAAATTTTCGGTCTCACACTCGGCGCCGATGACTACATCACCAAGCCATTCAATCCGCTGGAGGTGATAGCCCGCGTGCGCACGCAGCTGCGCCGTGCCAGCCAATACAACAGCGCTGCCAGCGGTGAAACGGCCGAAGAAATTGACATTCGCGGCCTGGTGATCAACAAAACAACCCATCGCTGCACCCTGTACGCAGAATCCATCAATCTCACGCCGTTGGAATTTGACATTCTCTGGTATTTGGCAGTGCACCGCGGACGGGTAGTGCCATCGGAGGAATTGTTTGAAGCCGTGTGGCAGGAAAAATATCTCAAGAACAGCAGCAACACCGTCATGGCGCACATTGGCCGCCTGCGCGATAAGCTGCACGAACCAGCTAAAAATCCGAAATTCGTCAAAACCGTTTGGGGGATCGGCTATGAAATTGAGTAAGCAGAGTTACCTCACTGGCACACTGTTTCGCCGCTATGTGCTGCAATGCATGGTTTGGGCAATACTTTTCGTGATTGGCGGTGCGATTTTCGACTTTGTTTTTCAGCGTCTGCCAATCTATTATGCCAGCAACTGGTATTACCGTTATCGCACGCTTTACACGGGCTGTGTCTGCGTCCTGCTCTGGGCAGCAGTCGTGCTTTTTCTCACCCATCGACTGCTGAAACGCATTGAAGGGTATATGAAAGAAATTCAATATGCCGCAGGCAAACTGGTCGACGACAGCGACGACGTCATTGATCTTTCGCCGGAATTGGGCGAGATTGCCAGCCAGCTGAATCAACTCAAACAAACATCGATACGCAATGCTCGCGCCGCTCGTGAAGCCGAACAGCGTAAGAACGATCTCATCATGTATCTGGCGCACGATCTGAAGACACCGCTGTCTTCGGTGATCGGTTATCTGACACTGCTGCGCGACGAACCAGGCGTCGACGAAAACACACGCACCCGATACCTGACCACAACGTTACACAAAGCGGAGCGGCTGGACACGCTTATCAACGAATTTTTTGAAATCACCCGCTTCAATCTCTCCAAAGTGCCGCTGCAATACCATGCCATCGATCTAACGCGCCTGTTAGAACAGCTCGTATTCGAAGCGCAGCCGCTTCTTGACAGCAAAAACCTGCACTGTCAGCTGGATGCGCCGGAAACGCTGCCGCTGCGCTGTGACCCCGACAAAATGCAGCGCGTGTTCGACAATCTGCTGCGCAACGCCATTCTCTACAGCTATGCAGACAACACCATTCAGATCACCGTGACCCGCAAGCAGGAACATGCCATCATCAGCGTGCTGAACCACGGTGACACCATCCCTGCCGAAAAGCTGGCCCGTTTGTTTGAGCAATTTTTCCGTCTCGACAGTGCCCGCAGCAGCAGCGGCGGCGCTGGGCTCGGTCTCGCTATTGCCAAAGAAATCACACTGCAGCATGGCGGTGATATTTCTGCCGCCAGCGACAATGACACCATCCGTTTTACGGTCACACTGCCGCTCAACCAGCCTTCTTTATCGTAAGAAAATCGTAAGAAATTGATCAGAAAATCTGCAGTTTTTCGCAGGCTGCTTTTAAAACATCCATCGCTTTCATTTTGTAGAATAAACCTACAACGTGAAAGCGATTTTTTTATGAGAAAGGAGCCGCCGCCATGTTCAATTTCAATCTTTCCAGCTTCTACAGCCTGGCCTGTGCGCTGCTGCCGTGTGTTGCGATATTGTTAGGACGACGCCACGCTGGCACGCGCGTGCAGCGACTGTGGGTGCTTCTGTTCTGCCTCTATCTCTGGCAGGTATACGATCTCACCGGTGCAGGTGGCGTGAGCGACATTCTGATTCAGCTGCGCATTTTTGATGATCTAAACATCCACAGTTTAAACAGCCTGCTTGCAGCATTGCACGCGCCAAACGGCCCGGATGTGTTCCGCGGCACAGTCAATCTCGTGCCGCAATTTCATCTCAGCATCAGCTTTCTGCTCAACATTGCCATGCTTGTGCCCTTGGGCGTTCTTCTGCCCCTGCTCTGGCGAGACTGCCGCAGTCTCGTTCGCGTCAGCTGCATAGGTGCCACTTTTTCGCTGCTCATTGAAGGCTCACAATTGCTCACCAACCGCACCTGCGACATCAACGACCTGATCGCCAACACTCTGGGCGCCATGCTTGGCTTTTGCTGCTGGTGGTTCTGCGCCCAGCTGTTCGGCAAATACCTGCATCAAACACCAGCCGGCATCAGAGAGCCGCTCCTGCTCATCGCTGCCAGCTTCAGCGGCATGTTCTTCTTCTACCATCCCTTCTGGTTTTACAGCCTCATTGGCCATTGATGACGAAAGGAGGCACCTCCCATGCGCACACCTTCCCGCCGCCGACCCTTGCGGCGCCTGCTTCGCTTCCTGCTGCTCCTTGCACTCCTTTTTGCCTGCTGCCATGTTCTGATACCGCAGCGCGTCACAGTCCAGGCTCCTGTTGCAGCACCAGCCAACAGCACGCCATCACTCCCCTGGCAGCTGACACTGGTCAACCATTGGAACGGCCTGCCGGAAACCCGCTCTTTCTGGCTTAAAACCACCGCCGATGGTGAACAGGTGGACAGCCGCATCGCCGGCGCGCTCAACAACATGCTCAGCGACGCCGAAGTGCAGGGATATGAGGTGCATCTGAACGCAGGTTTTCGTACCAGCGCTGAACAACAGGCGCTCTTTGACGACAAGGTTGCTGCATTTTGCGCTGACGGCTACGACGATGCCACCGCCAGCGAGCTAGCAGGTCAGTGGGTCAGCCTTCCAGGCACGAGCGAACATGAACTGGGGCTCGCTGTCGACATTGGCACGGAAACGCCTGCACTCTACGACTGGCTGCAAGACAACAGCTGGCGCTATGGCTTCATTCAGCGCTATCCGGAAAATAAAACGGCGCTTACTGGCGTTGCCCACGAACCCTGGCATTATCGTTATGTCGGCGAAGAGGCCGCTGCTGAGATGTATGCTCAGGGACTCTGCCTTGAAGAGTACATTGCCCAATACAACGACTGATTGTACTTGCCAAGCGCCCCTGCAAACGGTATGATTGGGCAAAGGAGGTGTTCGCATGCACCCACCCATCCACGAACTGACAGCTTTACCGCTCTTTGACGGCATTCGTGAGGAAGATCTGCCAAAGATGCTGGACTGTCTTGGCGCAGCCACACGCCGTTTCAAAAAAAATGAAATCATCATCCTTGAAGACGAAACCGTTCACACCATCGGCACGCCCCTCTCCGGCACAGTGCACATGGTCAAAGAAGACATCGACGGCGGCAAGACCCTGTTGGTCAGCATCAGCGCCGGCGAATTGTTTGGTGAGAGTTTTGCCTGCGGCAGCCAGCTTCACGCCCGTGTGAGTTTTGTGGCAGCCACCCCCTGCACCATTCTCTTTCTGCCCTTCCACAAAGTGATTCATTCCTGCACCTTATCCTGTGTCTTTCATCATCGGCTGATCGAAAACATGGTGCGCCTCATCAGCGAAAAGAACCAGCGGCTGATGGACAAGGCATCGATCGTCTCACAGAAAACCCTGCGTGAAAAAATCCTTGCCTATCTGCGCAACGAAGCCGAGCGCCAAGGCAGCCAGCGCTTCACCATTCCTCTCGGACGCGTGGCGCTAGCCGAGTATCTCTGTGCTGACCGCAGCGCACTGACACGTGAATTGTCGCTGATGCGCGATGAAGGATTGATTGACTACGAAAAAAATACATTTACTCTACACTGAAATGCGGCGATGTTGCACAGGCAACATCGCCGCGTTTTGCTTTTGTTATGATGAAGCCATCACATACCATCAATAACAGGAGGGATTCATCATGGGCTATCATGTTCAGGAAAACGTTTTGAATGCGCTGCTCGCGGAGTGGCAGCGTGACTACATCATCTATGCACCAAAGCGTTTCAAGGACGGCGGCCGCTGTTCCGACACGGATGTCATCCGCTATAGCGAAGTAGCAGAAGCCAGCGACATCGTCTTTGATGCACCATCAGCCTACTCATTTAAAGAGGTGCTGACGCCAATCTCACAAACAATCTTCTATTTCACAGAAGAAGCCACCAGTGAATCAGCGCCGCCGAAAAAAGGCGCCATCATTTTCATGCGCAGCTGCGATGTGCATGCCTTGACGCGTCTCGACGATATATTTCTTCACAACGGCGTGCCTGATTACTACTACCAACGGCTGCGCAACAACATTAAGGTCGTGCTCATGGGCTGCAGCGAAAGTTTTCCCCATTGCTTCTGCGTCAGCATGGGCACCAATCGCACGACGGACTACGCCCTCAGCATCGACCGCCAGAGCGACGGCAGATATCTGCTCGACTGTAAAGATCCTATCTGGATCGCACACCTTGAAGCCCTTGGCGCCGAACATCAGAATGTAACGCCATCCTTTGTTATCGAAAATCCTGTGCAGGTAACGATACCTACCAATCTCAACAACGACGTCGCCAAAAGCAGCATTTGGAACGACTATGACAGTCGCTGCATTGCCTGTGGCCGCTGTAACTTTGTCTGTCCAACCTGCACCTGCTTCACCATGCAGGACATTTATTACAGCGATAACGGCAAAGTGGGTGAACGTCGGCGCGTTTGGGCCTCCTGCATGATCGACGGCTTCACCGATGTTGCCGGCGGCGGCAGTTATCGCAAGACCTACGGTCAGCGCATGCGCTTTAAGGTGCTGCACAAGGTTTTGCAACACAAACAGCGTTTCGGACACCATCTCTGCGTCGGCTGCGGTCGCTGCGACGCCATTTGCCCAGAATATATCTCTTTTGCTCACTGCGTCAACAAACTTGACGCTGCCATGACGGAGGTGACCAACGATGCCAAGCAATGAGTATCTGCCATTTTCTTCGGAAATTCTTGATGTCATTCCACACACCGATATTGAATACACGTTTCGATTGTCTTACGACGGCCCTGTCAAACCAGGCCAGTTCTTTGAAGTGTCCCTGCCAAAATATGGCGAAGCACCGATCTCTGTCAGTGGTATCGGTGCCGGTTTTATTGATCTGACCATTCGCCGTGTCGGCAAAGTCACCAATGAAGTTTTCAGCCACTACATCGGTGACCATCTGCTATTGCGCGGTCCCTATGGTAACGGCTTTGAACAGGAAGACTACCATGGCAAAGACCTCATCATCATTGCTGGCGGTACCGGCCTGTCACCAGTACGCGGCATCGTTGACCACTTCGCCACACATCCGAAAGAACGCGGAACAATGGCCCTGATCTGCGGTTTCAAAACGCCGCAGGACATTCTGTTCCGCGACGATCTTGCTCGTTGGCAGCAAACAGTGAATGTCATTCTAACCGTTGACAAAGCCAACGGCAATACCAACATCCGTGAAGGTCTCGTCACTCAGTACATTCCAGATCTGACGGTGAACAACACAGCCAACACGGCTGCCATCGTCGTAGGCCCTCCGACCATGATGCGCTTTTCAATCCAAGGACTTTTAGACATCGGCCTACCTGAAGAAAATATCTGGATCTCATATGAACGCAAAATGTGCTGCGGTCTCGGAAAATGCGGCCACTGCCGTATCAACAATACCTATATCTGTCTCGACGGACCAGTTTTCAATTACAGCCAGAGCAAACAGCTCATCGACTAAGGAGGTCTTGTCATGGATACCAATACAAAACAGCTCAAGAAAAATGCCTTTCGCATAACCAAACACCGCGGCCTTACCGCTTCGCGTGTGCGCGTACCCGGCGGTCGCATGAATGCCAAATACCTCGACATCATCCGCCGCATTGCACAAACCTATGGTGACGGCACCGTGCACATCACCCTGCGCCAAGGCTTTGAAATTCCCGGCATTCCCTTTGAAAAAATGCCTGAAGTCAACGACGCATTGCAGCCTCTGATCGAAGGACTGGGCATCAACCAACCATCGTCGGGCAACGGCTATGCTGCCTCCGGCACACGCAACATCACCGCCTGTATCGGCAATCAAGTGTGCCCCTTCGCCTGCTACGACACCACAGCTTTAGCTCAGCGCATTGAAAAAGTCATATTCCCCAATGATCTCCATTTCAAAATCGCACTTACCGGTTGCCCCAACGACTGCGCCAAAGTACGTCAGCATGACTTCGGCATCATCGGTATGACCGAACCCCAATTTGATCCTGCACGCTGTATCAGCTGCGGTGCTTGCGTCAAAGCCTGCCAGAAAAAATCCAGCGGTGCACTTACCAGCCGCAACTACCGCCCTCAGCGCGATCCACAGCGCTGTATTGGCTGTGGCGAATGCGTGCTGGCCTGTCCAAATTTCGCCTGGACACGCAGCGAAAGCAAGTATTTCCGGCTCACCCTCTTCGGTCGCAGCGGCAAGAAAAACCCGCGTCTCGGCGAAGATTTCATCAAGTGGGCAGACGCCGACAGCATCGTTAAAATCATCACCAATACCTACGACTACGTCAAAACCTATATCGATCCAAACGCCCCAGAAGGCAAAGAGCACATCGGCTACATCGTCGACCGCACCGGCTTTGAAGAATACAAGCGCTGGGCACTCAAAGATGTCCACTTGCCAGCCATTGCCGAAATCAACGATACCCTCTACTGGAAAGGCGTCCACTATTGATCGCTTCCCATGCCGCACGCACCTCACCGTGCGGCCTTTTTGCGCGGCGAATTGTCAAGTCAAGTGCAACACCTCAGAATGATACAATTCAAACGGTG
>JAHZHI010000008.1 GCA_019420345.1 Peptococcaceae bacterium
ATTCGTTCTTGGTTGGTTAATTTGCATTTGTGCATAGTAAAAGCTCCCCATGGCGCAGTCTCGATTTTTGTTATTTCGAGTATCTACTCTATGGGGAGCTTATCACAGCCGGGCGGTGTTTTTGTTTTGCCTGCGTGCAGGCACTGTGGTATCATGAACTCAATATCACATCATGGCATTTGATAAAGGAGGGAGAAGGATGGCAAAATATTCTCGTTGGTATCTCAATGGCGCCATGACACTGGGCTTGATTGCCTGCATGAGCTATTCGCTTCTTGGAGAAGTGCTGCATGAATGGCTTGGCACCGCGGTATTGGCATGCTTTGTCTGGCACATCTTGCGCAATCGCGCTTGGTTTGTGACACTTTGGCGCGGGCGCTATAACAGCAGCCGGGTTGCAGGAAACATCGTGGATGGCTTGATACTGTTTACCGTGTTGGGGCTAATTGTCAGCAGTGTCATGTTGTCGCGCTACGTATTGGGTTTTCTTCCGCTTTCGTTCCCCGAGGGCGTTGGGCAAACGCCGCACCAAGTCTGCGCTTACTGGGGATTTCTGCTCATGGCGGTGCACTTGGGTTGGCATGGACGCGCGCTGGCAGCCAGCGTGACACAGCGCGTTCAATTGCCTGCATGGTGTTGGCGCGCCGCTTTGCTCTGTGTTGTGCTGCTTGGCGCAGCTTCGGCGGCAGTGCAGCGTTTCCCAGCGCATCTTTTCATGCAGGTGCGCGGCTTTGAACTGGAAAACGGACTGCTGTTGTTCCTGATCGGTGAAGCGGCGCTCTTTGCTCTGTGCGCGTGCGCTGGCGCAGCCTGCAAGCGCTTTCTGCAAATGAAGAAAGGAGGTCCTGCATGTCATTGAACACCGAGCGTCTCATTCTGCGTCCTTGGCAGGATGACGACGCAGATACACTGTATCATTACGCCAAAGATCCGGCCGTTGGACCTATTGCTGGCTGGAATCCGCATCAAAGCGTGGCGGAAAGTCTGGAAATCATTCGCACCGTTTTTGCCGTGCCGGAAACGTACGCTGTCTGTCTGCGCGACAGCGGAGAGCCCATCGGCTGCATTGGCCTGCAAACCGGAGATGCCGCCAATCTGCCCCTCGCGTTTCGTGAAGCCGAGCTTGGCTATTGGCTAGGCAAGCCCCACTGGAGGCAAGGCCTCATTACTGAAGCTGCACGCGCTCTCATCCAGCGTGCCTTCGCCGAGCTGAAGCTTGACACCCTCTGGTGCTGTGCCAATGATGAAAACATCGGCTCCAAACGCGTCATGGAAAAATGCGGCTTCACCCATGTTCGTACCGAAGAACGCCCAGCCTTCACCTATGACCAGGACGGCTGGACCTTTACCGGCGAAACCAGGATGGAATACGTGGCGCAGTTGACGAAAGAAGAATGGCAAGCAGTGCGATAAAAAGTATGGGCAAATCATGCGTTTTATGATAAGATCTATTTATGATAAGAATGATTATGAAAGGGGACTCTTTTATGGGAGAGTTGGTGGATAAATATATTTTGTTGGGTGGCTCAGCCAATGCCCCAAAAGAAACAGGCGTGCATAGCGTGTATCATGTAATTAGTGTTAGTATGTTGGTCAATCGTGAAACACATTGTATAGAAAAAGCTAAGCTAAATGTACCATCCACATTAACACAAGAATATTTTTCTGATCTTGTTACAGGGTTCTGTGTATTAGATTCTCCAGACGATCTGTATCAAACGATAAAAAAGAACATTTTAACAACCTCAACAGGCGCAATCATTCAGGCGATGAAAATGGCATTCTTGCGTTATAAAGATAAAATTGAGGAAAAATAAAATTTAGAGTTGACATATAAAAAAGATTGTGGTTTACTATAAGTGTCAAAAGAATATATGGATAAAGATTATGAGCGAAGTGTATTCGTTCATAATTGGGGAACTTTTAATTGTTAAAATTGGTCGTGCATGACCTGTGCGGCTACTCCCTTTAACAGCGTGAAAAAGTTAGGACCCAAATACTCATGGAGACGACTGTCTTCGTGTGAGTATTTGGGTCCTTTTTGTTTCCATATAGCTGCAAATACAATCTATTTTTAGGAGGAATTTAAAATGGGATGTTGCACATTAAGTCCACAAGAAGAACGTATTGCTTTTCATAAGGCATCTAGCCCTAGAAAAAGAACAAATGAACTGTTAAAGGGATTTCGTGATCAGAAACCACGCATTGATTCACAGCGTGCGGTGTTGTTCACTGAATCTATGAAAGAAACCGAAATGTATCCACTTAATTTACGGTGGGCAAAAGCGTTTAAACACATCTGTGAAAACATTGATGTATTGATTCAGGATCATGAACTGATTGTTGGGACTTGTGGTGGCCCTGGCCGCTATTCGATCCTTTATCCAGAGTTGCGCGCGGGTTGGTATGAAAAAGGTTTAAAAGATACGCAGCAAAAGGACGCTTATGAAATTTCTGATGAAACAATTGATACTCTGATGACAGAAGTCGTTCCTTATTGGAAGGGTAAGACCAGTCATGAAATGTATTTGGCTATCATGGATCCAGAGACAAAAGACATTATTTATGGCGATGACGACTATGGTTCCACCGGGATGATGCAGGATAATTCCAATGTAAGCTCAATGCTGAATTGGCCAGGCAACTATGATTACGTCATGTCACATGGTATATATGCACTAAAAGAAGATGCTGAAAAGAAATTGGCAGATATTCATGATAATTTGCGCAGTGAAGATTATGATAAGATTCCATTTTTGCAAGCTGAAATCGAAGTTTGTGAGGGGATGGAAATTCTCGCAAAGCGTTATGCCGACAAAGCACGTGAAATGGCTGCTGCTGAACAGGATCCAGTCAGAAAAGCTGAGTTGGAACAAATCGCGAAAAACTGTGATTGGGTACCAATGCATACACCACGTACTTTCTGGGAAGCGGTTCAATGTCAGTGGTTTATCCAGATGGGATATCGTTTTGAACAGCAAGTAGCAGGTGGTATTGGTTCTGGACGTTTTGACCAGTATATGTATCCATTTTATAAAAAAGATATTGAAGCTGGAATTTTAAATGAAGATCAAGCTCTTGAACTTTTAGATTGTCTTTGGTTGAAGATTGCTGATGTGGTGATTTTTAATGCAACCAATGCCGGAAATTTCTGGGAAGGCTATGCACACTTTGAAGTGGTTATGGTTGGTGGGCAAACTCCAACTGGTGAGGATGCAACCAATGATCTGACCTATCTGGTTATTCGTTCGAAACGAGAACTTTCTATTCCGTATCCAGATTTGGCTGTACGTCTTCATTCTTGTTCACCAACTAAGTTGTTGAGAGCGTGCGCTGAGTTGGTTAAAGATGGTACAGGCTTCCCTAAATTTTTCAACGACGAAGAAATTATTCCTTGCATGCTTCAAAATGGTTGCACCATTGAAGAAGCGCGTAATTATGCTGGTGCAGGATGCACGGAAATGCGTGTACCAGATAGAGATTGTTATCTGCCATTAGGTGGTCATATTAATTTAGCAGCCGCTTTGGAAATGGCATTAAGTGATGGATGGGTGCATTTTGGTGGTAAATATTATGAAAAGAAAGCAGAAATGCCTATCGCTGTTGACCAAATCCAATCATTTGATGATGTGATGACCAATCTGGAGGCAGCTATTACATTCTATGTTGACCATTTTACGAAACGTCAAAATGCAATGGAATTAACGGATCCTCAGCGTTTGGCAGCACCATTCATGTCGATGTTGCATCCGGTACCACGTAAGGCTATGATTGATATTCATCAGAGACGCATTCCAGGTGGTCTGTATAAAGATACTGGTAATGCAACCTTTAATGGCTTTGGGACGGTTGCTGAATCTTTGGCAGCAATTAAAAAAGTGGTTTTTGATGATAAGCGTATTGACTTTAAAACTTTGAAAGAAGCTATTGCAGCTGACTATGAAGGTTACGAAGTAATTCGTCAAATGGTTCTTAATGCTCCAAAATATGGAAACAACGATCCATATGCAGATGGTGTTGCAAAGGCATTGGATGCAATGATTCTTGGTGTTGTAAAGCATCATAGAACAACAAATGGAGAACAAAATGTAAAATACGTACCAATTACCTCTCATGTTGGTATGGGGCATAAAACGATTGCTACAGCCAATGGTCGTCATGCTGGTGTAGCACTTTCTGAAGGGATTTCTCCAACACAGGGCTCGGATATCGATGGTCCTATTGCAACTTTGACCTCTATTAGAAATGCAATGAGTCATGCGTATTCTAATAGTGCGTCTCGTTTGCTAAACTTAAAATTAAGCCCACAGGCTGTGAATGGAGAAAAAGGCACAGAAAATATTGTGAAGCTTTTGCGCACTTGGGTTGACCTTAAACTGTGGCATGTTCAGATCGCAGTGGTTAACCGTGAAACACTGTTGGCTGCACAGAAAGATCCAGAAGATTATAAGAATCTCATCGTTCGTGTTGCTGGTTATAGCGCGTACTTTACTGAATTAAGCCCAGGGCTCCAGACCGAAATCATCAATCGAACAGAACACGAAATGGCAATGTAAGGACACTCTGAAAAGCCAGAGGCTGTCGTTTTTATCCTTGCCTCTGGCTATTTTTATAAATGATGGGAATGTGATAGGTATGTCAGATTTAACTGGAAGAATATTCAACGTCCAACGTTTCTCCATTCACGATGGCCCGGACATTCGCGATTTGATCTTTTTCAAAGGCTGTCCGCTGCGCTGCGCGTGGTGCTCCAATCCAGAATCTCAGAGTTTCAAAAAGCAGATTGCCTACAAAGAAAGCAAATGCATCGGTTGTGGTGCATGCATTGCCAATTGTCCACAAAATGCTTTGCAGCGGCGTGACGATGGCAAGGTGCTTGTGGATAAAAGCAAGTGTGTAGATTGCGGAACTTGTGTAAAGGTATGCTGTGCAAATGCCATGCATGTTTTTGGCGAAGATTATACGGTGGATGAACTTTTTGAAAAAGTTCATAGAAATAATATAACATGGCGTAGTGATGGCGGTGTTACATTGAGTGGCGGAGAAGTGTTGTCTCAGGCGGATTTTGCAGCGGCGTTTTTAAGAAAAAATAAAGAAGAAGGAATCAATACCGCTATAGAAACAACTATGTATGCACCCTGGGAAACTGTGAAAAAGGTTGCTGAACAATGTGACCTGGTTTTTTGTGATTGTAAGTTTTTTGATGCGGAACGACATAAAAAATGGACAGGCGTGGATAATGCTTTAATTAAGGAAAATATTTTACGATTTAAACAGGAACTACCGAATGTTGAGTTAATTGTGCGTACACCGATAATCCCTGGTGTTAATGATGATCGAGAAGAGCTTCAACGTATTGTTGATTTTCTCAAGCAAATTCCAGATTTGGCAGATTATGAACTTTTGCCATTCCATAATTATGGGAGTGCAAAGTATACTCAGTTGAATATGGCCTATCAGTTTGCAGATCAAGAGGCACCGGATAAGGGACAAATTCTTGCAATGAATAATGAATTTCGACAACAGTTGGGGTTAAAAGAGATTTGGTAAAATATCATTTTTAGTTTAATAATCGGGGGAGATTATTATGAGTGCAAAAACAACATATTGGGTAAAGTGGTTAATTTGCGTTGTATTGGCAGGTATTTTTTTAGTTATTCCAAAAAACGATATATATGATATGAATATGGCGATGTTTTTTGCCATTACAGTATTTATTATGGCAGTGATCGCTTTTGGCTTTTTTGATATGGCAATTCCTGCGTTTGTTTTGCCGATTGCATACATTCTTTTTGGTGTAGCTCCGGTAGATACTGTTTTTTCACCTTGGACAAGTGGTACAACTATTTTTATGATTATTGGCGCATTTGTCTTTTCAAATTTATTGGGTGAATGTGGCTTACTAAAACGCGTGTCTTATTGGACCATTTTAAAATTAGGCGGTAGTTTTACCAGCATGGTGTTTGCTGTATTTCTTGCTGGTGTCATTATTGCCTTAATTACGTTCAATAATGGTTACATTTTGGAAGTTTTCTTAGCATTCAGCATTTGTGTTGCATTAGATTTGAAAAAAGAGTCAAAAGCGGCTGCGTTAATTTGTACTGCCGGTGCTTTAGGGGCACAAGGTGTGGTAGCATGCACCTATTATCCAGCAGAAAACGGGATCATTGTTGCTGCTTTAGCGGATTTATTACCGGATGTTTCATTTGGTCTGTTAACTAGAACCTATTATGCATGGCCTATTTTCTTTGGTTGTTTGTTAACGTTGTTTATTTTGACGCGTGTTTATAAAACAAAAGATATGAAATTATCCAATGGTTTGGATAAATTTCGTAAAGATTACGAAGCTCTTGGGAAAATGACCTCAGCAGAAAAGAAAGCTATTTTCTTCATGGTCGTATTGGTGGTTTATTTGATCACTTGCCCAATTCATGGACTTTCAGCGGATTATGCTTTCTTGGTTTTGCCTTGGATTATGGTGCTGCCAGGAACCGGGATCGGTACGGTTAAGTCAGTGGAAGATGTAAAACTTGGTGTTTTGTTCTTTATTACAGGCTGCATGTCGATTGGTACTGTTGGCGTCTATGTTGGCATTGGTGATCTTATTTCTGCAAATCTTACTCCGATCTTGGAAAGCCTTAGCCCATTAGCCATGGGGTACGCATTTTTGGGCGTAGGTACATTAGCAAATTTTGCATTGACACCATTTGCCATGCTTAGTGGATTGAGTGCTCCATTTGTTCAGGTTGCACTGGACTTGGGAATGAACCCAATGTTTAGTTTGATGTCTTTGGTAGTATCTACGGCGGCTGTATTTATGCCGCATGAAATTGTATGTTTCGCAGTTTTGTATAGCTTTGGATACATTAAAATGAGTGATTTCATCAAAATGGTTGGGTTAAATACAATTATTACCTTTATTCTCTATGGTGTAGTGATCTATCCATGGTGGAATATTATTGGATTGATATAAGGGGGTAGAGAATATGTGGCATATTACTCCATTAGACGTTGGTACATTGATGGTTACACGATCCACACAAATTGCACGTCATGGTGCAAAATTTGATGTAGGAAAAATTGTTGCTCAGCCATGTATTGTTTGGCTGTTGACCAATTTAGAAACGAAAAGACATATTTTAGTTGATGCAGGGCCTTGCGAGGACACAGAATGGGCAAGCATGCATCATAATAAGTTCTTGCGTTCTTCTGAACAAACATTATCCTCAGTCTTGAAAAAACACGGACTGTGCTGCGAAGATATTGATACGGTCATTTTGACACATCTTCATTGGGATCATGCTTATGGTGCTTTAGAGTTGCCAAATGCAAAGTTATATGTGCAGTCCAAAGAATTGCGATATGCAGTTGCACCATTGCCAAATGATCTCAAAGTATATGAAAATGCACTTGGCGAAGACATTCCATATTTTCTAAAAATCTATCGGCAGTATGTTTTCTTGGATGGCGATCTTACATTTGATGATGGACTAGAGATCATTACATTGCCAGGGCATTCTCCAGGTTCTCAAGGTGTTGTTGTAGATACAGAACAGGGCAAAGTGATTATTGCAGGTGATTTGATTTCCGTAAAAGAGGGCTGGGATCTTCGCTTGCCAAGTGGACTCTTTACAAGTGCAGAAGACTGCTATCGTTCATTTGAAAAAATGGCAAAATATCATGCTTTAGTGGTAGGCAGCCACGATTATGCTTCTTTTGATTTATTGAAAGAATAGAAGAGCGAAGGAGGAAAACGCAATGACTGATATTACCACAAATAAGACGATTGAAAAGTCTAGAATTTCCTTACTATATATTGTTCATATTTGTATTTCACTATTCTTTATGTTTGGTTTTCAGTTTTTGCCATCTCTTTTTGGATTAAGCCATTTGGCAATGGCAGTGGTTGGTATTTTTGTCGGCATGTTGTATGCATGGATTGCTTTGGGGACCTACGTATGGCCTTGCTTGGCAGGACTAATTGCGCTTGAAGCGAGTGGCTATGATACGATGAATAATATTTTTGCGGTAAGCTTTGGCAATAATCTTATTCCTTTTTTAATTATGATTTTTGTCTATGTTATTTTCCTGGAAAAATCAGGTATGTGTATTCGTATCAGCAATTGGTTTCTTGGCAGAAAGATCGTTGTTGGTCATCCGTGGATCTTGATTACATTTCTTTGCTTGTCTGCGTATGTTATGGCAATTTGCACCTATTGCTATCCTGCCGTTTTAATTCCATGGGCAATTTCTTATTCCATTTGTGAAGAAGCAGGATATAAAAAGGGTGATAAATTCCCTGGGCTATTGGTTCTGGCAATTTCCGTTGCTGCATTTTGTGGCTATACAGCACTGCCAATCAAAGCGGTGGCAGCACTTTCTCTGGGTTTGACAAGTACAACAACGAATGGTGTTTATACAGTAAGTTTTGCACAGTATTGTGCATTTATGATTCCGATGACGTTGATATCAATGTTTATTTTCATTGCATTGATGCGTTTTGTATTCAAAGCTGATGTCAGTAAATTGGCGAATATTGATAATAAACGTTTTGCGGAAGCAAGCAAGGCTCCGATGTCTCGGGCAGAAAAAGCGGCGTTTATTTCAATGGTTGCTTTTATCATTATGATGTGCATTCCTACTATTTTGCCATCTGATTGGTTGATCACTCAAATGTTTTCTGGTTGGGGAATGAATGGGCCAATTTTTATTGTATTGGTTTGTTTGGGAATTTTTCTTATTGATGGTAAAGCTATTCTGGATTTTCCTTCAATAGCAAATTCTGGTCACGTTGATTGGAACGTTATTATTATGACGGCGTCCTGCTTTGGAATAGCAGCTGCTATTGAAAGTGATGATGTTGGTATTATGGATCACGTTTTTGCAGCGGTGATGCCTGTCTTGGATAACTTATCTCCAGCCATGTTTATTATTATTGCATTTGTTTTGATGTCGGTGCTTACACAGTTTTTGCATAACTTGGTGTTGGCATCAGTGATGACACCGGTATTGGTGCAATTTGCGTTGGTTGTTGGTGTTAATCCTATGATTTTAGCAATATTGCTAACCTATTCATTTAGTATTGCGTTAGTGACGCCAGCTGGATCTGCAATGGCAGCGATGACACATTCTAATGATTGGGCTTCAAGCAGTCTATGCTACAAAGCGTTACTGTTACATTTTGTGATTGCAATGATTGTTATTTTAATTATTTTTGCGCCGATTGCAATTTTCTTAAACTAATATTTAGAAAAGGAGTTAATGGATACAATGAAAGCAGCAATTTATGAAGGAAATCATACGTTGAGCCTGAAGGAAGGCACGATTGAAAAGCCTGGCAAAGGTCAGGTGCGTTTGGAAATTGCTTATTGCGGCATTTGCGGGTCGGACTTGCATGTGCTCTCTGGCTCGGAAGATGCGCGCATGCACATTCCTTCGGTCATTGGGCATGAGTGTTCCGCAATAGTGGCCGAAGTGGGCGAGGGCGTAACCGCGTATCAGGTTGGCGATCATGTGGTTGTGATGCCTGTGGATGCGTGCGGACAGTGTCAGGCGTGCAAGGAAGGATTGCAGCATGTGTGCCAGCATTTGAAGGTGCGCGGCATTGAAACCCCTGGGGCTTTTCAGTACAGCTGGACCGTCGATGCGGATGCTTTGTTCAAAATTCCGGACAGCCTCGATTTGAAGCATGCTGCGCTGGCAGAGCCGCTGGCCATTTGCTGTCATGTGGTTAAACGTGGTCAGGTTAAGAAAGACGACTACGTCGTAGTCATTGGTGGTGGTCCGATCGGCTTGATGACGGCTTTGGTGGCGAAGGCCGAAGGCGCGCGTGTGGTGGTTTCTGAGGTCAACGAAAACCGTGTCAATAAGGCCAAAGCTTTTGGGTTGGAAGTGGTCAATCCAATGAACACCGATGTGGTGGCTTATGTGCAGGCAGAAACCGATGGGGTGGGCGCCGATGTGGTCTTTGAAACCTCTGGTTCCCAGCCGGGCGTTGATACGATGGTGCTGCTACCAAAGGTACATGGGCGTGTGGTGCTCGTTGCTATCTATGGCCATCCGATGACGGTGGATTTGAAGCAGCTGTATTATTACGAAAAGGATCTCACCACGGCACGTATGCAGGATCCAGAGGACTTTGCCAAAGCGGTGAAGCTGTTGGACGAAAAAGCTTTTGATCCTGATCAGATCATCACCTCGGTGCTGCCATTGACGGAGATTCAGGAAGGGTTTGCGCGCTGCAGCGACCGTGCCGGTCATGAGGTGAAAGTGGTCATTGATTGTCACGTAGAATAAACAAGCAGTAACAAGGGGGGGCTTGTCATGAATGCGGCGTCGGCGGTGCTGTTCTTTATACTGGTGGCCATAGGCTTTACAGTGACAGGCATTGTAGGCTTTGGTGCCAATGTGTTGATGATGCCGATTCTTTCAATGGTGTTTCCCATTCAGGATTTGGTGTTGATTTTTGCGCTGATTTCCTTTGTCAATGCATCGTATCGGGTGGTGGAAAGCCGCCGCGGCATTCTTTGGCGGCCTTTTGCGCGTATGGTGTTGATCAGTATGAGTGGCACGGCTTTGGGCCTTTGGGTATTTCGCTTGCTGCCGGAATTGTGGCTGAAGCTGCTTTTAGGCTGCTTTGTTGTGGCGATGGCGGTGTATCACCTGGCGATGCATCGGCGCACCGAACAATGGGCTGGTTCTCATGCTGATTCTCGTGTGCGTTACTTTTTATATCAAGTGCTGCTGTTTGTTGGCGGTTTTTTGCATGGGTCCTTTGTTTGCGGGGGGCCTATGTATGTGATTTACTGCAACCATTACTATGGCAGCAATCGTGCGCATTTTCGCGGCATGCAGTTTGGCATCGTTTTTGTCAACAGTGTGTTGATTATGATCATCAACCTTTGGCATGGTGCCTACACAAAGGCTTTGATTGTGCCGAGTGTGTTGGGCATTGCCGGCCTGTTGGCCGCGTTCTTCATCAGCGGCGTTTTGATGAAACACCTTCGTGACACTACTTTTTACGTGCTGGTGCAAGTTGTGCTGCTGCTTTCTGGTGCCAGTTTGTGCTGGCAGTCGGCAGCAAAACTGCTTATTTAATGAGGAGGAGCCAGAACAATGATTAGAAAACCATATGTGGAAGAAAAAACACAGGTACAGCAAGGCGAAGGCACCATTACGTTTCGCCATATTCTCACAAAAGACGAGCTGTATGGTCATGGGCGGATGTTTGCAGAAATTGTCATCCCGCCCGGTGCGTCCATTGGCAAGCATCGTCATGTGGACGAAACAGAGCCTTACTATATCTTGCAGGGCGAAGGCGTGTACCACGATTCGGACGGTAGCGAACACGTCGTTGCGCCTGGAGATGTTTGTGTGCTGGAAGTTGGCGCAGAACACTGGATTGAGAACCGCGCCGATCAGCCGCTGCATTTCATTGCGTTGATTTATAATGCAGCAGGCGTTTTGAATCAATAACTGTTTGCAGCACAGAGAAGCCTGCTGCGCTATGCAGGCTTTTCTGTATCAATTGAACGAAAGAGGATTAAATGTTATGGAAACCATTCAAGTGAAAGTATTGGACTTGGGCTATATGACCTTCTACAAAAAGGAACTGGTGCGTACCAATGATGAGAAAGAGATGATTTATTCGCCAGCATTGGCCATTCTCATTAAGCACCCAACTGCCGGCTATATTCTTTACGATACGGGTAATGACGATGCCTGGCGCGACAGCTACACTGACCACATCAAGGAGGTGTACCCGATCAGTGAATGCTTGACCATCAAAGAGGCGCTGGCAAAAGAAGGGCTGACACCAGAGGATATCGATGTGCTCATTCTATCTCATTTGCATTTTGATCATGCTGGGGGCATGAAGTATTTTGCCAATACCAAAGCTGGCGCGCATACATTGGTTGCTGGCGCTGAGTTGGAAGAGGTTCAGCAGTTGCTCGCCGAACGTGACGACAAGACCAGCGGCGCTTACATCGGCAAACTTTTCCTGGATCTGCCAGGCGTGCATTACGAAGCCGTTGCCGATGGTGAAACCGAGTTGGCAGAGGGCGTCACCCTGTTTGTGCAGCATTGCCACACGGCTGGGCTGATTGGGATGAAGGTGCAGCTGAAAGATCGCCTGGTCATCTTTATCGGGGACACGGTTTACACGCAGGAATCCTACGATGCGGAACTTCCTCCTGGCGGCAGCATCAACAAAACCGACAGTGAGTTTATTGACAACCTGCACATGCTCAAAGATATGCAAAAGCAAAGCCAGGCAGAGGTGTTCTTTGGCCACGACTATGACCAGGCGCGTGCTTGGCAGCGGCAAGGATGGCTGCAGTAAGCGAGCGCTTTAACAAAACAGCGATGCTCCGTAGAGACATCGCTGTTTTGTATGTGTTTTGGATGGTCACAGGCATAAAAAGTATTTACGATTTGACTATAACCATTGACTGAAAAATGGCGTATAATGAAACCAGTGTAAACATATGGAAGGGGATAAATCATGTATCCAGAAACAAGAATGAGAAGATATAGACGCAACGAAAAGATTCGCCGCATGCTCAAGGCGTATCATCTTCATGCAGAGCAGCTGATCTATCCGATCTTTGTCGTTGCCGGTGAAGACAAGATCGAAGCAGTGGATTCCATGCCGGGCGTGTATCGCTTCAGCTTGGATCATCTGCTGGAAGAAGTGAAGCGCGCAGTGGATGCTGGCGTGCAGAACTTCATTCTTTTTGGCATCCCAGCTGAAAAGGACGAAGTCGGCAGCGGTGCTTACGCTGAAGACGGCATTGTGCAGGAAGCACTGCGCCTGATTCGCGCCAACTATCCAGATGTGGTGCTGATCGCCGACTGCTGCTTATGCGAATACACCAGCCACGGTCATTGCGGGATCGTCAAAGATGGCCAGATCCTCAACGATCCAACGCTGACCCTCCTTGCAAAGACGGCTGTTTCCCAGGCTGCCGCTGGCGCCGACATCATCGCACCATCCGATATGATGGACGGCCGCATTGCTGCGCTGCGCGATGCTCTCGACGATGCTGGCTATGAAGACGTTGCCATCATGAGCTATGCCGCTAAGTTTGCCTCCGCATTCTATGGCCCATTCCGTGATGCAGGCGGTTCTGCACCACAATTTGGTGACCGCAAGACTTATCAGATGGACCCAGCCTGCAGCATTGAACAGGCTGTTCAGGAAACCGAGCTGGATGTTCAGGAAGGTGCCGATTACATCATTGTTAAGCCAGCCATGGCTTATCTTGACATCATGCGCATGACCCATGAACAGTTCCTGCAGCCAGTGGTGGCTTATCAGGTCAGCGGCGAATACGCCATGATCAAGGCCGCTGCTCAGAACGACTGGATCGATGAACGCCGCATTGTTGAAGAAGTAATGACAGGCTTCCTGCGTGCTGGCGCACAGATGATCATTACCTACTATGCCATCGATTTGGCAAATTGGCTGAAAGAAGACTGAGCGTAAATAGTAAAAAACCGTCGGACGATAAACGTCCGACGGCTTTTTTGATGTTTAAGCGGATGCCAAGGCGGCTTCGGCGGCATCCAGAGAAGGGTAGCCGTAGCCTTTGACGGTGGCGTCCATGGTGAGCAAGGCGAGGTTTTGTCCCTCGGCGGCCAGCTGGCGCACAAAGGCGAGGTACAGGCGCAAGGTGTTGAGAGAATAGGTCTTCAGTTCGCCTTCAAGATAGGTTTCAAATGAGGTATCGGTGGCAGTATCTTCTGCAGACGTTGCGGCACGGTTGGTGGCGGCAAGATGTGGATAGCGCTGATGATAGTCGGCCATCCATTGCAGGTGATAAGGAATGATTTCGGCGATCAGCGTCAAGGCTTCCGGCGCCAGGGTCGGCAGTTGATCCTGCAGGCGGGCAAAGGCGTCCGGTGCTGTGCGTGCCATCATCCACGCGTATTTTTCGGTCAGCGGGTTGCGGCCTTGGCGAGCGGCTTCCTGCAAGTCCTCTAGGTAGCTGTCGACGAGGGCTTCCGGCCATGGGGCAAACTGGCTGCCGCGCATGAGGCGGAACGTTGGCAGGTTGTTTTGGCAGTCGGCGCGGCCGCCTTCGTTGTGCACCCCTTGGAAAAATTGCCATTCCAGATCGATCAGTTGTTGTTTTTTCTCTGTTAACGTCATGGGTATTATGCTCCTTCCATCACATGACAACGACGCAATTCAGGATCCTTGATACGTTTCATGATTTCCCAGGCGTGTGGCTCCAGAAAATCCACGTCAAGATCAGTCAGCCCTTGCGCTTGCAGGGCGCGCAGGGTGTGCGTGCAGATGTCTTCGATCAGCGCCACCTTGCGATCGGCCAAGTTGACGTAAGGATTAAAGTCTGGTGCGTCCTGCGCAGCCCAGGCATCGCGCTGGCAGCTGCTTTCTGCAAGTGCTTGAATCAGTGGGGCCACCGTCTGCGCCAGCACAGGCAGTTCGCGCAGGCCGCGGAACATCCACTTATAATAAGGCGTGTAGCGATGATTCAAAAGGTACACGGTGGCGATGGCTGCTTCGATAAAGGCACGCAGCGCCAATTCTGCTGCCACGGTTTCACCGCGCCGCATGCAGCGGGCGTAGTTGTATTGCCCGGACTGTGCCATAATGGCCACATGCGCAGCGATCTTTTTAATGCGCACATCTTCCGGATAAGACGCCAAAGCCTGGCGAATTGCCGAGAATTCTCCGAGCGGATCGCTGAACACGCGCCCGTTGGTGCAGGCAGCCAGCTGGTGCTCCGGCAGATGCAGCCAACGCCACAGCGATTGAGGCGGCTGTTCGCTGCCGATGAACTGGCGATAGAAAGCGTGGATTTCCAGCACGCCAACGCGGCCGCCGCCCTGGGCAGTGGCGATGCGTCCTTCCACGCCGAGAAAATCCTTTGGCATGGCGTCGTATGCAGCCTGCAAGGCTGGGGCATAGGCCGCGTAATCTTCCGCTGTCAGCCAGAGGCAAAACCCTGGGCCATAGTCGTGGTCGGCGGAGATGGCATCGTCAAAGCCCAGACATTCAGAACCTTGTCCCACAAGCCCCACAGCAATGCGCGGCACCAATTCAGGAAACTGTGCCGCCAGCATCGGCCGGCCATATGCTTCATAATATCGTTCGCAAAGATCCAATCCTTTCATGACTGCGCCTCCTTTAACGCTTGCTGCGCCAGTGCAAGGTTCTGGCGTGTAATGTGGTAACCGTCGTTTTCGCCAAAGCTGCTGCGAATTTCAGGCAATGCTTTCTCATAAAGCTGCACCGCACGCGCATAATCGCCTTCGGCATAGGCCAACGATGCTGCCGCTGACAGCGCGGCGCCATAATGGGCGTCACGAGGGCCGCTGCCTGCTTCAAAGATGCGCAGTGCTGCGTCGAGATGTTCCTTCGCCTGGCTGCGTGCGCCCAGCGCCAGATTAGAAATGGCAATATTGGAATGGGTGGTGGCGATTTCTGCGTCCACACCGTCCAGCGTCGTTAACAATGCCAGGGCACGTTCTAAAAATGGCAGCGCATCGGCGTGGCGATTCAGCGCTTGGTAAATCTGACTCATGTTGTTGAGCAGGCTTGCCAAGGCATAGCCATTTTCGCCCAATGCTTCAAAAACCACCAACGCCTGCGCGTACAAAGCGATGGCCTCTTCCAGCTCGCCGGCGGCACGATACGCCGTGGCTGCGTTGATCAGCGTGGTGCCCTGAGCAGGCGTATTTTCCAATCCCATTGCTTCGACCATCTGCAGCGCCTGCTGGGCCATAGACAGCGATGCTGTTGTTTGGCTGGTGCTGCGATAAAAGCCCACGAGCTCATTCATCAGCGACAACACAGCACCAGCATCGCCCTCCTCGCGCGCCGCTTCCAGCTGTGATGTCAAAAAAGGTGCCACGTCATCCAGCTTTTTATCGGCAAACAGCCCATCCAAATGGGCCAAAACTGCTTGTATATCCATAAAGACCTCCACTGTCGTTTTTATAATATTATAGCATGTCTGTCCATGGTGGCATAGCTTCAAAAAGTCTATACCCCATGCAGGATTTCTTTATAGGATTTTGATGTCACTGTTTCTGTCAAAACTGTCACATTCTCGACAGAGGCTGGTCATTTTGCTATGGTATGATGAAGGCAATGAAGGAGTTTGACCATCAACGATGAAGGAGGTTGGGATGATGAACATCTTGGAAACGGTGGATTTATGTAAGTATTACGGCAGCGGCCCAACGCAGGTGCGCGCGCTGGATGGCGTGTCGATGTGTGTGGCCAGCGGTGAGTTTGTGGCGATTGTGGGGACGTCGGGCAGCGGCAAGTCGACGCTGCTGCACATGCTGGGCGGGCTGGACCGGCCGACTTCGGGCTCGGTGACGGTGGACGGCCAGGAACTTTTCAAGCTTTCCGACGAGGCGCTGACGATTTTTCGCCGCCGCAAGATCGGCTTTGTATTTCAGGCGTACAACCTGGTGCCGGTGCTGAGCGTATATGAAAACATTGTGCTGCCGCTGCAGCTGGATGGCCGCAAGGTGGACAGGGACTATGTGCATGAAATCATTGCGACCTTGGGCCTTTCAGAAAAGCTCACGAGCCTGCCGAATCAGCTTTCTGGCGGTCAGCAGCAGCGCGTGGCAATTGCCCGTGCCTTGGCGGCGAAGCCGGCGATCATTCTTGCCGACGAGCCGACCGGCAATTTGGACAGCAAAACCAGCCAGGACGTGCTGGGACTGATCAAGGTGACGAGCCAGAAATACGCACAGACCACGGTGATGATCACCCACAACGAAGAGATTGCCCAGATGGCGGACCGCATTGTCCGCATCGAAGATGGGCGCATTGTGTCGGCGTGAGGGGGTGGCGAGTATGAAGGTATCCAATCGCAAATGCGTGCGGCGGCTGAGCCGACGCAGCCTGGCGGCCAACCGCACGCGCAACATTATCGCCATTATGGCGATCGCGCTGACGGCGATGCTCTTTACCTCGCTGTTCACCATTGCGTTTTCGATCAACGAAGGCTTTCAGCAGGCGAATTTCCGTCAGGTGGGCGGGTACAGCCATGGCACCTTCAAATATCTGACCGAGGAGCAGTACAATGAACTCAAGGACGATCCGTTGATCGCAGAGCATGGGCTGCGGCGTTTTCTAGGCATGCCGATGGAGGTGCCGTTCAACAAATCCCATGTTGAAATTGGCTACAGCGATGCCAACGAAGCCAAGTGGACTTACTGCACACCGGTTGAAGGCCGGCTGCCCAAAGAAGGCACGAACGAAGCGGCCACCGACACCCATGTGCTGGCGCTGCTCGGTGTGGAGCCGAAGTTGGGCGAAACCTTCACCGTGACCTTTGTCGTGGACGGTCATGAGACGACTCAAACCTTCACCCTTTGCGGCTGGTGGGACTACGACGAAGCCATTGTGGCTAACCACATTCTTGTGCCGGAAAGCCGCGTGGACGCGGTGCTTGACGAGGTGGGTGTCACCTTGCCGGCGGACGATGGCATGACGGGTACTTGGAACCTGGATGTGATGCTGGCCTCTGGCGCGCGCCACATCGACGCCGATCTGAACCAGATTCTTGCCAACCATGGTTACCAAAGTGAAGAACGCACCGATGACGGCACCTTTATCGACACGGGTGTCAACTGGGGTTATACCGGGGCGCAGATCACAGAAAATCTGGATCCGACGACGGCGGCTGCTGTGGTGGGGATGCTGCTGTTGATTCTTCTGACAGGGTATCTGATCATCTACAATGTGTTTCAGATTTCGGTGGCTGGCGATGTGCGCTTCTACGGGCTTTTGAAAACCATCGGTACCACGCCGCGGCAGCTGCGGCGGATGATTCGCCAGCAGGCATTCTTTTTGTCGATCATAGGCATTCCGCTGGGGCTGGTGCTGGGGTGGCTGTTGGGCAAGGTGCTCTTGCCGGTCATTGTGGCACAGCTTGATGGCGTCGTCTTGATCACGTCGGTCAGCCCATGGATCTTTGTGGGCTCGGCGCTCTTTGCGCTGGTGACGGTGTTCATCTCCTGCCTGCGGCCGGGGCGCATGGCCGGGCGCGTGTCGCCAGTGGAAGCGCTGCGCTACACCGAGGGGAGCGGCCGCAGCAAAGGCAGCCGCAAAAAAGAAAGCGTGTCGCTGTTTTCCATGGCTTGGGCCAATCTTGGCCGCAGCCGCGGCAAAACCATTGTCACGATCCTATCGCTGGCTTTGGCGGTGGTGCTGCTGACAGTGACCATTACGCTGGTGCGTGGTTTTGATATGGACAAATACGTGAGTTTGCGAATGGCCACCGATTTTCAGATTGCCGATGCGGGCTATTTCCAGACCGGTGGTGCTGCGTTTAACGATGAGGAAGCCTTGCCAGAAGAAGTCATTGATGCGGTGCAAGCCCAGGGCGGCATCAATGAGGGTGGCGCTGTTTATGGCAATACGTCCAACACGATGGAAGGTGTCACGGAAGACTGGTATCGTCAGGGAAGAAGCAATTTTTATTCTGAAGAAGAACTGGACAATATGCTGAACTACGAAGCACGAACGTCGGAAGGCTTGATTTACGACCGTGCGCAACTTTACGGCATGGAGGATTTTCCACTGAGTCAGCTGACGGTGTACGAAGGTGATATTGATTCCTTGCGAGAGCCAGGCAGCAGAAACATTGCCGCTGTGTATTCGGAGGACGACTATGGCAAGCTGACGCCAGATTCTCACTGGGCGAAGCTCGGTGATCAGGTGACGATCTATTATGTAGACGGTTTTGAGTATGTGGACTCAGATACGGGTGAGGTGTATGCTTCGACGACCGATGTGCCCGAAAATAAAGTGAATCAGCTTGTCCAGAATCCAAAGGATTATCGAACGGTTACCTACACGGTAACGGCTGTGGTGGCGGTGCCATCGTCGCTGAGCTATCGCTACTATGGCAGCGACGAATTTATTCTGAGCGCCGACACCTTCAAGCAGGACACCGGCACCGACAGCATCATGTACTATGCTTTCAACACCGACGACGATGCCACCGCTGCCATGGAGGATTTTCTCAAAGATTATACGACCAACGTGAATCCAAGCTGCGACTATGAGAGCAAGAGCACCTACATTGAACAATTTGAAGGCGCGCGCAACATGTTTGCCATGACTGGCGGTGCGCTGAGCCTGATTGTGGCGCTGGTTGGCGTGCTGAACTTCTTCAACGCCATCCTGACGGGCATCACCACGCGGCGGCGTGAATTTGCCATGCTGCAGTCCATCGGTATGACGAGCAAGCAGCTGCGGCGCATGCTGATTATTGAAGGGTTGCTTTATACCATGGGCGCGCTGCTGTTGGCATTGGTGTTGACGCTGCTCATGGCGCCAGTGATGAGCCAGGCTGTGACGAACCTCTTTTGGTTCTTTAGTTTCAAGCCAACGTATTGGCCAATTTTGGCAATGCTGCCGATCTTTGTCGTTATTGGCACGGTGCTGCCGCTGCTCAGTGGTCGAGTCATGAGCCGCCATTCGATCGTCGATCGTTTGCGGCAGGAATAAAAACGAACGTGCGTCTCGTGTGAGGCGCACGTTTTTGTTATAATAGAGACAGATAGCAAGGAGGGAGCCTATGGAACGCATTTTACTGGTGGAAGACGACGCCGCTCTGGCCCATGGCATTGCATTGGCCTTGAGTGCTGGAGAACGGGAGATTGTCACTGCTGAATCGGTGGCGGGTGCGCGTCAAAAGCGGGCCGAAGGGGCCTTTCAGCTGGTTATTTTGGACATCAACCTGCCGGATGCAAGCGGCTTGGAGCTCCTGCGGCAGTGGCGCGCGGCGGGCGATGCAGTGCCGGTGATCCTGCTCACGGCCAACGATCTGGAAATGGATGAAGTCATCGGGCTGGAAGCCGGCGCCAACGACTACATCACCAAGCCTTTTTCCCTGGCTGTGCTGCGGGCGCGTGTGGCGGTGCAGCTGCGGAATCCGCCGGCAATGTCTGCGCAGGTGGTGGCGATGGGGCCATTTCGCTTTGACTTTGCGCGCATGGTGTTTCTGCGCGGCGAGAACGAGGTGACGCTCTCGAAAACCGAGCAAAAGCTCCTGCATGTGTTGGTGGACAACCGCGGCCATGCGGTGCGCCGGGAAACGCTCATTGATCGTGTGTGGGGCGGCACTGCTTATGTGGAGGAAAATGCGTTGTCGGTGACGGTAAAACGGCTGCGCGCCAAGCTGGAAGACGACCCGGCGCATCCTGTGTGGCTGCGCACCATCTATGGCATCGGTTATCTTTGGGCGGTGGTGCCATGATGGGCTGGGTCGTGGCGGCGTTGGTGCTGCTTGCGGCGATGGGCGTGCTTCTTTGGCGCGGGCGCTATGAGCGCCGTTTGATGGGGCGGCTGGATGCGATGCTCTCTGCCGCCATCGAAGGGAACTTTTCGGAAAGCAATTTTGATGAAACGCAGTGTTCTGCGCTGGAAAGCCGACTTGCACAATATCTCCAAGCGGGCAGCGATGGGGCAAGGCGCTTAGCCGAACAGCGCGATCAGCTGGCTGGATTGGTCAGCGATGTGTCGCACCAAACGAAAACGCCGCTGGCAAACATTCGCCTCTATGCGCAGCTTTTGGCGGAGCAGTCGTTGTCGCCGCAGGCGCAGGAATGCGCCGACGCCATCGCAAGCCAGAGCGAAAAGCTCGGCAGCCTGATCACCGGCCTGGTCAAGAGCTCACGGCTGGAGACAGGCATCGTTGCCCTGCATCCGCAGGTGACCGATTTGGCGCCGCTGGTTCGCAGTGCCTTTGCGCAATATGCCGCTAAGGCTGACGCTAAGCACATCGCCCTAACTTGCGGCAATAGTGAGGGAACCGCCCTCTGTGATGCCAAATGGACCGAAGAAGCCCTTTGCAACCTGTTGGACAATGCCATTAAATACACACCGGATGGCGGCACGGTGACAGTGGACGTGGTGAACTACGAGCTGTTCGCGGCCATTCGTGTGCGCGATAGCGGGCCGGGCATACCGGAAGCGGAGCAGGCGAAAGTTTTCGCTCGCTTTTACCGTGCGCCCAGCGCCTACACAGCGCCAGGCGTGGGCATCGGCCTTTATCTGGCGCGGCAGATTGCCGCAGGCCAAGGCGGCTATATCAAACTCACCAGTACACCTGGACAGGGCAGCACTTTTGCGCTCTGCCTGCCGCAGGTGGCTGCATCTGAAAGGAGATCGTGACTATGAACATTCGTTGTCAAAACTGCGGCAAACGTTTGCCGTTGGATGGGGAGAGCAGTTTCTGCTCGGATGCCTGTGCCAAGGCGTATGAAGAAGCCATGAAGCGTGATGTGCCTAAGGTGAAGTACCTGATGGGCACCCTTGCTGTGGCGTTGATCTTCATTATTTTAGGGGGCTTTTTATTTGGAAGACTGATGACGGGCATTGGCTGCATCATTTTAGGGCTGGGCATTATGCTTTGGCCGTTTTGCACGCCGGACATGGTACGCATGCTTGGCTACCAACGTTCCCGTGTGTTGGCGCGTGTGCTGGCGGTGATTTGTATTTTCCTCGGGATTTGGATTTGCCTGATGTATTAAAACGCGTTGGCTAAGAGGTCGCTTAAAAACGGAAGGCGGCCCGCCTCGGATGCCCTCTGTTCAATTTGATCAAGGGCAGAGGGGGCGAGGCGTGGAAACGGTGGAAGTCATTGTGTTATTAACGCTGATTTGTTAAACATTTGGGGTTGGCGTTTCTATGCGCGCTGTCTGCGTCAGAAAGGAGAAACCGATTATGAATATTCGTTGTCAATACTGCGGCAAGCGGCTGCCCTTGGATGAAGCAGGTTTTTGCTCCGATGCCTGCGCCAAAGCCTACGATGAGGCTGTGCAGCGCGACATGCCCAAGGCGAAATATTTGCTGGGCGTCATCGGTGTGGCCATGCTGATTATTATTTTCGGGGGAGTGTTCATCGGTTTGCTGATGACGGGCATTGGCTGCATCATTTTGGGGTTGGGCATTATGCTCTGGCCATTTTGCACGCCAGAAACGGTGCGCATGTTTGGCTATCAACGCTCGCGGGTGCTTGCGCGCATCCTGGCGGTGCTCTGCATTCTGCTGGGCGTCTGGATCGGCTTCTTTCCAGGCTGAAAAAAAGCGCCGGCAAACTTGCCGGCGCAGTACGATTATTATACAATAAAGATGAGGTATCGTAAAAACGGGTCACCGCCTGTCCTTTATTGGAATTGATAAAGGTCAAAGGGGGTGATGCCATGGAAACGATTGAAATCATTGCATTATTGGCTTTGATTATCCAAGCCATTGGGCTTGGTCTTTCCATTGGACGAAAAAAATAACCGCTGGTCGCCAAACTCATGCGGTTATTTCGCTAAGTAGAAGGTGATCCGTTTTTCAACGATACCTCTTTATATATGTATTTTACCATTACGATTATTTTTCGTCAATCTTTGTACGCCCGTGAAAAGGGCAGAATTGCCTGCTGACAGCGCTGGATTTTCGCTGGCGCAGCGTGTATCATAGGCGCATGAACACAGGGAGGTGCGTAATATGCGATTGGGAGAAAGTCTTGCGCAGGCGCGCAAAAAAGCCGGTCTTACACAGGAAGCCGTGGCAGAAAAGCTTGGCGTGAGCCGGCAAACCATCAGCAAATGGGAAACCGACGAGACCTTGCCGGACATTCGCCAGTCCAAAAAGCTGGCGGATCTTTATCAGGTGACGCTCGATGAGCTGGTGGCGTTTGACCTTGAGGTGCAGGAATTGACAGAGATGATCGATCGCGTCAGTGATGAGGTTGTTGAGAAAGTCGACTGGACCGCCGTGTGGGCGCAGAAATATCCGATTCTTGCACGCTATCCGCAGGAAATGGACACGGCGCCTTACGCCGAGGCACTGCGTGCGCTGCTGGCGCAGCTGCAGCGAGAGCAGGGGTACAGCGAGGAAGAGTGTTTTCTGGTTCTTAAAGACATTCTTGGCAGCCTTTGGGGCACAGATTCCTTGCAATAGAACACAAACCGGCAGTTTTCTGCCGGTTTTTTTGGTTCACAATCGGTAACGTATTTGTTATAATGAAGAGACAATCATGTGTAAGACAGCGGCAAGCGCCGCTTTGAGAAAGGAGGGCTCGTGATGCATGCACGCTGTCAATATTGTGGCAGAGAGACCATCGACGGCAGAGATTTTTGCAGCGCCGACTGTGAAGAACAGTATCAGGCCGCGAAAGGAACAACGCTGACAGATGTCAAACGGCTGCTCATTGGGTTTGCAGTGAGTTTGTTGATTATTCTCTTTGGCCCAGTGACTGGCAATCAGCCGATGGTGGGGATCGGCGTGGCAATCTTGGGATTTTTTATTGCCAAGTGGCCAATGGCAACACCGGAAACGGTCGACGCCGTCGGTTACATTCCATCCCATGAGATTTGCCGTGCCATTGGTGTGACCATCGTTCCTGTTGGGCTCTTCATGACGCTGATGATGTAAGTGTCATCACAATAGAAAAAGACAGTTTCCAAGAAAACGGAAACTGTCTTTTTTGTTGGCGTTATTTTGACGCTTCTTCCAGGCATTGTGCGACGGCGGCGCGTAAGCCGCTGGATGTATGCGTGGCCCCTGAAACACTGTCGACGTCATAGGTTTGGTTGTCGATCATCTCAGGAATCATTGATTTGAGCGCTTCGCCGCCATATTGTGGCGTTTCGTCGTTGTCACCGGCTTCGATGTCTGCAATGCGTCCGTCGGCAATGATGACAGTGACGGTAAAGCTGCCAGCGTAGCCGTCGGCCTGTGCAGTGTAGGTGCCATCGGTCCAGGTGCCGGGCTCGGAGATGGTGTACGATGGTTCGCTGGTTTCTTCTGTGCTGCCGCCGCAGGCGGAAAGAACAGGAACGAGCAAAAGCATCAAACAGGCAATGAGAATGTATTTCATGATGGACTCCTTTGCTTGCAGTTTTGCTTTTATTGTAACGTGTTGCGCTAAAGATGTAAACGAAGAAGTTCATGCTGGTGTTGAATTGACGTAACTGGCTGGAGATGGTACTCTTTTTAGAAAGAACATGAGGAGAGGTGACATTCATGGCGAATGAGGACATCATAGCGACCATCCGTCAGCGTAAAAGTGTGCGTACCTTTGAAAAGCGGCCGCTGACCAATGACGATCGTGCCACGGTGCAGGCGCTGATGGCTGCGGTGGATAATCCTTTTGGCGTTGATGTGCGCCTGCATCTGCTTGAAGCAGGTACAAGCGGCGAAAAACTCAGTACTTATGGCGTTGTTCGCGATGCCAGCGCGTACATAGGTGCTGAGACTGTTTGGCAGTCTTTGGCGCCCCTGGCATTGGGCTATCAATTGGAGAGTTTTGTTCTTGGCGCAACAGCGTGCGGACTGGGCAGTGTTTGGCTGGGCGGCACTTTTAAGCGCGCCGCCTTTGCGAAGGCGATGGGTGTGGCAGAAGACAGATGGTTTCCAGTGGTTATCCCGATTGGCTATGCGGCGCGCCGCCGTTCCACGGCTGAGCGTGCGCTGCGGCATGTGACCAAGGCCGACGAGCGAGAGATGTGGCGCGATTTGTTCACCCAGGATGGGTTCCAGGTGCAGCTTTCAGAAGAAGCCGCCGAAAGCTACGCCGTGCCGCTTGAAATGCTGCGGCTGGCGCCGTCTGCTGCCAACGGGCAGCCATGGCGCGTTGTTAAATGCGGTAATCTTTTTCATTTTTATGAAACCCACAAGCCGAGCCTGGGTCAGGAACAGGTGCGTCTGCGCCACATTGATTTAGGCATAGGCATCGCTCATTTTCATTTGACAGCACGCGCACTGGGTCTGCAGGGACACTTTGTGCAGGCACCGCTGGAAGGCGTGCGCATACCGGAAGACACCTTCTATCATATTTCCTGGTTGGCAGAGTAGAGAGGAGCCTATCAATGATTATCAAAGAAATTATATTCAGTCCAACAGGTGGCACCAAAGCCGTCGCAGATATTTTGGCGCGGGATCTTGGCGGAGAGCCGTTCATCATGGATCTTACTGCGCGCTTTGCCGATTATGAGCAGGTGACATTGTCTGATGAAGATGTTGTGATCATTGCCATGCCATGTTATTGTGGGCGCGTGCCGGTGCTGGCTGCTGAACGATTCAAACACATGAACGGCAATGGTGCGCGTGCAGTGATTGTGGCCGTGTATGGCAATCGTGCTTACGATGACCAACTGGTGGAAATGCTGGACCTGGCACAGGATGCAGGGTTTCAGGTCATTGCCGCTGTTGAAGCGGTTGCGGAACATTCCATCGTGCGTGCCTATGCAGCAGGACGTCCGGATGTTGATGATGCCGCTGTACTGCGCGGCTTTGCCAAAGACATTGCTAGCAAATTGGCACGTCATGACGACAGTCAGCCGCATGTAACAGGCAATCGTCCCTACAAAGAAGGGCCTTGCGGTGGGATGGTGCCGCAGGCTGATGAAAAATGCGTGCATTGCGGAACATGCGTGGAAACCTGCCCGACTGGCGCCATTGATCCAGAAAATATGGAAACCGCAGATCCAGCACGCTGCATTTCCTGCATGCGCTGCATCGCTGTCTGCCCAACGCAGGCGCGCAGCATCGATGCTAAAAAATTGGCTGGCCTCACAGAACATCTTCGAGAAGTGTGCAGTGTTCGCAAAGCGCCAGTGCTATATATGTAATTTCATAGAACAGATAAAAGAATCAAATACAACGGACATCTGCTTGCAGATGTCCGTTTTTCGCTATATGACAGGCTTTTCAGATAAATTTCGTGTTTTCTGAAAACTTTGACAGAATGTTCTTTTTGCGCTATACTGAATATCGTAATCAAGCGGACACCTTCTGAGGCACACCGTTCGTTTTTCATAAAAACGACGGTGATTCTAAAATAGATTTAGCCTCACTGACGGCCTCCTGTCAGCCGTTTCCGCCATCCATTACACACGGCTCGCTCGGAAAACGGCCAGCCGTATCCTATTGAATCGATGCCAGCTTTTCATTTTTGCTGCCGGAAAAGCAGGCCGCGAGATAATCCTGACGGCTCCATGCCATCCACGCAGGGGCACGGGCAGGTCCGTTGAACAGACTCCACGAAGGGGTCTGTTTTTTTGTGCGTTGATAAGGGATGTTTTCTTTGAGAACAGTGTATCGGGCCTATTTGTGTTATACTGAAAGCAGCTGAAAAGTGTTCGGAAAAACGAGAGGACAAAGGGGGCGATGTTATGAGTATCGGTGCGTTTATGTTATTTGCAGGCATTGTATTTTTTGCATCGGTTGTGCAGGGTATCAGCGGTTTTGCCTTCGGTATGGTGGTGCTGATGGTTTTTCCTTATTTGTTTGGCTATACGAAGTCTTTGGTGCTGGCGTCGCTGATGGCGACAGTGCTGGTGTTCTACAATGCCTATCTGTATCGCAAGTCCATCAACTGGCAATGGGTGCCTTGGTGGGTTGGTATATTTTTGGTGACCGATCTGCTGAGTGTGATGGTGCTGAAACAAGTGGGTGATAACCCTATTTGGTACAAGCTGATGGGTGTCATTTTTATTTTGATGGCGCTGTATCTTTTGTGGGGACAGAAAGTGCTGCACGTAAAGGCAAACAAAACATCACTCCTAATTTTGGGCGGCGGCAGCGGCCTCATCATGGGTGCCTTTGGCGTTGGCGGCCCGCTGATGGCAGCCTTCTTTTTGGAAGCGACAAAAGACAAAGATGAATATCTTGGAACGACACAAATTACTTGTGTCATTACAATGGCGCTAGATATTGTTTTGCGTGTGCTTAATGGTATGTTTACAGCAGATCTCGTTGGTTACACACTACTTGGTGCGGTATTCATGGTAGCAGGGTTGTTGATTGCACGGCGTCTGGTGCGCCATATGGATGCACTAACGATGCGCCACTTTATTTGCTTGGTTGTTTTGGTCGATGGCGTGGTGATGCTATTCCATTGATGCCTTGTCATTAAAATAATGAAAGACCAGTGGTCTAATGTGGCCGCTGGTCTTATTTATAGGGATCATAATAGTATCTTTGATTTAATAAGTACAATGATAATATTTTATTTTAAGCTTGTTATCTATCAGTTGATTACGGTAAAATAAATATAGTTATTTATTTTTTTGTTGGTCGTTCTTATTTTCAAACGTGGTATTATCAATTACTATTCCATTTTCCTTGTTATCATCAGGACAAACTATACGTAATCCGCCGGTAAGTAATACTCGATCACGTGCTTCTTCACAACTGACTGTTCGGGATTTTTTCCTTTTCTTGAAGAAAGCCATGGTATCAACTCCTTTTCTGGTTAACTAGCATATTCAGTATAAACTCTTCAAGGAAGAGACGGTGGCTTATGTTGATCCTTTAAGGTGTAAGCTATGTATAGATACACCTAAATCGTGTGATTTAATAAAAGCAATTTATGATATAATGAAATTCTATTGGAATGCTGTGTGACGTAAGGGAGGTAAAATATGCAATTTGAGCAATTGGAGTATTTTATCGAGGTTGTTAAAGCCGGCTCAATCAATGCTGCCAGCAAGAAAGTATACATTTCTCAGCAAAATCTTAATAAATCCTTACATAGCTTAGAAAATGAATTAGGGTTTGATATTTTGAATCGTACGCATCGTGGTGTGAGTTTGACAGAAGAAGGCAAAGTCTTCTTTAATGCAGCGCAGTCCATTGTTGCGCGATTTGATCAAATGCGTGAACAAGTTCAGCGCATGAAAAGCACAAAGGATGAATCGCTTAGCGGACGAATGAACATCCATATTTCGCCAATGTTAAGCATTTCTCTTCTTCCAATGGTGTATGTGGATTATATGAACGCTTATCCCGAGGTTCAAGTATATTGTCAGGAAAAATATAGAGATGATATTATTCGAGAAGTATCGGCAAATGCTGGTGATGTAGGCTTTATCTTGGTTCCTAATACAGTTGATGTTTTCTTTGAGCACATTCCAGAAAATGTTCAAATGAAGCTGCTGAATACGTATCCGATTTATATGGCGATGTCACCGCGGCATCCGCTTGCCAATCAGCGTTCTCTTTCACTGCATTCTGTATCGAAGTATCCGTTGATTGTTTATGAGGCAGGAGGATTCAAAGGGATTCATGCTTTTCAGAATATGGAAAATATGCGTGTTGCTCTTTCAACCAATAATTATTTCATATGTGAAGATTTATTGCGCGAAGGAGAATCGATCATGTATTCCTATCCAAAATACATTGGAAAGCGTGTTTTTTCTGATTTTGTACATTTGCCTGTTAATGTAAAGAATGTGCATTTTGAGTTATATATGGCCTACAATAAACAGGCGAATAATCAAGAACGGCAGCTGATCAATAGTTTTAGTGGTATTTTTCAGCAATATTTATAAAGCATAAAACAGCGCATTATTACTCTTTTTAACATTTTATCAATATATAAAAACTAATAAATCATAGTTGATACATAGCTTTTTTGTAGGAAACGAGCAATTACATCTATAGGTTGTAATTGCTCGCTTTTTTTATGGAAAAATATCTGATAATCTTGTCTCAATATCAATAATATTTATTAAATCAATTAACGTTGCGATTATCTAATTGATAAAGTGTGGTGGTTTTAAGGAAAAATAATTGTTTGATTATAGAATAAGGAGTGAGTATGGTGAATAAAAAATCAAGCAAGTATCTAGCAATTTTTCTAGTATTTATTATTCCTATTGCTATGGCTTTTGCAATTCTAACTACTTCCGCTAGTGGGAGATCTACAAAAAGCGATGATGAAACTTTGGTGTTACGCATTGCAAATCCTCAGGCAACAGGGGATTGTGTCACTGTAGGCTATGAAAAATTGGCAGAGCTGGTAGAAAAAAAATCAAACGGAAAAATGCGCATTGATCTGTATTCCAATGCTGTACTAGGCAGTGACCGTTCAACAACCGAGTCGGTTCAAGAAAATGCTTTAGACATGGCAAGCTGTTCATCGCCAAACTTTGCTGGCTTTATTCCCGAATTTATGGCGTTTGATTTGCCATATATTACAGAACCAAAGTATCAGGAAAATCTTTACAACGCATTGGATTATGGTGAACTTGGTGATTATTATCGCGAAATTGCACGTTCAAAAGGATTCGAGATTATTATGTTTAGTGAATTCGGTTATAGAAATTTTGCTACGACGGATACACCACTTGAAACATTGGACGATTTTAAGGGACTTAAATTGAGAACAACGGACAGTCCTGTCGAAATTGCAGTTGCACGTTCGTTAGGGGCCCAGGCCATGCCGGTTGCTTGGGGAGAAACATATACAGCGTTATCACAGGGCGCCATTGATGGTGAAGGAAATACGTGGTCGCTGCTGTACAGTGCCAAGCACTATGAAGCTTTGAAGTATGGCATTGAATCCAGACATAATTACTCTATGCATATTCTTGTCATGAATAAAGAGCGGTACGATTCGCTGACAGAAGAACAGCGCGACATTCTGGTAGAATGCGCAAAGGAAGCCTTGGATTGGCAGCGTGATAATGCAGCTGTTTTAGCAGATCAAGCACGGCAGGAAAATGTTGATTCTGGTGTGGAAATTTATGAACCAACCGATGAAGAAATGCAGAACTTTAAAGATGCAACGGCATCTGTATATGATCAGTTCGTTGGTGATCGCATTCCGCAAAAAGCTGTTGATTTGATAAAAGAAACACAGTCCGATAATTATCAGATGCTTGGGGAGGAGGATAAGCAATGAGTATAGCGGTCTCAAAATCCAATGGGAGCCAAAAAAGCATTATTCGTTGGCTGGATGCCAACATTGAACGTGTATTATTGATGGCTTCGTTAATCGTGATTATTTTCTTAATGTCCTATCAAACGATTGGACGTTATATATTAGTGGAAGTATTAGGGCTCAATCTTAATCTTGCTTGGACAGAAGAAGCTTCCCGGTTCATCTTTATTTGGATGACTTATTTGGCAGTGCCAATTTCTATTCGTCATCGCAATATGATACGTGTAACAGCTGTCGTAGATCGATTGTCAAAAAGATGGCAGGATGCACTGTGGGCAATGGCTGATGTATTATTTTTCATCCTAGGCAGCAGCATTTTTTACTATGGTGTGCGACACGTTAGCATGTTGATATCTTTTCCTCAGACAACAGCGGTATTGGGCATGCAGTATTCAATTGTGTATTTAATATTACCAATCGGGTTCGGTCTTATCATACTTCGGTTGGGACAGGATCTTTATCGCCTTGTTAATGAAAGTGGATATCGTCCTTTTATTGAAGGTGTTGTTATCGCTGCAGTTGTTATGGTGCCTTCGTTAATTGGTATAGAACTTCCTTCAGCAATTTGGTTGTTTGGTTATTTTGCTGTTTTTGTTGTTCTTGGCGTACCTGTTGCAATTAGTTTGGGTTTGTCCGCTTTTGTTACCATGTATGCAGCGGCCACACTGCCAATCAACTATATTGCGACACAAAGTTTTACGGCTATCGATAATGTTACGATTATGGCCATTCCATTTTTTATCGCTGCTGGTACATTTATGGGAGAAGGCGGCCTTTCAGAACGTCTTTTGAAATTGGCAGATAATATGTTGGGCCGATTGCATGGTGGTTTTGGGATGGCTACGGTTCTCACTTGTATGCTTTTTGCAGCTATGAGTGGATCTGGACCGGCAACCGTTGCAGCCATCGGGAGTTTGACCATTCCGGCAATGGTAGCACGTGGTTATAATAAAAATTTTGCTGCTGCGCTGGTGGCTGCTTCAGGCTCCATTGGTGTAATGATCCCGCCATCTAATCCGTTTGTGGTTTATGGGGTATCGTCTAATACCTCCATCGGAGATTTATTCATGGCTGGTATTGTTCCTGGTGTTGCCGTTGGGATCGTGCTGATGCTTTACACATTTTATTTGGCAAAAAAGAACGATTGGCATGGGTATACGTTGGAGCATCCATTAAAGCAAATTGCTGCATCTTTATGGGACGCCAAATGGGCGCTTATGGTGCCAATTATTATTCTTGGTGGCATTTATAGTGGCTTGATGACGCCAACTGAATCTGCAGCCGTTGCAGCTCTGTATGGATTGCTCGTTGGCTGTTTCCTGTATAAAGGTTTAAATCGCAACAACCTTGGTACATGCTTGGTGGATTCATCGGAAACGTCGGCAACTGTTATTTTGTTGATGGCAATGGCGACAATTTTTGGGAATATTTTGACGTTAGAAAATATCCCTTCTACCATTGCTGAGTTTATTTTGGGTATTTCTTCCAGCAAGATTCTCATTCTCTTGATTATTAATATTTTATTGCTGTTTGTAGGGATGTTTATGGAGACATTGGCAGCCATCGTTATTCTTACACCAATTCTTTTGCCAATTGTAACTCAGCTTGGCGTTGACCCGGTTCATTTTGGGGTCATTATGGTTGTCAACTTGGCCATTGGCTTTATCACTCCTCCAGTAGGTGTCAATCTCTTTGTTGCCAGTGGGATTGCAAATCTAAAATTGGAGAATATTGCAAAAGCTGCAATGCCAATGCTTGGATTGATGCTTCTGCTGTTATTGCTGTTGACGTATATCCCTGATATTTGTTTGTGGCTTCCTGGGCTGGCTAAGTAGTATTTGTGCAGTAGATGCTTCAAGGATCGCGGCAATTACGTTACAACTCCTGGGTGTAGCTGTTTATAGGATGAGACACAGAGTAGTGACTGAGTGATTGTATTGTTGAAAATATGAGAGATAATAAAACCAGATAAAGGAATCTGATGATAATTATAAAACATGAAAGAAATATGAAAGGATGATTATAAAATGACGAATGAAACAATTCCCTTCCAAACAAATGATGCGGTGGAAACTCCAGATGCTTGCTGCCATGTTTTATCACCACATGAACAAAAATTAGCAGATGACCGTGCGGGACGTAAAGGTTATCGTCAAGGCCGTGAACGTGTTTATTCCATTTTGGATGGTGTCAGTGGTGTAACACCAAAGATCGATGTTGAGCGTGGTAAGTATTTCACTGAATCCATGAAAGAAACTGAAGGTGAAATGCTTTGCCTGCGTTGGGCAAAGGCTTTAATGCACATTGCTAAGAATATTGACATTTACATTGAAGACAACAATCTGTTGGTTGGCCGCGCTGGTGCAAAACCAGGTCGTTACGGCATTTTGTTCCCAGAATTGGATGGCAACATTTATGCAGAAGCTTTAAAAGGATTGAAAGAACGTGCAGAATCACCATTTGATTATGATGAAGAGGATGCGCGCGTTATGGTAGAAGAAATTGCGCCATATTGGGAAGGTAAGACCTTCTTTGAAGATTTGACGAAGGCGCTTCCTGAAGATACTTATAAACTGACTTATGATAAAGATGATCCAATGAAATCCACTTATATTGTTAATGAAACGGCATCTTTCCGTTCATCTATTCAGTGGGTTCATGATTATGAAAAAATATTGAAAGTAGGTTTTAAAGGCGTAAAAGAAGAAGCACAAGCAATGCTTGATCAGCTGGATCCATTAAGCCCTGTAGATAACGCAGAAAAGAAGCCATTCCTGGAAGCTATTATTATCGTATCCGATGCAATTGTTCTTTGGGCACATCGTTATGGTGATAAAGCACGTGAAATGGCGATGACAATGGATGATCCTGTACGCAAGAAAGAGTTGGAAGAAATTGCAGATCGTTGCTATCGCGTTCCAGAATTTCCTGCTCAGAATTTCCGTGATGCAGTACAGAGCCAATGGTTTACGCAAATGTTTTCTCGTATCGAACAGAAAACAGGGACCATCATTTCTAATGGTCGTATGGATCAGTACCTATATCCATATTTTAAAGCTGATAAAGAAGCCGGCATTTTGACCGATCAGCAGGCAATGGAACTTTTGGAATGCATGTGGGTTTCCATGGCAGAATTCGTTGACCTGTACATTTCTCCAACAGGTGGTGCCTTCAATGAAGGGTATGCACATTGGGAAGCTGTCACCATTGGTGGGCAGACCCCATATGGTGAAGACGCAACCAATGAGTTGACGTATCTGTTCTTACGTTCTAAGCAAGAATTCCCACTGAATTATCCAGACTTGGCTGCACGTATTCATGCAACTTCACCTGAACGTTATTTGGTGGAAGTTGCGAAGACCATTAAAGAAGGAACTGGTTTCCCTAAACTGATCAATGATGAAGAAGTTGTACCATTGCTTTTGGCTAAAGGCGCTCAATTTGAAGAGGCATATGATTATGCTGTGTCTGGTTGCGCTGAATGTCGTATGCCGAATAGAGATACGTATACCTCAAGCTGTGCCTATGTCAACTTTGCGTCTGCCGTTGAAATGGTTCTTTATAATGGTAAAACCTTGCATACCGGAGATGAAGTACTCAGCATTGAAACAGGAGATCCAAATAAATTTGAGACATTTGATGAATTTATGGATGCTTATTATAAGCAAGTTGATAATCTCCTCAAGCATGCATTTATCCAGCAATACCATATCATTCGTTTGCGTGCAGAACATTTTGCAACCCCACTGGGTTCCTCCATGCACAAGCTTTGCATGAAATATAACATCGATTTGCATCAGCCAAATATTCCTGAAGGTATTGACCTTGGGTATTTTGAATTGATGGGTTATGGTACAGTTGTTGATTCTCTGGCAGCAATTAAGAAACTCGTCTTTGAAGATAAAATCTTGACCATGCAGGAAGTTATTGATGCCTGCAAGAATAATTTTGAAGGCTATGAAGTGGCACGCCAATATATGCTGAATGCGCCAAAATATGGCAATGATGATGGTTATGCAGATTCTATTGCTAAAGATGTTGATAAGCATGCAGTAGAATTTACACGTGCATATTCTAAAGAACTCGGTGTACAGTTGGATCTGCGCCTTGTTCCATTCACCAGCCATGTTCCATTTGGTAAAGTTGTTGGTGCAACGCCTAATGGCCGCCTGGATACGATGCCACTTTCTGATGGTTCTTCTCCAACGCAGGGCATGGATGTTAATGGCCCTACAGCAATTCTGTTATCCAACTATCATTCTAAAAACTATGAATATCGTAACCGTGCAGCTCGTTTGCTGAATATCAAATTCTCTCCAAACTGCTTGGCTGGCGAAGACGGAACGAAGAAGCTGGTTAACTTTATCCGCACTTGGTGCGATTTAAAATTGTGGCATGTTCAGTTTAATGTCGTTAATAAAGAGACTTTGATTGAAGCGAAGAAACATCCAGATGATTACCGTGGCCTTATTGTACGTGTTGCCGGATACAGTGCTTACTTCTGTGAACTTTCTCCAGATTTACAGGATGACCTGATTGCACGTACTACCCAAGAAGCCATTTAACAGACGTTAGATGTCTTAACAGCCGTTGTCTGTGTAGACAACGGCTGTTTTAGAAAGGAGAAAAACATGATTAAAGGTACTGTTTTTAATATGCAGCACTATTCCGTTCATGATGGGCCGGGAATTCGTACCATTGTTTTTTTGAAAGGCTGTCCGTTGAATTGCCGTTGGTGTTCGAATCCAGAAAGTCATTATGCATCACCAGAAGTTGCATTTAATCAAGATAAATGCATTGGCTCAGCATGCAAGATTTGTCAAAATCATGCACCAAATCATATTTTTTGGGATGATGTGGAAGACAGGCCAAAGCTTTCAAATCATCGTGCAGAAGAAGTCGTGAAGGCGGCACATTTGTGCCCAGCAAAAGCAATGACTGTCTATGGAAAAGAAATGTCTGTCGATGAGGTGCTGCGTGAAGTCGAAAAGGATGGAACGTTTTATGCGCGTTCAGGCGGCGGCGTTACTTTCAGCGGTGGAGAACCACTGATGCAGCGGGATTTCTTAAAAGAGCTGGTTTCAGAGTGTAAAAATCGCAGTATTCATACTGCAATTGAAACAACAGCATTTGCTCAATGGGAAGATGTACAATCGATTATTGCTGATTTAGACTATCTATTGGTGGATATTAAGCATATTGATCCAATGAAGCATAAAGAATGGACCGGAGTGACGAACGAGGTAACACTGGAAAATTTGAAGCACATTCGTCAGGAATTTCCGAACAAACCAATGCGTGTTCGTACGCCAGTCATTCCCGGATTCAATGATGATGTGATGACGCTAAAAGCAATTGCTGATTTTGTAAAAACGGAGTTGCCAAATACGGAGTATGAATTGTTGAAATACCATCGTTTTGGGTTAAATAAATATGAATTTATCGGTCAAGAGTATCCTTTGGATCGTGATCTTGAATTAGAACAGGAACGTTTCGATGCATTTAAAGAATTGGTCAAATAGGAGGATGAATAATGGCTATTATTGATTGTCGCTTTAGACCTCATACAGAGAGCATTTTAAGAGGATTAACGGAAAGTCCAATTTTTAGAGATGGGCTTTTGGCTATGGGGATGGATTTGGATGAATATGTTGCAGGCGCAGAATCTGTTTCTAAAATTTGTAAGGATTTGCGTGATTTTGGCATTGAAAAAGCCGTATTGGTTGGGCGTGATGCTGAAACGACCTATGGCTTCAAACCAAATAATGATGAATTGAAAAAGTTTGTTGACGAAGATCCAGATCTGTTTTGTGCATTTGCGGGATTGGATCCACATAAAGGAATGGATGCCATACGAGAATTGGATCATTTGGTAAAAGATGAAGGGTTTGTAGGTGCAGCAACAGATCCTATCTATAACCGTTTGCCGATTGATCACGCAAAGTTTTATCCAATTTATGCAAAATGCTGTGAACTAGAGATTCCTATTGTTATCACAACAGGTCCTGCTCGTTTTACCCAAGGCACAGTGGCAAACTTTGCACATCCAGATCAGATTGATCGAGTGGCCAATGATTTTCCAGAATTGCGCATGATCATTAGTCATGGCGCTTGGCCATATATTCAAGAGATGATTGGCTGCGCATTTAGAAATAAGAATGTTTATGTAGAATGTTCAGAGTATGAAAAATATCCTGGAAGTAATGCCTTTATTGAAGCTGCGAAAGGCATTCTGCAAGATCGTGTTGTTTTTGCGAGTGCGCATCCATTTGTTCATTATAAAGATGCGGTCGCATTGTATAATGAATTTGGGTTTACCGATGAAATAAAAGAAAAAATAATGTATCAAAATGCAGCACGTGTTCTTGGATTATAAAAATGAGAACGGGATTTATGTTTCGCGCTATAAGAGGCTGTCACTTAGTGGCAGCCTCTTTGTCGTAAATGCTTCTGTAGATTGATGATTGTAGTGAAGAGGTGTAATATGATTGCAGGCCATTCATGGTTTGCATTTGAATGAGAATGCAAGGGAAAAAGGAGGGGCGTTCATGCTCGGTACTATTTTTGCGTTTTTCGGGATTGTTTTAGCAGCTTCATTGGTACAGGGAATTAGCGGTTTTGCTTTTAATATGGTTGTTTTAATGGTTTTTCCATACATATTTAGTTATACAGAATCCTTGGCAATGGGCTCTCTGCTTGCTGTTGCAGCAAATTTTTATAATGTCTACCTTTATCATAAAAAAATAGATTGGACATGGATTTTCCGTTGGCTGGCGGTATATTTTGTTGCTGATTTAGTTGCAGTTTTTGTATGGCGAATTGTCAAGTCAAGTGCAACACCTCAGAATGATACAATTCAAACGGT
>JAHZHI010000009.1 GCA_019420345.1 Peptococcaceae bacterium
GATGAAAAATGATTTTTGTTATTTACCCTTTCTACTTGACTGGGGGCTAATCAATCACAACATAGCGGCGGTCTTATTTTTATTTCTTTTCGTCGTCATCCTGTTGGGATGGCAATCCGAGATTCTCAGAAGATTGATCACGCTGTGGTGTTGGAACAGTGTCCCAAGGTTTTGGCGCATCGGCATCGTCTGTTTTCTTTTCATCGTTCACTGGCTGGGTAGGTGCCTGAGACTTTTCAGCCTTTGGCTGTTCTGCTCGCACCCACTGTTCGAAGGAGAAAGGTTCTGCCGGTTCGCTGACAGGTTCTGCCGGTTTCTGAACAGGTGGCTGTTCTTTTTCACGTTTTTCCTGTTCAGCAATCTTGCGCTGCTTTTCTTCGTTAAGCTTAGCAAGATATTCAGCTTCTTCCTTATCAATCTGATCCAGTGGCTTGCCGTCCATCACACCCTGGAATTCGAAAGCGTTAAGCACTTCGCGTTCCTGCAGTGCCATGGCAACAGCATCCAGCTTGTCGCGATGTTCGTTGAGCAAATCATGCGCGCGCTTATGGCATTCATCCATGATGCGCTTCACTTCTTTGTCAATGGAGAAAGCAATGGCTTCCGAATAGTTGCGGCTATGGCCAAGGTCACGGCCCAGGAAGACTTGTTCTTGATCTTCACCAAAGGCAATGGTGCCAAGCTCATCGCTCATCCCCCAACGGGTAACCATTTGACGAATGGTCTTCGTAGCACGCTCGATATCGTTGGACGCACCGGTGGAAATTTCACCGAGCACGATCTCTTCTGCCACACGACCACCGAGCATCATGGTGACCTCATGCAAAAGATGTGTACGCGTCATGTAGTTGCGGTCCTCTGTTGGCAGGCTCATGGTATAACCGCCTGCTGCACCGCGTGGAATAATGGACACCTTATGAATTGGGTCGCACCCTGGCAAGAAATGGCCAATGACTGCATGACCAGCTTCATGATAGCTGACAAGATTGAGCTCAGCTTCGCTCATCTGAGCACGGTTTTTCTTTTCCGGACCAGCAACAACACGCTCAATGGATTTTTCCAAATGTTCCTGGGTGATCTTTGTCAAGTTTTCACGCGCTGCCAACAAGGCGGCTTCATTGACCAAGTTGGCCAGATCTGCGCCTGTGAAACCTGCAGTTTGCTTGGCAATAACTTTCAGATCTACTTCTGCTGACAGTGGTTTGTTGCGTGTGTGAACTTTAAGAATATCCTCGCGGCCACGTACGTCTGGACGGCCAACAGTGACCTGACGGTCAAAACGGCCTGGGCGCAAGAGCGCTGGGTCGAGAATGTCTGGACGGTTGGTTGCTGCGAGAATGATGATGCCTTCGTTGGCATCAAAACCATCCATTTCAACGAGCAGCTGGTTCAATGTCTGTTCACGTTCATCGTGACCACCGCCGACGCCGGCGCCACGCTGACGCCCTACAGCATCAATTTCATCGATGAAAATGATGCAAGGACTGTTCTTCTTCGCCTGATCGAACAAATCGCGAACACGACTTGCACCAACCCCGACGAACATTTCCACGAAGTCAGACCCACTGATGGAGAAGAACGGTACGCCTGCTTCGCCAGCAACAGCACGCGCCAGCAAGGTTTTACCAGTCCCTGGAGGGCCAAAAAGCAGAACACCCTTTGGAATCTTAGCACCAATCGATTTAAACTTCTGTGGTTTCTTGAGGAAGTCGACCACTTCGGCAAGTTCTTCTTTGACTTCATCAGCACCGGCAACATCGTCAAAAGTCACACGGTTGTGGCTGTCGACGGTCACACGAGCCTTGCTTTTGCCAAACTGGCTCATTTTTCCGCCGCCGCCCTGTGCAGAGCTCATGAGGAAAAAGAACACCCCAACCAGCAACAGCACCGGCAGAATGGAACCTAGCAAATTCAGCAATGGGGATGGTTCTGGTGTCTTTGCCTGGGTAACTTCAACGCCCTCGTCAACAAGTTTCTGCGTCAGATTGTCGTCGTTTTTGGAGATCGGCATGCTGAAGATTTCACCGTTTTTGGTCGTACCGCTGATCTCCTGATAATTGTCATACGTCGTAATGGTAACTTGCTTAACATTTCCTTCTTCAACATTTTCCATGAACTCCGTGTAATTCTGTCCATAGACTTCTTTTTGTTCGGAAGTTGGCTCACTGCTGCTTCCGAAAAACTCGATCATGGAAAAGAAGAGAAGAAAGATCACAAGGTATACCGCAAAGCTTTTCCATGTTGAACGCTTCATAGTACCTCCTATTTCTTACTTATCTTTACTTATTCGATCAATTTCAAGCCGCGCATCACGCTGCGCGATCCTGCAATGTAACGCAACCTTCAAATAGGTAACACTATTATAATACATGAGTTGCGGCGACTGCGCAAGGAATGGGACCCAAATAATTTCTTTTATTTTGGTATCATAAACCACTGGCCACACAGAACGCAGCGTAGGCGGCAGTGCTTTTTCCTGAAAAATTTTCTTGAGACGCTTGCGGCCAAGATTTTTCACTGCAATGGCATCGCTGCTTTCATAAACGCGCACAACAATGTTCTCTGAGCCATACACTTCGGCATCCAGAAAAGTTTGCTGCCATCGGCCATTGTTCATCGTCCACGCTCCGCGCGGTTTATCCCCAACGTACAGCCAACGCCGCGTACATTCACAAATGATGCCTTGTCCCAAATCGCACCGCCCGTCGCCAGCACGAAGCCGTTCAGCCACTGCCGCCACCATCTCAAAACGCAGGCTGCCGCGGTTGCCGGCAAGGCGCTGTGCCAACGCACGCACCAGTTCTCCCAACACCGCTTCATGCGCATCATATAAAGGTTGGCGTTTTAGGAGCACCCACTGTGGGGTTTCCAGCTCGAGTGCCTCCTTATATAACGCGGTTGCCTGTGTGTCTAAAAAATCCGCTGTCTGTTCGCTGCTTTCTGCAAGATGATTGAGGGCCGTAATGATTTGTGGATTATACGCGCGCAGATCCGGCAGCAGTTCATGCCTCAGACGGTTGCGCAAAATGGTAGTATCTGCGTTGCTCTCATCGTTCACAAAGGGAATCTTCTGCGCCGCGCAGTAGGCTTCCAATGACGACTTGCTAAAGGCTAGAAGCGGCCGCAAAATGACACCATCACGCGCAGGCATGGCGGCCAGACCGTTCACACTGCAGCCACGCAGGAGATTCATCAATACCGTTTCTGCACGATCATCGGCCTGATGCGCCAGCGCCATCCACTGTGCACCACATGCCCGCATGATTACCCGCAGCGCCTCGTGCCGTAAGCGGTGCGCCGCCGCCTCCAGACTTTCTCCATTTTTCTTGCTCTCAACAACCCGCACATGCCGTCCATAAAACGGCACCTCGCGCTGTGCACAATACTGCATCACAAACTGCCACTCAGCGTCAGAGGCTGTCCGCAGATGATGGTGGATATGTGCCACCACCACTTGACAGCCACACTTTTTTCGACAGCCCAACAACAGATCCAGCATTGCCATCGAATCGGCGCCGCCGGATACAGCCGCCAAAATGGTATCTCCAGGCGATACGGTTCGCACTAGAAAATCCATCACCAATTTTTCCTGCACCTGCTCTGTTTTCATGCCTCAATGAGCTCCAAAAGCTGCCCGAAAAGCAAATCGGTAGTGCTTACAGTTAAAGCTGGTGTTTCTAACGCATGCATCACTGTCAGAGCAATATCCAAGCCCTGAGTGATAATATCCGCGCGGCCAGCGGTCAGCGCTGGCAATTCTAAACGCTTGTCCATCGGCATCCCTTTGAGAATGTCATTGATTTGGGAAATCGCATTGGCACCATAGGTCATTTGATGAATCATGCGTGGATCATACGTCTGCATGCCTTCAAAAAGCGCTGCCATCGTTGTCAGCGTGCCGCCGACACCGACCAAGAGTACACTGCTGCCTTTTGGCGCACGTTTTGTCAATGGTGCCAAGGCCACGGTCAATGGCCCAATTTGATCGGCTGCTTCTTTCAGCCGCACCGCGCCGACAGGCACCGAGGCTGCGAAGCCCTGTGTTTCTCCCCAGCAAAGTTCTGTGGATCCCCCACCGACATCGAGTACCGCCACCGTTCGCCCCTGACGAGGCAGACCGTAAATAGCGCCTTCGTAACTGTAGCGAGCCTCTGCTTCTGGCGCCAGCAATGTAATCGAACGCTGCAGTGCGGTTTCCATTTTTTCCTGCACCTCTGCCTGATTTTTCGCTTCACGCAAAGCCGATGTGGCACTGATGCGCTTCACGTCCACGCCGTTGTCTGCGGCCTCTGCCAAAAGCTCCTGCACAGCGGCAATGGTACGCTCCACGGCCGCTTTCTCGAGCAGTCCAGTAGCCGTTGCGTGTTCTGCAAAGCGGCTGTAACGCAGACGTTCTTCCGGCAGGGTCCCATAATGTGGTGCGCCATCCATCCATGCCATGCGCACGCTGTTTGAGCCAATATCGATGATGCCTGTTTTCATCCTTTCATTCATCCTCTCTAAAAAAACGTCATAAAGAAAGAGAGCCGTTGCTTCGCAACGGCTCTGTAACGGTCATCCCATTAATAGCGATTGCCACTACGGCGTTTCGCATTCATATTTTTGTTGAAGGATGCCAGCTTTTCGTCGCTGTCCTTCATAAAACGTGCAATTTTATCTTCAAAGCTTGGAGAAGGTTTCTGAGGTTTCTTACGTTCCTTTGCCTGCTTGATAGACAATCCAATCTTGCCATTATCATTGATGTTAAGAATCTTTACCTTAACTTCGTCATTGACATTGAGATGATCATGGATGTCTTTTACAAAGGTATCCGCGATCTCAGAAATATGTACCAATCCGGTTTCCCCGGTTTCCAATTCGATAAATGCGCCGAAATTCGTAATCCCGGTCACTTTACCTGATAAAATTTGCCCTACAGTATTGGACATGCGCTTGCTAGCCTCCCGTTTTTTTCAAAATTATTCGTCTGGTTTCATTATAACGATGGACGGAAACCTCTGTCAAGTAGCAAACAAGCAGATTATTCTGTTGTATCAGAGTTTTCAGTAGAAGTCTGCGACTCCTTTTGATCATCCGTGGTGCTTTCTCGCTGCGTCAATAAAATCTCGCCCGGTTTTACCATCTTCAAATCTTCCCGCGCTGTTTTTTCAACAGCTTCCTGCGTCTGCATATAGGATACTTCGTTTTCCAGATCACTCTGCTTAGACTGTGCTTCCTGCGTCTGAGCAACGATTGCATTTTGCTGAGCTTTCAGGTCAATGATGGAAAAGCACCCATTCATGAATGTCATTCCAGCGTAGATCAGCACAACCAATATGGCGATGCGTGTCCAATTCCATTTTTCCTCTTCTTCCTTTAAAATGGAAGGCTGATTCTTTTTAGATTTTTTCTGCAACCGCAAGCGTGAAGACAGAGATTGATGTTTTTTGTTTGCCATCGGTTCACCTCTTTCATCTATCGTGGCGTACTTGTGCCGTCTACCATGATATTTTCACGTGATTGCTGTTCACGTTTCAGTTCAAACTAAAATCTCATATAAACTGTCGGCTTCTTTCGCTGGCACTGTTTCACGCACTTCTTTGATGCGCGCACGAAACAACTTTTCACCGAACTGGATTTCGATTTCGTCACCAGCCACAACATCTGTGCCAGCTTTTGCCACACGCCCATTCACCTTAACCTTGCCACCGTCACAGACTTCTTTGGCAACAGTGCGGCGTTTAATGATGCGGCTCACTTTCAAAAATTTATCGATGCGCATGATCGTCTCCTCATTTGTTATGATTCAGCTTATGCAGTCAAAAAAACAACCCTAAGCTGCCAACCGAGGCTACAGCTTAGGGCCATGAGCAAAATTTCGATATTGATTATTTACCGACAACAGCATCCTTAAGACCTTTGCCTGCCTTAAATGCAGGAACTTTGGTTGCAGGAATGGTGATAGGCTGCTTGGTCTGTGGGTTCTGGCCCTGACGTTCTTTACGTTCTCTGACTTCGAAAGTACCGAAACCTACCAACTGAACTTTTTCGCCGGAAACGAGGGTTGCAGTGATGGAATCGAAAACTGCGTTAACAGCTTTTTCTGCGTCTTTCTTGGTCAAGCCAGACTTTTCAGCAACACTTGCAACTAATTCGGATTTATTCAATGAAATTTCCTCCCTAATTGTTTGATGTTTAATAGATGACTCCATAGCTTGCTTGAATTTTACCACAAACTTATGGACATGAAAAGCGCCAAAACGCCATCTTAACAAGTTTTTTTGCTTTTGGTCACTATTCGACAGGTTCTTAAATCTTTGAAATGTTTTCCAACATATTTTCCATTTTTTTCGCCAATGATTGTCCAGAAAATTCCACATCTTGATTCAATGCAGCAGCTTCCAGTACCGCTTTTAGCAGGGCGCGTTCTGTAGCGTCGGCACACAGTGCCTGCATGGCTTCCTCCGTAATGCCCGCTTTTCTTAATTTTGCAGCAAGCTTGGTCACTTTCAAAGTCACCGGCAGACTAGCCGGTAAAGTCATTGGCTGATGCCGCGCCGCTTTCTCTTGCCGCTTGATGCTTTCCCAGTCACGAGGGGCGTCCGCATCTTTTGGCGGATAGATATTGGGGTGACGGCGTTTCATTTTTTCCGCTACGCCATCAACGACCTCTTGTAAGGTAAATGCCCCTTCTTCTTCGGCCAGCGCCGCATGAAAGACCACCTGATAGAGCACGTCACCCAATTCTTCACAAAGATTGGCTGCATCATGACGATCAATGGCATCACACGTTTCATACGCCTCTTCAATCATATGCTTGCGCATGCTCGCATGATCTTGGGCGCGGTCCCATGGGCAGCCACCTGGCCCCAACAAGCGCGTCACAACGTCTGTTAGTGGTGAAAGATCCGCATGTTCCATGGCTCATTGTCCTCCTTACTCAGACAAGAAAAAGCGCTTCCTAAGAAACGCTTTGAAAGACCGGAATTATTTTCCGCCCCATTTGCTGGCCAATTTTGGTCCAATCTTTGGCACTTTTTCCAGGGTATCGCGATCAATGCCGCCAATGAGGAAAAGCACCACGAAATACACCACAACCCCTACGACAATGCCACAAGCAGTGATCAAAAAGGCACGGCCAATGAGATCAACAAAGAAAAACTTGACTGCTGTTACAGCAACCGCCATCACAAGTGTTGCAACAACCGGCTTAATAATCAACTGCTTCAGCGAAAACCATTTCCACCCAACAATGCGGCCAAGCTGATACAAGTTGTGCAGCGCAGCAACCGTAAATGCAACAACGGTAGAAATAGCAGCCATGCGAATATCTGCACCAGGCTGCGCCAAAAGCACATAGTTCAGCACTGCCTTGATAATGGCACCAATGATCAAGCTAGACATCGGAATAAAAACACGGCCCAAACCTTGCAGTGCGCCGCCAGATACCTGATAGACACCAACAGCCAGCACAGTGAAGGCTACATAAGAAAGCGCCGCACCAGATGCTGAGTTGTTGTAAAGAAGGGTGCAGATCGGTGTGCCAAGCGTGGCCAAACCAGCTGCAGCAGGCAGCATAAGGATGATGGTCAGCATCAGCGACGTGCGGATGTTGTTATTGACACCATCGTGATCTTTTTGCTCATAAAGGTTGGCAATGGTTGGCACCAAGCTTGCCGATACTGCTGTTGTAATAATAAATGGCAAATTGATGATCGGCATGGCATAGCTGGCGAGATAACCATATTGAACCAATGCCTGAGAATGTGCCATGCCAGAGGCTTCAAGACGCGTAATGTCCAACGTTGAATCAATCAGCTGCATGATTGGCAGCACCAACGCGCCGATGGAGATTGGAATGGCGTAATAGAGCAGCTGCTTAAGCATGTCTCCTGTAGATTCTTGTGTCGTTGGTTCTACTGCATTCGTCGGATGGTTGCGCTTGTAGTACCACATAAAGAATACAGCCAAAAACACAAAGCCAAGAATGCCACCGACAGCAGAGCCAAAACTTGCGCCAGCAACAATCACTTCCAGTGGACGCCCAGCCAGCAGGAAGATGGCAATAAAAATAGTGCCGACACGGAAAAACTGCTCCAAAATCTGCGAAATCGCCGTTGGCACCATTTGCTGATGCCCTTGGAAATATCCACGCAGTACCGCCATCAAGCAGCTGAAGAGCATGGCTGGTGACAGCATCTTCAGACTCAAGGCAGCCGCTGGTTCGTTGAAAATAAACACAGCAATGCGTTCCGCCTGTGTAAATACAAACAGCCCCACAAGCAGCCCGATGATTGCCAACATGGTAAACGCCGCTTTCAAAAGGCGCAAGCTTTCACCAGATTCGCGGCGTTCTTCATAAACAGCCACCATCTTCGATACTGCCAGTGGAATGCCTGCCGTTGAAAGGGCAAACAGAATCTGATACACCGAGTAACTCAGGCCATAAAGCGCCGCCCCTTCTTCACCAACGATGCGGTTGAAAGGGATGCGATAAAGCGCCCCGAGCATTTTGCCCAGGACGCCAGCGATCGTTAAAATCAACGCACCTTTAAAAAAGGATTTTTGTTTCGTCATACCGAATCCTCAACGATTAAAGCACATGTTCACGAATGATGGTCTGTTCGCGGCCAGGACCAACAGCAACGATCTTCACCGGTACACTGGTCAAAGTTTCTACACGTTCAACAAATGCTTTCGCTGCATCCGGCAGTTCATCGAAATGCGTGCAGGACGTGGTGTCACACTGCCAGCCTGGAACGGTTTCATAAATTGGTTCCACCTGTTCGAGATCATCGAGACGGCCAGGGAAGTGCTTGATCTCTTCACCATGCAGCTTATAGCCAGTGCAGATCTTAATTTCTGGCAAGGTATCCAGAATATCCAGTTTCATCAGCGCCAGACCGGTAATGCCGTTGAGGCGAATTGCATAATTGACAATGGCCAAATCGAGCCAGCCGCAGCGGCGTGCACGTCCAGTAACAGTGCCATACTCATGACCGCGCTGCTGCATTTCTTCGCCAACCGCATCATTGAGTTCGGTTGGGAATGGACCAGCACCAACACGGGTGGTGTAGCTCTTAATAATGCCAAGCACTTCATTGATGTTCTGTGGACCAACCCCTGCGCCTACACATGCTGCGCCAGCATTTGGATTGGAGGACGTAACAAATGGATAAGTCCCATGGTCGATGTCCAACAGAGTACCTTGTGCCCCTTCGAAGCAAACTTTTTTGCCTGCTTTAAGGGCTTCATTCAAAAGATAAGACGTGTCGCAGATCTGATCCTTGATCTGATCTGCCAGTGCCAAATATTCATCTGCAATGGCTTCAGCATCGAATGGCTCTACGCCGTAAAGTTTGCCGAGCAGGTCGTTTTTCAGCTTAACTGCACTTTGCAGGCGAGAGAGGAAATACGCTCTGTCGACAACATCGCCCATGCGCACACCAATACGCGCGCATTTATCCATGTAGCAAGGGCCAATGCCATTTTTCGTCGTACCGATTTTAGCATCGCCTTTCGCCAGTTCTTCGCATTCATCCTGCTTGATATGATAAGGCATGATCAAATGGCAGCGGTCACTGATGCGCAAGCGGCTGACATCCACGCCTTTTGATTTCAGGTATTCCATTTCTTTGATGAGCACCTTGAGATCCACAACCACACCATTACCAATGACGCAGGTTGCGTGGCCGGAAATGATTCCCGATGGAATCAAGCGCAGCTTAAATTCTTCTCCATTGACAACCACCGTATGGCCAGCATTATTGCCGCCCTGGTAGCGCACGACATAATCAGCGCGCTCTGCAAGGTAATCGGTGATTTTTCCTTTCCCTTCGTCGCCCCATTGTGCTCCTAACAATACCAATCCAGGCATAGTTCTTCACCTCAAATAATAATATGTTTTCTTCAATTCTACAGACGATATCATGTCCCAACGGCTCGGACATTTGTGCATTCGCACACAGATTATATGTTACCATATTCCACCACACCGGTCAACGCGCCTCGGGTTTTATCATTAAATCATAACACCGCCCAGCGCTAAGCATTGCTTATACAATACCTCTCGTACAAAAAAGATCCACGCACGCCGCGTGGACCTTTTTTGTACTATATCACGGCTCAAAGGCCTGCTTGTTCAATGCCACTGAAGAGATAACCCATGTGTGCAGTGCTGTTCAAAAGAACAATGCGCCAAGTTCCTTCATTATATTCTAGTACGTTGATGCAGGTATTATCCTGCTTCACCTGCCAGAAATGCTCCATGCCAATGCCCATGAGATCACAAATGATGGCTTTGTTCACCGCATCGTGCGCAGCGACGAGAACGGTTTCGTTGGGATACTGACGCACATAATCATCAAAAGCAGCACGCACGCGTCGGCGTACATCTTCAAGATTTTCGCCGCCATCCGGCATTTGCACGAGATGCGGCTCACTGTGCCAGCGTTCAAAGTCCTGTGGATATTCCGCAGCAATTTCCGCTGCCAAGCGTCCTTCCCAGCTGCCATGGTTGATCTCCAGCAAACGCTCATCGCTGCTGACGGTCAATCCGTGCAGATCTGCACAAAATTGGCAAGTGCGAAAAGAACGCTGCAATGGGCTGGAAATGGCACGGTCAATGGGAATGTTGCGCAGACCTTCGGCGAGCAGTCTTCCCTGTTCAAGTCCACGTTCAGAGAGCGGCGTGTCTTCCTGCCCCTGATAACGGCCCTCCACATTCCAGGTGGTTTCTCCGTGACGAACTAAAATGATTCTTGTCATAGGTCACATCCTTTAGGCTTCGCAATGAATGAGCTTGACATCGAGAATGCCTTCGATGCCAGAGATCTGCAGCAAAATGTCATTTGGAATGTCATCATTCACAGCAACAGCCATGATGTTGGTACCGCTTTCAGTGGTATTGCCAACCTGCATGCCATTGATGTTGATCTGCGCCTTACCAAGAATGGTAGCGATCTGACCGATCATATTTGGCTGGTCAACATGTGGCACCAAGAGGAGGTAGCCTTCCGGCGTAAAGTCGACACGATACTGGTCGATCTGAACGATCTTAGGCTGTTTGCCATCGAAGAGTGTGCCAGCAATGATGTGCTCCCCATTGGAAGTCTTAATGCGCGCTGTGATAGCGGTGGTGTAATACCCGACCTTCTGGGTTTTGCTTTCCTTCACATCAATATTGCGTTTCTTTGCCAGCCCTGGTGCATTGACATAGTTGACGCTGTCCTGAAGAATTGGGTTCAGCATCCCTTTGAGGAAAGCAGTGCTGAGGTGTTCGGTTTCAGTGTTTGCCAGCTCACCGCTGTATTCGATTTCCACTTCTTTAACGGGGCCGCTGGCAAGATAGATGCCAATGGTCCCCATGCGTTCAGCCAGTCCGAAATAAGGCTGAATAACAGCAGCCACACTCTTTGGAATTGGGGCCATGTTCACAGCATTCATAACTGGTTTGCCATTGAGCGCATCGATAACACCGTAGGCAACATCCACAGCAACACCTTCCTGTGCTTCAATGGTGGAAGCACCAAGGTGAGAAGTCTGAACAACGTTGAACATGCCAAGGAATGGGTTGTTTTCCAACGTAAGTGGTTCATTTGGATAAACGTCGATGGCAGCACCTGCAACCTTGCCGCTCTTGAGCGCTTCAGCAATGGCTTGGTTGTCAAAGCATTCGCCACGTGCGCAGTTCACAAGACGCACGCCGTCTTTCATTTTTGCGATGGCTTCCGCATCGATCATATCACGTGTTTCTTTGGTCAACGGTGTATGAATGGTGATGTAATCGGACGTTTTCAGCAAGGTGTCAAAGTCGACCAATTCAATACCGATCTGACGTGCACGTTCTTCGGTAATATATGGGTCATACCCGATGACATTCATTTCAAAGGCCTGCATGCGTTTAGCAACACGGCTGCCGACACGGCCGACCCCAATGACACCAAGGGTTCTGCCCTGCAGCTGAATGCCGGTGAAACTCTTGCGGTCCCATTTGCCTTCCTGAATGGACTGATGAGCCTGTGGAATGTGACGGGTGACAGCCAGCATCATGCCAATGGTGTGTTCAACCGCTGCAATGGTGTTGCCTTCCGGCGCATTGCAAACGACGATCCCACGTGCTGTGGCTGCTGGAATGTTGATGTTATCAACACCAACACCGGCACGACCGATGACTTTGAGGTTGGTCGCTGCAGCGATGACTTCTTCCGTAACCTGAGTCTGGCTGCGGGTGATGAGGCCATCATATTCGCCGATGCAGGCAATCAGTTCTTCCGGTGGCATATTGGTCTTAATATCGACATCGAAGTGTTCACGCAGAATGGCAACGCCTTTTTCGCTAACGTCGTCGCTAACTAAAATTCTCATAATTGTTTCCTCCCTAATTGGTACATGTATTATTGATGGTTTTTCTGATACTGTTTCATGTATTCTGCCAGCGCTTCACAAGCTTCAACCGGCACTGCGTTGTACGCCGATGCACGGCAGCCGCCAACAGAACGGTGACCATTGATGCCGACAAAGCCAGCCGCCTTGCCTTGTGCGATAAAGTCCTTCTCCATCTCCAGCGTTTGCAGGTTGAAGGTGATGTTCATATTACTGCGATAAGCTGGCTCTGCATGGCCAATATAGAAGCCTTCGCTCTGGTCGATCACATCATAAATCAATTTTGCTTTCTCTGCATTGCGCGCTGCGATAACGTCAACACCGCCCTGCGCCTTGATCCAATGCAAGGTCTTATTGACCATATAGATGGCAAAAACTGGTGGTGTATTATAGGTAGAGTCTTTATCGACAAAGGTCTGATATTTGAGCATCGTTGGCAGATCGGTGCGGGCTGTCTTCAAGAAATCATCTTTAACAATGGCCAGCGTTACACCAGCAGGTCCCAGGTTCTTTTGAGCGCCCGCATAAATCAGGTCAAAGTCTGCCACATTGACACGGCGAGAAAGAATATCGCTGGACATATCGCAAACGATCGGCACATCAAATTTTGGAAAATCTGGATATTCGGTGCCATAAATCGTATTGTTGGCAGTCAAATGAACATATGACGTTTCCGGACGAATTTCAAAAGACTGTGGGATGTAGCTGTGGTTTTTATCCGCACTGGAAGCTGCTTCATACGCTTCTCCATAAAATTTGGCTTCGGCCATGGCCTTTTTCGCCCAAACGCCCGTGTTCACATAAGCGCCATACTTCTTTGTCAGAAAATTTGCTGCAACCATCAGAAACTGTGTGCTGCCGCCGCCCTGGCAAAAAAGAATATGATAATCGTCTGGGATATCCATCAGTTCCTTCAGCAACGCTTTGGTTTCCTGATGCAGTGCTGCATACTCTGCACTACGGTGACTAATTTCAATCACACTCATTCCAGTGCCCTGAAAATCCAGGAACTCGGCCTGGGCTTCCTGCAAAACTTCCAGCGGCATGGCCGATGGACCCGCATTAAAATTATAAACTCTTTTCATTCTTGTAACACTCCTTTATAAATCCATTCGTATCAGCGGCGCTCGTGGAGCAAACAAAAAAGCCCACCCCATCATGGGGCGAGCTTATACTATTCTCGCGGTGCCACCCAAATTGTGCTTGCGCCAACTCTTGTGCGCTGTATCGGGCGCCCCCGTCAAATTCATCATTCGCCGCTCCGGAGTGGAAAAATATGCTCGGCTGCTGCCTTTCACCAACCGGCAGCTCTCTGAAAAGCGTTTGACATATCGCTTCTCCATCATCGCGTTATTTATAATGCTTTATTGGATTAAATTCATTATAGCATTTACAGAAACAGCGTCAAGCGAAAAATGGAAAAATACCTTCTATTGATTTTATTTTCCGCCTATGGACATTTACCCATACAGGGCACACGTACCCATGAAAGGCACATTTTCCCATGAAAATCACACATCCTCACCACGGCGAAAGGCTTCCATCATTTTTGCCGTCATGCTGATGCGCGGGTCGCTTTCCGGCATGTCTGCCCGCGACATCCACACAGCCTCAGACAATTCCCGATGATCCACAAAGACCTCCGACGGACCATCTAAATCAGCAAAAAAGCCCACCAACAGCGTTCGTGAGAATCCCCACGGCTGGTCGTCGTAAAAGCGAATGTTCTTCACATTCAGCCCGACTTCCTCCATGATTTCGCGCCGCAGCGCCTCTTCCAGCGTCTCGCCGATCTCCACATAACCAGCAATCAGCGCATAATTGCGATACGCACCAGCCGCATACCGCGAAAGCAGAATGCGATCGCCATCAAGAATGCCCACAATAATTGCAATCGCAATGTTTGGGTAATACACCCTGCCACAATTCGGGCAAACCAATGCACGTTCAGTCGTCTTATGTTCCAAAGGCGTCGCACAGGCCCCACAGTAGCGATTATTACCATACCACCCCGCCAAATGATACCCGGTCATGCCAGCAAACGCCAACCACTGCGGCTGCAGCAGACGCAAGCTGCGCACCCCTTCATAATGCCAGCGCTCAGTTTCTGCAACCTCGTCCTCCGCCAGGAAAAACCGCACCCCAGAAATGCTGAAAAGATACCGCAGTGCCATATCGCTTGGCACCTCTCGCAGCCGTGGCAGCGATTCGCCACTAAACAGCACCTTCTCGCCCTGAAATGCCAGCAACACATCCTCCGGCCCACGCTGCGCATCATCCACATATTGGCAGCAATAATCCCGGTCGCCAATCTCATGCAGCATGCCATCGCCTCCTTCGTCGTTGTTACTGCCATTGTAGCGCGAACAACAGCCGTCAGCAAGCCATCAACCTTGCACAAATTCTATCGCATACATCAAAAAAACAGCAGTCCTCGCTGCTGTTTCAAACTCATAGCTCATCCACAAATTTTTTTGCTTCGTCCAACGCCATCACAGAAGACGCACGAATCACCTTTACAGCTTCCACCGTTTTTCCTTCATCTTTTAACGCTTTTGCCCGTGCCTTCACATCATCCGGCACATGCAGCATCGATACCGCCTCATGCCCTGTCGCTTTTGCGAGAGCATCCACTTGCTCCTGCAGCGCCCGCATCTGTTTTTTCAACGATGCAATTTCCGTGTATGCCAACACAGCCACCAGCGCCACCAACATATACATTACCGCTTCCATCTCTTCATTCACATCCTTACTAATTTTTTCCAGCATACCATACACCCATTCTGCAAGCAAACAAAAATGACGCAAGCAAAACGCTTGCGTCCAAAGATTAATAAGGCATAAATATGGATACCAATGGCCAGCCAACTAAAGTCGTAACAATCATCCCGACAAATAAAATTATCAGACCACTGCCATATGCCCATTTTGTCGTTACATTCTCATTCCCATGCATAATAACAGCATTCATTGATGCAGCAGGAGTTACAAAAGACAAATTCAGCCCCCAGTATACCAGTATGTATACAAGATAAGGATTGCCACCCATATTAATCATCATTGTACAAAAAATCGGAACAAATACTATTGCTATTACGAGATTATGAACAATTTGAGTAACAACAGCAACCAACGCCATACAACAAATTGCATACAATATCGGATTCATATTGCCAAGCAATGGCTGCAAAAAGCCCATAACTGTATTTAATATACCACAGTTTTCATCTTGAAATGCATTTGCAAGTGGAATAGTAGCAACAATCATCCACATAACATGCCATGAAATATGGTCGCTACTTCCCTTTGCCAAGTCATAATAAGTTTTACCATCTTTTCTTCTAATCAGGGTAGCCAATATCGCCAAGAAAATAGAGGTCCCTAAAACACCTTCAAGTTTACCGACAATACCAAACAACGCCCAATTATCTGGCAAAATATTAGGCAATGTTAATAGAACAATATAGGCAATCAAAAATCCAAAGCCAATTTTTTGTTCCCAATTCATTTTAACGCCTCTATACTTTGCAAAAACATCTTTGTCACCCTCACCTTTAAATCGACTAAAATCAGGGCGCAAAGCAAATAATAATATTAAATAAAATACCAAAGTAATTGCAACATCAATTGCAATATTTACCACACAAAAGCCAACAAATGGCAGTTCTAATTTGGTTGCTTGAGTAAAGAATGCATTATATACAATAGCTCCAGAGTAAAAAGGAAAACATTGACCGCCTTGAATTACAATTAAACAAATGACACAAGATAAATACTGAATCCAGCCTGTTTTCTTATCGTACCCCATTGCATCAGCTAAAGAATAAATAAAGCTCCAGCAAATAAAAATTCCAGCAAACCCTGTTCCAAAGAGCCCAATTACAAGTGCCACTACGAATACTGATGCAATAACCAGCTCAGGTCTTCCCGCACATATTTTTCTGGAAATGATCCATTGAGCAACATAATGCGCTGCCTTTGAATCGACAAACACACCACAAATGACATAACATACAAACATCATTGGAATCATATAGTAAGCAAAGCCTGCGCCAAGATTCTCCGTGATAGAACCATAACCAACCCAGGCAAGTGCCAAAATGGCAAAGAAACTTGGCCAAACCATTTCAAAGAAAATCCATCCAAAAATAGTTCCAATGAATACCCCCAGTACACGCATTCCTAGTTCTGAAATTTGGCCAACTGGCGGTAGAAATCCTATCCCAAAAGTTATTACCAAATAAATCACGAGCTTTAAGTGAGCTGTCCCCAAAAAGTTGGACACTATGAAAATTAAATAACTTGGTTCTTTA